>DYJA01000085.1 GCA_020723345.1 Candidatus Aquidulcis sp. | reverse complement strand
TCGGTCTGGCATCAAAAGTGTCAATCTAACTTTTCAGGTTTTTGAACCATGCCGAATTTTGAAATTACCCGAACATCAGTTACAATGCGCCGTGATGATTGCGCTCCCAGATCTTCTCCACGCGCGCAACACGATTGCTCCTTATGTTCTTCGCACACCGCTCCGCGCGTCGTTTTTGTTGAGCGAACGCGTCGGCGCGTCCGTTTATCTCAAACTCGAAAATTGGCAGATCACCGGCTCGTTCAAACTGCGCGGCGCGCTCAATCGCATGGCGCAAATGACGGATGGCGAACGCGCGCGCGGCATCGTCACCGCGAGCGCAGGGAATCACGCGCTCGGCGTGGGGTACGCCGCCCGCGCGCTGAACGTTGCGTCCGCGACGATCTTTGTGCCGCGCACCGCGCCGCGCACGAAACTTGCCAAACTGCGCGAATTTCCCGTCGCGGTACGGCAAGTCGGCGAAACATTTGACGACGCGCAGCGCGCCGCGGATGCGTTCGCGCGCGAGACCGGCGCGACGTTCGTTCACGCGTACGACGATCCGCGCACCGTCGCGGGACAAGGCACCATCGGCTTGGAGATTCTGGACGATTTGCCGAACCTCGACGCGATTCTCGTGCCCGTCGGCGGCGGCGGAATGACTACGGGGATCGCGCTTGCCGCGAAAACGATCGCGCCGAAAACGCGCATCGTCGGCATTCAAACCGACGCGTCGCCCGCGCTGCGCGATTCGCTGCGCGATGACAAGTGCTACGAAGAATACGCGCACGGTCCGACGATCTGCGAAGGACTTGCGGGTGGCATCGGCAAAATGGTGTTCGACGCGGCAAAGCAAAGACTGATTGACGACGTGGTAATCGTCGCGGAAGACGACGTGCGCGGCGCGATTCGCGCGCTCGCGGAAACCGATCAACTCATCGTCGAAGGATCGGGCGCGGTCGGCGTTGCCGCGCTGCTCGCGCGCGCGATCGATTTGCGCGGCGGGAAAGTGGCTGTTGTCTTGAGTGGGGGAAATATTGATATGGAGTTGTTGAGAGAGATATTGGGGTGAAGAAAACAAAATCGGGGGGGCGCTTTTGAAACTGCGCTCTGCTGTCTGCCTACATCTCGGTGGGGTGCCGAGAAATCAACAGACCACCCGATTCATCTATATTTTAGCATGATACTGGTTGAGCATCAAGTGCGCTCGCCCGCCATCGAATAAATTCGATGGCTCAACGAGGTGAAAACACGTTGAAACGTGTTGCATGTCGCTCGCCAATCCGATTTATCGGATTTTCACCTTGTTGAGACGCCGAATTCATTCGGCGGTCTTTGCGTGCGCTCGCCCGCCATCGAATAAATTCGATGGCTCAACGAGGTGAAAACACGTTGAAACGTGTTGCATGTCGCTCGCCAATCCGATTTATCGGATTTTCACCTTGTTGAGACGCCGAATTCATTCGGTGGTCTTTTCGATTGAGCGCCGAAACGTCAGACGAATCGAAAATCAAAAATATGATACGTCCCTACTTTGTTCTGGCTCTTGGCATTCTCGCGGTCTCGTCTTCGTCGATCATTATTTTGTTCGCGCGCGCGGAAGGCGTGCCTGCGGTGGCAATTGCCGCGCTGCGCCTCACGTTCGCATCGCTCGCGCTCGCGCCGTTCGCGTGGAGGCGCGCGCGCGGCGAGTGGGCGAAACTCGCGCCGCGCGATTTCGCGCTCGCGCTTGTCTCGGGCGTTTCGCTCGCGCTGCATTTCGCGTTCTGGATCAGTTCGCTCGATTACACGTCGGTGATGAGTTCGGTCGTCTTCGTCAGCACGAACCCGCTGTTCGTCGGACTCGCGTCGGTGCTGCTGCTGCGCGAATCGTTGCGGCGCGGCACGGTGATCGGCATCGTCGTCGCAGGTATCGGCGGCGCGCTGATCGGCTTGACCGATCTGGGCACGGCAGGCGCGGAATCATTGCTCGGCGACGCGCTCGCGCTCGCGGGCGCGGTCGCGGTGTCGGGCTATTTGCTGATCGGGCGGCGCTTGCGGAAACAATTGTCGCTGCTCGCGTACATCGGCTTGGTGTACACGACTGCCGCAATTGTTTTACTCGCGATGGCAATCGCGATGGGCGCGAATTTGTTCGGCTATTCGCTCGCGGGATATTTATTGATCGCGCTGCTCGCGGCGGGACCGCAACTCATCGGTCACACGTCGTACAACTGGGCGCTCAAGTACGTCTCGGCAACCTTCGTCACCGTCACGCTGCTCGCCGAACCGATTGGCGCGACAGTACTCGCGATTCCGATCCTCGCGCAAGTTCCCTCCCCGATCAAGTTGATCGGCGGCGCGATGATTTTGGCGGGAATTTATTTTGCGGCGCGGGGAGAAACCCAGTGAGCAGTATGCAGTGTTCAGTATTCAGTGAGACTGAACACTGCATACTGGATACTGAACACTGAACTATGATTCGCTACATTCTTTTCGATCTCGACGACACACTTTACCCGACCTCCGCTGGGATGATGCACGAGATCAGCGCGCGGATGAGCGCGTGGATGATCACGCGGCTGGGCGTGCCCGCCGACGATGTGGATCGGCAGCGGCAAGATTATTGGGCGCGCTACGGCACGACGCTGCGCGGCTTGTACATCGAGCGGCAAATTGATCCGCAAGATTTCTTGGATTACGTCCACGACGTTCGCGTCGAAAAATATTTGCAAGCCGACGCGCGGCTCGACGCGCTGCTTGCGCGTTTGCCGCAGACGAAAACGATTTTCACGAACGCGCCCGCTGATTATGCGCGGCGCGTCTTGCGCGTCGTCGGCATCGAGCAACATTTCGCCGAGATTTTCGACATCAATTTTATCGCGTATCAAAGCAAGCCCGCGCAAACGGCGTACGACAAAGTGATCGCCGCGCTGCCGGTGCGCGCGGAAGAATGTTTGATCGTCGAGGACACCGCGCGCAATCTCGTTCCGGCGAAAAAACTCGGAATGAAAACGGTGTGGCTCGATGGCGGCAACCGTCGCCACGGAACGGAAGGCAAAGAGAGCGCGGATTTCATAATCCAAACGATCTACGAGGTGGAGAGATGTTTTACTGAGTGAAGAATTGGTTTGCCCACATTGCGGCGCGATATCGCGCGCTGTTGTTCGTCGCCGTACTGTACGGCGTCGAACTGCTCGACGAACTGATTTACGGTTTGCAAGGCGCGATTCTGCCGTACCTCAAAATCGATCTCGCACTGAACTATACCGAAATCGGTTTGCTGTTGACGATCCCAGGTCTCGTCGGCATCGTCGGCGAGCCGTTCATCGGTTTGCTGGCGGACACGCGTCATCGTCGCGCGCTCGTCATCGGCGGCATTGTCGCAACCGCGCTCGGTTTGTTTCTGGTTGGCGCGGGACAATCGTTCTGGATCATTCTGTTCGCGTTTTGCATTCTGTACGTCGCGAGCGGCGCGTACGTCAATCTCGCGCAAGCGACGCTGATTGATCGCGATCCGGCGCGCGCGGAACAAACGATGGCACGCTGGACGCTGCTGGGCGCGATTGGCGTGACAATCGCGCCGCTGCTCATCACCGCACTATTTTATCTCGGCTACGGCTGGCGCGGGTTGTATTTGTCGCTCGCGGGCGTTGCGGGAATTTACACCGCGCTATTGCTGCGACAGCGTTTCGATTCGCACGCGGGCGCGGAGAAACGCGCGTCGCCGCGCGCGATGTTTATCGATTTGCTCGCCGCGCTCCGCAATCGCGAATTACTGCGCTGGGTCATCGTCACCGAATTGTCTGACTTGATGCTCGACAAATTACTCGAAGTCACGGGACTGTACTTTCACGATGTCGTCGGCGTTGACTTGGGCGCGGCGAGCGGCGCGGTCGCGGTGTTCACGATGGCGGGATTGATCGGCAGCGCGCTGCTTGTGCCTGCATTGGAAAAAGTTGATGGCTTGCGCGTCTTGCGCGTCAGCGCGGTGATCGTGCTTGCGGCGTACATCGCGCTGCTGCTCGCGCCGAACGCGTGGCTCAAGTACGTGCTCCTCGCGCTCGTCAGTTTCTCGACCGCGGGCTGGTATCCGATTTTGCGCGGCAGAACGTACGCGATCTTGCCGGGGCAATCGGGGATGATCGTCGCGGTCACATCGCTCGGCAACGTGTCGAGCGTGTTCGTACCGCTGATCGTCGGACGCGTCGCGGACATTTTCGGTTTGCAGTGGGCGATGTGGCTGCTCGCGCTCGGACCGATCGCGTTGATCGTTGGATTGCCACAAAACGAAGGCAGAAGGATGAAGGATGAAGGATGAAAAATCTTCATCCCTCATCCCTCATCCTTCATCCTTTTGGAGGTTGAATGAAAATCTACATCTCGGCGGACATGGAAGGCGTGGGCGGCATCGTCCACTCCGATCAAACTGATTCGTCGCATCCCGAATATCAACGCGGTCGCAAGTTGATGACGGCAGAAGTGAACGCAGCAGTTGAAGGCGCGCTTCAAGGCGGCGCGACCGAGCTGCTCGTCAACGATTCGCACGGCGGGATGCGAAATATTTTGATCGAGGAGTTGCATCCCGACGCGATTTTGTTGAGCGGCGCGACGAAACAATTCTCGATGATGGCGGGAATCGATCGCACGTACGACGCGGTGTTCTTCACGGGCTATCACGCGCGCGCCGCCACATCGTTCGCCAATCTCGATCATACTTGGAATGGTCCCACCATTCTTCAAAACGCTTGGCTGAACAACGTCGAAGTTGGCGAAACGGGATTGAACGCCGCGCTCGCCGGATATTTCGGCGTTGCGGTCGCGCTCGTCACAGGCGATCAGACAACGTGCGCGCAGGCGAAAGAACTGCTCGGCGCGGATTTGGAAACCGTCGCCGTGAAAGAAGCGTTGGGACGCGCCGCCGCGAAAAATCTGCATCCGACCAAAGCGCATGCGTTGATCCGCGATGCCGCCGCGCGCGCGCTCGCTTCGCGAAAGAAACGCGCGCCGTTCACATTCAAATCGCCGATCACGCTGCGGCTCGCGCTCGCGCGTTCGTCGCAAGCGGATCGCTGTCTGCTGATGCCGAACGTCAAACTCGTCGCGCCGCGTGTCGTCGAATTCACGCACGAAGATTACGCGGTGCTGTACAACGCGTTTCGCGCGCTGATGGTGTTGGCAGACGTGCATGTGTGATGAGTGTTGCGTGAAACGTGATGCGTGAATGGCGTAGGCATTTCATCATAATAATTGCATACATAGTCATCGCGCTCGCGATGACGTTTCCGCTCGCGCTGAATTTCGCGACGGCAATTCCCGGCGTGGAAGGTGACGCGGGGAGTTTCGTGTGGGCGCTCGGTTGGATGAAGACCGCGCTCGTGGACTTGCGCGTCAATCCATTTCACACCGATTACGTTTTCTATCCGCTCGGCGGCGCGACGCAAGTGCTGTGGGCGGTGTCGCTCATCGCGTTCATTTCGATTCCGCTGCAATATTTATTCGGCTTGATCGTCACGCACAATATTTTGCACATCGCGGCGACGGTGGTAACAGCATGGGGAATGTTTCTACTCGCGGAAGATGTCATTCGTAATGACAAATTACAAATGACAAATGACAAATTCAACGCGAGTTCACTGCCACCGTTTCAAACTTTTCTGTTGTTCAAGTTTGTCACGCAACACGCATCACGCATCACGCGCCCTTCACCGCTCGCGCCGTTCGTTGCCGGTTTGGTATTTGCGTTTGCGCCGCTGCGACTTGGCTACGGTTTGTCATTTTTCAATCTGTTCAACACGGAACTCGTTCCGTTCTACGCGTTGTTTTTGATTCGCGCGCTGCGCGGTCGCTCGCGGCGCGACGCGGTGATTGCAGGCGTACTGCTGGGGTTGAACGCGTACATTGATTTTCAGATCGCGGCGTTTCTGATCTTGTTCACAGGATTGTATTTCGCGTTCGTAGTCGCGACTTTAGTCGCTACTGGAGCAGCGACTAAAGTCGCGACTACGAAACTAACCATTCTCATCGCGCTCGTCTCGCTCCTCGTCGTCGCGCCGATGCTCGCCATCCTCGCGAATGATTTCGCGCAAGAAGGCGGCAACTATATCCGCGTCTTTCCGCTCAGTTACTCCGCCGATCGCTCGTACGATTTGCTTTCCTTCTTTGTGCCAAACGCGCGCAGCACGTTTTTTCCAAACACGCCGATCAAAATCGCGAGCGTCAACGCGCCGACGACCCCCGGCGACGGAAGCGCGCTTTCGCCTGACCGCCAGGCATTCGTCGGCTACATCGTGCTCGCGCTCGCCGCGTACGCAACGCTGCGCCGATGGAAACAAGCGCGCTTTTGGTTTTTCGCGGCGACGCTTTTCGGATTGTTCGCGCTGGGACCATCACTTCACATTTTCGGACGCGACACGAATATTCCGCTGCCGTACCTCGCGCTCCACGAAATCCCCATCGTCAATCACATTCGCATTCCGATGCGGTACGGCATTGTCGTGATGTTCGCGCTCGCGATGCTGGCGGCGATGGCGATCGACGATCTGCAGAAACGGCTGAGAAAATTCAGTGTTCAGTATTCAGTATCCAAATCGCCTCTCACGCAGCACGCAGCACGTATCTCGCTTTTGCTGTTGCCCGTTCTCATTCTGCTTGAGTTTGCCGCGCTGCCATATCCGATCCAGCGAATCGAAATTCCACGCGCGTACGAACAAATCGCGCGCGTGCCGGGCGATTTCACAATTCTCGAAATTCCGACGTTCAACTGGCGTTACGCCGCGACGACGGAAATGTACCAAGCGATCCACGGCAAGCGCATCTTGCGCGCATACACCAACCGCATCGCGCCGGGCGTCGCGGAATATTTCGGCACGCGCGGCATCCCGATTGTCGTGCGGTCGCTGCGCGCGCTCGAAGGCGCGCAGAAAGACGCACTGGCCGCGGAGGAAATCGCGGAAGACAAACACGCGCGCGACGACATCGTGCGCTTTTACAATTTGCGATATGCGATAATGCACCGCGATTTGCTCACCCCCGAGCAGGCGCGCGCGATTGACGCGTACCTGCGCGACGTCCTCGCCGCGCGCGTGTTCGCCGACGAGGGCAATACCGTCGCGTACGAAATTCCGCGCGCGGCAGACGCGTCGGACAAAGTGCAGATTGACTTGCGCGAATTGGTCGGACAGATGTACGCGGGGCGCGGTTGGCAGTTCGAGTATCCGCAGGCGAATTGGCAAGGGAAATTCAACTATGTCTGGACGCGCGGCGCGCAATCGGAGATTTATTTTGTCGCGCGTCCTGAGCGAAGCCGTGCCCTGAGCGAAGTCGAAGGGGCAGCGGAGTCGAAGGATGCGCCGCTCGCAATGACACTCCACGCGCGCGCGGAATCGCCGCAGCGCGTCGTCGTCTGGTTGAACGACGCGCGCGTCGGCGAGATCACGTTGACGGGCGAGTGGCAAGACCATCGCGTCATTTTGCCCGCGTCCGCGATCAAGTCGAGGATGAATCGCGTACGATTGGAATATGGCGCGGAGTTGGAAGAAACAATCGGCGTAACGACGATCACAATTCAGTGAGACAGTGGGACGGTGAGACAGTCGGCGGTCGAACGAGGATAAGAATGGCAAAAGTAATCGAAACAACTTTCCGCGTGCGCTACGCAGAGACGGACGCGAGCGGCGTCGTCTACCACGCGAATTATCTCGTTTGGTTCGAGCATGGACGCGGCGAATGGTTCTGGCAACAGGGACGCGATTATCATCGCGACGTGGAAGCGCGCGGCTTGAATTGGCCCGTCGTCGAAGCGAACGCGCGCTATCTCGCGCCCGCGCGTTACGGCGATAGGGTAACTGTGCGCGCCTGGCTAAAGGAAGTCCAAAGTCGCGCGCTGACGATTGGTTATGAGATCGTCAACGCGGAAACCAAGCAGATGTTGTGTACGGGTTGGACGAAACATTTGAACGTGAACAGCGAGTGGCGCCCGGTACCGATTCCACCTAAGATTCGAGATCTATTATCAGGAATGGAAGCGGATGGATCTTGAATTGCTAAGGCGGCAGGTCAGTGCTATAATTCTGATCGAATGACGCGGCTGCCAAAACACCAGCTGCGTGAGGAAGGTGGAAGATGACTCATTCGGCTGCGCTAGCGCAGAAAATCTACAAACAGATTCAGGACTTGCCTGAAGAAAATCTAGCTGAACTCGCGAAATTCGTCGAGTTCCTTCGATTCAAGGCGCAAACCGCGACGAAGCGTTCGACGAAGAAGACGCAGCGGCTTTCCACACAACAGATCGTCAAACTCGACGGCCTCTTGAAAGGGTACGACTTTACGCCCGAGCTCATTGCCGAAGCGCGACGGGAAATGTGGAAAAAGTTCGAGGGCGGATAACCGTGAAACGCTACGTAACTGATACCCATTGCCTTCTCTGGTTCATCACGCGGGACCGCCGCCTTTCCCGTAACGCTCGAAAATTTTTCGAGGAAGCCAAGGAAGGTCGCGCCCAAATCCTTGTGCCAAGCATCGTTTTGGTGGAGACCATTTTTCTGGCACAGCGGCAACGCGTGTCCGAGCAGAATCTTGTTCAAGTGATGGAGACGTCAGAGGATGCGAATGCGAGCATCTGCGTGGTACCTCTGGACATGGCAGTCGTCCGCGCGTTGAAAGATTTTGGTCCCGCCGCCATACCTGAAATGCCCGATCGCATTATCGCGGCGACAGCCCGCGCGCTGGGTCTTCCATTGCTCACGACGGATCCGAGCATTGCAGCAAGCAATCTCGTGCAAGTGGTGGAGTGACAATAAACGAGAGACCTTCCAGGTTTCGGAAACCTGGAAGGTCTCTTTCAATTAAACACGTCCCAAATCGCGGGGTCTTCGCCGCCGGGTCGCCACATCACCAATCCGCCAAGTTGCAACTCTTTCAAAATTTTCCACGCCTCGGCAACGTAACGCGCGTCCACATAATAAACGGTGTGTTTCTCGCGCGAGTATGGCGCGCAATCAAAAAACGCGAGCGGACACAACGGGCTGCGCGTGATCGTGTACGTCATTTCGATTTCGCCGACGGTGCCGCGCTCATCCGTTTCGATATAGCGATCGACGCCGCCGTGTTTTTCTTTCAACGCCTGGACATCGCCCCACCACATCGCCGTCGTTTCGCTGCCGCCCCAATCGTACGCGTACAGATGAATACCCATGATCGCTTTTTCGCTCGGCACGACGCTGACGGTGTACGACATCACTTGGCGGACCCACCAAATCGGCGCGTTCGGCGCGGGACCGCCGTTCTTCCCGTGGTACTCGTACGCCATCACGCGAATCTGATCGGCGACCTGTCCGAGCGCGACGTAATCGTAAACGGCGGCAAACGTGCTGCCATCGTTCTCGCGCACTTTGGGCATCACCGTGACGCTCAACGTTTTCCCTTCGTTGTGAATGTGAAACGCGAGTTGCGTGATAAAATCGGTGAACGCTTGGCGCGACGACGGCGGCAAATTTTCGTAATCAATATCGATGCCATCGATCAGCGGCGAGCGCGCGATCTGCATGATCGCTTCGATGTGCCGCGCGCGCAGCGTGGGGCTTTTCAAAATGGTGACGATGTGCGTCGAGTCCCAGGTGCTCGACACGGTGGGCACGACGCGGATATTGTTCGCGCGCGCGAAATCGATCAGCACGCCGTCGCTGACGGGATCGTTCGCGGTGAGCGAGCCGTCGCGTTCGACGGTGTAACTGAACGCGCTGATCTCGTTGTACGATTTGAACCGCGTCGCGACGATGACGACGAGTTGACGCAGCGGATCGCGCGTGCCGCTCCGCAGCCACGCGCCGATGATAGGTCGTCGCGTCGAAGTGATTTGCGGTTGGGGCGGATCGGCGGCGACCACGCCCACGAGCATGACCGCGCTCCACAGAATTGTAAAGAGCCAAAACGAACGCCGCACACTTTCCTCTCTTTCATCGCGATTATAGCACAGAACAGTGCAACCCGACAAAATTCGCATTTTGCAAAATCGGCAAGGCGTGGTAGAATACGTTCGAGGTTTGAATGAGTGAACAACGCAAACCCGTTGTCGCGCAAGACAAGGTGGGCGCGCTGGCGCAGTTCGTGCGAACGCTGCAATTGGTCTGGCGCTTGCTCAAGGATGCGCGCGTCTCTTTGTTTCCGAAATTGATTGTCCCCGCCGCGATTCTCTATGTGCTTTCCCCGATCGATTTGATGCCCGATCTGATTCTCGGCTTTGGTCAACTGGACGATCTCGGAATTATCGCGCTCGCGCTTGCGCTGTTCATCGAACTGTGTCCGCACAAGATCGTCGCCGAACACCGCCGCGCAATTGCGTCCCCGGGCGCGCCGTCTTCGCCGGACGAGAATGTGATCGAAGGATCGTATCGGCGCGTCTCGGACGACGAACCGCACTAACGAAATTCTTTAGAAGGTGGTAGGATGACTGACACGTTAAAAACGTTTCAACAGACCGCAACCGAATTGAACGTCTCGGTCAATACGCTCAAGCGCTGGACCAAAGATTTTGCGCCGTTCCTCTCGCCCTCCGGTCCCGTCAGCGGGGATGGCTCGAATCGGCGGTTCGCCGATGAAGACCTGGGCGTTTTGCGCCGCGTCAAGGATCAATTGGCGGGCGGAGCGAGCACGGAAGAAGTGATCGAACAACTGCACGCCGAAGGGCGCGGCGAGACGGCGGCGCCGTCGTCCGCGCTCGCGACGCGCGACGGCGCGCAGTCCGCCGGATTCGTCGTGCTGACCGATACATTGCGCGCGATGATCGAAAATCAGCAGGCAATTCAAAACAGTTTGCAGGTCAATCGCAATCTGCAAGGCGTGATCATCCAAGACAATTTCAACTTGAAAGAAGAGAACATGAAATTGCGCGAACGGATGCAGCACCTGGAACAGGAACTCGCCGAAGCGCGCAAGCGGGACGCCGACTACCGCCTGATGCTCGAACAACGTCTAGCGCGCGTGGAATCGGAAGCGCGCAAAAGCATCTGGAGCCGCTTATTCTAGTAAACAGTAAACAGTGAACAGTCGCCAGCGATGCGACTGTTCACTGTTTACTGTACACTGTTCACTATATCAGGAGAGTGCGCATGCGCAGAGTACGGCTGGCTATCGTCGGATTGGGAAATGTCGGGCAGCGACTGCTCGAGTTGATACAGTTGAAACGCGACACGCTTCGCACGCGCTTGGATCTCGAACTGAGCGTTGTCGGCGTGTGCGATTCGACGGGCGGCGCGGAAAATGGCGTGGGACTGGATCTCGCCAAGATTCTGGAACTCAAACGAGCCAAGCGCGGCATCGCGGCGTATCCAACCGGCGCGCGCGTCGAAATGCCGCCGTTGGAAATGGTGCGCACCGTCGCAACAGACATCGTGGTCGAGTTGACGCCGACGAACCTGACCGACGGCGAGCCGGGGTTGAGCGTGATCCGCGACGCGCTCGCGCGCAAAATGCCCGTCGTCACCGCGAACAAGGGACCGCTCGTCCTGGCATATTCCGAACTTGCCGCGCTCGCGCAACAAAATGACGCGCACTTGCTGCACAGCGCCGCCGTCACCGGCGGGTTGCCCACGCTGAATATCGGAACGCGCGACCTGGGCGTCGCCAGCATCGAGAAATTTGAGGGCGTCGTGAATGGCACGACGAATTACATCTTGTCGCGGATGGCAGAAGGGCAATCGTACGCCGACGCATTGAAGCACGCGCAAGACATCGGGATGGCGGAAGCGGACCCAACGCTCGACGTTGACGGTTGGGACGCGGCGAATAAATTGGTGATCATCGCGAATGCCGTGCTGCGGCGTCCGACGAAATTGAAAGATGTGACCGTCGAGGGAATCCGCAAGATCACGCCCACCGACATCGCTACCGCAACCGAACATCGGCAGACGATCAAATTGATCGCGCTCGCCGAACGGATCGGCAAAGATTACAACTTGACCGTACGCCCGACCTGGCTCGACAATTCGCATCCGCTGGCACGCCTCGGTGCGGGGACGATGGGTGTGATTTATCACACCGACATCAACGGCACAATTTTCGCGTCCATCGAAGAAGAGGATCCCTATCCAACCGCCGCGGCGGTCCTGCGCGACATCGTCCAAATCGCGACGACGCGCGCGTAGCCGCGCAGTTACTTGGTCTGGCTCTCCGGTACTAGCCCGCCAGTCCTATTTCGGTTTGACGCGACCTGGATACAATGTAATCAAAATTCAATACGCATTTCTGCGATAAAGGCAAACCCGCCGAAAGGCGGAGACGCAAAGCTACGGGTCTAAATCGGTTTGACATGACCGCCGAGCCGCCGAACAGAAAACCCTTGGGCGTTTCAATGGGCTAACCTGTTTCTGTTGCCATTTCGCAGGAGCAGGTTTTTTATTGGGCGCGCCGAGCGGACCGAGCCGCCACTGAATTTTTCCTCCGCTGGTACGAGGACAAGCCAATGGCACAAGCAATCACCATCCCGCGAACGACTCTTTGGAGATTTCCTAATCTCTCCGCGCTCCCCCGCGCGATTTTTTCGGACTGGGCGTATGCCAACGCTGATCATCGCGACCTCCGGCTCGATTTTCTACGCGGCTTTGCCGTCTTTATCATGATCGTCGATCATTTTGGCGGCGCGTCGTGGCTGTATCTCTTGACCGGCAACAACGCGTTCTACGTTTCCGGCGCGGAGGCGTTCGTCTTCATCTCCGGCTTGGTCGTCGGGATGGTGTACGGCGGAATCGCGCGGCGACAGGGCTTGCGGAGCGCGCAGATCAAATCGCTCGCGCGCGCGTTCACGCTCTACAAATTGACGATCGCTCTCACTCTATCTTTCTCCCTCCTCTCGCGCTGGCTGGCTTTGCCCTGGGCAGACGATTTGCGGATCGACGAACCAGTGCTGTGGTTCTTCAACGTCGTCACGCTGCAACAGACGTTTTATCTGAGCGACGTGATGCTGCTATACACTTTCTTGATGGTTTTGTCGGCGGGCGCGTTGTGGTTGTTGGTCAACCGACGCACGCATATCCTGCTCGGCGCGTCGTTCGGACTGTGGACGTACTTTCAGATCGCTCCGGCAAGCGCGCAATTCCCCTGGAACATCATCGGCAATTCGACATTCAATCTGGCGGCATGGCAGATGTTGTTCTTCGTCGCGATGGCGCTGGGATATCATCGCGACGCGTGCGCGAAGAAACTGGAGCACTTGCCGCGCACGCAGTACTTTTTGTTGATGGGAATGCTCTTCCTCTGGCTGCTTGGATTCTCTGATACCGGCGCGATTCTCCTGGCGCGCGTCTTTCCCGATGCGAATATCGAATCGCTGATGCGCGGATTGTTCGCCAAGAGCGCGCTCGCGCCGGGTAGATTGTTCGCCAGTTACATCGTTTTTCAATTCGCGTACCTCGCGGTGACGATGGCGTGGAAACCGCTCTGGACGATACTGGGTTGGCTGTTGATGCCCCTGGGACAAAACGCGCTCTATTGTTACACCGTCCACATCTTTTTTGTCGGCGTCGCGCAGATCGGGTTTCGATTCTTTCCGATTGTACCGACTCTCGGAATTTTGAACACGACGCTACAGGCGCTGACACTTTTGCTCATTTGGAGAATGACGCAGCGCAAAATCTTGTTCGACGTCATTCCGCGTTGATCCACCGCCGTCACAGCAACCAGGTTCCTTTGAGAAACCTGGTTGCTTTGTTTTTCACGATGCCCCATTGACCAACACGAAAAATCGGCGTATAGTTGTCGCCGAGTGAGGTCAAGATGGATCAACGAATCGTGGAATTTATCGCGGGCTTGCGCGCGGCAGGCGTGCGCGTGAGTCTGGCGGAAAGCGCGGACGCGTTCCGCGCGATAGACGAAATCGGTGTGCAGAATCGCGATCTGTTTCGCGCCGCGCTGCGGACGACACTCGTCAAAGACGCGGCGGATGCGCCGGAATTCGAGCGGCTCTTTCCGGTTTATTTCGGCAGCGGCGGTCCGCCGCTGTTCGATCCGAATCGCGAATTGTCGCCCGACGAAATGCAAATACTCAAGAACGGACTACGCGATCTGCTCGGCGACGAAAACAGACTGCGCCAATTGATGCGGTACCTGCTCCAAGGATTGAACCCCACGCGCGAGGAACTCGATCAGCTCGGCAAACGCGCGGGCGTGCCGATGGCGCGTCACCCGTACCAACAGCAATGGCTCACGCGCCGCATGTTGCGCCAACTCGGCATGGACGAAGAGTTCGAGCAGTTGATGATGCAGTTGATCGCCCGCTTGGAGCGAATGGGCATGAGCCGCGAGGCGCTGCAACGCATCGGACAAATCGCGGCGGAAAATCTGCGGCGGCTCGAAGAGCAATTCGAACAGTACGTCGGCGCGCAGATCGCGCAGAACGCGGCGAAGGACGCGCGCGAACGCCAACCGCTCCGCACCAACGATCTGATGCAGCGTTCGTTCAGCGCGCTCAGCGAGAACGAGATCGCGGATCTGCGCCTCCAAGTGCGCCGCCTCGCCGCGCAGTTGCGTTCGCGCGCCGCGCTGCGCCAACGCCGCGGCAAGCGCGGTACGCTCGACGCCAAGCGGACGATCCGCGCGAATCTCCGCCATGCGAACGTGCCCATCGAACTCAAACACAAACGGCGGCACTTGAAACCGAAACTCGTTTTGATCTGCGACGTGTCAACCTCGGTGCGTCCCGTCGTGGATTTTATGCTGCGAATGGTGTACGAATTGCACGATCAAATTCACAGCACGCACAGTTTCGTCTTCATTGACGACATCACGGATGTGAGCGCGGAATTTGCGGAGCACCGTCCCGAAACCGCGGTCGAGCGCGTGCTGGCGGACAATCCGCCGGGGTACTACAACACGAACCTGGGTTTTTCGCTCGCGCATTTCTGCAAGGATCATCTCGACACGGTGGATCATCGCACGACGGTGATATTCTTGGGCGACGGACGCAACAATTATCTCGATCCGCGGCTCGACGCGTTTCAGGAAATCAAAAAACGCGCGCGGCGGATCATCTGGCTCAAT
The DNA here is from genome assembly GCA_020723345.1 of Candidatus Aquidulcis sp. Classification (GTDB taxonomy): domain Bacteria; phylum Chloroflexota; class Anaerolineae; order UBA4142; family UBA4142; genus VGOB01. The sequence goes on along the minus strand of DYJA01000085.1, from coordinate 10,737 downwards.
CCCGAAAACTCGCGTTTGTGGAGCACAGGCGACAGCGACATGCTGCGGTACTATCCGTACTGCGACGCCGTCCACGAGGTCGCCAATCTGGCGGAACTCGCCGAGGCGGTCGACCGGTTGTTTGATGCGCGATAGAAAAACGTAGGGGCGCAATTGAATTGCGCCCCTACGTTTTGTCACGGACACACCGTCAAGTTTTTCTCGAACGGCTTGCCGTCGAAGGTGGTGAAGAAGACGGCTTTGTTATCTTGATTGAACCACGCGGCGCGCGCGACAAAATTTTCGCACGGACCGCCGCCGCTCAATCGCCAGAATCCGGCGGATTGCGCTTCGCCGATCGTGCTGAGGAACGTCGTCGTCGCGCCGGTCGTTTGACCGAACGCGTTCGGTTCGCCGGGGCGGTAGATGTAGACAACCCAGCGCTGATTTTGAATGTTGCCGGTCGTGTTGACAAAGTTCACAAAGAAATTGAGTTCGACGTTGCGTACCGGCGGATCGGGCTGAGTGCGAATGTCAATCACGTACAAACCGGGACCCGGCGTGATCGTCGGCGTGGGCGGGACGGGCGAAGGCGTTGGATAGTTGGGCAGATCGATCAACGCGCAAACGGTCAAGTCTTTTTGAAAGATCGCGCCGTCGGGTTTGTTGAACGGTTGGGCTTGGTTGTTCTGATCGAAAAAGACGACGCGCGCGACAAAATTTTCGCACGGACCGCCGACGGGAATTTTCCACCCGGCGATGGATTTGAATTCGCCGCCATTGACCGGGATCGAAGTATCGGTGCGCGTGGCTTCGCCAAAACGCGTCGTGAGATTATCGGGACGATAAAGAAAAACATTCCAACGATAATTTTGCAGCGTGCCGGTCGTGTTCAAAAAAGTCGGATAGAAAATCAGATCCGCGCCGCGCAACGGCGGATTCGGATCGGTGCGGAGACTGGTCACGTACAGTCCGGGCGGAACTGTCGGCGCGGGCGTGGGCGCAATCGTCGGCGTGTTGGTAGGCGTCGCGGTTGGCACGGTCGGCGTTGGCGTCGGCGGAAGCGGCGTTGCGGTTGCCGTCGGCGATACGGCAAACGCGACTTTGGCAGGCGGTTCGGTTGGCGCGATCGTCGGCGTCGCAGGGATCGTCGGCGCGGGCTGGGTGGCTGGCGCGGACGAACACGCGGCGGCAAACGAAACGAGAATGAGCGCGAGTGCGAGTGCAACGACTTTGTTCATTAGTCCTCCTTGGGCATGATTCTAGGGGCGAAGCATTTTTCGTCGTTCGACTTCTCTGCGCTCCGCTCACGATGCGAAAAATGCTTCGCCCTTACGGCGCGTACAGTTTGGCTTCGAGATCTTCGATCTGTTGTTCCAGCGCTTCGATGCGCGCGACGAGTTCGTTGCGCTGACGAATTTGCGCGGGCGTCGCTTCGCGCGGAAAGCGATCGGCTTGCGCGAACGGGTGCGGATTCGGCGGAAAGAGTTTGAGTTTTTCCGCGCGCACGCATTCGAGTTCGGCGCGCGCATCGCGGAGTTGTCGGGCGATCACCGGATTGGGGGTTGCCATCATTTTCCTTCGGGGCGGATTGTAACGCAGAGTGGCAATTGCGTCAAGGAAGACTCTTTCGAAAATTACCCAAACCAACCGCAGAGACGCAGAGAGCGCAGAGTTTATTTTTTCTCTGCGCCTCTGCGTTCTCTGCGGTTAACCTTGTTGCGACAAAATGGGGAGGCGTGGGGTGACCGCGTCCTGATCGCGATCGTTACGGAACACTGACCTTGGGTAATTGCGAAATGGCTTTGGCGATGGCTTCGCGTGGATATTCATAGTCCGGCAATTGGTGACGGAGGTACGCGTCGTATCCTCCCATGTCGAAATGTCCATGCCCGCTCAGATTGAACGCGATCACTTTTTTCTCGCCGCGCGCTTTGCACTGAAGCGCTTCGTCAATCGCGACGCGGATCGCGTGCGACGATTCCGGCGCGGGCAAGATACCTTCGGCGCGCGCAAACTGCACACCGGCTTCGAACACCGCGTTCTGCTGAACCGCGACCGCTTCGATGTATTTCTGATCGTACAGCGCGGAGATGATCGGCGCCATGCCGTGATAGCGCAAGCCGCCCGCGTGAATGGACGGCGGCATGAACGACGAACCGAGCGTGTACATTTTGACGATGGGCGCCATCTTCGCCGTGTCGCCGTAATCGAACGCGTACGGACCCTGGGTCAACGACGGCGCGGCGGTCGGCTCGACCGCGATGATGCGCGTCCTTTTCTTGTTCACGATTTTCTCGCGCACGAACGGCAGCGCGAATCCGCCAAAGTTCGATCCGCCGCCGACGCAGCCGATCAGAATGTCCGGCTCGACTCCGGCTTTTTCGAATTGCTTTTGCGCTTCCAAGCCGATCACGGTTTGGTGCATCAAAACGTGATTCAGCACCGAGCCGAGCGAGTACTTGCTGCTGGGCTGATGCGTCGCCACGTCTTCAACCGCTTCGCTGATCGCGAGACCGAGCGAGCCGGTGCATTCCGGATCGGCGTCGAGCGCGGCGGCGCCCGCGTGCGTGTCGGTCGACGGCGACGCGACGACTTGCGCGCCGTACGTCTCCATCAAGATCCGGCGGTACGGTTTTTGTTCGTACGAAATTTTCACCATGTACACTTTGCACTCGATGCCGAAAAGGTTGCAGGCAAACGAGAGCGCGGTACCCCACTGCCCCGCGCCGGTCTCGGTGGCGATGCGTTTCGTCCCTTCGAGTTGGTTGTAGTACACTTGCGCGACAGCCGTATTCAGTTTGTGCGACCCGACCGGCGAGACGCCTTCGTACTTGAAATAGATCTGCGCCGGAGTGTCGAGCGCTTTTTCCAGCCGCCGCGCGCGAATCAACGGCGAGGGACGGAACAACTTGTACACGTCCTGGATCGGTTCTGGAATTTCGATGTAGCGTTCCTGACTGACTTCTTGTTTGATCAGTTCCATCGGAAACAGAACCGCGAGGTCTTGCGGACCGACGGGCTGACCGGTGCCGGGATGGATGACCGGCGGCAGTGGTGTGGGCAAATCGGCTTGGATGTTGTACCACGCCTTGGGCATTTCATTTTCGTCGAGCAAAAACTTGGTGCGTTCCATTTGGGCTTCTCCTTGTTTTATTTTTTCCGAGCCGTATGATTGCGTGATCTCTTCAGAGCATTTCACCCTCCAGTTTTCAGTATTCAGCGTTCAGTATTCAGTCTGAGTCACTGAATACTGAACTCTGCTCACTGAATACTGATTTTTCCCAGCCCCATCGCCTCGCGCGCGTCATTCAACGTCGCTTGCGAGATCGGGCGAACTTTGGCTGCGCCCGCTGCGAGGATTTCGTCCAAGAGTTTCGGGCGCGCGGCGTAGTACGCGCGGCGCTCACGGATCGGATCGAGGAACGCGTTGAGCGCGGCGCCAAGTTTCTTTTTCACTTCCACGTCGCCGACTTTGCCGGCGCGATAGCGCGTTTTCAAGTCTTCCACTTCGGCTTTGTCGGGATTGAACGCGTCGTGATACGCAAAGACCGGGTTGCCTTCGGGTTCGGCGGGAATATCGGCGCGAACGCGCGTGGGATCGGTGTACATCGCGCGCACTTTTTGTTCGACCGTTTTCGCGTCGTCCGACAGAAAGATCGCGTTGCCGACCGATTTCGACATTTTGCTTTTGCCATCGGTGCCCGGCAAGGTCGGCACGTCGCCGATCAGCGCGTCCGGTTCGGGAAAGACCTCGCCGTACAAAAAGTTGAATCGCCGCGCGAGTTCGCGCGTCACTTCGACGTGCGATTCCTGATCCTTGCCGACCGGGACGAGATGCGCTTTGACGTGCAAAATGTCGGCGGCTTGCAACACCGGATAACCGAGCAAGCCGTACGTCGGGTTTTCGATGTGTTCCGCGTCCATCACTTCTTTGAGCGTCGGCACGCGGTCGAGGCGCGGCGTGGTGACGAGCATCGAAAAAAGTAAGTGTAATTCGCACACGCTCGGCACATCGGACTGCACGTAGATCGTCGTCTTGTCCGGATCCATTCCAACCGCGAGGTAATCCAAGACGAGGTCGCGCGAAAATTGGCGCGTCGCGACGATGTGTTCTTTTTCCTGCGTGCGCGTGAGCGCGTGATAATCGGCGATCAGCAAAAACACTTCGTACTCGTCCTGCAAGCGCACGCGGTTTGCCAACGTTCCGACGTAATGTCCCAGGTGCAGTGGACCGGTTGGTCGGTCGCCGGTCAAAATTCGTTTTTTCATGTCAATCTCCTGTAGTTCCCCAGAGTTCCTCTGAGTTTCCCGGAGGAACTCTGGGGAACTCAGAGGAACTGTAAAATGAAATCGCCCGTCCCGCGCGACGAAAAACGTCGCACACAGGGACGAGCGATTGCCCGTGGTGCCACCCTTGTTAGCCGGCGTTGGACAAATTTGCAAATTTGCCCAACAAAAAATCCCTATCATGAAACGATAGGGATTTGAGCCAGTCTCACTTTTTTGAGGACGCGGACGCGAGTCCTGAATCCTCTTTGCCGCGATAACGGGGGCAACTCCGGCAAGGCGTACTAGCAAATCGTTCCGCCCGCGACTCCCCGGTCCATTCGCCGTCCTCTCTCGCATCGCGCTCGCACCGCACTGCCGCGACTCTCTGCGCTTGATCCGACGGGTACTCGTCCGGTTCACTGTCTTTGGTTTGATTCTGACAAAACTATACCACGCGCGCGCGAAATTGTCAAATTCGGATCGCAAATAAATTCGTCGTCCACGAAGGACACAAAGAAACACGAAGAATTTGGACACAGATTAACACCGATTAACACTGATCTCAAGATTTTCAATCTGTGTTCATCTGTGTTTATCAGTGTCCAAAATTATTTCCGATAAAGTCTATTTCCGATCACACCTCACTGTTTGGGCACAAGCGACTGCCACGCCCCGCTGCCCATCGTTCCGTACGCCAACACCAAGCCGTTGTACGAAACGTACCCCGCGCCGTAGGCGGTGTTGCCGCTCGTCGCGTAGAAAACGTACGCGGTCGAATCGGCGCGCGCTTGCGTCATCGTCGAGACCGGAATACCCGCGAACACTGACGCGAGCGCGTTGCGCGCGTCGGTCGCGTTCGCAGGCATCGCGGTCTTCGGTTCGACGAGCAACGTCAACGCGCCTTGGCTGCCGCTGCCGCTTTTCGCTTGCGCGGTGATCGCTTCGTTGACCGCGTTGTACAAGCCATAATACGCGACGCCGTTCACGCTGATCGTATCCACGACGCTCTGCAAATAATTCGGCAGTGGAACCGCAAGCGATCCGGTGTAGCCCGCCGCGCCGGTTACTTTCGATTTCTTGCCTTTGACCGTCGCGACCGCGCTTTCCAGCGCGGTTTGTGCGTCACTCGACGACGCGGGCGCGGTGACGACGGTCGCGCGCGGCGTGATTTTCGGCGCGGCTTGCGACGATTTTGGCGCGGCGGCGACGTACGGCGTCAGGTGTTCCACATCGGCGATCAATTCTCCGTCCGCGTCAATTTCGCTCGGCACGATTTCCCAGTTCGCGCCGTTGTATACCATCACTGTCGCCGCGCGATTCGTCGGTACGTCGAAACGCAGTCGCAGCGCGGCGGCGAGTTTCTGGATCGGACGGCGCTGGCGATCCTGCGCGGTCACGTCGAACGCGGGCGCGACGAATTCCCAGCCCGCTGGCGCGGCAGGCGCGTCGCGCATCGACTTGAGCGAGACGAACAACTGACTCTTGCCGATCACGCGCAATCGTCCGTCCGCGCTTTCGACGAATCCTTTCGTTTCCAGATCGCCCTCGCTTGACGCGGCAGGCGCACCCTGAGCGGCAGTCGAAGGGGCGGGCGCGCTGCTCTGGCACGCGACGAGCGCGAGTGCGATGAGCAAACTTGCAAATGCAAAAAGCCGTTTCATGGGTAACCTTCCTTTCAAGATCGACCGCCGATCGCAGACAGCAGACGCCGCATCCTGAGCGGAGCGCAGCGTAGTCGAAGGAGCGGCAGTCTGCGGTCGGTCGTCGTCGGTCGTTTATTCGTAACTCAAACTCTGCCGCACGCTCAAATTCGCCGCGCTCAACGCGGGCGCGATGCTTGCGAGCGTGCCGACGACGATCACGATCACGAACCAGTACGCGATCCCGTTGTACGCGTACGCAAAGTCCAGCGGCGTTTGAATGAACGCCATGCCAACCGCGCGCGCCATTCCGCGCGAGAGCGGCACGCTCGCGATAATCGCCAGCGCGAAACTGACGAGCGCGATGACGATGCTTTCGCCCCAAAAAATCTTGACGATGTCGCGGCTGTCCGCGCCAATCGCGCGCATCACGCCGATTTCTTTGCTGCGCTCCAGCACGTTGATGCTCATCATCCCCATCAAACCGATTCCGCCGACGAGCGCGGTCAAGAATGACATGACGAGCAGAAAAACGACGAGAATGTGATATAAACTCGTCACCTGATTCTTGATGTCGCCGAGAATCTGCGTCGAGAAAACGTCGATCCCTTTCGTGTTCAGCAGCGCGATCACCTCGCGCGTGATTTCTTTTTGCGACGCGGCATCGTGGTTCTTGTATTGCACTTCGAGTGTGATCGTTTTGTCGGTGCGCTTCAACACGCGATCCAACGCGTCGAACGAAACGAACACGCTCGTTTGCTTTTGCACCAAATCCTGATTGATGCCGACGACGACCCATTCCGTTTCCGCGTAACCTTCGCCCAAATCCAGTTTCACGATGTCGCCGATTTTGACGCCCTCTTGTTCCGCCCACTTGCGATTGATCACAATCGCGTTCTCGTCGCCCGCTTGCAGCCAGCGCCCCGCTTGCAAACGCGGCTTGTAAAATTGCGTGTCGTCGGGTCCCGCTTCGAGCAGTACCTGTACGTTTTGTCCCGACGCGAGTTTCATCGTCGCTTGATTGAAATACCATGCCTCCGCGTGCGCGACCTCTTGATGCGATTCGACGAGTGGCACGACCCAACTAACGCGTTGATCGCGCTTGAACGCAAACAGCGCGTCCATACCGTACTGCCCTTCGATCAGATTGCCAATGGTATTTGCGAACGACGCGTCCACGCTCAACACCGCAATAAAAATCGCGCCGCCGAGCATCAGCGTAATCAGCGTCAGCGCAAGTCGGTCGGGCACGCGCACCGCGTTCCGCAACGCAAGCGCCCACACGCGCGGCAAGCCGCGAATTTCGCCGAGCCAGCGACTGAGCCGATGATTGCCGCTTCCGCCGCCGAGTCCGTAATCCGAAATCGCCTGGCGCACGGTGATGCGCGCGCCTTCCCACAACGGCTTGATCGCCGCGATGAACGGCACGATCAGTCCGACCGCGAGCATCACGATTTGCGCGGTATGCGATGGGCGATACGGAAACAAGTCCACGTTGATCTGGCGCGCGAGATAATTCGCAAGTTGATAGCCCGCGCGTTCCGCGAACGGCATCGCGAGCGCGGTGCCGAGCAAGCCGTACACGAGCACGGTGAGCGCGTACGCGCGCATGATCAGCAACGTGTCTGCGCCAATCGCCTTCATCACGCCGATTTGTTTGATCTGCTGCGCGACGAGCGCGCTGATCGTGTTCGTCACGAGAAAGCTGGAAAGCAAAAGCGAAAGCACGCCGAGAATTCCCATCACAAGAAACAACACGTTCAGCACGTCTTGCGCGGGATGCACGTTCGAATCGCGCAGCGTGACGCGCGCGACCGTGTACCCCGCGCGTTCGAGTTTGTCGCGCGCGGCGTCCGCGACGGCGGCTTGTTGCGACGCGTCGCGCGGAGCGACCGTCAGGTAGATCGTGTTGACGCGGTCGTGTCCTTGCAGTTGCTTGAGCGTGTCCGCGTTGATGAACACGATCGGATTGCCTTTGACCGACGCCATCACGTCGTCTTGCTGATGCGCCGTGCCGACAATCGTCAACACTTTTTCGCTCCCCAGCGCGTCCACGACAATCGTGTCGCCGATTTGCGCGTTCATCGCGCCAAGTGACGCGCGCTCCGCGATCACCTGTCCGCGTTCGGCGTACCACTTGCCGCGTTCAGGCGCGACGATGTTGATCGTTTGCGCGTCGGGTTCGGGAATCACGATGAACTCCATCGTCTTCCACTCATTGTCATTGCGATAACGCCCGTTGAACACCGCGCGCGCTTGCGCGTCCGCGACGCCCGGAACTTTTTGCAGCATCGCCACATCGTCGGGCTTGACGCCGTTCGGCACGCTGATTTCGATCTGCGCGGGATTGATCGCGCGATAACGCGCGCGAATGTCGCTCGTCAGAATATCTTGCGTGACGACGATCATCCCCACGCCCAGCACGCCGATCGCGATACTGAGCGCGACGAGGAGCGTGCGGTTCAGGTTGCCGCGCAGATCGCGAAAGGTTTTGTGGCGGAGGGTTCTGAGAGAATTCAACATAGTCTTACCTCGACGTGATGCGTGATGCGTGATGCGTGATCACGCATCACGTATCACGAATCACGATTCCATCCTGCACGCGCACCACACGCGGCATTCGCTTCGCCAACTCGCGATCGTGCGTGACGAGCATCAGCGTTTTGCCGCGCCGCGACAATTCGCCGAACATGTCAAAGACTTGCTCCGCGGTTTTGCTGTCAAGGTTGCCGGTCGGTTCGTCGCCGACGATGAGCGGCGGATCGTTCGCGAGCGCGCGCGCGATCGCCGCGCGCTGCTGCTGCCCGCCGCTCACCGCGCTCGGCAGTTTGTGCGCTTGATCCGCGAGTCCAACTTGATCAAGCAAATGCAGCGCGCGCGGTTTGCGTTCGCTCACAGGATACGCGTTGCAAAAATCCATCGGCAGCATCACGTTTTCGAGAATCGTCAGAGTCGGCAGCAGCTGAAAAAACTGAAAGATGACGCCGACGTTGCGACCGCGCCAGCGCGCCATTTGATTTTCGTTCATGCGATTGAGGTTGGTACCCGCGACCATCACGCGCCCACTCGTCGGGCGATCGATGCCGGTGAGCATGTTGATCAGCGTGGATTTGCCCGACCCGCTCGGTCCGACCACCGCGACGAATTCGCCGCGCGCGACGTTGAGCGACACATCGCGCAGCACGCGCACCGCGCCCGCGTCCGTCGCAAATTCTTTGTTCAAGTGTTCGATTTCGATCACGTCTGCCATTATGCGCCTCGCTTTCGTCAGCAGTGTAACACGCGCGTCGATTGTGTGACAGTGCCACGTGTCAGGTTACGAGTATGACGCAGGTCATTTCTGTTTCAAGGAAAGTCAGAAGGATAAATGAGAATTGCCCTCCCGCAAGATAAGCGTAGAATATTTGTTCGTGACCAATTGACCTGTTCAGGTTGTGGTTTGACCGCATAGTCTTTCGAATGCTGCCGAAAAGTTGCAAAATCCTTACCAAAATAGTTAACAAATTTTTACTTGACACCGACAAGATACAAGCATATAATTGGGGCAGTTGCTGGTCAAGGCTGAGATGGGATAGTTGTTCTGCAGGTCAATCCTTTTGTATAGGTCAGTGTGGACTAACTGATGTTCCGATCTGGTAGAATCTCTGTTCAATCGCGGTCTACAGCCTAAGGGGTGACGGTGCTTGGGGTCGCTTGACGCGCTTGCGCGTGACAGCGACCCTTTTCGTTATCTAATGTGTGTCCCCATCAAAAACTGCCAAGCGGCAGAAACGTGGGATGCTCTCGTTTTTTGCCAACATTTTCCCAGGGGTCATCCATGATGATGGCAATCGACAAGCGAAAGGATGGCAGTCAACCAGACAGAACCAGATTTTGGGATTCTCGCCGGAATGTTATCCTACTCATAGGAGCAGTTGTCACAATATTTGTTGGGCTTGTCAATATTTCATCTCAAAACATAGCGTGGCTTAATGTACTTGTAGGCATTCTTCTCACCATCATAGCCGCGTTTGGGTTGAAATCTCTTGATGACTGGATTATTCTACGGGTACGTGAAGAGATCTCGAAAAACCGACCGGTACTTTCTGCCGAGGAATTCGAAGAAGATAAATATAAACGCGTTTATGCTTCCTATGCCGAAGTGTTTGGGCTAACGCACGAGAATCTCGTTATTCGCGGCACACTACACGATGATGGATCAATGACTGTCATGCGTCAAAGTAAACTAGTAGCACACTCGGCTGGAATAAGTGCTGTGGATCAATATCTACTCTCTGATGCCAGCCAAGGCACTATCGAAGTAAATAAAGTTGAATGTCCGTCTTCTCCTTTTAGAAAGTTGTCCCAACGAGTATTGAAAGCAACTGCCGACAGTTTGGCACTGGTGATAGATATAGCGCCTCCGTTGATGGAAGGCGAAAGCATAGAGATTCCGATTCCTGAGAAAACACCACCCGGTGCAATTTCGACAACATATCAAGAGATGATGAGTCGAAAGAAATCACACGACTACGAGTGCTTTCACTGGGATATTACTCGACCCACAGATCATCTAGAAATCAAAATCTTAATACCAACGAACCTTGCGTCGGAACACGCGGAACCGGATGTCTGGTACGGACCAAGTAGGATTAGATGCGTTAAAGAATTCCGCAGGATAAGTGCTTCGTTCAAGGAAGATAGAGCAGGTACTGAATATAAAGAGCTTTCTCTTAATATTCCCTTTCCCGTTCCAGGGTTAAGATACGCTATCAAATGGATCCCCAACAACAAGAAAACCTGAGACGACACAGAGTTCTCTCGGAAACGCGGTGTGAAAATCTGGGAAAACTGAATGAAGACGAGG
>DYJA01000006.1 GCA_020723345.1 Candidatus Aquidulcis sp. | reverse complement strand
CGTTGGGATCGCCGATCGCAACAAGATCAGTTATTCGCAAGCCGCCAGCGTGGACTATACGCCCATTTACGATGCGCACGAACTACTCCATACGTTTGCCTTTTGCAGCGGCGCGCTGGATGACCACATATTTCATTCGTTCGATAACTATGTCTATTTGCGTCTGACCGGGCGTGAGCGGTATGGCGCTGACACAATGCGATCCGGAGCGGCGCAGTTGATGGGATATAACCTCCAGTTCATCAAGAACGATAGCGATCCAGCAAAACGGGCTGAACAATGTAGGGGATATTTGGGAAACCTAATGACGGTCTTGTATTATGATTCAGGAATCGAAACCATCAAACGACTCTACCGGGCGACCATCAAGCCCGGACCCGCAGCCACGCCCAACCAGACGATTGCTAGTCTCTTTGGGACAAAGGGTAATCAGTTTCAGGCACTGGTGAATGCGCTCAAACGCGACGCGCAATATCCGCTGAATGTGCCTGAGTGCGGCTATTGAGCCATAAAACAATGAGAGGGTTGACCACTGACAGCAGACCGCCGACAGCGGTCATCGGTCGGCGGTCAATAAATCTAGGGGAGGTCTCAAACGAACACACGACCACAACGCGCGGTTAGTGTTCTGCTCGCGCTCGGCGCGCTCGCGCTGCTCACGTTCGGGGCGAGTTGCGCTGCCATCGCGCCAACCAAGCCGACAGTCATCATCGCTGTGCCCGCGAGCGGCGCGCGCGTCAATGCCGGCGCGGAAGTCGCGGTGCAATCCACGGCGATGGACGCGCAAGGCATCGCGCGCGTCGAACTGTGGGTGGATGGCGCGGTCGTCCGCAGCAACGCGCTCCCCGCGCCGCAAGCGGCGTACACAGTGATTCAACGTTGGATCGCGATGACGCCGGGCGCGCACGTCATTCAAGTGAAAGCGTACAACACTGCCGGCGCGGCGAGCGATCCCGCAATAGTCTCTATCGAAGTTGTCGGCGCGCCGACAACCGCCGGAGGATTGGTACCCGCCACGGCTATTCCACCCGGACAGTCACCGGCGGGGGCTACCGCAATTCCCACAGTTCCCAGTCCCAATCCGACTGTCGCGAAACAACCACCGGCGCAACCCGCGTGTCCCGGCGCACCCGCGATCGCATCGTTCAGCGCGAATCCGACGACGATCACTGCCGGGCAAACCACCACGCTGAGTTGGGGCGCGGTGACGAACGCGACAAGCGCGACGATTGATCAGGGCATCGGCGGCGTCGTGACACCCAACTCATTGGTCGTCAAGCCCGACAAGACGACGACCTACACGTTGACTGCGACGGGATGCGGCGGCACGGTCACGAAGCAAGCGATCGTGACGGTGAGTCCCGCTTCCGCGAAAGCGAGTTGTTCTGGCTCGCCCAACATCGCGAACTTTGGCGCAACGCCAGCGGAGATCACCGAAGGGCAGTCCTCTACGCTGAATTGGACGGTGGCGAACGCGAGCAAGGTGGAAATCAGCCAAGGCATCGGCGAAGTCGCCGCGACTGGCACGCGAACCGTCAGTCCCAAGATCACGACGAGTTACGTTCTAACGGTTACCGGGTGCGATGGCACAGGATTGATCGCCCAGATCATTGTCACAGTGAAATCGGCTAGCCCAGTCGTTCACTCGAGCAAGGATCTGGAAATCAAACAAACCTGGGCCGCCGATCTGGACGAAGGCATCCTCGGCGCGCGGCACATCGCCGACATTGATTTTCACGCTCTTACTGCTACCGAGATGTACCTCGAAGCGGCGAACGGAGCGCAATTGAGTTTCATCGGCGCCAGCGATGGGAATCCCGCGCGGTGTCAGGGCAAACTCACGGTGACCAACAAGATTCCCATCAACGACTTGGTGGCGAGAACCTACGTGTGCTACACCACCAATCAGGGTCGCCCCGGAATGTTCCGGGTCAAGAGCGTGGGCGCGGAGATCGCCACCGGCGCAAAAGTGATCGTCATTGCTTATACCACATGGGAAAAGTGAGAAAAGAGGAGGCAAAATGAACCGAGGTTAGATCGCGTTACTCGCTGGCTTGCTCGCGGGCGCGCTACCGGTCTGCTGCCTGCTGGGAGTCGTCCTCACCTTTGGACTCGTGTCCCTTCAGACGGCGGGCGTCACCCCGACGTCCGCGGCGGCGATCATCCAGCCGCCGCCGGCGTTGACTGTGCCGGTCGCCACCCCTGGGGTTGTCGCGCCGCCGACCAGCGCGCCGCCGACCGAGCGCACGGTCAGCGTGACGGCGCACGCATACAACGCTGCACGCGCCGAAGGGAGCGCGCAGCGCGCGCAAGTCATCATTCGACCGAACTTCGACGCGCGCGGGCAAACGATTGGGCGGTCCAATCGCTATCGCGGCGTGCGGATGTGGATGGGCAGTCGATCTGTGACGCCGCGGTACGGCACGGTGGAGTTGTACGGACGCGCAGTCGCCGAGGTAAACGACGCGCTGAATTGGGGCAGCGGATTTTTCGACACCGGCGACGCGCGGCGACAACTCGTGCGCGTCAAAATCGAATCGTTGACGACCGACGAAAAAAACTGGCTGCTCGCGCTCGTTGCCGTCGAGTTGTACTACAACGCGCTCCGAACCGCCGCGGCGATCAACTAGGCGATCAGAGGGCGGAGCGGACTCGCGCGCGCTTTAGCTTGTCCGCAAATTTCTGGCGGAACTTGGCCACCTTCGGCGAGATCACGACCTGGCAGTACGGTTGGTCGGGATTGTTCGCGAAATATTCTTGGTGATAATCTTCCGCGCGATAAAACGCCTTGAGCGGTTCGACCGCCGTGACAATCGGCGCGTCCCAGATTTTCGCCGCGTCAAGTTCCTGGGTCACTTGCGCGGCGATTTCTTTTTGCGCGTCGTCGTGATAGAAAATCACCGAGCGATATTGCGTGCCCACATCCGCGCCTTGCCGATTCAACGTCGTCGGATCGTGCGTCGCAAAGAAAACCTCCAACACTTCGCGGTACGAAATTATTTTTGGATCGAAAGTGATCTGCGCGACTTCGGCGTGACCGGTCGCGCCGGAACACACATCGCGGTACGTTGGATTTGCCGTCGCGCCGCCGGAGTATCCCGCTTCGACTTGAACGACGCCCTGGAGTTGCTCGAACACGGATTCGGTACACCAAAAACATCCGCCGCCGAGCGTCGCGAGTTCGTATGGTTGTGACATGTTTATCCTTCCGCAGCGCAATTTTCCAAATTGCGCAACTCATCGCAAGATTTGAAACAGATTGCTGAAATCATCCGTCCACAATCGGAAATGGGCGATGTCCATCCGGCGCGGACTCGTTCGATTCGCAATCGCCGGTTGAGTCAAGAACGCGCGATGGCGCGTCGCCAGCATCCAGATCGAAAGCGACGCGCGCGCATTGTCGCCGGGATTTTCGATCACTGCCGTACCAAGATCGAATTCGTCGGCGATTTTCCAAATGACCGGACGCAGATCGAGATAATTGTTGCTGATGTGCAGCGCGATGACGCCGTCGGGATCGAGGTGCTGCAAGTACACCGCGAACGCCTCGCGCGTAACCAGATGCGTGGGAATCGAATCGCTGTTGAACGTGTCGAGGACGAGCAGATCGAAATGCTGTGGCTGCCCTGCCGCAAGTTCTTGCTCCAGCGAGATGCGCGCATCGCCCAGGACGATTTGCGTTTGCGCGGGACACGCTTTGAGAAAATCGAAATAACCGCCGGCGCCCTCCGCCAGCCGCGCGACCTCCGGATTGATTTCGTAATATCGAAAGACATCGCCGGGCTGTCCGTACGCGCTCAGCACACCGATGCCCAAACCCAGGATGCCGACGCGCAGTGGCGCGGGGCGTTTGGGATGATCGAGAAACGCCAAGCCGCCGCCGCTGTTCTCGGTGTAATATGCCGTAGGGAGGCGTCGTTTTTCCGGCGCGATGTACTCCCAGCCGTGGTTCGCCGCGCCGTGCGCGAGCGCGTACGCGCGCAACGCGGGATCGCGCGCGTTCGTTTCGAGCACGCGGAGCACGCCGTAAAAATTGCGCGCGGCAAAGACCGGATCGAACGTCGTCGTTTTGACGTAGAAGAAAAAGAGTCCGCTGAATAAGACGAGCGTCCCTGCCGAAATCGTCGCGAGATTGCGCGTCGCGCGCGCGGTTTGTCCGGGCAAGCGATTGAACAGCGTGGCAAGCAAAAGCACGAGCGCGCAGCCGATCAAACCCAGCGGCAATTCCCAGTACGCCTTGAACAGGTACGGCGCGAGCAAATTGATCGCGATGCCGCCGAGCGCGCCGCCCAACGAAATCATCAGATAGAACGAGGTCAAATAGCGCGGGTGCGGTTTGAGCCGCGCGAGTTCGCCGTGACAGATCATACAGCCGACGAATAAAAGCAGCGCGTACGTGCCTATGGCAAAGGGTAGACTGATCGCAGTGCCGCGCGCGGAGACCAGCGCGTACACCGCGCTGAGCGCGAAAAACGCAAACGTGAAAAACGCGCGCGAGTACCAGCGCTCGCTCTCGAAACAAAGAATAAAAGTGAGCAGATAAATCGTCAGCGGCAAAATCCATAGAAACGGAATGACCGCGATCTCCTGCGAAATCTGACTCGTGATTGCGAGCAGCAAAACGGACGCGCACGCGGCGAGCGCGATCCACACGACGCGGATTTTTGCGTTGGGCGTTGTCATTTCGAGCGGAGCGAAGCGGAGTCGAGAAATCCGAGACTCCGAGATTTCTCGCTCCGCTCGAAATGGCAGATCGAATTGGCGCATCGTTTGGCGCGCCCCGTACAGCGCGAGCAGCGCGAAAATGCAAAAGCCAAGCGACCAAAGCGTCGCCTGTACTTGCAAGGTGAGCGTCGGTTCGATGAGAACCGGATACGTGATCAGCGCGAGCAGCGAACCGGCATTGGAGAGCGCGTAAAGCCGGTACGGCGAGCGACCGGGGTGACTGCGAATGAACCACGCTTGCATCAGCGGACTGTTCGTCGCGAGGATAAAGTACGGCAGACCAACCGCGATCGACAAAATTTTGAGAATATCCCAGATCGGAAAATCGACGCCGCGCGGTTTCCACGACGCGTCGGGCAAAATCGGCGCGCGCCACATCAGCGCGGCAGCCGCGAGCAGGATCAACGCTGCGCTCACCAACGCGACATGGACGACGCCTTGCTTTTTTTCGTCGAGCCGATCAATCAGCCAATACGCGTACGCATAACCGCCGGTCAGTAACGCCTGGAAAAACAACATCGTCGTCGACCAGACCGCGGGCGTCCCGCCGAACCAGGGCAGGATGTACTTGCCGAGCATTGGCTGAATTTGAAAGAGCAAAAATGCGGAGAGAAAAACCGTGACGGCGTAGTACATCATTTCGATCAATTTGGTTTCAGCGTCAAGGTGAAGCAAGGCATTTTCAGATCGCGCGCGAGAATCTCGACGATGGCTTGTTGATCGGTTGGACTGCGCGCGATAAACTGCGCGCTGCCGTCGCCTTGCGAGCCGACGCCTTTGCCGCCCCAAATGTGCGGCTGGAGCGGCGCGTAGTTCAGAACGCGATGCAAGATCGGCGCGGCGAGTTCCTCCGGACACGCTGGTGCGGCGTACCGGTCGAACAGCGTTTGCGCCTCGCGCATCAGCGCGCCGAGTCGTTCCGCGTCGCCCGCGCGTAACGCGTCGACGGCTTGCGCGACGATGCGCCGGTTGCTCGCGCCGAACAATTCTTGCACGCCGCGCGCGATTTCGTTTTCCGCGTTCGGATAGCACTGATTCAAGCGGCGCAGAATCTCTTGCGTGTTTTTCTGCGCACCCAAATCCACGACGACAAAGTGCAGATCGCGCGCGACGCGCAGTTCCGTCGTCTCCAGCCGATCCGCGTCGAACGTCATCAGCACGGCATGGTTGCCGAACGCGCAGCCCTGATCCATGCGCCCGCAGCGCGACGGCGTCGTGATTTCGCCTTGATAGGCGAGTTCCATTTCAGCGCGCACGTCGAGGCGCAGATCGTACACGCGGTTGAACGCGCGCGCGGTCGACACGCAAATCGCCGCGCTCGACGACAACCCTTTCTTGACCGGCAAATCGGTTTTGTAATTGTGAATGACCAAGCCGCGCACATCGTAGCGCGTCAGCATTTGGTGCGCAACTCCGGCGATATAACTCCAAAAGCCGCCGCGCTGCGCTTCGTCCAACAGCGCGCGCGCCTCCATCGGAATTTCGCGCGCGTGCAATTCGCCGTCGGGCGTGAGCGAAGTAAGAACGAGCGCGTTCGGGTGCGGTGCGGCGTCGGCGTAAATGCCTTGCTCGGTGCCGCAGATGAGTGTGTATCCTTTTTCGATGGCGGCGTTAGTGCGCCGATAACCGCCCGCCCAATCCGAATGTTCGCCGAAGAGGCAGATGCGACCGGGAATGAAGAGGTTCAATCGAAAATCCTTTTGAGGTTTTTTGCGCGCGGCGCGATTGTTTCAACGTTGGGCATTATAACAGAAAACGGCGTTCTTGGGGAACGCCGTCACAGAGATGATCTACTCGCGCGCGCTATTTCTCGAACGGCATCACGCCATTCTCAATGTCCGCGCTGAGCAGCACGCGTAAAATTCCCGCTGCGTTGCTCTTGCCGACGCGTTTGTAGAGTTGCTCGGGCGACATCGGGTTGTTGCCGTTCGCCAAGAGTGCGCGAAAGATCGCCGTCATCAGCGGCGTGGTGGGCGTGATGAACTCGGGCTTGTGCGCGCAGTGATCGGCGAGACATTCCCAGAGCGCGTCGACGCGCGTCACCTCGCCGGTCTGCGGATTCACGCGGTCGACCACGCGCGCGTCGGCGGGCGTCGGATAGATCGCGCGACATTCCTGGCACAACGCGGCGTGCATTTCTTCGCGCAAATCGCGCCCGTTCTTTTCGAACCAGGTTGGATCGATGTAAAAAAGTGTGTTGGTGTCAGGTCGTGCAATTGGGGACATTTCAGTATTCAGTATCCAGGGTTCAGTTAGCGACGTGTTTCGTTGAGGACGAAATAGCCGCCGCCGACGGAGGAGAATGCGCTGCTTTCGGTCAGCGCGCTCAGCACGGCGCGTGGTCCCGCGCGGCGGATCAGATTGACCGCGCTGTACAGCGTTTTGGCGTGAACGCGTCCCGCGCCGCTCAGTTTTGCGAGTTCGGGAAAAATTTCTTCGAGTAACGCGGCAAGCGAATGTTGCTCGCGCGCTTTTTGCGCCGCCGTTTCCAAGCCCAGCGGATCGCCGATGACGATCAGCATCTCCTCGTCGGACTTGTGCGCGACGGGGCGTTTCTCTTGCGAAAAAGTCAATTGTCCATTGATGCCGCGCGCGACGCGCACCCACAAGCCACGTTCGCGCTGCGCCTGATAATCGATCACCAGCGTCAACGGATTGCCGCCGCGCTTGAGCGCGATGTACGCGCCCGGCGACAACTTGCGCGCGTTGAACCAATTTGTCAAGCCCGCCAGATAATAGCCATCCTTGACGGCATAGCCCGCGAATTTTTCCTGGGTCGTCGCGTCCACGAAATGAATCTGCAAGCGTGGACGCTCAAACGCCGGCAGCAGCGCGCGCACCGACGGCGTCAGAGGTAACGTGCCGGCACGGCGATGCGGATACGTCAGAATCAATGTGATTTCATCGCGCGGCGTTGACGGCGCGCTGTTCGCGTCGCCGTTCAGATCGGCTTCGTCGTGCAATTCCGCCGCGATCGTTTCCAGTTCGCTCGGCAAACTGAATTTTCGCGCGGGCGCGGCTTCCAAGATGCGCGGACGCTCGCGCGCTTCGCTGGGTTCGAGCCGCGTCAAGAACCAGCGCGGATCGTTGCTGGGTCCCACGTCCTCGAATCGCGCGTCGTTTGCCAGCGCGACATTGAGCGCGAAGGTTGCCGCCGATTTCTTGATGCTGTCGGGGAATTCGAAAATCTTGAGCAAGTCCGTGGTGCGGAGCGCGTCATTCGATTGCTCGATGGCGGCTTCGGCGAGATTCAAATAGCCGGCGTGAATTTCGGGGAGCAAACCGCGCAGGAACCAGCCGTCGTCCAGGCGCACAAATTCCTTGTCCGCGCTCAGCCGCTGAACGAGCGCGGCGCGCACCGTTTCGCCGTACTGCGCGATCGCTTCGGCGGGCGGCATCATCAATTCAGCGCGCGCGGCGGGATCCTGATTCAAGACGTGCGGCGCGGTGTACGCCGTCGCAAATTCGCGCGGCGCAGATTCTCCTTCGAGGTTGACGGTGACGACCTGGAACGGCGCGATCCTGGGATTGTCGCTCGCGCGAACCTGGGTTATCACACCTTCCCGATTGTCCAGCGCGGAAAAAATCAAATGCTGGCCGATCGCAAAAGTTTCTTTCGGTTGATAAATCGGCGCGCGGCGCGCGGCGGCTTCCGCCAAACGCTTTTCTTCCGCGCGGATGTGCCATTCGATCAAATGCGTCGCGATCTCGCGGCTCGACGCGGCGTTGCCGCGTTCCAACAAAAACGCGTACGCGCGTTCGATGTCGGGGGAAGTCGTGCCGATCACACTCCAAAAATCAGAACTTGCCATCAGTGCCCTTTGTCAAAATATGACGTATCGTCACAGACGCACTCAAACACGTGACGATACGTCGAAATCATTCCGTATCCTATTATAACGCACTTTATCTTTTTGCACAAATATTTGTTGCCGCGCCGATTCTCGTGTAAAATGCTCGTGTGTGAGGTCGCCGATGTCATTCGCCGAATCGCTTGGAGAATTTCTTGCCGCGCGTTTCCACGTTCCGAGCGACGCGCTCGATTATTTTTTCGCGAGCGCGCGCGTCGGGCGCAGCGCCGAAACCGCGCTGCCGTTTCCCGCCGAATTGATTCCGGTCGGCGCGCGGCTCGTCCTGCGCGGCTGGCACAACAACAAATTTTTTCCGACGAATCGCGATTGGATTTTGCCGCACTGGGCGGAACGCCAATTCGATCCGCGCGATCCTGGGTTTCTGCCGCGCGGTTTCAATCTTTACACGATCAACTATACGCGCCGCGATTGGACGATGATCGGCAATCCGCGCCGCGCGCGCGAAGCGATTGTCGATCCGCGCGGACTCGCGACGCCGTGGTTCGACGGCTGGTCGCTCGACGCGTGGTGCGCGGTCGACGGCAAACTCTGCGCGCCGTCGCGCCTCACCGACGCGCAAATCGAACAAGCGCTCCACGAAAATTTGCCAATCGTCGTCACAACATTTCAGGCGAACGATTTGCGCGTGCAGTTGGAAGCATTCGCGGTTGAGCAAGACGCGCGCGAATTCGTCGTCGAACAAATCACCGTCACGAATCACTCACGCGTCACGCATCACGCAACACTCTATCTCTCCATCCGCCCCTTCAATCCCGAAGGCGTCGCGCTCGTCCGCGACATCGCATACGCAACACGCAACACGCAACACGCCTTTCTCGTCAACCATGCACTCGGCGTACTTCTATCTTCACCCAACGCAATCGCGTGCAGCAATTTTGCCGACGGCGATGTCGCGCTCGCGCTGCCGCACCTCAACGGCAAAACGCGCGTCCACTGCGACGCAGGACTCGCGACCGCGGTCGCCGCGTATCATCTCGAACTCGGCGCGGGCGAAAGCAAGACGCTGACCGCGCTGATGCCGATGGAACGCGAAGAACTCGACGACGACGAAGCGCCGGATTCGAAATTCGTAATTCAAAATTCAAAATTCGATTGGCGCGGGCAAATAGTTTCGCAATGGCGCGAGAATTTATCGCGCGGAATGCGCGTTCGTGTTCCCGACGAAAAACTGCAAGCTGCGTTCGACGCGAACAAAGCATTCTTGCTTTTGCTGCACGACGGCGACACGATCACGCCGGGTCCGTTCACGTATCATCAGTTTTGGTTGCGCGACGCGGCGTACTTGCTGAACGCGCTCGACAAACTGGGTTATCCCGACGAGGCGCGCCAGGTCATCGACAAGTTTCCGCGCCGCGTGCAAAAAGACGGATACGCGTACGCGACTGAAAGTGAGTGGGATTCAAATGGCGCGGCGATTTGGGCGATGGTCGAACACGCGCGGCTCAGCGGCGACACGAATTTGCTCGCGCGCGATTATTGGTCGCTGTTGAAAATGGCGTCGTGGATAAATTCCAAACGCCAACAGACGCGTCACGCAACACGCAACACGCGACACGCCCCGCATCACGGCTTGCTCCCTCCCGGTCCCAGCGCGGAGCATCTCGGACCCAGCGACTATTTTTACTGGGACGATTTCTGGGGACTCGCGGGTTTGCGCGAAGCCGCGCGTGCGGCGGAATGGCTGGGACAAAAATCGGACGCGGAAAAATTGCGCGCGAATTTCGAATCGTTTCGCGCGGACGTGGACGCGTCGCTCACGCAGGTCGCCGCGCGGATCGGTCGCGCCGCGATGCCCGCGTCGCCGTACCGCCGCCTCGACGCGGGGATGATCGGCTCGCTCGTCGCGCTTTATCCGCTGCGCTTGTTCGACGCGCGCGATCCGCGCATCGTCGACACGCTTGCCGCGCTGAAAGAGATCGCATGGATGGAAGACGCGTATTTTAATCATGTCGGTCATGCCGCGTTCGGTACGTACTTGTCGCTGCATGTCGCGCAGTGCTTGTTGCTTCAACGCGACGCGAGCGCGTGGAAAACGATCGACTGGGTTCTGCGGCACGCGTCGCCGACGTTCACGTGGGCGGAAGGCATTCACCCGCGCACGCGGCGCGGCGGCATGGGCGACGGACATCACGGCTGGGCGCTCGCCGATTTTCTGCTCGCCGTTCGCAACGCGCTGCTGTTCGAAGAAAGCGATCGTCTCGTCCTCACGCCCGCGTTGCCTGAAGATTGGTGCGCCGAGATGAATGTGATCAAAGTTGAAGACGCGCCGACGTACTTTGGTAAAGTGAATTTCACGATGGCATTTGGCGAACGCAACGCGACGCTCGTTGTCAACGGCGATTGGCGCGCCGCGCCGGAGTACATCGAGTGGAATTTGCCATTTGCGTTGCGCGACGCGGGCGGCGATGTGGACAACATCGAAATTGTCGGCAACGCGGTGCGTTTGCCGCGCGGCGCGACGCGCGTCGTCGCGATGTGGTGACAACGAATCGCTGCGCGAACGAATAAACGAATTCGTCAGCGCAGGAATGTCGCTGCTGCGCCAACAAGGGGTAAGCGAAAATTCTATGAAGATCACTACCGACGAACGACGGATGTACGGCGATCTCGCGTGGCTATGGCCCCTGATGGGACAACCGGACGAAGAGGATTGGCTCGCCGAAGCGGAAGAGTTTGTCAGCGCGATCCAAAAGTATTCGCGGATCCAAGCCAGGACATTGCTCAACCTGGGTTGCGGTGGCGGCAAAAACGATTATACACTCAAGAAATATTTTGCCATCACGGGTGTGGACATCAGCGAGAATATGCTCGCGAACGCGCGGCGGCTGAATCCAGAAATCGCGTACAGCGTCGGCGATATGCGCGACGCGCGGCTCGGCAAAATGTTCGACGCGGTGATGATCGCCGATTCGATTGACTATATGCTCACCGAAGACGATTTGCGCGCGGCGTTTTTTACCGCGTTCGCGCATCTCAAGTCGGGCGGTGTTTTCTGCACCTACGCGGAAACCACGCGCGAACGCTTTCGCCAGAATGAAACGAAATGCTCGACCTACGCGCGCGACAATATGGACATCGCGTTCTTCGAGAACAGTTACGATCCCGATCCGACCGACACGACGTACGAATACGCGTGCGTGTGGCTGATTCACCGCGCCGGCAAACTCGAAATCGAAACCGACCATCATCTCGGCGGTATTTTCCCATTGCAGACCTGGCGCGACCTGTTGCAAGAGGTTGGCTTTCAGGTGACGTTGATCGAAGCACCGTTCAACGCGCCGATGTTTGTGTGTATCAAACCGTAAAAATCTCTGTGCTCTCTGTGTTCTCTGTGGCTATAATGACGCGCAAAATCATTCCGCTCAACGATTCCAACTGGCGTTTCGGCTCCGTCGCGCAAAAGCAATTTTCCGACGTGAACGATCTCGCCGACGTGACCGAGTGGCTACCCGCGCGAGTCCCCGGCGACGTGCGACTCGATCTTTTGCGCGCGGGCAAAATCGACGAGCCGTTTTTCGCGGACAACAACGAAGCGTCGCAATGGATTGACACGCGCGATTGGTGGTACGTCCGCGATCTCGATCTCGATCTGGAAAAAGACGAGCGCGCGTTTCTGATTTTCGACGGCATTGACTACCAGAGCGCGGTATTCTTCAACGGCAAACAACTCGCGCGACACACTGGAATGTTCTCGCGGCAAATTATCGAACTGCCGAATCGAAAATCGAAAATCGAAAATCAGAAATCGCAACTCGCCGTTCGCATCTGGGGTTCCGCCGCGCTCCCCAAACTCAAGCGCACGCTCGCGCAGCAACTCTGGGCGCGCCTCGTCAAGCCGCTCTACACGTCGCCGAGCGAGCCATTCCCCGATCGTTACGCGACCCTGAAATGTCAGATGCAATTCGGCTGGGACTTTGCGCCGCGCTTGCGGACATGCGGCATTTGGGATGACGCATCAGTCGTGATCGCGCGGTCGGTGTTCGTTGAAGATGTGTGGGTGAAATCGAAATTCGAAATTCAAAATTCAAAATTCGAGAGTGCGCGCGTGCAGGTGATCTTGTTGCTCGATTCAGATCGTGTGCAAAATGCGCGCGTTGTCTGCAACGTGCGCGGCAAGAACTTTGCCGATGACGCGCGGTCATACACATTCGATTTGAATTTGGCGCGCGGGACGCAGGTGCGCGAAGTCGAATTCGATTTGCCGGAGGCGCGTTTGTGGAACCCTTGGGATCGCGGCGAACCGAATTTATACGAAATGGATATTGTCATTGCGAGGAGTGGAGCGACGAAGCAATCTCCAATTCGCGATTTGGGGATTGCTTCGCAAACTGCGCTCGCAATGACGAATGACGTTCTTGATTCCTGTACTACCACTTTCGGCATCCGCGACTTTTCGCTTGCCCGCGTGCCCCACGCGCCGATCACCGCCGAGCCGTGGCAATTTGTGATCAACGGGCAGCGCGAATTTTTGCGCGGCGCGAACTGGGTGCCGCTCGACGCGATTCCCGCGCGGCTCACGCGCGACGATTACGCGGCGCGGCTCCAACAAGCGCGCGACGCGAACATCAACTTTTTGCGCGTCTGGGGCGGCGGTTTGCGCGAAAAGCGCGCGTTTTACGATCTGTGCGACGAGTTGGGCATTCTCGTCTGGCAGGAGTTTCCTTTTTCTGCCAACCTGCTTGCCATATTTCCGCGTGATCCAACCTATCTCAAACTCGTGCATGCGGAATGTGACGCGATCGTGCGCGCGCTGCGGAATCATCCCTCACTCGTCGTGTGGTGCGGTGGTAATGAATTCAATCCGTACCGCAACGCTCACCTCGTCAAGGCGCTGGATCAAGTCGTTGCAACCAACGATGGGACGCGTCCATTCAAACCTGTATCGCCATCGGCCGGCGAGAGTCATAATTGGCGAGTGTGGCACGGATATTTCAACACCCGTGAATATCGCAAGGACAAAGCCGCGTTCTTCGGTGAATTTGGGCTTCAAGCTCCACCTTCTCCGGCGGCGCTCGCGCGTTTCCTGCCGCCCGACCGGTTGTGGCCGCCGGGAAAAATGTGGGAATATCACAATGCGGAACTGGCTAAATTGTGGCGTTATGCCCACGCGATCAACCCGGATGCTGGATCGTTGGAGGACTTTGTCGAAGCCGCACAAATGGCGCAGTTGCGCGGGTTACAGGTGGCGATCGAACACGCGCGGCGAAACCGTCAACGCATCGGCGGTTGTTCATTCTGGCAGTTCAATGAGCCATGGCCCTCGATCAACTGGAGTGTGGTGGATTATGCCGGGCAGCCTAAAAGCGGCTATCACAAAATTAAGCAGGTGTATAATCCTATCCTCATTTCGTTGGACTATGAACTGAAAATACGTTCGCGCGGCGAGCGCGTGCGCGGTGCCCTGTGGTTGATCAACGACACGTTGAACACAATACGCGGCGACGTCGTCGGTACCCAAAACGGCGCGTGCGTGTTTTCTTCACGCGTAGAAGTTGGACCGAACGCCGTTGAAAATCTAGGCACTCTGAGTATACAGCTGAGTGAACAGACCAACGAATTACTCTTTGCTTTGCGGGTCGATCGGCAAACCATTGCGACGAACGAATACGATCTAAACTACTGTGACGCTAGCGCGCTCAAACTGTTTGACGCGCTGAAAATGACAGCCCTTACATGGCTGAAATAAAATGGGAAACCGAAAGACATCCGGGGGGACGCAATGAACCAAGATGAGCATCTCAAGATCGAACTCGGTACACCTCTCGAAGAATACCGTCAACTTAAAGCGGAGATCGTCTCGAACCTCGAGTCCGGCCGGCAAATTGCTACTCTCACATTAACCTCTGCCGGAATTCTGATCGCTGCGGCTCCGTATGTTATTCAATCGCAGGTGACCGTTCTCTTTCTCATCGCTCCAATATTCTTTTATCTGTTGGCTTGGGCGCAACTCAGGTATGTTTATCTTGTCTTGGATATGGGGCAGTACCTGCAAAAGTCTGTCGTCCCGCGGATCCAAGCGATCCTAACCGAATTATCCGCCTCCAAGCACGATCGTGATTTCAGCGAAATCATGAGCTGGGAACTGGCGGGCAAAAGCCCGGTTCGATTACGGAAGGATAAATTCCTTGGAATACTGTTCGTGCCTATTGCTGGAGCGAACTATGGCTTGCCCTTGCTGGCCGCGCTGTTGTCTCTCTTTGCATTTTTGTTCGTCACATGGTCTGCAGCACATGTGATCACGTTCCTCGAAGCCGGATTGATCGTCCTCGATATCAGCGGATTGATCTACAGCGCCTTTTGGGGGGTTCGGGCAGAGTTGCGACGATGATTCGCGTAATGGATCGTCAGTCGTCCTGTATCAGCTGGAAAGGTCCTTCATGAAAATTCTTGTTACCGGCGGTGCCGGTTACATCGGCAGCCAGATGGTGCGGCAGTTGCTCGAAAACAAAATGGAGGTGGTCGTTGCCGATTCGCTGGAGAATGGACATCGCGCGGCAATTCCCGCGAATGTGCCGTTGCGCGTCGGCGACATCGGCGACGAAAAATTTCTGAACGATCTTTTTGCGCGTGAAAAGTTCGACGCGGTGATTCACTTTGCGGGGTACATCGCGGTCAAAGAATCGGTCGAGAATCCGCTCAAGTATTTTCGGAACAATGTCGAAAAGACGATCCGACTGACGAGCGCGATGCTCCAGGCGAACGTTACGCGCCTCGTCTTTTCGTCGTCGGCGGCGATCTATGGCAACCCGACCCAGGTGCCGATTCCCGACGATCACCCCAAGCAGCCGATCAATCCGTACGGCGAATCGAAATATCTGATCGAAAAAGTTCTGCACTGGCTCGGCGCGGCGACGCCGCTGCGCGCGATCAGTCTGCGCTATTTCAACGCGTGCGGCGCGGCGCTCGACGGCGCGTTCGGCGAGGATCACCCGGACGAAGGGCACATCATTCCGCTCGCGCTGCACGCCGCGCAAAACGGCAAACCGTTTTTGCTTTTTGGCGACGACTATAAAACGCGCGACGGCGCCTGCGTCCGCGATTACATTCACGTCATCGATCTGTGCGACGCGCATCTGCGCGCGCTCGACGCGTTGACGCGCGGGCACGCGACCGACGCGTACAACGTCGGAACCGGACGCGGCTTTTCCAATCGCGCGATCGCCGAGAGCGTGCGCCGCGTCACTGGCATCGATTTCGAAATTCAGATCGCGCCGCGCCGCCCCGGCGATCCGGATGAACTCGTCGCGGATTCATCGCGTCTGCAAAAAGAATTCGGCTGGCAACCACGTCATTCCGATTTGGAAACGATTGTCGGCTCCGCGTGGCAGTGGCACAAGTCGCATCCGCGCGGATACGGAGACAGGTAGGACAAATTTCTAAATTTGTCCAACAGGTCAATATGAAAATCGCGCTCAACGGATTTTTTTGGAATCACCCGACAACCGGCAGCGGGCAGTACGTGCGCGCGCTCGTCGCCGCGTTGAAAGAACGCGCGCCGGACAACGCCTACATTGTGATCCAGCCGTCGGCGGTCGGCGGCAGTGCGGCGTCGCAGGAAAACGGGAATGCGACGACGCATCTGAGGTGGTCAGCGGTCGGGCATCTACGCGATAATTTTGCCAAGGTGTGGTTCGAACAAATCGCGTTCGTCCGCGCGTGCCGCCGCGAACGCGCTGCGCTCGCGCACGTCCCGTACTTTGGCTCGCCGTTTTTTCCGTCCACGCGCACCGTCGTCACGATTCACGATTTGATCCCGCTGATCGTGCCGGCATATCGCGGTTCCGCGCTCGTTCGCGCGTACACCGCGCTCGCCGCGCTCAGCGCGCGCCGCGCCGACGCGATCATCGCCGATTCGGAGTGCTCCAAGCGCGATATCGTCAGTCGCCTCAAGATCGACGCGGCGCGTGTGCATGTCGTTTATCTGGCTGCCGACGCGCGCTATCGTCCGATTGACGATGCGGCGCAGATCGACGCGACGCGAAAAAAGTACGCGCTCCCCGAAAAATATTTGCTCTATCTCGGCGGCTACGATCAGCGCAAAAATGTGCGCGTGATCATCGAGGCGTTCGCGCGCTTGCCGGAGTTTTATCGCGCGGGTTATCGCCTTGCGCTCGCGGGCGTGAACCTGGGGCGAATCGATTCGGAGTTTTTTCCCGCTCCAAGACGACTTGCGCGCGACGCGCGATTGCCGGACGACGCGCTTTGTTATCTCGGTTGGGTGGATGAAGAGGATAAACCCGCGCTATATGCCGGAGCGCAAGTGTTTTTGTTTCCGGCGTTGTACGAGGGATTCGGTTTGCCGCCGCTGGAGGCGATGGCGTGCGGGACGCCGGTGCTGTGCGCGAACGCGTCGTCGCTGCCCGAAGTCGCGGGTGACGCGGCGATCACCTTGCCGCCGGACAACGCGTCGGCGTGGGCGGACGCGATCCGCGCGGTGTTGACTGACGACGCGCGCCGCGCCGAAATGCGCGAACGCGGCATCGTTCAAGCGCGGAAATTTTCGTGGGCGCGCTGCGCCGAGGAAACGTTGAACGTATACTTTGATTACGCGTGAATGAACACGGTATCTTCTTGCACTTGCACTTCGATGCCGCGTCCCCCAATCGTCACCACGTACTTGCCATCTTCCGCGACCGCCATTTCGAAACCGCCTTCGCCGTACTGCGGCGCGCTGCCGCTGTACACAATCGTATTTTCGCCGTGCGCGTCTTCGATCATGACGACGATGCCGGCGCGCGGCATCGCGCCGCAAATCATGCGCGCGCCCGGCAAATGATCGACGTGAACGCGCCGCGCGATCATCGAAGGCGTATCGTCGATCACCACTTCGGTGGGTTGGGGCGCAGGCGCACTGGGCGGAACGGGCGCGCCCGGCGTCGGCGCGATCGGTTCGGCTTGCGCGAGTCGCCAGCCGGGCGATGGCGTGGGTTCTTGCACCGGAAAATCCAATTCGACACGCCGCGGTTGCGGCGTCGGTTCGATCGTTGGCGCGGGCGTTTCGGCGACCGGCGGCGCGGTTGGTGTTTCTGTCGGCGCGACCTGTTCCGTTTCGCTTGCGGGCGCGCTCGGCGCGATCTGAATCCGTTTGAGCGCGACGGATGCCGGCACCGCCGTAATTTCGATCACCGGGGCAGGCGCGGGGGGTTCGGCGATCTCGCGCGGTTGCGCGCGGCGCGGCGCGCGTCGTTTCGGCTTGGGTGACTCACCCGGCTCTGGCGTCGGCGTGGGAGTTTTGCGCGCGCGCGTCCGCGGCTTGGGCGCCGGAGTCGGCTCGCTGGGAATCGGCGCGGCAGTGATTTCGCTTGGCTCGGCGGCATCCGGCGTTTCGGTCGAGGTGCGGACGATAGAAACGCCGCGATAATAATGTTGCAGGATTTGTTCGAACGACGCGTTGCGCCGCGCCATCACAATCGCGCCGCGTTTGCACATGCCGACGCCGTGTCCTTTGAGCGTTAGAAATCCGCACGAGCAATTCACGCCGCGCAAATACGCGAGCGCGGGAATGTGCATCTCCTCCGCGTTGCGCGTGTGCCCGTCGCAATGTTCGAAGAAGAACGCGCTGATCAACTGACCATCGTGAGTGGCAACCATCCCCCAGGTTTCGCTCAACGCGCGAAAGACTTCGGGCGCGGTCACCGGATCGACGCGTTTCCATTTTTGACAATGCGCGGTCGTGCAAACGTCCGCGTTGTGTTCGGGATGCCGCTGCGCGGATGCGACGTACGTGCGCGACGCGACGGCTTGCGCTTTTAACGCTTCCAGCGGCGCGTCCGCGCCGATTTCCGCCGCCACCGCGCCCGCGAGGTACGTCTCCAACTTCATCTCTTCGACCTGGCCGTTCGGCAGTAAAACCCGGAGTGAGGTCGGTAACATCAAGGCGATTTCGTTTTCGTTATTCGTCATTTTTCAAAATCCAACCATCCATTTTCGATACGCTGCGCCGCGCGATCAAATCGTCCAGCGTCCCGCGCAGAATTTCGCGCTGCCAGCCAAAGATCCGCGCGATCATCGCGGGCGTCGCGGCGATGACCGTCTGGACGTAGCGCCGGACAAGCGCGCGCCGCGCGCGTTCGAGATCGAGTTTCTGTGCGTGTGCGACTTGCCTCGGAAACCAACGCGCGGTGAGATCGAAAATTTGCGACGCCCACGCGCCGCGTTCGACCGTCGCGCCGACCGGCAGAATTACGAGCGCGCGCTGCAATTCGTCGAGCGCGTGATGGTACCGCGCGCCGCTGCTCGAACGTTCCAATCCGGTCGCCGCGCGCAGCGCCATCGTCGGCGTTGGACCCAGGTCGCGCAACGCGTCGTACACGCGCTTGGCGTCGTGACTGATCCGCCCGCGCCGGTACGCTTCGTCGAAATTTTCTGGCGCGGCAACCGCGAGCCACTCCGGCAAAATTTTGAGCGAAATAAAAATCGGTTTGCCGCCCGCCAACGCCTTGCCGTAATACGCGCGCTTGCTTGCCGGTAGATCGTTCTTCCATTCCCACACCCGATCCGAATCGGCGTCCCAATCCTCAATGTGCGCGTCGCGCCGCCCCTTGACCGCTTCGAACAACGAGGGCAATTCAATGTTTTGGGCAGACGCAAAGAGTAGACAAAAACCAACCGTGTCGATAAAACGCGCCGCGTCGTCCATCGTGCGGACTCGGCGCGTGCGCGTGCGGCGATAAATCACATCGCGCTGGCGCTCGATTTGATTCGGGTTGATCGGGGAAGTTTGCGTCACAACTATACCACGCTCACCAGGTCGTGTCAATTTCAGCCGCAGAGAACACGGGGGGCACAGAGGTTTTCTCTCTGTGTCCTCTGTGGCAAAAAACATCAATCACTCATTCAGTTTTTTGTACTCGTCCCAGGTGTCCACGTCGATTCCCAATCGCGCGTCGTCAAACTCGACGCGCGCGACTGGATATTTTGCCAATAGTTCGCGGCCGCCTTGCTCGCCGCGCAACGCTTGCAATTCCGCAAAGTACGCGCGCGCGAACAAGACCGGACTGCCGCGCCTGCCCGCAAAGACCGACGCGATGATCGGCGCGCCGGTCGCGCGATAGCGTTCGATCAGCGCGTCGATCACCGCGCGCGTAAGAAACGGCTGATCCGCGTTGATAAAAATCGCCGCCGCGATGACCGGCGCGAGCGCGTTCAGTCCGGCGCGGATACTCGTCGCGTGTCCCTCTGCCCAGTCCGAATTAACGACGATGCGCGCGCCGGTCTTTTCGACAATCGGTTGGATCGCGTCCGCGTGCGCGCCGAGCACGACGAGCGTTTCGTCGGCGTGCGATTGCGTCGCCGCCTCAATTGCGTTTTCGATCAGCGTTTTGCCGCGCCACGGCAGCAATTGCTTGACGCGCCCGTTCATCCGCGTACTCGCGCCCGCCGCGAGCACGATTGCGGAAATTTTTTGAGAAATCATAAATCCTAAATCTAAAATCCTACATTGATAATGATGTGATCGCTGTTGCCAATCGGCAGACGTTTTTGCGTGAGCGGCGCGTACATTCCGACGGCAAGCGAGAACGGTCCGCGCGCGTCGGCAGGAATCGCCAAGTCGTACTCGTCCTTGACGATTTCGCCAACATCCCAGATCGTCGTTGGATATTTTCCATCGCGCGGTCGCGCGTCGCGCTGCGCGACGATCGTGCCGGACGCGTCGAGCAGATGCACAAACACGATGTAGTCCGCGTCGCTCGGCGCGGCGCATTGCCAGTACAACGTCAGATGCGCGCGGTTTGCCGCGCGGTCGGCTTCCAGCGCGTAATTTGCCAGAATGAATTTGTCGCCGACGCGCGCTTGGAGCGATTTCGTCGCGCGCAATTCGTCCGCGCTCGGTCGCGCGACCGGAATTTTGATGCGCGCGAGCGGCGCGTGAAACGCCCAGTCCGCCGTCGAAACCGAATAGATCGGCATCGCGTCGATCATCTCGCCGTCGACGCGGCGGAACAAACCCAGCCGCAGATTGTACAGCCCCGGCGCGATGTTCGGATCGAGCGGCAATCGCCACGGCACGGCGGCTTGCAGACCGGGGGGCCAACGCTGCAACGGATATTTTCCGCCGAACGGTTCCGCTTCGACGCGGCTCGCGACCTGGTTCGCCGCGTCGATCAATTCGACGCGCCAGCCAACCGTTGCGGAGGGCGGATACAGCGTTTGAATGAGCGTCGTCAACGAAATCGTTTCGCCCGGCGCGAAAATAGTTTTCGAAATGTCGTAACCCAGGATCGTGAGCGTGTTGTCGAAATTCATTTCGACGAGATGCGGCGGCGCGCGGTGCTCCGGCATCGGTCCCGAAACTTGCGGCGGATCTTTTTCGAGGATCGCGCTCTGCCCCGAGCGATAGAGCACGTGCATCTTCACCGGCACTTCGTCAATGTAGCGCACCAGCAATTTGTCTTGCCACGTATCGTCAACGTACCAATCGTCGAACGTCGCGGGACCCATTTTGCGTCCGGCGGGAATCCACTGAAACCATTCGCTCGGAATGTGCTCGCCCCAAATGCCGATACTGAGCCAGTACGCGCTGATCGGTTCCTGATCGAGATACGCGACTTGGTACGTGTTGTTGAAAAAACCTTTCGCCCAAAACGCGACTTGCAGTTCCGATTCGGTGAGCGGCGAGTACACTTTCGGCGGACGGAAAACAAGAACTGCCGCGCTCAATAAAATGATTGCCGCGCAAAATCCCGCGACGAACGCACGCGGCGATAACTGCACGCGCGCGGCAGCGCGGTCGAACGCGCGCGCGAGCGGCAGCGTCGCCAGCAGCGCGAGCGGAAAGACGAGAATGTAAAACGTTTTGTCGACGCGGTAATCGGAAACCGGGAAGAACGGCTGGATTGCCAAGAGCGCGACGAGTTGCCCGAGCCACACGAGCAACAAACCCAGGATCGTTTTGCCCGCCGCGCCGTGTTGCCACGCGAACCATGCGCCGCCGAGCGCGAGCGCGAGAAAAATCGGACCGCCGAGCGCGTCGAGCGACGGTTTCGTCACACCGCCCGCGCCGACATCGCCGCGCGCGGATTTTTCGCCCGTGAGCAATTCGAGAATGCCGCCTTGTTGCAACGCGATTGCCGCGAGGATCATCAACGCGGCAAAAAACGCGAGCGTGATCAACGCGCGCCGCGCGTCGGATCGCGTTGGCGGACGCGACAACGACTCGGGTGCGTCGTCAATGCTTTGCGATGGCGGGCGTACACGCGCCGCGAAAATTCGCGCAGCGATGACGAGCGCGAACAGCGCGAGCGGCAGCGCGACAAAAATCGGGTACGCCGCGACGACGCCGAGCAGCACCGCGCCGAGCAGCGCGGCAAATCCCCAGTTCGAATCTTGCGCGTAACTGATCGTGAACCACAGTGCGGCGAGAATGAAATATTGCGCGAACACTTGCGCGAAAAAATACTGCTCCCAGTTGATCGTCCCGGCGAAATACGACCAGGGAACGAATAGAAGCGCGGGCGCGACGAGCGCGGCGATTTTGGAGACGCGGCGCGGCGGCAACAGCGCGCACGCGATCCCGTACACCGCGCCCGCGCTCAACGCGAGAAAACTCGCGGCAACCGGATGGAGCACGCGCAGCGGCTGCCAATCCAGCCAGCGCGCAAGCATCGCGGTGACGAACGCGCCGCCCGCCGGGTACCAACTGACCAATTTGCCTTCGGGGTACGAGAACAGGACTTGCTGGTAGACGCGCACCGCGTCGGAGGATTGCGTCGGCGGCAAGAGCGTCGGCAGCGCGGCGTAGACAAAATACACCCACACGCCGAAGGTGACGATCACAAAACCCGCCGCCTCCAACGGATCGAATTGGATCGCGACGAAACGGAACGCGAGCGCGAGCGCCACTGTCATCTCGACGACGACGCCGATGAGGACAAGCGACGCGTCGGCGCGATAATCGGCGACGAGGTTTTGCAGATAGCCGTTCAGCAGCGTGAAAAAGAAAAAGAGAAAGCCAAGCGTGAACAGCGTTTGCGAAGAAGAAAATTGGATGCGGTTATTTGCAGGTTTCATTTATCAAACGGATTGTCATTTCGAGTGGAGCGAGAAATCTTGTTGTTGGAACACCGGGATTTCTCGCTTCGCTCGAAATGACATCTGGGATCATTCCACGCGCAGAATAATTGGCAGTTCAAAATGATCGCCTAGCGCGCGCTGCGCGGCGTCGACGACCGGCAGGCGTTTCAATTGAGGCCACTGATACATTCCAACGCTCACCCGATATTCGCCGGGCGCGGCATCGCGCGGAATCGTCAGTTCGTAGACATCGGGCACGATTTCGTCTTGCGCCCAGATCGAAGTTGGATACGTGCCGTCGCGCGGCGCGGCGTCGCGCTGCGCGACGAGTTTGCCGGAGGAATCAAGCAGATGCGCGAAAACGGTATAGTCGGGCGAATTCGCCGCGCGCGCTTGCCAATACAAAATCACCTGGAACGAATCGCCGGGTCGGAGCGGCGTAGTTTTTCGCAGGCGATAGCCGAGCAGACGAAACGCGTCGCCGATTTGCGCGTCGGTGCGCGTGAGCGCGCCAAGTTCGTGCGTCGTCATGGGCGGCAGCGCGATCTTGATCTTGCCCAAGTGGATCACGTCGTCTGCCGCGCCGTCTGCCGATTTGAACGCGAGCGGTTCGCCGTTGCTGACGAAATACAAACCGAGTTGCAAATCGTACAACCCTGGTCGCACGTCCGTCGGCAGGTGTAGCGCGAAGGTCTGCGTCAAAGCGATGCCATTCGCCCAGCGCTGCATCGGAAATTGATCGTCGAACGGTTCAACTCGCATTTCCGCTGACGGATCATTCTGCAAATCGCGCAACTGCAATCGCCAGACGACGCGGCGTGGCGGTACGCGCTGTGTTTGAATTTGCGCGGTCACCGAGAGCGTTTCGCCCGGATGAAATGTCGTGCGCGGCAGGTCGAAATCGGCGAGCGAGAGCACCGCGCCGGTGTACGTCGGCGGCTCAGCGCGCGCGGGCGCGGTTGGCTTTTGCACGATCATGCTGCCGCCGCGCTGGTACACCACGCGCAGATCCGGCGTCAGCGGATGATGTTGATCGCGCGTGATGAAAAGATATTGTCCCCAGCCCGGCGCGGCGTACCATTCTTCGAACGTGCGCGGACCCAGGCGCGCGAGATCGACCCACAAATCGCGCGGATATTTTTCGCCCCACAACGCGACGCCGAGCCATTGCGCGATCAGACTTTTCGGACCGATGTAATTGATGTGGAGCGTGTTCAAATTTTCCTTCGCCCACAGCGCGACCTCGATATCCGATTCGCTGAGCGGCGAGAAAGCGCGCGGCGGATGCGCGAACCACGCGGTTGCGGACAGGACGCTTGCCAACGCGATCAATCCGACTGTCGGCGAGACGACGCGTGTGGCGACTACGCGCGCAAACCATTGATACGCGCGCTCAATCGCGATGACGCTCAGCAGCGCGAGCGGAAAAATCCAGAGGAAAAACGACTTGTTGTACCAATATTTTCCTGCGCCGAAAAAGATGTGCAGCGCGATCAAAAATAATGTGAGTGTGATTGCCGCCGCGAGCAACGCGAGGACGATTTGCGTTTGGCGTTCGCGCCACGCGAACAAAACGCCGACGCACGCGAGTGGAATGAGCGCGCCGCCGAACGCGGCGAGTGTGGGTCCCATCACCGCGCCGTCCACTTTGAAGTGATCCAAGAATGGGATGAATTCCGTGCCGGTGAATCGCGTGGCGAGCATGAACAAAACCAGGATCGCCGCGATGATCAGTCCGGCGCGAAGCACGCGCCGCCGCGCCGCGCCGCCCGCGCGCCAACCTTGCCATCCCACCCACGCGAACATCAACGCGGGCACGGGGAGCCAGAGTTGGTACGTGACCCACACTGCGACGAACGTCGCGATCACGAACGCATCGAGGAACGGATGATCGACCTTGACGAATTCAACGAGATGCCACACGAACGCGACGACAAAAAGTTGCCCGGCGGCTTGCGTGAAAAAATAGTTCGCGCCCAGAATCAGTCCGGGAAAATAATCCCACGCGATAAAAAGGTAGAACGGCGCGAACAGCGCGATCACTTTGGATGCCGCGCGCGGGGGCAAGAGCGCGCACGCGATTCCGTAGATCGCCCCGGCGGTGAGCGCGAGCCACAACGCCGCAACCGGGTGTAGCACGCGCACAAGCGGGACGCGCAGCCACGCCGCGAACGTCGCGACGACTAGCGACGGACCGCCGGGATCGTCGCTGACTATTCGTCCGGTCGTGAATACACTGTCGGCGAACATGTAGTGGAACGCGGGATCGCCGGAATACGACGGCGGCACCCAGGTCGGCAGCGACGGTGCGATGAAATAAATCCACGCGCCGATAGACACGAACAGAAATCCGGCAAGTTCGAGCCGGTCGGCGGCGACGCGCAGTCCGGTGGTTGCCGCCCAGCGCGCGACGAAGATAAATCCAGCGCAGACAAAAATGAAAATTGGGATCGGGGCGGCGGGCAAGCCGAGAAAATTGAACGCGTAACCGCCGGTGAAGATCAAGACGAAGAGAATGATCCAGAGCGAAAAGAGCGCGAGCGCGGGAGATAGAACGAGTTTCGGTTGTTCCACCATCATCACAGGTTCAGCGTGTCGCCCAATACTGGCGCACCCACGCGCCGACGCGCGTGTTAGTGATCGCGTCGCCGCGTTCGAGGTACGGTTTGAGATCGAGCACCGGTGTGCCGTCGAGCGCGTCGAGTCCGCGCACGCGTAACACGTTGCCGCGCACCTCCAGCAACTCGACCGCGCAAATGCCAATCGGGTTGGGGCGCGACGGCGCGCGCGTGGCAAAACGTCCGACGAGCGGCAAATCGTCGCGGCGCATTGGGCGGACGCGCATCGCATCGGGGTCGCTCACGCGGTCGATGTAAAAGATCACCCAGATGTGCGAAAATTCCGCGAGCCCGTCGAGCGCGTCGCGCCATTCGTCGTCAATCGTGATTTCCGATTCGATTGCATCCCAGGGCGTATCGCGGTGCGCTTGGCTCAGCGCGTTCCGGACGACGCCAATCGGTTTCAGTTGAATCACTGGATTATCACTTGCCGGTGCGCGGGCGACGCGGTGTTGCCCAATTCCGCGCGGATCGCCGCGATGTACTCCGGCGTCGTGCCGCAGCACCCGCCGATGATTTTCGCATCGGCGCGCACCCACTCGCGCGCGAGCCGCGCAAAGCGCACCGGATCGACCGGATAAACTGTTTCGTTCGCGCGGCGCTCAGGCAGACCGGCGTTCGGCTTGGCGATCAGCGGCAGGTTGGGCGCGGCGTGGCGCATTTCGCGCAGGATGTTCGCGATCTCCCAAGGTCCGCTGCCGCAGTTCGCGCCGATAGCCGCCACGTGCCAGCGCGCGAGTTCCGTCGCGGCTTGCGCGGGAGTCAGACCGGTCAAAGTCTTGCCCTGGGTATCGAACGACAGAGTCACAAAAATCGGCAGCGGGCTTGCCTGGCGCACGCCTTGGACCGCGGCTTGGATCTCTTTTAGGTCGCTCATCGTTTCGATGTGGAAGAGGTCGACGCCGCCTTCGAGGAGGGCTTGCGCTTGCGCGGTGAATTGGTGGACGGCTTCAGTGTGCGAAAGCAGACCGAGCGAGAGCGCGAGATAGCCCAGCGGTCCGATGTCGCCGACGATCAGCGCGCGTCCGCGCGCGGCTTCTTTCGCGATTTGCGCGGCTTGGCGATTGATCTCGTACGTCTGCAATTCCAAGCCCGACTCGCGTAAACGGAATTCGGTTCCGCCGAACGTACACGTCAAGATCATTTGCGCGCCGGAATTCACGTACGCCTCGGCTGCCGAAAAGACCATCGCCGCGTTGTTCACGACCCAGGTTTCCGGGGCAGCGCCGGTCGGCAAGCCGAGTTTTCGCAAGAACGTGCCGGTCGCGCCGTCGTAAATAATCGGGCGCGGTTGATTCAAGAGTTCGTTCAGAGCGAGTGGCATGTTTCCCTCACATCGTCAGTAACCACACCGCCGCCACCGCGCATCCAACTCCCAGGAGCCGCGTCGGCGAAAGTTCTTCTTGCAAGAAAATGTACGCGAGCACGACCGTGACCACCGGATACAACGCCGACAAGGGGATCACGATGCTCGTCGGCGCGGCGCGCAGCATGAGGTAGAGAAACAAGGTGCCGAGCGCGCCGAGCGCGCCGGTCACCAACGCCCAGCCGATCCCGGTCGCGTCCCATTTCAGCGGCAATATTTCCTTGAACAAAATAAAGTACAGCGGGAACAGAGCCAGCGTCGCCAGTTGCCCCCACACTAATGCTTGCATTCCGATTTGTTTGACGGCGAACTTTGCCGCGATGCCCCAGACACCCCACGCTAAAAACATTCCGACGCCACCGGCGAGAACAGCGAGATTCATTTTCACTCCAGAGTTACCAGTGAACAGTGAATGGTGAACAGTCCACTGTTGACTGTTGACTGTTTACGGAATATGCAAATGACACTTGCCGCAGCCAATTTGCGGTTGGTCCACCGCCACGCGATATTCGCGGCACGCGGCTTCGATCTGGATTTTTTGCGTTAGCCCCAAAAACGATTTGCCGACGCGCGCGCGCAAGACGAGATTCGGACACGCGTTGGCGAGCAGAGTGCCCGGCACTGGGCACGACTGGCACAGCGCGGGCTTCCACGCCGCCGAGTCCGGATTTTGCTGGACGAGCCGGCATTCTTGCGTGTCTCTGCCGCGATAATAATCGGCGTAATAAAATTGGCATTCTTGACCGTACGGAGTTTTCACGTGTCGCCGCTTCCATCCGATGGCGCGTCCGTCGCGCGCTCGCCGATCAGCCAGCGCGCGTCAACATAGCGCGTGTAGCCGATGGCTTGCAAGTTTTTCACGGCGCGTTCGACGGCGACGGGATCATCCGCCTCCCAGATTTCCAGAAACGCGCCGGGCGTTGCCGTGAGTCGATAGCCGGTGACCGGCGTCAATTTGAGTGTGCTGGCAGTTCGCCCGACGCGCGCGATAAAATCGCGCCGTTGCGTCGGCGAGAGCGTCTGCCATTCATCTTTATAGCGCCCGATGACGACGAGCGCGGTTCGTTTGTTCATCCAGTAATATTGTATCACAGCGCGTCAGGTTCGCCAAACCCGGCGCGATGCAAAAGAGCCGCTTGAATTTCAAGCGGCTCTTCACTGCGCGCGTTCTAATCGTCGTTAAAAGGGCAAATCCTCGCCCGTGGCGGGTTCGTCAGCCACTACGGTACCATTGGGTGTCGCTCCACTGGCGGCTGCGTTCGCCGGTGCGCCTTCACGTCGTCCGAGAAATTGCACCGTATTGGCGCGGACTTCAAAAGAAGCGCGGGGCTTGCCTTCTTTGTCCGTCCAGATGCGCGGACCTCCGTTTTCGTCGCCTACCAATGTGCCCTCCACGAGCACTTTCTGGCCCTTGGTTAGATACTGATTGCACGGCTCGGCTTGTTTACCCCACACCGAAACGCGGAACCAGATCGTTTCCTCCTTCGTCTGTCCATCGGCGGTGTTGTAGCGGCGGCTCGTTGCGACAGACAGCGAAGTGACCGGCGTACCCTGCGGTGTGTAACGCATCTCCGGGTCGCGGCCCAAGTTCCCGACCAGAACAAGTCTTTGGTACATTCATTCCTCCTTTTTTGGATAAACTGACCGGGGTCAAAAAGATTGTCGCGCATGTGCGACTATGGCGTGATTATATCATTCCTTGTGCGTGTTGACAAGAGGGGAAAAATTTTCACCGATTCGTTTGGTGATAGAAAAATGCCAGCGACCAGACCTCCGCGTCCGCATCGTTCGTGCCACCGTGTTCGAGATTGACCTGGATCTGTTTTCGGAACGGGAGCGCGTCTTGCAAAAAGAAACGATACGCGGCAGTCTTGCCGTATCCATTCTGCGTGGTTTGAAAAGTACTTCCGTGCATTGGCAACGTGAACGCGCCATTTTCAAAATACCAGCCGCCGTTGAAAAAATCTTCCGCACCGGTTCCGTGGATCGCCGGAGTCGGATTGCCGTCGATGAAAATTCTTTCGTCGCCTTCGAGAAAATTGAAATCCATTCTTCCTTGCAGCGACAGAACGACGCCGACAAGATGTCCTGCGCCGGTGGCGTCGAGAATCACAATGTCTTTGCCGTCTCCGGCGCTAGCCGACTGAAGACTGTATTGCGTTTTGAAATAGCCGATGTTGCGGAACGACTCGGTAAACGATCGGTGTTGGATTTCGTAGATGATATTGTCGGTGCGAACGGAACGCTGGCTGACCAGTTGCACGATCGCGCGTTTTTCAAACGGCATTGGAAAATAGACGTACAAATTGTCGGATTCGTCTATGCCAACGGCGAGCGAACGCGTCGGATAGAAACCAAAGCGTCCCATCGCAAAAAACGCGCCGAGCGGCGCAAAGACGCTCGGATTCGTTTCGTCGTCCCAATAAATTCGCAGCCACACGTTGTTCAGAATGTCGGTCGCGACCGCGTGCTCTGTCCGCGCGTCAAGCACGCGCAATTTGAGCGACGAGATCGCGCGCGGTCCCGCGACATCGAACAGAGTTTGCGCCGCGCCTGCCGCGAGATTGAGCGCGCCGGAACTCGTCGTGTTGTCATCGTCGCGTTTGGGATCTTGTCCGGCGCGATTCCACATTTCGCGCGCGGTAGTGTTGTCTTGCGCGGTCGTCCAAGTCGTCACCGCCGCGTCTGGTGTGTAGATGTGA
This sequence comes from Candidatus Aquidulcis sp., assembly GCA_020723345.1. GTDB lineage: Bacteria > Chloroflexota > Anaerolineae > UBA4142 > UBA4142 > VGOB01. Next base: position 120,624 of record DYJA01000006.1, on the reverse strand, counting down.
TAGCCGATGTTGTAATAGAAAAGACTGCCGACTCCGTTCGCGGCGATCTTGATGTTTTGCTGAAACGGCAGCGGCACGTACGAAAAAAATCCTCCGCTCGAGACGCGGCTGTTGCCAACCAGCGGCGTCAAAAATGGAGGATGGGTTCCGATGAACAAATCGCGCAGCAGTATATTCACGCGCGGCGTCGCTTCGCCGTCGAAATAGAATTTGATTCGAGCGTCGTTTGCAAAACCGGTGACCCACACGCGATACACCGTTCCTGGTCCCTTGAGATCGAGCAAGATAAAATCGCCGAGCGCGTCGGTGTAGAGGTAATTATCCGAATCGACGTTTCCGCCCGTGCGATCATAACTTGATTGTCCACCGGCGTGAACATCCGATTTCAAGTACGGCAGCCGGTCGAACTGCAACAGCGCGTCAAGTCCATACGGCTCCGGCGCGGCGACTTGTACCGGCGCCATTCCGGCGACGACGATCAGCACGGCGATCAAACTCAAAACGCGTTTGGACATCGCGGATTACCGGCTCACGAGTTTGACGACGGTCACGCCGTCGCCGCCTTCGTGTTGCGCCGCTTCGCGGATGGAAGCGACGAGCGGATGCGCGCGCAGCAAATCGCGTGTGAGTTTCCGCAAGGTGCCGGTGCCCTTGCCGTGAACGACGCGCACGTACGGCAACCCCGCGAGATACGCGCGATCCAAATATTTTTCGAGTGTGTCGAGCGCGTCGTCCGCGCGCATCCCGCGCAAACTCACTTGTACGCCCGGCGATTCCGCGTCCGGCAGCGCGACCGTGCTCGCGATTTTTTCTTGCGCGGTTTCCGACGCGGCGACTTTTTCGCTCAACTCGTCCAATTTCACGCGCACGCGAAAATTTCCGACCTGGACTTCCGCGCCGCTCGCGTCGAGCGCGAGTACCTGCCCGCTTTGTCCCAGCCGCGCAACCCAGACGCGATCACCCACTTTGACGCTCCCTTCCCCTGCTGGCGGGAGAAGAGTTGGGGATGGAGGGCGGGGTGGGGGCGGCAACTGCTCCGCGAGTTCGTCCAACTTGGTTTGCTCGCCTTCGACGAACGCGCGCGTGAGCGACACTGCGCGCCATTCTTGGCGCAGCCGATTCAATTCTTCGCGCGCGAGTTGAATTTCGGCTTGCGCCTCTTCGTGCGCGCGCTCGAGAATTTCTTGGCGCGACGCCTCGATCTCGGCGAGTTTGCGCCGCGCCTCCGTCGCGCGCTGTTCCGTGTCGCGCTGCGCGATTTCCGCGTGCGCTTGCGCGGACGCGGCGTCTTGCTGCGTCCGCTTGATCTGCGCGAGCATCGTTTCCAATTCCACGTCGCTGCGCGTCAACGCGCCGCGCGCCTGTTCGATGATCGGCGCGGCAAGTCCAAGCCGGGATGCAATCGCAAACGCGTTCGATTGTCCCGGCAAGCCCATCGTCAAGTGATACGTCGGCGAAAGCGTTTCGACGTCGAATTCCATCGACGCGTTCTGCACGCCCGGTGTCGAATGCGCGAACGCTTTCAATTCCGCGTAATGCGTCGCGACGAGCGCGGGAATCTTTCGTTCGAGCAAGTGCGACAGAATCGCGCGCGCGAGCGCCGACCCTTCGACCGGATCCGTTCCCGCGCCCAACTCGTCGAGCAGTACGAGCGAGCGCGCGTCTGCCTCGCGCAAAATCTCGACGATATTTTTGAGGTGCGACGAAAAAGTCGAAAGCGATTGCTCGATGGATTGTTCGTCGCCGATGTCCGCGTAAATGCCGGAGTAGATCGGCAAGCGCGATCCTTCGCGCGCGGGAATGTGCAGACCGCTCTGCGCCATCAGCGCGAGCAAGCCGACGGTTTTCAGCGTGACCGTTTTGCCGCCGGTGTTCGGCCCCGTGATAATCAAAATCGAAAAATCGCCGCCGAGCCGGATGGAAACCGGGACGACCGTTTCGGGATCGAGGAGCGGATGGCGGGCTTTGCGTAATTCTAAATTCAAGATTCTAAATTCAAAATTCGATGAGCGCGCGTCTTGAATTCCGAATTCAGGTTGAACGCCGCGAATTTCCGCCGAATATTTCGCTTTCGCAAACGCGAGATCGATCTCCGCGAGGATTTCGACGGTCGCGTCGATTTGATCGGCGTGATCGGCGACGCGCGCAGCAAGTTCGCGCATAATGCGTTCGACTTCGCGCGTTTCGGCGCGTTCGAGTTCGCGCACGCGGTTTCCCATTTCGACGACGGCAATCGGCTCGACGAACAAGGTCGCGCCGCTCGCGCTCGTGTCGTGGACGATGCCAGGGATCTTGCCTTTCGCTTCCGCGCGAATCGGGATCACGTACCGCCCATCGCGCTCGGTGATGATCGGCTCTTGGATGATTTTCGCATTCGTCGACGCGCCGACGAGTCGCTGCAACTTGTCCATCAAGCGCGCGCGCTGCGCGCCGAGTTCGTGCCGGAGGCGCGCGAGTTCGTTCGACGCGGTATCGGCGACTTGGGCGCGGTCGTTGATCGCGCGCGCGATCGCGTCCACGACCGCGGGCAATTCAGGGAGCGGCGCGGCGCGTTCGGCGAGGCGCGGGTAGAGCGCGCCCAGGCGCGCCAGCGAGCGGCGCAGCGTCCGCGCGGCGATCAGCGTTTGGCGAATGTCGAGCAAGTCGACCGGTTGGAGCAGCGCGCCGATGCGCGCGCTTTTCGTCAGCGGTCGCAGATCGCGCGCGCTGCCGACGCTGATTTCGGAATTTTGATCGAGCAGCGTGCGCGCTTCGGTTGTTTCACCTTGGCGCCGCGCGATTTCGTCCGGATCGGTCGCAGGAGTGAGCGCGTGCGCGCGCGCTGCGCCCGCCGAAAACGCGGTGTGCTGCGCGACGCGCGCGAGAATTTTGTCGAACTCGAGGATGCGGAAATATTTCGGATTCATGTCAAGACCGCCGACGGCTGACCGCTGACCGCAGCCGAAGAAGACTGGTCGTCGGCGGTCGGTGGTCGGCTGTCGGAGTTAGAGATTGAAAATGGAGGGCAAGCCCGAGGGTAGCCATGGAAGCAGCGCCTTGAGCAATGGATCTTTGATTCGTTCAAAAAAAGGAACGAGCAGCGAACCGTGCAACCCGCTCGTCAGCGAAAACCGAATCTCTTCTTTGCCAGGCCAGGTTTCCCCGATTGAAAAAGTCAGCACGCCCAACAAGATGCTGGTCGTCACGATCATCGTGACCAGCGCGAGGATACTTCCGCCGATTTGATTGACCCAGGGAAAAAGTTTGAGTTTTTCGGTCGGATAAGCATCGGCAGCCAGCCAACTGAGCAGAAAAGAAATGGTGAAGACGATGATGAGAAACGCGATCACATTGACGATGCGACTGGAATGTTCCTGAAAAGTGAGATCGCGGATCCATCCTCCGACGAGAGAATAGTATTGCGCGCCGAGGACTGTAGCGATGTAGAACGCGGCGAGCCAGATGATCTGGCGCAACATTCCTCGTACGTATCCAGCGACCAAACTGAACACGGCGATCAACAGAATTACAAGATCGACCCAGTTGAGACCCGTTAATCCCATCGTTGCCTCCCTTGGGTAGGGCAAATTTGCCCTACGTGCCTCCCAAGCACTTGCCCAGCACCATCAATCCGATCAGCAAGAGCAAAACGATGACTGCGATGTACGTTCGCGAGATTTTCACCGCACACCTCCCGGCAAAAGTATACCACAGTCAGCGCGCGCAGGCAAACAGCGCGTGCCGCTAGACGCGCCAATCGCCTCCGGGTGCGATTTGTGGTAGAATCAACCTTGATGGCGAACACACGCGCGCGCAAAAATCTAGGCGATTCCGGCGAACGCGTCGCGGCGTTGGAGTTGCAGCAACGCGGTTATGCAATTATCGCGCGCAATTTTCGAACGCGGCGCGGCGAGATCGATTTGATCGCCACGGACGCCGACGGCTTGGCATTTGTCGAAGTGCGAACGCGGCGCGGCGGCGCGGCCGGCGCGCCGGAAGAATCGCTGACGCCGCGCAAACGCGCGCGCTTGCTCGCCGTCGCGCAAGAATTTTTGCAGGCGCGCCCGGAATATGCAGAGTACGCGTGGCGCGTTGATCTGGTCGCGATTGAATTGGATCGCGCAGGACGGATCGCGCGATTGGATGTGATCAAGAACGCGGTGGAAGAGTAATTCAAAATTCGTAATTCGTAATTCAAAACCCTGGCGGGCGCAATCGAATTTTGAATTTCGAATTTGCGTCGCAGGTAAGAATCCATGACAGATAAACCCCTCGTCGCCATTCTGGGACCCACCGCCATCGGCAAGAGCGCGCTGGGGCTGCAACTCGCGCAGGAATTTCGCGGCGAGATCGTCTCGGCGGATTCGCGGCAAGTGTATCGCGGCATGGACATCGGCACGGCGAAGCCGACCGCGGCGGAGCAGCAACTCGTACCGCATCATCTGATCGATCTCGTCGATCCGGACGAACCGTTCACGCTGGCCGAGTATCAACATCTCGCGTACGCGACGATTGCTCACATTCACGCGCGCGGCAACGTGCCGTTTCTCGTCGGTGGGACGGGGCTGTACGTGCGCGCGGTGTTGGAAGGATTGTCCATTCCGCGGGTCGCGCCGAATCCCGAACGGCGCGCCGAACTCGAACGCGAGGACGCGCCGATCTTGTACGCGCGTTTGCAGCGGAGCGATCCGCTCGCCGCGTCGAAGATCGAGCCGCGCAACAAGCGACGCATCATTCGCGCGCTCGAAGTGTGCGAAGCGGCGGGCAAGCCGATCAGCGCATTGCAGACGCTGAACGCGCCCAATTATCGCGTCCTGCGGATCGGGTTGACGATGCCGCGCGACCAGATTTACGAGCGCATCGACGCGCGGGTCGACCAGATGATCGCCGATGGACTGATCGAGGAAGTGCGCGCGTTGCTCGCGCACGGCTATTCGGCGGATTTGCCGGCGATGAGCGGCTTGGGCTATCGGCAGATCGCGACGTATTTGAACGGCAAGTGCGCGCGCGACGAAGCGATTCGCGTGCTCAAGCGCGACACGCGGCGTTTTGTGCATCACCAGTACAGTTGGTTTCGGTTGGACGACCCGCGGATTCAATGGTATAATCTCGCCGAGCCATGCGACATTGAAATCCACGCGCTAGTGGCTCGGTTCTTGACCCCGCCTTGATTTTCCAGCGTGATCCTTCGACGGACACTGTGCGTTTGGCGATGGTTGCCCTCAGGCGCCGAGTCTGAACTCGGTGAAGACGCGCTCGCAATGCCCAACCTGCGCGCGGCGGTCCGGATTGCCGCGGCGTTCTCAATGAAAGGATGACTCTATGGAATCCAGGTTCGCGATCCGATGTTTGGTTTTCCCCCTCCTCGCGCTGTTTGTGGGTGCGGCAATCCTCGCATGTGATCTCTCCACGTTTTTACCGAGCAGCGGCGTCACACAAGCGCAGCCGACTCAACCCTCGAGCGCGCCGGCGACTGTTGCGTCGGCGCAACCGACTACCGCCGCGCAGCAACCGACTGCCGTCAGCAAACCGGTCACGCCGACGGGAGGACGCGACACACCCTTCGGCAAAGTCACCGATCCATCCGAGTTGAACAGTTATCGGGCGCGCATATTGATGGAAGTGCGCAAGAAAGATGGTACGAAACCCGAGCCAATGCGATTGACGATGGAATGGATCAAGAATCCACCCTCGCAACACATCGTCATGGGCGAAGGCGCGCAAGCGTTAGAGACGATTTCGATTGGCGACAAAGTTTGGGTGAAGATGGGCGGCAATTGGATCGAATCGTCCGCCAGCCAGAGCCCGAGCGCGTCAGCGCTGCCTGAGAGTTACCTGCCGGAGCAGGATGTCAAAGTGCAAGCGCTGGGCGATGACACGGTCAGCGGCATTCGCTGCAAAAAGCACTCTTATTCCGGCAAAGTGACGATTACGATTCCCGCGATCCAGAACCGACCGGCGACCAAAATGACTTTCAACGTCAAAGGCGAAATGTGCATCGCCAATCAACCCGGTCTGCCGCCGGTGGTCCTGCGCGAGAAAGGTGAGATCGAGGGCAACCTCTTCGGCATGCTGTTCCAAGCCGCGCTGGGCGGCGCGACCAAATCGGATGGTTCCGAGATCACCTACGTCGAAAGAGAATTGTACGATATCAACGCGGCGATCGCGATCAAGCCGCCGGAGAATGTAATGCAGGTGCCGGGCGTCCCGACGATCCCCGGCGGCAAGCCCTCCGTGATCGCCAAGCCCTCGCCGAGCGTCAAACCGACAGTCGCTGGAAAACCAAGTACGGTCGCGCCCCAAGCAACGCTTGCCGCCGGCGCGCCGTTGTTCGCCGATGAGTTTAATGGAACGCTCGATTCCAAATGGGTGTGGACAGACCCAACCGGCGGTTCGTCGCACAATGTGAAAGCGCGCTCCGGTTTCCTCCGCCTGTCTACTCCCGATGGCAACGATATGTGGGTGGGCAATTACGACGCGCCGCGCCTGCTGCGATCCGTCAACGGCAACTTTATTGTCGAGACGTTGGTCGAGTTCAATCCGACCAAGCACTATCAGGGTGCCGGCATTCTCATTTACCAGGATGACGACAATTTCCTGCGTCTGGAACGCGGTTTCGGCGGACTTGCGCCAATCGGAAGTAATGTCTCGTTTGTGAAAGAAGGAGACGGGTTGATTGGAGACGCCGCGCCAACAAACGCGACGCGCGTCGAGTTGCGCGTGCAACGCGTTGGCAATCAGTTTACGGCATGGTGGCGCGAGCCGAACAAGGCGTGGCAACAGATGGGCAGCACGGAGTTGGATCTCCAGTCGGATGTGCAAGTTGGTGTGTTGCAAGTTGCGAATTGGGACGTTGATCAGATCAACGCCGATTTCGACTATTTCAGAATTTCGCGTCCGCGCTAGTTTGAGTGAAGGAGGAGAAAAATGACACGCGAAGAAATTCTCGCGCTCTGTCGCAAAGCGCGCGATGTGGGCGCGGTCAAGCACGAAGACTTTGCCGATTACGTCGTCGTTCTGGAATCGCGGCGCAAAGTCGGCGATGAATGGCAAGCGGTCGAGCACGCGTACATGGCGGTGGACGGCAAACTCGCGATGGCGAACGAGGATCATCGCAAGCAAAGCAAGCGGCTGGACTTTCACGAACCGAAAGTTTTGCTCGACAATCCAGAACAACTCACGCTCCAGGTCACCGTGACGAGCGAAATCTACGGCACGCGGCACGGCATCGCGACGAGCCGCAAGAAAGGCGGCGCGCACGCCGAACGCGAATTTCCGTGGGAAGTCGCGGAGACCTCCGCGATCGGGCGCGCGCTCGCGGCGATGGGGTACGGTTTGCTGCCCGGCGCGGGCTTGGCGAGCGCGGAAGACATCGCGCGCGCGACGAGCGCGCCCAGCGCCGAAAAAGAACGCGCACCGCGCCGCGCACCGCTAATGTCGGCGAATCAGCGCAACAAGCTGATCGAAATGTACCGCGAGCGGCACGGCGGCACCGAAGCCGAGGTGCTGCAAGGGCTGGATGCGGTTTTCGTCGGCGCGTTCAAACATCCGCTTGGCGAAGCGACGGTCGAGGAAGCGTCCAAGATCATCGGGCAGATGATCGCGCAGAAGGTGGAACGGGCGAAAAAGGCGTGACCCAGCGTGATGCGTGAAACGTGAAACGTGAGGCAAGAACAGTGCCTCACGTTTCACGTTTCATTTGTCATAGGTAGCGCAGTTGCATAAGATATTGACATCCGGCGCGAAATGTTGTAAAATGTAGCAAGAGTGAGCAAGATGAAGCGAGGTGTAGTTTGGCGTTAAGACGTGAGCTTTTGAACACAAACGAAGTAGCCGAACTGCTTGGCTTTACTCCCTTTACGGTACGCCGTTACATTCAATTGCGGAAACTCAAAGCGGTGAAACTGATGGGGAGTTATCGCGTTCGCCGAACCGACCTGGAGCAATTTCTCAAAGCGCGTGAAATCGAAACGGAAGAAGAGTTGGCGGAGATCGAAATCGAAAAGCCATCTGCGCGCGCGGCGCGCCCGCGCGTGAGCCGCGTCGAGAAAACCGGCGCGGCGCGCCCCGCCCCCTCGTCGAAACGCCCGCCCAAACCGCGCGCGGCGCGCCGCCAGTGAGAGGAGGTCTAATGCGAAATTGTCGGCATCTATTTCTAACCAAGCTACTTTTTCTCGGCATCGTGTGGAGTACCCTGTTTGTCGGCGCAAGTAGCGCCTTTGCCGGTCAACCTTTCGTTCATGTCGTCGGCTGGGGCGACACGTTGTATTCCATCGCCACGCGCCACGGCACGACCGTTCACGCGATCATGCAGGCGAACAATCTTCGCAATCCCGATTTTGTCTTCATCGGACAACGTTTGATTATTCCAAACGGTTCGCTGCCGGGACCGCTCAAGCCGACGATGTACGTCGTGCAGCAGAACGATACGCTTTTCTCCATCGCCACGCGGCATGGCACGACGGTCGGCGCGGTGATGCAGGCGAATGGTTTGTACAACTACTGGATTTACGTGGGGCAGGTTTTGAAAATTCCAGGGTATGCTGCACCCGCGCCGGTCGCGCAACCGCTGCCGCACAACGTGTATCACATCGTTCGCCCCGGCGATTATCTGGCGTCCATCGCGACGCGCTATCGCTCCACGCCGTACTCGATTCAGATCGCGAATAAACTTTCCAATCCATCGTTCATTTGGTCGGGACAGAAATTGTACATTCCCGCTAGTCAGCCACAAGCCGGTCAACAAGTCGCGTACAGTCCGTTGCCGTCGCTCTACATTCCGCCGCCGGGCAATCCGCCCGTCGTCGTCCAGTCCGCGCCCGTCGCACCGACGGTGATCGCGCCGCCGATCGCTGGCGCGCCAGTCATTCCAAATCCATACGCGAATACTTGGGAAGCGGTGCTGACTTCGAACACCGTCGGCGCCGGACCGTGCTCGCTTGCCGCGACCGTCGTCGGCAAAACTGACTGGCCCGTCGTCGTCGCGACGCCGGATGGCAGTTGGATCAGCGAAGCCAAGTACACCGGCACCAAGCCCGAGCGCGGACCGTACGTCGTCGAATTCGCGCATTCGTGCTCCGGCGTCTGGCGCGTGATCCCGCTTGGGCTTAACATCTACGCCGATGTAGAATTGCGCGGCGGTCACGCCGAAGTTGAATTTCGCCCGCGTCTATAGCGACGCGCTCTCAGCAGAAATACGCGCCCCGAGAATGGGGCGCGTATTTTTTCCAGCCATGGGTAGGGGCGAAGCATTTTTCGCATCCTGAGCAAAGTGCAACACCATCGAAAGGCGAAAAATGCTTCGCCCTTACATTTGGCGCGCTTGTCCAATCGTGATACAATATAAGCGTGACCGCGCGCGTAGACATTCGAGAAGACTGGGCCTTGATCGGACACGACTGGGCGATCCGCGCGCTCGCGCGCAGTGTCGCGACCGAGCGCGCCGCGCACGCGTACTTGTTCACGGGACCCCATGCCATCGGCAAGACGATGTTGGCGCGCAAACTCGCGCAGGCGTTACAGTGTACGAGTGAAGCGCGTCCGTGCGGTCAATGCCTGACGTGCCAGAAAATCGCGCGCGACCGTCATCCCGACGTGCAGATCGTCGAAGGGGTGCCCGTCGGCTACAAGTTCGACGAAAAATCGCCGCCCGCGCCGCCGCGCGCAAATGATTGGGAACGCCGCATTCTGAAAATCGATCAAGTGCGCGCGCTCCAACACGATGTTTCGCGCGCGCCGTTCGAGGGACGTTGGAAAATCGTCATCCTGCGGCGGTTTGAAGAAGCGAACGAGGAAGCGGCGAACGCGTTTTTGAAAACGCTCGAAGAGCCGCCGCGGCACACGCGCTTGATTCTCACCGCGCGTGACGCGAGTCTCCTCTTGCCGACGATTGCGTCGCGTTGTCAGGTCTTTGCGTTGCGACCGCTCGCGCCCGCGCACATCGAGACCGCGCTGATCGACAAGTGGCGCGCCGATCCCGAATCCGCGCGCTTGCTCGCGCGGCTATCGGCGGGACGATTGGGCTGGGCGGTGCGCGCACACGAAAATCGCGCGCTGCTTGACGCGCGCAATCAATATCTCGACGAGTTGAACGGCGCGCTCGCCGAAGGACGCGCCGAACGCTTGGTGCGCGCCGAAGGTCTCGCGAAAAAAAACGACGACTTGCCCGAGTTGCTCGAAACTTGGCTGGGGTGGTGGCGCGATGTAGTCCTCGTCCAAAATGGTGATGGCTCGCGTATTACGAACGTCGACCGCGAAGACGCGCTGCGCGATCACGCCAACCGCTTTTCGCTGGAGCAGGCGCAAAGCACGTTGCAAGCCGTGCGCGCGACCGCGCGCTATTTGACGCAAAACGTCAACGCGCGCCTCGCGCTGGAAGTGTTGCTGTTAAATCTACCAGGAAAATAGTTCAATAGTGCGATGGTGCGATAGTTGGCTTGTCGCAACGAAATGCGGCTGAACTATCAAACCATTGCACTAACCAACTATTGCACTATCCTGTTCACATAGGAGTTTGTCATGCCTGCCCGTACCGTTGCTGGCTTGCGCGTGAGGCGCGTGCCGCAACTCGTTTACTACGACGCGACGGGATTCGAAGACTTGAGCGTCAACGAATACGTCATCATCGATACCGACAAATGCCGCGAAGCCGCGCGCGTGATCGTTCCGCCATCGCAAACGACTCCGAGCGACGCGCAGATGCGCCCGATTCTTCGCCGCGCAACTTCATTTGACTTGACGCAGTGGCAGCAACTCAAATTGCGCGAGTGCGAGGCGCTCACGCAATGCCGCGCCCAGGTCGAAAAACACAGTCTGCCGATGAAGTTGCTGACCGCGGAGTACAACTTCGACGGCAGTCATCTGACGTTTTATTTTGTCGCGGAAGGACGCGTCGATTTTCGCGCGCTCGTCAAAGACCTCGCCGCCGTTTTTCCCGCGCGCGTCGAGTTGTGGCAGATCGGTCCGCGCGACCGCGCGAAACTCGTCGGCGGTCTGTCGCCGTGCGGGCGCGAGATTTGCTGCGAACGTTTCCTCGGCGATTTTCCCAAAGCCACGATCAAGATGGCGAAAGATCAGGACATGCCGCTCGGACCGAACGCGGCGACCGGTTTATGCGGACGACCGCTGTGCTGTCTCGCGTACGAACAGCCGACGTACCAAGCCGCGCGCGGGCGCGTGCCGCGTGTGGGCGACACCGTCGTCACGGAGCGCGGGCAAGGACGCGTCATCGCGCGCAGTGTGCTGAAGGAGAACGTCACCGTGCAACTCGAAGACGGCGTGAACGCGACGTTCACCATCGACCACGTCAAGTTGGTCGCCGCCGCGCGCGCGAGTACGAATGTCGACGCATCGGCGGATGAAGAGGATTAGAAAAACGGACGGGGAACTTTCCCGTCCGTTTCTTCTTTTATCCGTTGCCTGTCGTACCGTTTCTACGAAATCGACGCGACGACTTCAGTCGGCGCGAAATAATTCTTGCCGTTGATCTCGACAAGATAGAAAACGATATGCCCCGCGGTAATCTTGGCGATCACGCGCGCCGACGAAAAGCCAGGTTGCGGCTGGCAAATGCTGAACACCGGCGCGGGCATCTCGCTGCGCAGGCACACAAATCCTGACGACGCGAGCCGCGCGGTTTTGCCGCGCGCGCTGTAATCGTACTCCGGCGCGACAGGCGGAATCGTCGAAATGTTTTCACGCGCCGTCCAAAAATTCATTCGTCCATCGAGCGTTTGCAAGCGAACATTCGTCCCCTGCTGACCGATCAATTGAAACTGATCGCTCCCGGTTTCGTACAACAGAAACGGCGCGTCAGTTTGCGGCTGCGCTTGCCCAACGGAAAAGACGCGGCGCAATGGTAAAAGATAGACGCGCGGCTGCGGCGTGATCGTCGGCGTTTCGGTTGGCGCAAGTGTCGGCGTAACTGTCGGCGTGCGCGTAACGGTTGAAGTTGCCGATGGTGTTGCGGTTGGAGTGAGCGTTAGTGTCGCAGGCGCGACGAACGCGCCAATCGTCGCGGGCGTTGTGCCGCCAAGCAATGAACCGAGCAACGGACACGTGAGCGCGAAAACCGCGAAAAGTACGAAAACCGCGAAAAAATCCTTTCGAGTTCTCACGCGCCCCTCTGATCGAAAACTAGCTGCGGCGTGGTGTCCGAGGTTTCCTCCACGTCGAGCCGCTGAATGATTTCTTTCTCATCCTGGGTCACCAAAATCTTGATCGTCGTGTAAAAACCGTCAGGCATCACGAGCACGCAAAAACCACGCGGGCGTCGCCGCGCACCGATGATTTCGTCGATGAGCGCGGGCGTGTACCCCTTTTCGATCAACATCGCGCGGTCTTCAGGACCGACTTGAAAGTACGCGACGGCGCGAAATTTTTGCAGCGCGATTCCCAGATTGCTCCCCAACAAATCGCGCACTGTTTGCGTCGCTGCCGCGATGACGAGTTTGCGCTCCGCCCAATCCTTGAACGCTTCCGCGATCAACGTCGCGGTTTCCGCCGCGTTCGCGGAGAGCGGCGCGTCCTTCGGCATCAGGCGATGAATCTCGTCGACGACGAGCGCGGCGGGCGTGTCGCGACGCGGCAGCCACTCTTCGTAAAATACTTTCGCGAACGCGCGCAAGCACGGATCGTCCGCAATCGCAAACGGGCGCGTGCCTTTCACAGGTTGATACAGCACCGCGCGATTTGAAAATAGCGCGTCGCGCGTCTGTCGCTCAAACAAACCGAGTTCGTCGTGTGGATGCAAAACGATGCCGCCGCTTTTTTCGATGGCGGCTTGCATCCGCATCGAGTATTTCAAATTCACGGCGACGATTTTGTACTTGAGCAGTTGCAACCGCAAAATGAACCAGACGATCAGCGACGACGTTTTGCCGCCGCCCTGATCGCTGACGAGCAAAACGGGTCCCGTGTCCGAACGAAAGTCCACGTACCGCAAACCCTCTTTGCCGATGTCCACGCTCCGCCCAAGCAAAATGCGATCGCGCGCGTCCGCGAGAAAAACGTCGCTCCCTTCTTCCTGCGCGAGCGTCGTGATCGCTTCGGTCGTCAGTAGACGTTGACTCAGCGCGTGCGGCGGCAATGCGATCCAATCGATCGCGCGCGTGAAACGATTCGCGCGGCGCGGCACGGACAGCACCGGCAGCCACACATCCAGCGAGTCGAGCGCGCGATTCGTTAGCGGCGTGAGTTCAAGCGCGGTGAGATACGCGTTCGCCAAGTTTTGGTTTTTCTGCGCGTCGCGCTCGTCGCGCCCCCAGGTGATCAGGTGCGTCTGCGCGTCGAAAAGATATTCGAGCGCGCGACGGTCTTCGAGTTTCATCAGCGTCTCGCGGAGCGTGCGCGCTTGTTTCGCGCGACCCAAACCAGGGACGCGTGCGGCAAGCAATCGTCCGCGCAATTCTGTCGCCGACGTGCCGCGCGGCAGAGGAGTCAGGGTGATCGTCAACATGCCATCCACCGCTTGCAGCGCGCGCATCAGCGCGTCGCGCGCCTCGGGAAACGGCGTGTTGACGCGCGTGACATTCAGTACGTTGCGATTCGTTTGCAGTTGCGCGCCGAAACTCATTTGCTCTGGAATGAAATTGCGATACGCGACGCGCGGCAAATCGCCGTCGTGTTTCAGCGTCGCTTGCTGAATCTGACCGAGAAAACTTTCACCGCCGAACAACATCCGCGCGAGCGACTCGACCGCGAACGCGCCGAGCGGCGCAAGCGTGAAATCGAGTTGCGCGAGCCATTCGCGGACTTGCGTCTCGATTTGCGTGGGGTACACGATGCCGGTGATGATGACGCGCGCTTTGCGCGCGCCCGATTCCGCGAGCGCGCGGAGTTCCTGTAAATATTGCGCGTCCACATCGTCGCGTCCCGCCAAATCGAGTTGACCCAAGTGGTAATCGGTCAGCCAGAAAAGTTTGATTGGCAAGCCGCCTTCTTCGCGTTGCGCGAGGTACGCGAGAAATTTCGTGAGCGTGTGCGCGATGTCAACGGCTTGGAGCGCGGGTTTGTACGCGCTGCGCGCGAGCGTGATGATCGAAACACGCGCATGCGTGCCATCGGGATGGACGATTTGCCCGTCGTCGAGGATCGCTTGGATCGGCACGCGCGACGCGACTGCGCGCAAATTCAGTTTGCCGCCTCGCGTTTCGCGGTCGTGAATTGTCCAAAAGACGACGAGCGCGGCGAGTAGCGCGAGCGCGCCGAGCGCGCCGACGCGCCAGTCGAGCGCAGCAAGCGCGATGACAATGAGAATCGCGGCGAGAAGAATTACGAGCGCGTAGACTTTTCGGCGCGGCGCGGGTTGGATGTCGAGCGGTTTGAAGAGCGCGTAGTACAGCGCGCGCAACCACGCAACCGGGATTTGCAGTTCGCGGTAAAAGCCCGCAAGGAAAAGGTACAGCGCGAGCGGTCCGAAAATCGGCAAGCCGATCCAATCGTGCAAGCCGACCCAGACGAGGAGCAAGCCGACGCCGCTCGCGGTCAGCAGTTCGAGCCAGGTCAAGCCCAGCGTCGTGCGATAATTTAGGAACGCCCAGAGGCGGGTGAGGAAGATGGGGCGGGGAGATTTAGCCATTCAACTTTCGCTCTTGGTTTCCCAATGGCGCTTGACGCGTTTGAAATAATCTAATCGCTCGCGGATTTTTCCAATCTCTTTTGGGTAGAACTCAAGCATAACATCGCATAGTTCAAGCATCCATTTTCTTCGAGAGTAACCTTCGTTGAGGTTGACGATATTGGCGTTTGCGATTTGAATTTGCCCCCAGCCCAATGCCCCAATCGTCAAGCAATCCCAAGAAAGAAACTCCATTGGAACAAAATGCGCTTTCTTCACAGCCACGCGAGTTCCCTGAATAACGTACTTGACCATCAGCACGACAAAATAATTCTTGTCGTCCTCGTAGAATCGCACGAGCCGTTCAACCGAAGTAAAGTTCGGCATGTTAAAGTGCGTTTCCAAGTGATGCGTCTTCACGTCAACGACGTAATAGAAACCGTCGCGGTCGGTGAACGCCAGATCCGCCATTGCGCGCCGCGCGAATGTGGACGAATACTCGGCAATCGAACCGCCCAACAGGGATTGAAATTTCTCCGATAGAATCGTCTGGATCGCATCGCCTATCGCGCGGGTGCTCAAAACCGTACGCGCCGATAAAGGGTCGGGTCGGGAATTAAGCAACGCGACAATCGCTTTTTCGATTCGCTTGTGCTGTAGTGTGCGAAAGATTCGACTCGGGATCATCGTTTCCTCTCCGCAACGATTCTATCGAACAGCGGCATTGCGTTCGTCGCAGTCCTGTCGCTGCTCCGTTTGTAATCCTGAAGTGTATTGCGTTCCCAGAAGATGCCGTCAGCGTAACCCTGAATGGTTTTGTCGCGGTCAGCCATTGCCAGGCGTTTCTCGGCAAGACAGCAATACGTTGTGTCGATCTCAACGCCGACAAATCTTCTCCCAAATTTTTTGGCAACTACAGAGGTCGTTCCCGAACCCAGGAATGGGTCGAAGACAAGATCGTTGGGACGAGAACTAGCGAGGATTATTTTCGCCAAGAGTTTCTCGGGTTTTTGAGTCGGGTGATCCGTATTTTCTGGCATTGACCAGAACGGCACGGTCAGATCCGTCCAGACATTTGATGGATGCGTTAGGCGGTGATTTCCGATTTCATTCTTTTCCCAATCTTTCGGATTGCCCTCCGAATCGGTGTACGGAGCAATCACGCGCCGTTTGAGTTTTACCGCGTCCACGTCGAAAAAGTAATCTTCTGAAATGGTGCCGAACCAAATATCTTCGCTGCAATTTTTCCAATTTGTTTTTGCGCCGCGCCCTTTTTCGCGTTCCCAAGTAATTCGATTCTGGACGATGAGATGCTTTGCCATTACTTGATGAATCGCCGTCGAAGACCGCCAATCGCCACAAACGTAAACGGACGCCGTTGGCTTGAGGGTCGGCAATAATTTAGGAAACCACTCCGCAAACCATTGGTGATATTCGTCGAGAGAACGTGCCTTGAACTCAGTTCCGTTAAAAGACTTGGTCAGATTGTATGGTGGATCAATAAATAGGAGGTCGACGAACGCGGTTGGCAACCAGTCCAGAATCTCGAACAAATCCTGGTTGATCGTTCTGTTTTCGATGCCTTGCAGTTGTGTGGAGTCCGATAGTTTTACCAAATGCTTTTCGTACAAGCCCATTTCTTTTGCAGAGAGTGTCACGGTTCTATTTCGCGGCGCGCGTGTTTTTTCCACGAACTATTCCTCCAACATCTTTCTTCGTTCGGCGTCAATCTCTTTTGCGCGCGCCGCTTCCGCCGCCGCCGAAATTTGTGCGGATGATTCGGTCTCACTTGCGGGCGCGAGATTCGCCCACGCGCGCGCGACGGAATCGCGAATCAACTTGAAGAACAAGCCGAAGAACGCCCATGAGAAAATGACGACGAGCAAGCCCGCCGGCAGAACTAGCCAGATTTGCTGCGCGAACGCGTCCGCGCTCGCAATCGCAAGGACGATGAGGAGCAGCGTGATCTTGCCAACTATGTCGAGCCACGCTTCAAAAAATCCCGACAGCACCTTGCCCGCCGTCTTCGGCGTCGCGCCTTCGAGCAAAACGGAAAGCGGAATCAGCAACACGCCGATCAATCGCCAGATCGCGAGCGTGATGCCGCGATACGCGAGTTGAATCAGAATGATAATCATTTCGACCATCGCGATCAGCAGCGCGAAAATTGAAAGGATGCCGCCGTTGCGTTGCAGCGCGACGAGGATACGAATGATCGTGTCGAGCAAGGTCGCGCGCGCAAACATCGCGCTGCCCGCGCCGCCGACCGCCGTCGCCATCGCGCGACCCAGTTCGCTCATTCCTTGCGTGATGAACGCGAACGCGGCGAGAAAAAACATGACGCCGGCGACGAGCGCAGCGTACAAAATCGGATTCGGAATCGGGCGTTCTTTCCACACGCCGTACACGAGCAAAGCGAGATAGCCCAGCGCGTACAGCGGCGTGAGCAACAGCAAGTTGCGCGCGACCGTCGCCGCGAATTGATTGAGCGGCAGATTCGGGTTGCCGAAATCGAGGAAAAATAAATCGGCGTTCGGCGCGCCGAGCAGATTCGTCGCGGCTTGTTTTGCCTGCTCGAACAGCGCGTCCGCGCCCAGCGTCGTTCTGCCTTGCAGGGTGTCGAGGATGAGTTGCGCAATCGTGACAAATTTATCGGCGCTGGTCGGCGGTGTCGGTCCTTGCGCGTGCGCGATGGGCGTGGCGATGCTGAGCGCGACGAGCGCGACGAACGAAAACGCGATGATTTTGTATTTCGCTTGTCGGACAAATTTGCAAATTTGTCCTACTTGCCCAACAGCCAATCGAAAAATCCTCGCGCCGCGTTGGGCGCGCTCGCGGCGACCGCGTCGCGTCCAATGCGGACGAACTCAAACACAAAGCCGCTGAAGAGCGCGATGAAAATGCAAATGACCAGCAGGCGCACCGTGTTTTTCGTCTGACGCCTGCCTTCCGCGCTTTCCGCGAACTCGTCGCCGCGCACAAAGAAAATCCACGCGAGCCGCACGAGAAAATAAAACGCGAGCAGCGTAAAAATGATAAAGACGAACGTCAGCGGCGATGTAAAGTTGCCTTCGAGAATTTTCTGGAGGAGACCGCCCATAGTTGCTCCTTGCAAACGCGACCGCCGACCGCCGACCGCCGCGAATTTTGCCGTGGGTGATTATATCCTGGGTTAGGTGATTTGACAACCGCGCGTCAAATATGCCAAACCAACTTTGGCTCATTGGCTCATTGACTCTCCACAAACTGCCGCTCGTACAACTGCCGATACAAACCGCCTTGCGCGAGTAATTCTTCGTGCCGCCCGCGCTCGACGATGCAGCCGTCATTCACGACGCAGATCAAATCCGCGTTGCGGATCGTGCTGAGGCGATGCGCGATCACGATGGCAGTCCGCCCCGCAAGCAAACGCGCGAGCGCGTCTTGAATCAACATTTCGGTCAGCGTGTCCACGCTCGCGGTCGCTTCGTCGAGAATCAGGATGCGCGGATTCGCCAGCACTGCGCGCGCGATGCAAATCAGTTGGCGCTGTCCCACCGACAAATTCACGCCGCCCTCTTGAATCGCGGTTGCATAGCCGTCGGGCAGCGCGGCGATGAATTCGTGCGCGTTCGCCAAACGCGCCGCGTCTACGATTTCGCGCGGCGTCGCGTCGAGATGACCGAAGCGAATGTTGTCCGCAATCGTACCCGCGAACAAGAACGGCTCTTGCGGGACGATGCCGGTTTGTCGGCGCAACGATCGTTGCGCGACCTGGCGCACGTTGTTGCCGTCGATCAGCACCGCGCCGGCGGTCACGTCGTACAAACGCGCGATGAGATTCGCGATCGACGTTTTGCCCGCGCCGGTCGGTCCGACGAGCGCGACGGTTTGACCGGGTTCGACGACGAGGTTCACATCGCGCAGAACGTAATTTGGAGCCACAGGGAACACAGAGGGCACAGAGAAAGATTTTTCCTCTGTGTTCTCTGTGTCCTCTGTGGCAGAAATGGACGGATGCTCAATACTGCGATACGCGAACGAGACGCGCGCCAACTCGACGCGTCCGACAATCGGCGGCATCTCCGGCGCGTTCGACGCGTCGCAAACGTCAGGTCGCGTGTCGAGCAATTCCAAAACGCGTTCGCCGCCCGCCATCGCGGCTTGCATCGTCGTGTAGAGTTGACTCAGTTCTTGAATCGGCTGAAAAAAACGCGTGACGTACGCGAGAAACGCGACGACGACGCCGAGCGTCAATTCATCGCCGATCACCGCGAGTCCGCCGAACCACAACACGATGCCGGTCGCAAGAATTCCCAGGAACTCGACGGTTGGCAGAAAGATGAACGACAGTGTCATCGCGGCGACGTGCGCGTCGCGGTTCGCGCGATTCACTTCGTCGAAATGTTCCAGCGACGTTTCTTCTTGCGCGAACGCTTGAATCACGCGCATCCCGCTGATGTTCTCCGCCAAATCGCCGACGACCGCGGCGATCCGCGCGCGCGTTTGGCGAAACGCGACCTGGGCTTGGCGCGCAAAAAGCCACGTCGCCAAAATCATCAGCGGCAAAACGCAAAACGTAATCAGCGCGAGCCGCGGACTCATCGAAAGCATCACGCCGACAATGCCGATCAGCACAACCGCGTCGCCCGCAAACGTGACTACGCCTTGCGAAAGCAAATCGTTGATCACCGACACGTCGTTGATGACGCGCGAAATCGTCACGCCGACGATGTGCGTGTCGTGATAGCCGAGCGGAAGGAGTTGCAAATGGCGAAAGAGTTGCGCGCGCAGCGTCGCCAAAACTTGCTGCCCGACCCAGGACAACAAATATTGCAGCGCGGCAGTCGTCAGATACGTGCCGACGAAAACGCCCGCGAGCAGTAGCGCGACTTGCGTCAGCCCCGCCGCGTCGCCGCGCGCGATGTTTTCATCAATCGCGATCTTGATGAGGTACGGCGCGCTCAGCGTCAACGCCGACGAGACGAGCACGAGCGCGAGCGCGGCAAGCATCCGTCGCCAGTGTGGACGCAAGTACGCCAGCAGCCGCGTCGCGATGTAGAGATCGAACGCGCGATCCGCGCGGTGTTCGCCAAACCGTTCAATTGCGCCGCCCGGTCCCATGCCCGCGGCAGCCGCGCCGATGGAAATAGACATACCAAGTCAAAAGGATGACAACGGACAAGATCGGATTGAACGGACAGACCACATAGCAAAAGTATCTGTCCGTTGTTATCCTTCATCCTTTCCTTTCAGTTGTTGTTGATAAATTTCCGCGTACAGTCCCGACGTACGGAGTAATTCTTCGTGCGTGCCGCGCGCGGCGATGCGCCCTTTTTCCAAAACCAAAATCGAATCCGCCATTCGCAGCGTGGAGAGCCGCTGCGCGATGATGAACGACGTGCGCCCGCGCATCAATCGCTCCAACGCTTTTTGGATCAGTTGTTCCGTTTCCGTGTCCACGCTCGATGTTGCATCGTCGAGAATCAAGATGCGCGGGTCTTTGAGCAACGCGCGCGCAATCGCGACGCGCTGGCGCTGTCCGCCCGAAAGCGTGATGCCGCGCTCGCCGACGAGCGTATCATACCCGTGCGGCGTTTCGATGATGAAATCGTGCGCCTGCGCCGCGCGCGCCGCTTCGATCATTTCGTCCTCGCGCGCGGCGGGACGACCGAACGCGATGTTTTCGCGCAGCGTCGTCGCGAACAGCATCGTCTCTTGCAACACGATGCCGATCTGATCGCGCAGCGAATTGAGCGTGACGCGGCGCAGGTCGTAGCCGTCAATCGTGATGCGTCCTTCGGTCGCGTCGTAGAAACGCGGAATCAAATTGATAATCGTTGACTTGCCCGATCCTGTTGTGCCGAGCAGCGCGATGACCTGACCCGGCTGCGCGTCGAATGTGATGTTGTCGAGAACGCGATGGCGGCGAAAATACGCAAACGAAACATTTTCGAATCGAACGTGTCCGCGCGCGGGCGGCAAGGGAATCGCGTCCGGCGCGTCGCGGACTTCCGATTGCGCGTCGAGAATTTCAAAGATGCGCGTGCCTGCGGCGGCGGCAATCGCGAGCGCGGGGACGATCTGTCCCAGGCGGCGCACCGGCAATGCCAACTGCGCGAGATACGTCGTGAACGAAACGAGTTCGCCGAGCGTCAATTGTCCTTGAAGGACAAGCAATCCGCCGTACCAAATGATGATGACGGTACTCAAATTCGCGATGAAATTGATGAGTGGTTCGTTGATCGCTTGCAGGCGCGACGCGCTGACCGAGAGATCGAACCAACGTGTGTTCTCGTGATCGAACCGCGCGATTTCGGCATCCTCTTGCGCGAACGCTTTGACGACGCGCGCGCCGCGCAAGTTCTGTTCGAGCCGCGTCGTCAGCACCGCGAGTTGTTGCTGCACCGCGAGCGAAAGCGGGCGCAATCGCCGCCCCAGGTGAAACGCGCGGTGCGCGAGAAAAGGCAGCGTCGCGAGCGCGAGGAGCGCAAGGCGCGGATTCATCCAGAGGAGCATCGCCGCGCTGCCCAGCATCAAGACGATGCCGTCGGTCAGGCGCAAGAACGCGCGCCCCGTGACAAAGCGGACGCGGTCAACGTCCTGCACCGCGCGCGACAAGACCTGGCCCGTTTCGGTGCGGTCGTGGTACGAAAACGACAGCGCGGCAAGTTGGCGGTGCATCGCGTTTCGCAGATCGTACGCGACATTCTGCGACGCTTGCTCCGACCAACGCCCTTGCCAAAATGTCAGCACGCCTTTGACGAGCGTCAAGCCCAGGAGCGCGGCGACGGAGCCGAAAAGCAACTGCGTGTCTTTGCCGCCGATGCCGCGATCCACAATCCAACGGATGAACTGCGGAATCGCGAGCGCGAGCGCGTTGATGCCGACGAGCGCGAGATATGCGCCGAGTGTCATCTTCCAGTACGGTCGCAGATAACCCATGCAACGGAACAACACGCGCAACGAATTCGGTTTGGGCAGTGGAAGCGGCGCAGGCAAGGTGGGTGTTTTCGCGCGCGACATTCGCATTGTGTTTTGCATACGCGCTCAATATAGCGCGATACGCGGGGAGAGGCAAGTTTGGGGGAACAGTGGAAAAATTCTGCGTCAATTGACACGGCAATCGTTCAATGCTAGAATCTTGGCAAGGAGTGGAAGATGATGCGTTCAGCCGTGTTGAATCAAGTTGAGGAAACGATCAGTCAGTTGTCGCGGCAGGAGCAATTGTGGCTGATCGAGCAATTGGCTCATCGTTTGCGAGAAGGTTCAACGAAAATTGCCCCACGGGATCATCCCGCCTCTAAAGACCAACTCATCGCGATGGCATCCGATCCGCAGATTCGGATGGAGTTGCAGAAGATTGATCAAGAATTCGTAGTGACAGAAGCAGATGGATTGGCGGAGGAATGATGCCAATTCGGCGGGGAGAGATTTACTTTGTCAACTTGAATCCTGTGAAGGGTCGCGAACAAGCGGGGCAAAGACCTGTACTCGTCCTCTCCATAGATGAGATCAACCAGTTGCCGCTCGTGGTAACGGTGGTTGTTGGCACCAAAGGAGAGAACGTCTCGCGCGATTACCCGACGAACGTTCGCGTATTGCCAGAGGAAAGTGGAATGTCGATGGAGACTGTGTTCCTGTGCTTTCAAATTCGCTCGTTGGATCCAAAACGATTTCCCGAAACAGCCGCTGGTTGGGTTACCGATGAAGTTCTGGGGAAGATCGAGACTGCTGTTTCGTACTGCCTTGGATTGTGACAAGACAACATTTCACCCCGATTTGGGTTGTCGCAGCATTCAGTATTGCGCTCGCCAGTTGCGCGCCGCCCGCTCTCGATTCTACCCCCGCGCCAACTCCAACTCCCCGAGTCATCGTGACGACGATTGTCGTCGTTCCTTCGCTTGAGCCAACCGCGACACGTACGCCCGCGCCGTCGGCGACGTTCACGCCGCTGCCCACGCGCGCGGCAACTCCGCCACGCGCGCCGACGCGCACCGCGACCAAAGCCGCGCCTGCCGCGACGCTCGCGCCGTCGATCTGGGATGCGCGGCTCGATCAGTTGAATGTGCGCTACATTCCCGCGACAGTTGTCCCAGGTCAGGCGTACTGGCGATTGACGCGCGCGGATTTCTGGGACGAAAAAGAAAACCAGGGCAAGCATCACATCTTCGTCAACGTGCTCGACGAAGGGGGCAATCGCATCGTCGGACAGCGCGTCAATGTGACGTGGGAACCCGCGGAGCGCGTCGTCATCGTCACCGAGGACAAACCCGCGCCAGAGTACTCGGCGAATTTTCCGCTCGACATCAATCACTATCCGCCGTGGGGCACGCTCGGCGTGTTTGCCGTGACAGTGGATGGTTTGCCGAGCGACAAGGTCGCGGGGATGGGCTTGCCACCGAAGAATCGGTTTGTGGTGTACTTGCTGACGTTTCAGCGCACGACGCGATAAAAACATCGGGGTTGAGATTCATTCTCAACCCCGATGTCTTGCGACGCAAATCATTCAACTATTTGATTAACCGATCATATTCATCATGATCGCCTATCCAAAACCAAGTGATCGTATCGCCTTTGAGCAATCCAACGGCTCGATGCGCCAAACCGATCCGAACCGAATAGAGCGGTTGGCTCTCCTTCACGCGCTTGAAATGCAGACTGGGGTGCGCTGGATTTTCGCACCACAATTTGTATGCTTGGCGCGCGCGGCGCTGTACATCCGGCGCCAACGCCCAATAATGTCTCCAAAAAGAAAACGTCGTGCGCGAATTCATTTGTGCTCGATGAATTCGCCGCGTTCGTTGAACATCGGCAGTGTTTTGCCTGCGTTGATTTCGGCTTCGACAGACGCCACCAGTTCAGCCAGTTTGGCGTCATCGGTTGCAGCGAATTGCACATCCCACCGCGCTTCGTCTACAGCGACCTGTTCTGGATCCTCTGGCGGCAAGGGCTGTGATCTGAGAAAAAGCGCGTACTCGTACAGTTGAACCAAGCGCGCAGGCGACATGGTCGCCCCGATTTCAGCAATCGCTTTGATATAGTCGGTTCTGGTTTGAGTCGTCATGTTCCGATACCTCGCTAGCGATAGTATAGGACAAAGTCAAGTCCAAGTCAATCGCGCGATTTTCGTACAACAAACATCGGGACTGAGAATCACTCAACCCCGATGCTTTCACTGTTCACTGATCACTCTTTCACTTCGCGAAACTCGCCGTCCACCGTGTCTGATCCCTTCGGACCCTGCGGCGGTTCTTCGCCGGGCGGTGGAGGCGTGCCCGCGCCGCCGGTCTGCTGATACATCCGCTCGCCGATCTTTTGCAAGGTCTGCGCGAGGTCTTCGGTCGCGCGTTTGACCTCTTGCGGATCGCGGCTGTCCTTCACGTTTTTCAACGCGTTGATCTTCTCTTCGACCTGACTTTTGATGTCGGCGGGAACCTTGTCGCCAAGATCGCGCAGCATTTTTTCCGATTGGTAGATCGCCTGCTCCGCGCCGATTCGAATTTCGGTTTCTTCTTTGCGCTTGCGATCCTCGTCCGCGAATTTTTGCGCCTCTTTCACCATCTTGTCCACTTCGTCTTTGTTCAAACCCGACGAAGCGGTGATGGTGATTTTCTGTTCGCGACTCGTCGCCTTGTCTTTCGCGCTGACGTGCAAGATGCCGTCCGCGTCGATGTCGAACGTCACTTCGATTTGCGGCATCCCGCGCGGCGCGGGCGGAATGCCATCAAGGATAAAGCGACCGAGCGTCTTGTTGTCGGGCGCCATCGGGCGTTCGCCTTGCAGGACGTGGACTTCGACCTGGGTCTGTCCATCCGCCGCCGTCGAAAAAGTTTGCGTCTTTTTGTATGGGATCGTCGTGTTGCGATCGATCAGCGGCGTCATCACTTGCCCCAGCGTTTCGATGCCGAGCGTCAACGGCGTCACGTCGAGCAGCAAAATATCTTTCACTTCGCCGCCGAGTACGCCCGCCTGAATCGCCGCGCCGACCGCAACGACTTCGTCGGGGTTGATCCCCTTGTGCGGTTCTTTGCCGAAATATTTTTGCACGACTTGTTGCATCATCGGCATACGCGTCTGCCCGCCGACCAACACGACTTCATCAATGTTCGACGGCGACAGCTTGGCGTCTTCCATCGCGCGCTTGACGGGATTCAGCGAATTTTCGATGAGATCGCCGACGAGTTGCTCCAGCTTCGCGCGCGTCAGCGTCATCGTCAAGTGCTTGGGTCCCGACGCGTCGGCGGTGATGAACGGCAAGTTGATCTCGCTCTGCATCACAGTCGAAAGTTCGATCTTGGCTTTTTCGGCGGCTTCCTTCAAGCGTTGCAGCGCCATCCGATCCTTGCTCAAATCGATCCCCGATTCTTTGCGAAACTCGTCCACGATCCATTGGATGATCCGCTGATCGAGATCGTCACCGCCGAGGAACGTGTCGCCGTTGGTGGATTTCACTTCGAACACGCCTTCGCCGAGTGACAGGATCGAAATGTCGAACGTGCCGCCGCCGAAATCGTACACCGCAATCGTCTCGTCTTTTTTCTTGTCGAGTCCGTACGCCAGCGACGACGCGGTCGGTTCGTTGATGATGCGGAGCACTTCGAGTCCTGCAATTTTACCCGCCTCTTTCGTTGCCTGGCGCTGCGAGTCGTTAAAATACGCAGGGACGGTGATGACCGCCTGGGTCACTGTCTCGCCCAGGTACGCTTCCGCGTCCGCTTTCAACTTGCCGAGAATCATCGCCGAGATTTGTTGCGGCGAGTACGGATTGCCCGCGAGTTCGACCCAGGCATCGCCGTTTTTCGCTTCGACGATTTTGTATGGCAAGACCTTGCGCGCCTTTTGCACTTCGGCGTCGGTGAACTTGCGTCCCATCAAACGCTTGATCGAAAAAATCGTATTCTCGGGATTCGTGATCGCCTGGCGTTTCGCAACTTGACCCACCAGTCGCTCACCCGTTTTCGTAATCGCGACGACGGAGGGCAGCAAGCGCGCTCCTTCCGCCGTGGGGATGACGACTGGCTCGCCGCCTTCCATCACCGCGACCACCGAGTTGGTTGTGCCGAGATCAATTCCTACAATTTTGGATTTTGTAGCCATGGTTATTGCTCCTTGTAAATTGTCATGTTTATGCGACGACGTGATGCGTGATACGTGATCCGTTTTCACGCAACACGCATCACGTTTCACGTCTTCTTCTTCGCCACCTTCACCATCGTCGGGCGAATGACGCGGTCATTCAGTTTGTAGCCGCGCTGCAATTCCGCGATCACCGTGCCGTCTTCATCTTTGTCGCTTTCTTCGTGGATGACTGCTTCGTGAAAGTTTGGATCGAACGGCTTGTTCAGCGCGTCAATCGGTTTCAATCCTTCCGCTTCCAGCATCGCCGCCATCTTGCGCGCGATCAAGACGATGCCATCCACCCACGTCAGCGCGCGCAGATTGTCGGGAATCGTTTGGAACGCGCGGTCGAAATCGTCCAGCACGGGCAGCAAGCGCGCGATGAGCGCGGTGTTCGCGAACTTGGCGAATTCGGTATTGTCTTTTTCGGCGCGCTTTTTGTAGTTGGAAAAATCCGCCGCCGCGCGTCGCCAGTTATCTAAATACTCCGCCGATTTGTCGCGCTCTTGCAGCAACAATTTTTTCAGTTCCGTCGGATCGTCTGGCAATTCCGCCGCCTGCGGTTTGATTTCCTCCTGTGGTTTTTCTTCTTGCGATTCTTCTTTTACAACTTCGTCTGTCATTATTTTGCCTCCGATATGATTGCGTCTATGCTCCGTGCTTTTTTGCGAAATTTTTCCGCTGAGCGGGAATGAGTCGAATCAGAGAGCGTAACGCGACGTTGACCGAGTCCGAGTCTGGAAAATACTTTTGGACATCTGGCTCCAAAATGACCGCGCCTTTTGCGGGCTTGACCTCTTTGACGACAGTTGAGCCGTCTACCTTATGAATGGTAATCGTGTACCCGCCCTGCAGAGCGTGATAGTGTTTGCCGCGCACTCCACCTGTGAAATCGTACTCGGCGCGCATTTCATTTAGTACCTTTGCCGTCTGAGTACCTTTAGTTGTTTCTTTTTTCATAGATTCTCCGTTCAGTTGGAGTTGCCTTGCGGCAACTGATTATCCGTGTGTCTGTTCCGCGTTCCGTGTAGGACACGACGAGCAACCGACCTTTGTCGGAAATGCCAATGTCAATGTAGCGTTCCTCGTCAATGGAATGATCAGGGTCAGGTATCGTGATTGAGAATGGGTCGCTGAAAATTGTTTCGCCTTCCTCAAAACTGACTTTGTGCGCGCGAAGATTCGCTTTGGCTTTTTCCTCATCCCATTGAAAGGTGGGTTTCATTTCTGCGTCCCATCCGTCGCTTTCTTCCACGCATCATCCAAGAACTGGCGCGGCGTCACGATGGGTATTCCTCGAAAAGGATGGAGCGAGATCAAATCATCATCGCCACTGACGATACATGCGGCATTACCGCACACTGCCAATTCCAAGAATTTGTCGTCTTTCGGATCGCGGCACGCGCGTATTTGTTCCGTGATTTCTACCAGAATCGCGTCCCGTACCAACGCAGTGACGAACTCGATCCGTTCTTCCTCAAGTACGTATTTGTCGAAACCTTTGCGGCGCAAAACTTCGTTCGCTTCATCAACGGTTGCCTGCGACACCAACAACTTGCCTTGCGCGATGGCTTGGTCGAACGCCTGACGCACGACGGAATGTTTCAGCAGCACCGCGCTGACAATCGCGCTGGTGTCGAAGACGAAGCGCAAGTCAGTTGGCATTGAGGAGCGACTCCAAGATTTCGGGCGTCAGACCACGCGCTTGCGCTTTCTCGCTAATTTCGTCCATCACCACCTTGAGCGGGCGCGGAGACGCGGCGAACTCGCGCATCCATAAACTCAAGAGCAGGCGCAACTTCTTTTTGTCTTCAGAAGATGCGTTCGTATAAAGTCGTGCAGTTTGAGTATCAAGTGGTAGCGTAATATTCGCAATTGCCATTTCGTTTCTCTCCTTGTAACTCGGTGTCAACGAATCTTGCCCGCGCGCGCTATTCGTTTATTCGTGCGACATTCGTTGACACCAACGCCAACTGACGATGCCGAAAAGCCGCGCGCGGGGCGATGTGATGCTACGCGATATATCTGGGCATGCAAACCACACAGTGGATCATCAAGATAATGGTATGGATCCAACTTGTAGCCCTGTGAATTTCTCATTCCCGCAGATTGGACACTTCCAAGTTGTGTCATCCCCCGAAAGCATTATTTCTGGCGGGAAGTGCTTGTGGCAAAGTTCATAGTCAAGTTTCTTCGCGGTTTCAGCTTCAGCGATTTTGAACGCCCGCTCCGCCCGTTGTAGTGCTGCTACCGCTTCACTCTTTTTAGAACCATCGGGCATCAATT
The DNA here is from genome assembly GCA_020723345.1 of Candidatus Aquidulcis sp. Classification (GTDB taxonomy): domain Bacteria; phylum Chloroflexota; class Anaerolineae; order UBA4142; family UBA4142; genus VGOB01. The sequence continues at coordinate 92,702 of DYJA01000006.1, read as the reverse complement.
CTATGGCTTGCCTCAGCGCAGTAATCGCAGAACTGAAAAGTCCGATTCCCTTGGCAAGAGTATCAATATCCATTTGTAATCCTCCACAAGATTGACTTGCGCGCACGAATCTTTGCCTTCAACGATTAGACTTGCCGTCACGTTCGAGTTCAAAGAGGATTCGTATTCCGTTGTAGAAGCACTCTTTTTCGTATGCCTCTTCCCAGTCACGTAGCGTGGTAATTTCGCCCCAGTGTGCTTTCTTGAGTACCTGTGCAACTCCTTTGTGTCTCCCTTTGCGGGACGCTCTGGCATTGTCAATCCAACGTGGTGGTATGTTACCCCCGCCTGCCTTGAGTAAGAAATACCCCTCAAGCGCGCTACCACCTGTTTGTTCAAACAGATTGGCTTCTCTTGGCATGATGGTTCTCCTTCCGTTGGTTTGTTCTGTAAAACTGCGTATGGTCTACTCACGCTACATCAGGCGCGATTTCTCGTCCTCAAAGAGGTGACGCGTCTACCTCACGGCAGATGCTCCAAGTCATCCAAATCCTTGTGCCTTCCGCTGGCTTTCTTGTTGATTTTCAAGTGACGTAGATTGACGTTGAGCAATCTCAAGAATTCTTTGAAGTCGGGCGGTAGTTCGATGTCCATAGTTTATCCGTCGCAGAATTTCGATATGGCGCAACCGTGCGCGCGGCGTCTGCGCGAGCCAGTACGCTTTGATGTCCGAGTCGTCGAAAAGCGGCGCGGTCGAGAGCGCGGTCTTGTCAATTCTGAGATTAGTTTTTTCAAGTGACTTACCTCCCATACATCCTCCCCATCAAATCATCCAGCAGACTCGAAACGTAGCGCACCACGCCAATCGTGCGCGCATAGTGCATCCGCAGCGGACCCAGCACGCCGACGATGCCGCTCGCTTCGCCGGGCAAGCCGTAACGCGTCAGCACCATGCTGTAATCGCTCATCTCGTCGCGTTGGCTCTCGCCGCCGATGACGACTTGGACGCCGCGCTCGGGCGCGAGTTCGCTCAACATTCCTTCGAGCACGGTGCGCTGTTCGAGCATTTCGAGCAGCGCCTGCATCCGATCAATCGCCGAAAATTCGGGCTGGCGCAAAATGTCCATAATCCCGTCGCGATAAACATCGTGCGACGTGCGCTCGTCGATTTGGCGCATCAAGTTCGCGACGATCCGCAGCACATCGTTTTCAAACGCGGAAAGCGATAACGCGAGCGCGCGAATCTGATCGAGATTCAAGCCCGCGAGATGATCGTTCAGGCGATTCGACGCGCGCGTCAATTCTTCCGGCGCGATCGGTTGCGCGATCGCGAGCATCTGCTGTTTGACCGCGCCGTCTTGCAAAACGACGACGAGCAGCGCGACCTGATCGCTGATCGAGACGAGTTGCAAATGCTTGAAGCGGCACGATGTCGAAAGCGGCGCGGTGACGAGCGCGGTGTTGCGCGACGCGCGCGCGAGCACCGCCGCGGCGAGTCGCATCCACTGATCCACGTCGAGCGTGACTTGATGAAACTGATGGCGAATCATCCGCTGCTCGACGGGCGGCAGTTCGAATTCCTCCATCAGCGTCTCGACAAAATAGCGATAGCCCTTTTCGGTCGGCACGCGCCCCGCCGAGGTGTGCGGGTGCATCAGATAACCCATCTCTTCGAGCGCGGCGAGTTCGTTGCGAATCGTCGCGGAACTGACGTGCAAGCCGCGCTTCCGCACCAGCGTTTCGGAACCGACGGGCTGGGCAGTTTCGACGTATTCACGCACGACAAAAGCGAGCGTTCTGCGCTGACGTTCTGTCAAGTCTACCATAAATTTGACCGAGTTCTTGCGTTAGCACTCTCAACATGCGAGTGCCAAGAATATACCACCAAAAAAGCGGCTTGTCAAGCCCCTCCGGCGTTGACAGAGTGACCGGAGTGTCCTATAATCCTGACAAACGCCACAGAAATATGCCTCAAACCGAATCTGCACTCATTCAGGCTTGCAAGAAGGGAAACCCGGGTGCCTGGGACGAGTTCGTTGATCGCTACGGGCGGCTGGTCTATTCGATTCCCCATCGATATGGACTCGACGTCGATAGTGCAGATGAAGTATTCCAGAATGTCTTCACGATTGTTTTCCGCCAGCTAGACCATTTACGCGATCCCAAAGCGGTCGTGGCTTGGCTCATTACGATCACTCGTCGCGAATCCATCCTCTATTGCAAAAAATTCCGCTCTCCTCTTGAACTGGATGAGAATACGGAAGACCCTTCCGGTTCTCTGCCCGAAATGATCCAGCGCTGGGAACGACAGCACTACATTCACCAAGCGTTGGAGCGCCTGGGTTCGCCCTGTCGCGAACTAATCAAGGCGATATTTCTCGAGGACCCAGCCCCAAGTTACGAAGAACTCGCGCGGCGGTTTCAAATGCCCGCTGGAAGTATTGGTCCCACGCGTGGACGTTGCCTAAGAAAACTCGAAGTCATTTTGCTCGAGATGGGGATTGATCTCGACTCCTGATCAGAATGTATTTTGCGGCGGATTTACTCTCTCTACTTGATCAGAGAGACAATCATAGGAATTCAGATGAACATACACCCATTCTCCTACGATGATTTGCTCGACTATTTGGCGAACCAATTGACGAATGAGCGGACAGTGGAATTAGAAGAGCATCTGCGATCCTGCCCGAGATGCGCCAAGACAATCGCGCGTTTTCAAGTGGTGCGATCTTGCCTGCGGACGGACGATTCGGTCGATCCTCCGCCGCGTGCCTTGGCGCGGGCGAAAGCGCTCGACACTCGTCTGCGCCCGGCGCCGCGCCAATCACGGATTGCTTTTAATTTTCGTCCTCGCGCTCTTTCCTTCGCCGGCGGATTTGCTGCGGCGCTGGTTCTTCTTTTTTGCTTGAGCGTGTTTATTGCTAATCAGGATATTTCGGAAGATAGTATTCTTTACCCGGCTAAACTGACTGTTCAAGGATTGCAGGTTAGACTCGCGTACACAGGACAACAATTGGGCATTGGAACATCTCGGACTGCAACCGCGAGCCCCGCGGCGCGGGAACCTAGCGCCAAACCGGCGCCGCCATCCGATATCGTCATTAGTCAAGTGTATGGCGGCGGCGGAAACACCGGCGCTATTTTTACTCACGACTTTATCGAACTGTTCAATCGCGGCACGACGACGATCTCGTTAGCCGGATGGTCCTTGCAGTACGCGAGCGCGTCCGGCACAAGCAATTTTGGCGCAGGCGCAACCCTGATCACCGAACTCCCCAATATCTCTCTCGCGCCGGGGCAGTATTTGTTGATCCAGGAAGCGCGCGGGAACGCGGGAACGAGTCCGCTGCCGAATCCCGATGTGATCGACCCAACTCCAATCGCGCTCAGCGCGACAGAGGGTAAGATTGCGCTCGTCAACACCAGCGCGCCGCTCGGCTGTAACGGCGGCAAGAATCCTTGTCTACCGGGGGTGCTGACGAACATCGTCGATTTGATGGGCTATGGCGAAGCCGACTTTTTCCTGGGCTGGGGAACTGCGCCTGCGGGGACCAACACAGCGGGCATCTTGCGTTTGAACAATGGCTGCAAAGACACGCGCAGCAACGCGGAAGATTTCACAGTGGGCGCGCCCAATCCGCGCAACAGCGCATCCGCGCGTGTTCCTTGTCCGACGGTGCCGCCCAAACCGTAGCGCGGCGACTTTTGCTGGAGGTCAGGACTAGCGTTCAGACGCCAGTCCTGATTTTTATTCTGGACTGACTACGATTTCGTCTCCGATTTGCAATCCCAGTTTTTGCGCGGCATTTCCGTCGCGCACCGCAATTTCCACATGCCACGACGACGAAATCAGCGCGACGGCTTCGCCCGGCGCGGCGGACGCGTACGTCGCTTTGATGCCGCGCAACGCGTGCGCGCCAACGCGGACGACGACGCGCGCGCGATCCATTCCCGCAAGCAATTCTTCGCCGATGTTTGTGATCGCGTTGCCAAAACGATCGATGTGGACGACGCGCCCGACAACTTCTTCGCCCAGCCGCGCCGCGTTCGCGCACGCCGACAGTTTCACCCAATCGTCCATCGGCTCGCCCAGCGCGTCGAGCGGCACGCCCAGCGACAGATGCGCGGCGACCGGCGCGAAGATGTCTCGACCGTGAAAAGTGGCGGAGACGCGCGGCAACCAGTACTTGGAGTTGGTGAGGTGTACGACGCGAATGTCGTGTTGCGTATTGCGTGTTGCGTAAGTGAGCACGCCGTTATCTGGCGCGACGAAAAATGTTTCGCCGATTTGCATCGCGATGGCGCGGCGCGCGCTGCCGACGCCCGGATCGACGACGACGACGTGAATCGCGTTCGCGGGAAAATAGCGCGCGGCATTTGCAAACAAAAACGCGCCTTGCTCGATGTTTTGCGGCGCGATATCGTGTGTGATGTCGACGATAACTGCCTGCGGATTGATGCTGAGGATGACGCCTTTCATCACGCCGACGAATCCATCGCGCGTGCCAAAGTCGGTTGTCAGTGTGATGATGCGATTCATAGTCACTCTGTAGTCGGGCAATCAGCAATCAGTCAATTGGTCAACTGGTTGCCTAATTGCCTGATTGCCCAATCCCCATTTCCAAGTATAATCCGCCGCCATCGCGTTGTCAACGCGCCGCGCAAACGCCGATGGGGTTTATTCAGTCGGAGGCACAATGTCGAAGACCCTGGTGATCTTGAATCCGCTTTCGGGACATGGCAACGGCGAAAAAGTGTGGCGGCAAATCGAAATCGCGCTGCGCGAAGGCGGACTCGCTTTCGATCTCGCGCAGACGACCGCGCCGCGCACGGCGGTCAAAATCGCCGAGGACGCGAAACGCAGCGACTACGAAACGCTCATCTCTGTCGGCGGCGACGGCACGGTGAACGAAATCGTCAACGGGATGCTGCGCGCGTCAAACGGTGGACCGAGCGGCTCGCTCGGTATAATATCCGTCGGCTCGGGGAACGATTTCGTCAAATCATTTGCGCCGCAACTCGGCGTCGTGCCGACCGGCAAACGCGCGGATTGGCGCATCGGCGTGCAGCAAATTCTCGCGGGCAAGACGCGCACCGTCGATGTCGGACGAATCGGCGCGGATCATCCCGCGCCGCATTTCGCCGCGACGCATTATTTCGTCAACTGTCTCGATACCGGCTTTGGCGCAAACGCCGCGATGCACGCGCACGACTTTCGATTTCTGCAAGGTCTACCGATGTACCTCGCGGCGGTTTTCAAGACGCTCGTGAAATATGCGGTGCCGCGCGTCAAGGTAGAATTGGACAACACGCGCGTCGAGCAACCTAGCACGATGATCGCCGTCGCGAACGGGCGCTGCATTGGCGGCGGGTTCTGGGTCGCGCCGAACGCGCTTCACGACGATGGACTGTTCGATGTGATGATCGCGGAGGGATTAGGGCGCATCGGCATCTTGTCGCTCTTGCCGAAGGTGATGCAAGGCACACACGTTTTCGATCCGCGCGTCAAGTACGTGAAATCCTCGCGTGTCGTGATCGAATCCCCAGATCCGCTTGTCATCGAATCGGACGGCGAGATTCCGTTTATCGGCGCGCGGCGCGCGGAGATTGAAATACTGCCGAGGCGGTTGCGTGTGTTGATGTAGAAATCAGAGACCAGGTTTCTCCAAGGAACCTGGTCTCTGATTTTCTACCGTTTCATCACCGGAATATTCGCCCCCGCCATCAACTCACTTTGCGCCGCTTTCACGTTTAGTACGCTGACCGCCGCGGCGACTGATTGCGCGAGCGTCTTGAACGGACGCGCGTACGCCGAATCGGGATTGACCGCGGTGACCGGCTTGCCGCTATCGCCGCCGACGCGAATCGCGACGTCGAGCGGAATTTCGCCGAGGAAGGGCACGCCGATTTGCTCCGCCATTTTTTGCGCGCCGCCGTGCGCGAAAATATCGGTGCGCGCGTGGCAGTGCGGACACAAAAAGTACGACATGTTTTCGACGACGCCGAGCACCGGCACTTCCAAACGCCGAAACATCGTAATTCCTTTGACCACATCCGCGAGCGCGACATCCTGCGGCGTCGCGACGACGACGCCGCCCGTCAGCGGCACCGATTGCGCGAGCGAAATCTGCACGTCACCGGTGCCGGGCGGCAGATCGATCACGAGATAATCGAGTTCGCCCCATTCGACGTCGGTAAGAAATTGGCGCACCGCGCTGTGCAGCATCGGACCGCGCCAAATCACGGCTTGATCAGGCGGAACGAGAAAACCCATGGACATCAATTTCACGCCGTATGCTTCGAGCGGGATGATGCGTTCGCCGATCGATTTCGGCGGCTCGTTGATGCCCATCATAATCGGAATGTTGGGACCGTAGACATCGCCATCCATCAGCCCGACTTTTGCGCCAGTTTGTGCGAGCGCGACGGCAAGATTGACCGACACGGTCGTCTTGCCGACGCCGCCCTTGCCGCTTGCGACGGCAATCGTGGATTTGACGGGAATGTTGATCTGACTGGTGATGCGCGCGTCGCTCGGCACACTCGCATCGAACTTGATGTTGACTTGCTTTGCGCCGATTTTCGCGACGGCGGCGCGCGCTTCTGTTTCGATCTGATTCCGCAAAGGACACGCGGGCGTCGTCAACACAATCGTAAAATCCACCGCGTCGTTTTGAATCTTGATGTCCTTGATCATTTTCAAGGTCACCAGATCGCGATGAAGTTCTGGTTCTTGTACTTTGCCGAGCGCGGTGAGAACTTGTTGTTCAGTGATCATTCGTTACTCCGGGATGCGTGATACGTGATGCGTATTGTATTCACATTCGCGATTCACGCAACACGCAACACGCTTCTACATCACCGACTTGCGAAATTCGTCCCACGTTTCTTTGCTGTACCCAGCGAGCGGCTGTTTGACCAGCGCGCGATTTGTCAGCGCGGCAACCTGGCTTTCGTACGTCGGTCGGTCATCTAGATAGAGCACGCCGATGGGAATTTTGTCGTCCCACTCTTGCGCCTTTTGCATCGCCGCGGGGTAATCGCGCGGATTGTAATTCGCGTCGTCGTCGAGTTTGTAGACGCGCGGGCGGTACCATTCGGTCGTGTTGACGTGATTGTAGACGACGCACACTTGCAAAACGTCGACGAGCGCGAATCCTTTGTGCTGAATCGCTTTGGCGAAAGTTTGCGCCATGTGTTTGGGATCGCCGGAGAACGTGCGCGCGACGAACGTTGCGCCGCCGGCAATCGCCGCCATCACCGGATTGAATTCGGTTTCGATGGAACCATCCGGCGTCGTCGAAGAAACCCAGCCCTTGGTACTCGCGGGCGAGTACTGACCTTTCGTTAGCGCGTACACCTTGTTGTCTTCGACGATCATCGTGATGTCGGAATTGCGGCGCAAGGCGTGAACGAAATGCCCCACGCCGATGCCGTACCCGTCGCCGTCGCCGACCGTGACGATCACTTTCAAATCGTGATTCGCGAGTTTGACGCCTTGCGCGATCGGCAGCGAGCGTCCGTGCAAACTGAGATAGCCGTTCGATTTAACATAGTCCGGCAATTTCGATCCGCAGCCGATGCCGCTGACAAAGTACGCTTGGTGCGGTGGGATTTGCAATTGCGCGAGTGCCTGTTTTACTCCGGCGATAATGCCGAAATCGCCGCAGCCGGGACACCAGGTGATCTCGCGTTCGCCGTCGTACGCTTTGGGTGTCAATTGGAATTCGGTTGGAATAGTTGTGTCAATCATTGGAATTGCTCCTTTGGGACAATACTTTTATTTCCCCTCATATGCTTCCCTCAACTTCGCAAGATCGAATTTCTTCATCGGCAGGAACGCTTTGGTGACGCGCGCGATTTGTTCGGGCGTACCCTTCGTCAGCATTTCGTCCAGCGCGGTCGGCGAGACTTGCCACGAAACGCCGTACTTGTCTTTGAGCCATCCGCACTGCTCTGCCTGCGGATCGGCGGAGAGCTTGTCCCAGTAATAATCGATTTCCGCTTGCGTCTCGCAGGGGATCAAAAGCGATATCGCTTCGTTGAACGCAAACTGGTGTTCTCGCGCGCTCTCCATCGCGGCAAACCAAGTGCCCAAGAGCTTAAAGTCAGCGAACATCACCGTTCCTTCTTTTTCCGGCTCTTGTCCTGCGCCGTAGCGCATGATCGCGCCCATTTTTGATCCACGTCGAGCGGCGTCGAATGGCGCGTCTTTGAAGACGGAGAGATAAAAGTTGATGGCTTCTTCCGCCTTGCCGCAGACTGCTCCCACAAACAAGAGCGACGGCACAATTTCGGGTCGTTCCTCACCTTCAGGATTGGTTAGAATCAGTTGCCACGAGACTCCGTATTTGTCCTGCATCCAGCCGTAGCGCTTGCTGAACGGATATTCCTGGAGCGGCATCAAGACCGTACCGCCCGGCGACAACTTGTTCCACACGGCATCAATATTTTCTCTCGCATCACGTTCGCGTGACGGATCGAAATTGACGATGAACGATACCGATGGATTGAATTTGAAAAGTGGTCCCGCGCTGATCGCCATAAACGGTTGCCCCCTCAGTTCGAACGAGACGATAGCGCTATCTCCCGTCGGACTTGGAACCTCATGGAGCGTCGTTATGTTCGTGATCTTGGAATTGGCGAAAATGGAAGTGTAAAGCTTGGCTGCTTCTTTCGCTTCTTTGTCGAACCACAAATGCGGTGTGATTTTTCGCATCATCATATCTCCTCGTCTATCAATCCCAGACGATCCCGCCTGGGAAGCGGACTAGCGGCGAGATCAGTTCTCAGCTCACCGCTTTCTTCACGAGCGCGCCAATCCGTGCCTCTTCGGTGGCAGTCAACTCCTTCAGCGCGAAGGAGGTCGCCCACATGGCGCCTTCATCGAGGTTCGCCGTGTCGCTGAAGCCAAACGTCGCGTACCTCGATTTGAACTTTTGCGCGCTTTGGAAGAAGCAGACGACCTTGCCGTCTTTGGCATACGCGGGCATCCCGTACCAGGTTTTCGGCGAGAGGGCTGGCGTGCTGGCTTTGATGATCGCATGGATCCGCTTTGCCATAGAGCGATCCGGTTCCGGCATCTCGGCGATCTTCGCGAGCACGGCGCTTTCCCCGTCCGCCTTATCCGCCTTCAGCTCCTTGACGCGCTCCCTCATCGCAGCTTTTTCCTCGTTCGTGAATCTCCCGGACTTGATACCGATCGCGGTGGTGCTCTTGGTGGATTTGTGCGTGTCCTTCTGCTGAGCGGGCTGCGCGAGTTTCGGGAGAGTGTTCTCTCGCGCATCGCTCTGGTTGCTTTTCATATTCCGCGTCATTTTGCTCCTGCGACATATACTAGACTTTATCGGCAATAATTTTGGACACTGATAAACACAGATGCACACAGATTGAAAACCTAGAGATCAGTGTTAATCAGTGTTAATCTGTGTCCAAATTCTGGATTGGGTTTATTTCCGATAATGTCTACTCTATTTGAACCGCAAAGACACAAAGGTCGCGAAGATATATTTTTTTCCTTTGCGTTCTTGGCGTCTTGGCGATTCATCAATTTTGTTTTTTGTCCAACGATTTCATTGGATAGTACTAATCCCTCACGCCACCACTCGCGGGCGGAATGTTCTGGTTGAGCCGAAAGAGATTGGTCGGATCGTAGCGCCGCTTGATCGCGGCAAGCCGATCCCAGGTTCCGCCGGGATATGCCGCGCGAACGCGCGCCGCGCCTTCGTCGCCGAGAAAATTGACGTACACGCCCGCGTCGTTTTGACGCAGCGCCGCCGCCAAGTCAGTCACCCACGCTTCGCGCGCGGCGCGATCGGGACCCTCGTAGAACGCCGCAACATTGACCATGATCCGGCTCGCGCGGTGCGCGAACGCAGTCGCATCGGCGGGAACGCGCGCCATCGCGCCGCCGAGCACGCGCAGTTGCGCCACGCGCATCGTCGCGTCAGAATTTCGGAGATACTCGATGATCGTTTCCGCGGCGCGGCGATCAATCGCATCGACGAACATCGTGCGCGCCGCGACCTTCGGGTGGTACGTGTTGTCCTCGGGCGGATACATTTCCGGATAGCGCATCGGACGGAGCATATCCGCCATCGGCGTAGCCAGCGCGCGGAACGGCGCGACGGCGCGCTCGCCCGCTGCAACATCGCCCGCATAAACCAGCATCGCCATCACGATCAACTTGCCGTGAACCTCGGCGGGCAAAAATGGCATCGGCGGCGCAGCCATGACATTGGCGATGGTCGAGAGTTCGTCGGGCGCGCTTTCCGCTTCGGCGATGAATGACGCGATCACATCCGGCGTTGCCGGAAGAATCAGCATCCCGCCGAAGATCGTTTCCAACGGGTGCAATCGGAATTGAAAACGGGTCGCGACGCCAAAGTTGCCGCCGCCGCCGCGAATTGCCCAAAAGAGATCGGGGTGCGATTTGGCATCCACGCGCAAACGCTCGCCATCGGCAGTTACAATCTCGGCGGCAAGCAGATCGTCGATCGTGAGTCCATGTTTGCGGACGAGGTAACCGATGCCGCCGCCCAGCGTGATGCCGCCGATCCCAACCGAGCCGGTGTCGCCGAACCCGGTTGCCAAGCCGTACGCGCTCGCGGCGTTCGTATATTCTCCCGCCGTCAAACCTGTCTCAACCCAGGCGGTGCGCGCTGGCGCGTCGATCTGCAAGGCGCGCATATCGGCAAGACTCAACACGATTCCGCCTTCGGTGACGCTGTGACCCGCGCCGCTGTGACCGCCGCTGCGAATGGCAAGTTCCAATCCGGTTGCGCGCGCCAACGCGACGACGCGGGAAACATCCTCCGCATCCGCGACCCGGACGATGGCAGCGGGGCGGCGATCAATGCCACCGACGAAAACGGTGCGCGCCGCGTCGTACGCGGCGTCGTCCGGCGCGATCACTTGACCTTTCAGTTCGGCGCGGAGTTGGGCGATGGAAAGCGTCGATGAGTTATTTGATTTGGATTTTTGAGTTGTCACGATCTACACCTCAGTCGTTTGGATTTTCTTGCGCCTGACGCGTCTGCCTGATCATTTTTCAGCGGCCGCTGCCGCGATGGACGCGAGCGCATTGACCGTTCGCCAGTTGCGCGCCGTGACTGTCACGCCTAACGCCTTTTCTACTTTCGCGGCAAGCTTGGAACGCCCGATCCCATCCGGCGCGTGGAGATAGAACACCTGCTTGATCAGTTTGAATTGTTCGCGCTCTGTCTGGATGCTTTCGAGCGTCGCCAAATCCGGTTTGCGCGGAATGGAATCCAAGAAAAACAAGTGGAGCGATTTCGGATCGCGCTCGCCTTGCGGAAACGGGTTCGCGGTAATCGCGGCGTGGAGTTCCTTGAATCCAAGCAAGAGCACTTGTGGTGCGATGCCGCACTCTTTCTCGATTGCTGTGGTTATCTTCCGCGCAAGTTCTGCCGCGTTTGCCGACGGGCTTTGCAAAACTGCGTTGCCGCTTTGGATATAGGTCTTGACATTCTTCAATCCCAACCCTTCGAGTACTTTTGCCAGGTCGCGCATCGGCAAAATGGTATTGCCGCCGACGTTGATGCCGCGAAACAGCGCGATGAAGGTTTGCATTTCACACAACCGCAAGCGGTTCGACGATTTCCGACGTCACCGGCGCGGCTTCGCCGTGTCCGTTGTGCGGCACCGTTCGCGGTTTGACTTGCGCGGCTTTCTCTTGCGCGATTTGCGCGACCGCGACCGCGATTTCCGCGCCGGTGAATGGACGACCATCGTACTTGAGAATCTTGTCGTTCACCGCGCGACCGGTGTACCCGCGCACGACTTGGGCGAGTTGCGCGGTGTAATTGCCTTCCACGTCGATCAGGTACCGCGCCTGCGCCAGTTCTTTTTCCAGACGCGTTTCGTCGAGCGGATAAATGTCGACAAAATGCAGCGCGTTCGCTGGGATGCCGCGCGCGTTCAACAGATCAACTGCTTCGCGAATCGCATAGCGCGTTGAGCCCCAGCCCATCAACGTAATCGGCGCGTTGGCGCGCCCGTACCATTCCGGCATTCGCATTTCCTGCTTCAGCGTTTCGATTTTTTGCATTCGCTTTTCGTGCTGCGCGATCCGGTTCGCCGGGTCCTCGTCTTCGATGCGACCGGACTCGGTATGCTCGTCGCTCGTCGCCGTGTACACCGCGTTCGGATGACCGGGGATCGCGCGCGGCGAGATGCCGTCGTCGCTGAGCGCGTAGCGTTTGTATTCGCCGGGTTGCAGTTTCGCAAGTTCTTCATCCGTCAGCGTTTTGCCGCGATCGATTTGAAATTCCTCAAATGGTAATTCTTCCACGCCGACGGAACGCGCGGCGAACGCCTGAAACGCGTCGGTGAGAATCAACACGGGGCATTGATATTTCTCGGCGAGGTTGAACGCGCGCGCGGTGTCGGCGTAACACGACTCGACGCCGCCGGGCGCGATTACGATGCGCGGGAATTCGTCTTGCGACGCGTGCATAACGAAAAGCAAATCGCCTTGTCCGGTGCGCGTCGGCATCCCGGTCGATGGACCCGGTCGCTGCGAATCTACGACGACGAGCGGCGTTTCGGTCATGCCCGCCATCCCGAGTGCTTCGACCATCAGCGACAAGCCGCCGCCCGAAGTCGCCGTCATCGCGCGCACGCCGACTTGGTTGACGCCAATCGCGTACAGAATCGCGGCGAGTTCGTCTTCGGTTTGCTTCGTCACCACGTTGAAGCGTTTGGACTGCGCGGTCAAAAATTCGATGATCGAAGTCGCGGGCGTCATCGGGTACGCGCTGATGAATTTGCAACCCGCGGCAAGCGCGCCGAGACCGATGGCTTGATTGCCGTTGAGGATCATGCGGTTATCGCCGTTCGTTGGCGGAATCAACTTCCATTCGAATCGCTCGGCGTACTGTGTCGCTTCGTCGAATGCCCAGCGCGCCATCGTCAGATTGGCTTCCGCGATCGCGGATCCTTTTTTCTTACCAAAGTTTTCCGTGATCACTTCGGCAATCCGTTCAAATGGAAAACCGGTGACTGCAACCGTCGCGCCGAGCGCGGCGGTGTTCGTCATCAGTTTCGCGCGCTTGGGGTCCATTCCCGCCGCGCGTCCGATCTCAAGCGCTTTTGCTTCGAATGGAAAGGCAAACGACTGGATTCGACGCTCGGCAAGGAGCCCCGGATCGATCTTGATCGAAGCATCGTGGAGGATCGCGCCGCCGGGCGCGATTTCGTTCAGCGTTTGCGTGATCGCGTCTCGGCTGAACGCGAGGAGGAGATGCGTCACGCGATCCGGCGCGTAGACCGGCGCGGCGCTGACGCGGAGTTGATAGAAATTATAGCCGCCGCGGATGCGGCTCATAAAATCGGAATTTGCAAAGATGTGTAACCCGGAGCGAACCAGCGCGCGCGCAAAGCCCGCGCCGCTGGTGTCCATCCCTTGACCGGCTTCGCCACCGATCTTGATCGTCATGTTGTTGGTGAGCATGTTTCTCCTTTGCACTCATCACAAAGAAATTCAGAATGATTCTTTGGATGCGACAGCACATCCAAAGAACGATTGTAATGCAATTGAGGTTAAGCGAGCATAAGGATTCGATGGGGTGTGTTAGAACCTTGTTAGAAAAGACCCGACAGGTTTCGCGAAACCTGTCGGGTCTACTTATTTGCCTCTTGCGTCTACGATCCCATTCAACATTTGAATTACCGGTTGCAATTGCTCTGGAATCGCGGTGTCGGAGGTTGCTACGGTGTGGCTTTGATACACAATCACGTACGAAATTTCGTCCGGCACGAGGAATGGCTTGCGCCGCGAGTCTCCTGGGATCGCTGCGAAATTCGCGTCGCGCAAACCCAAGCGCAACCGCGCGAGTTCGTCTTGCGTCAATTCAAATTCGAAAGTGCCGGTGCGGCGCGTCAATTTAGCGCGCCCCTTGTCGTCGATTGTCAACTGATCGTTCAAGCCGACGATTCCGCCGGAGCGACGAAAGTCGATGGGCGAAAACGATGGCAGTGCAGTCGGGTTCGGCGTCGGCGTCCACCACGGCGTTGGCGGCGGTACGAAACCGACCGGCGTCAGTGTCCCCGCGCGTTGCGCCCACACGACTGTCGCGAGATACGCGACCATCGTACTGTTGCGCGCGACGTCAGTTGACAGCGCGGCGACCGTTGCATTCACGGGAGGAGTTGACGGTGGGATAATCGCTTCACTGGTGAGTGGCGCGCGCGTGCAGGCGAAAAGAAAGAGCGCGCCGCTCATAACGAAGATTGAAAATTTGGGCATCCGGTCTCCATGCGCGCGGCGCAGAGTTTCCCATCGCTCTGCGTGATGCAATGTTACCTCGCGCTTATTAACTCGGCTCTGGAATAACGGCAAATTGATAATCACCAATCCATTTGACCCACGGTAGTGTTTTCTCTACCGCGTTGAACAGTCGTCTATCGCCTGTGAAAAACCACAGTTGCTTGGATTGCGCCAACGCCATGTAGGCGCTATCGTAAACAGATCGTTGATGTTGACAAGCCAATCGAAATGCAAGACCGTGGATTTCTCGAAAATCGTAACGCTCAATGCGGTACTGTTGAAAATCGGCGAGAGCCGCGTTCGCCGCATCTTCGCTCATCCGTCCCATAACTACTGCCACTCTGAACGCGTTCGCGATTTCGTAATCGAACAAAGTGACCGTGAGCAATTGTGATTTCCCCGCCAAGTAATCATCAAGCAGAGCATCTGCCTGCTCGGTTGCGTCTTCGTCGCGTAGCCGCCGTTTCAGGGCAACCGATGCGTCGATGACAATGACTTTCGCTCACGACCTTGCTCCACCAAGTCTTTCACGCTGGCGCCCAAAGGTAACATGCCCGCTCGTGCGGTTCGCATCCGCTGGGCAATTTCGATTTGTAACCGGCGGATTTGGTCTGTGTTCGTTACGTCTTCCAAGAAGATGATGGCAACAGGCACTTGGCGATGCGCGACAGGAACTGGCTCGCTGGGCAATACTCTGATGTTCTTGCCGTCATAAATACCTCGAATCGTCACCATCATTTGTCTCCTCTCTTTCTATGCGCCGTCTATTTTACTTCGTTTGGGCTGAATTGTAAAACCAATTCACAGTCCGTTCACGGCTACGTGTTCTATTTGCCCCCGGTCTTTACATCTTGATTCACCATCTTTGCAATCTCCTGTCCCAACCGCACCGAGTAATTCGTGCCGCGATCTTCGGGATAGATTTGCGTCGTGTTTGCGAGATACAAATTGCGAATCGGCGTGCGATAGTCTGGAATCAGCTTGGAATAATTCAGCGGCATGATCGGCTGCGCGGCGGCTTCCTTGAAATGCCAAAACTCTTCGACCCAATCCGGCGAAAACTGCGGATTGATTTTTTGCAAGTGCGGCACGTACGCGTTGAACAACTCATCGCGCGACATTTGAAAGTACGGACTGGAAGGCGCGAGATAATTCGACACGTACAAAATACGCTTGTTGTTGTACACTTCGGGCGGAATTAAATTCGTTTGCTCGATGGTCGCGACGAATGGAATCGTGCGGTCGGCGATGTTCAGCCAGTAAATCGGCGACAACGACTTTTTCAGTTTCAGAATGACGAGTACCGCCGCCATATATTTCGCCGCGTTCATTTTGGCGACGTACTCCGGCGGAAATTCGTTGACGATCTTGAGCGCGGCGAACGACGGCGCGGTGCAAATGACGCGGTCAAACGGCGCAAACGATTCTGTGGGGGCGCAATTCAATTGCGCCCCTACGCGCGTCATCACATCCTCCGCCAACTGCAACCCGCGCGCGACGCCGTTTTCCACGACGACGCGTTTCACCGTCGCGCCAAGAAAAATTTTGCCACCCTGTTTCTTGATCGCGTTTTCGAGCGCGTCGATCAACACTTGGAACGAGCCGCGTGGGTAGCCGAGCGCCTCTTTCGTCATCCCTTTGCGCGAACCGATCCGCAGGACGATCTTGTACCAGATGTACACCATCGAAATGTTTTCGGCTTCCGCGCCGAACTTGCCGCGAAACATCGGACTCCATACCTTGTCCCACGCGTTGCGCCCGCCGTATTTTTTCCACCACTCCATCGCGGTGATTTTTTCGTACTTGGCAAGGTTGTTCTTGCTCGACTGTAAATACGTGAGGTACGCGACTGCCATCCCCAGCCGCACGCGATCTACAAATGGGATCGTGTCGAGGCGCAGCAAATCGATTGGCGAGACAAAGTTCCGGATTTTTCCCTGCTCGAACCAGCCGGTCTTGGACGCGATCCACTGCACGCGGTCGCCCAATCCCAGTTCTTCCATCTGCGCGACGATGTGCGTGTCGCTCGTGAACCAATGATGGTACCCGCGTTCGAGCCGCGTCCCTTCGATTGGAAACGTGCCCGCGAGTCCGCCCAGTTCCGACATTCGTTCGAACAAAAACGTTTGATAGCCCAGTTTGCCCAGTTCGTACGCGGCGGTCATACCTGCAAATCCGCCGCCGATGATCGCGATGCGTTGTGTCATAGATTCCTTGTAGTGTAGAGATTAGAGATTGGAGATCAACTCGTTCGCAACTCTTCAAGCAACCATTGATGCTGCGTCGGCTCGTACGCCGTCCGCGCGTAACCCGTATCGCCGAATGCGAACCAGATGCCTTGCCGATTCACCGTGGGTTGCGCGCCGACAATCGTTCGCATTGCCGCGTTCAGAATGCCGCCGTGCGCGATGACGAGATAATTCCCCGCGCCGCGCCGCACGACGTGTTCGACGGCGCGCGCCGCGCGGCAATGCAATTCCCAGTCGCTCTCGCCCGATCCGCAGAACGGTTCGTACGGATTGCGGAACGCGGGTTTGGGATAGCGCGCCAACGCGACCTCGCGCGACATCCCGGCAAGCGGACCGTTATCCATTTCCATCCAATCCGTATCCGTCTCGACCGGCGCGCCAAGAATTTCGCCGATGATTTGCGCGGAGGTCAGCGCGCGCTGCAACGTGCTCGCGACGATGCAATCAAAGCGCACGCCTTCCGCCTGCCAAGTCAACGCGCGCGCGCGTACTTGCGATTTGCCCAACTCGGTCAACGCCGAGTCGTAATGCCCGCCGTGTTTGCCGTCGGTGTGATGCTGCGCGCGCCCGTGCCGCATGAATGTTACGCGAATCTCGGCGTCCAATTTCCAACCTCCGACTTCCAACTTCAAATATGAATTACTTGCCCCATCGCGTCCAGCGCGGCTTCCGCGATCACTTCCGTCAGTGTCGGATGTGCGTGAACCGCGTGCGCGATTTCCAGCGGCGTCAGTTCCGCCGATTTCGCGAGCGACAGTTCGCCGGTCAAATCCGTCACTTCGGGTCCAACCAAATGCGCGCCGAGAATTTCGCCGTACTTTTTGTCGACGACGAGTTTGACGAACCCGTCGTACTCGTTGATGCCGAGCGCCTTGCCGTTCGCGCGGAACGGAAACTTGCCGACACGATAATCAAGTCCTTGCTCTTTCGCCTGCGCTTCAGTCAAACCGAGCGACGCGACCTGCGGCGCGCAGTACGTGCAGCGCGGCACGTTGTTCAAATTCAACGGATGCGTTTCCTTGCCCGCGAGCGTTTCTGCCGCGATAATTCCTTGATGCGACGCGACATGCGCGAGCGGCAGTTTCATCGTCACGTCGCCGATCGCGTAAATGCCCGGCACGTTCGTCTGCATCGCGTCGTTCACTTTGATCGCGCCGCGTTCCATCTCGACGCCGAGCGCGTCGAGACCCAGGTTCTCGCTGTTCGGGCGCACCGAAATCGCGACCAGCACTTTCTGCGCGCCGATCTCTTCCACTTGTCCATCGCTCGAAACGCGCAGGCGCACCGTGTCGCCGATTTTCGCCGCGCTTTCGACTTTGGTGCTGACGCGGAAACTGATCTCTAGTTTCTTGACCGCTTTTTCGACCTCGGCGCTCACTTCCGCGTCTTCGCGCGGCAGGAGATGCGGCAGCATTTCGATCACCGTCACTTTCGCGCCGTACGCGCGATAGATGTACGCAAATTCCATCCCGATCGGTCCCGCGCCGACGATGACGATGGGCGACGGCAGTTCGCGCAGTTCCAACGCCTCGCGCGATGTGATGACCGACTTGCCGTCAATCGGCAAACCGGGGATCGAAACCGGACGCGCGCCGGTCGCGATGATGATATTTTTCGCGGTGAGCGCGCGCCCGTCGGGCTTGACCTCGACGCGATCGCGCGCGGTCAGCATCGCCTCGCCTTTGACCACTTCGATTTTGTTCTTCTTCATCAAGAATTCGACGCCTTTGACTAGGCGGTTTGAAACGACGCGGCTGCGGTCAATCGCCTTGCCGAAATCGGCGGAGAATTTTTCGATTTGGATGCCGAAATCGTTCGCGTGCTTGATCGTTTCGACGACGCTCGCGTTTTTCAGCAACGCTTTTGTCGGAATGCAGCCCCAGTTCAAACAGGTGCCGCCCAGGTTATCGCGTTCGACGAGCGCGACGCGTTGTCCCAATTGCGCGGCGCGAATCGCGGCGACGTAGCCGCCGGGTCCCCCGCCGATGATGATGAGATCGAATTCAGACGTTGGCATATCTCTCTCCCAGTTGAGTCATTATTTTTTTGCCTTTGCAGCCCGCGCGGCATACCCCGAGCGTTTTTCCAGGAGTTGCGGAGTTAGAGTTGCAACTGGTAGGGGAGTATGTAGTCCATTTGCCCGCAGGCGTTTCTTTTCGGTCGAAGTCAGTTGCGGCGGAAACATCTTTGCCGCATCCACATCGCGGATGCTTTGCAATTTCCCTAGAAAATAAGAAACGTAAAATCCATTCCAACGACTGGGCTCGGTTTGCGCGATCTTGTCGCGCGCAATTTGGACATATTCAGGATCAAGGTCAATCCCGACAAAATGCCTGCCCAACGCCTTTGCGGCGACTGCCGTCGTACCGGTGCCGAGAAACGGATCCAAGATCACATCCCCAGGATCCGAACTCATCAAGATAACTCGCTCAAGCAAAGGCACGGGAAGCTGGCAAGGATGTTCATCGCGGCGAACCGAGTGACGAATCCGGTGGATGTCAGTCCAGACATCGCTGATCAGATAACCAAACGCGTGCATCTGATCTTTTTTCCCCCCATAATCCTTAATGAACTCATTGCAGACCCGGCAGCGTTTGTGCGGCGCGCGCACGTCATAGAATTTGTAATCCTTGGGTTGCTTGGTGTAGAAAAGAATTCCATAGTGCGCGGGCAGCAGCGTCTTGCCCAAAGGCGCGCTCATGGCATCCCAGGCGACCCAATGACGAAAATACGCGAACTTGTTAAGAATCGCGGCGTAGTAAGTTAGCCAACGCGGAATATTGTGAACAAAGATCGAACCGGTCGGCTTGGTTATCCGCACGAGTTCGTGCAGCCACTGTTCGCACCAAAATAGATATTCGTCAGTGGGTCGGTGATCTTGATACGCTGTATATTTTTTATCCAAATTGAACGGCGGATCCGCAAAGCAAACATCTACGCTGTCATCCGCAATTTGCTTTAGGATTTTGAGGCAATCACCTTCGATAACTTGGTTCAAGAAATCCTTGCGCATTCTATTTCTCCAATTCAACTGTAGGGCGTGTTCGATCCTTGAAGAATTTGGCGGACACATACCGACAAATGATCGGCTCAAGTTGATCAAGTGTGTTCAAATTCAGGCAATAATCGCAGCCGTCGAATAATTTTCGCAAATCTGAACGGCGCGCAAGCCATCCTGCGCCATCGACCACATTGACAAACACGCGTTTGATCCCGTAACGCACGTTTTCGCCGATTACTTTTTGGTACATCGCTTGCTGTTCATTCGCGCGCGCGGTTTGGCTGCTGGATGTCGTTTCCATGTATGACGCCATCACCAGTACGAATGGGTTTTCGCAGGAGGGGATAGCATGATCTACTTCCTTGCCAAGAAACTTTACCTGCCCGTGCTCGTGTTCCACGCCGTAGGTGTCGTGGAGCAAGTCTAATCTCGAACGAATCAGCGCTTCAATCGCTTCGCCTTTTTGGTCGATGTATTCACCCGTAAGTTTCTTACGTACTACGTTTTCTATCACACTGCGATCACGGATCACGGTATCCCAGTTCTGCGGCAGGGACAGTTGCGCCAGATAGAAATCTGCGACTTGGCGTACCAACACGTCACTGTTACGACCTTCCAAAAATAACCGCGCGATCCGTTCCGCGAATACCGCGCCCCGTTTCATTTTGTTGAAGACCTGATCGGCGTTCCATTCCTTGCCAAAGTCACCCTGTGCGAATCGTTCCGCCGTGAGAATCCGTAAAAACTTTTCTTGAGACAGGTTAGTCAGAGCAAGCAAAACGCCTAAAAAGTTGGGATCCTTTTGAAGAAACCGCGTGAGATTTTTTGTCGGGTCGGCTTCTGGTTCGAACGCAAGCAAATCTCTCACAATATCCTCGACGCGCTGTCGCATCGATTGCTCGAGTTCAGGGATTTTGTAGAGCGGCGAACAGGTCGTGATAAAGTCATCGAGAGCAGGTTTCTTTTTGAGAATGGACATGGTGCCCCCAGGAATAGGATTGCAGAATTCGACCGCGCGCTAGTGTATCACGGCGCGGTCAAATGGTCAAGCGAAAAAAATCGGCGAGGTACTTGACCTCGCCGACGGCTCGTTTATTTTTTGGTGAGTGCGCCCACCGCCTCTAGTTCGTCGTGACTGTTGGCAATGTCTTGGTGAATCGCTTCGCGAGCGGCTTGGTCCATAGATTCACGCCTTCTTTGGAAACGTTTTGCAAAAAGAAAGAGCGCAAACTTCGCATGCGACGATAAAGCGAAGGTCCAACAACTTTGGGGGAGAGGAGTGTGTTGTATTTGAGTGAAATCGGGGAACTGAGCGTGGCGATCTGGTCCTGCAGATGCCAATCAGCGCTCTTGACCAGAACAAATACGTCCAAGTCAGATTCCGCGTCGAAATCGCCGCGCGCCTTGGAGCCGAACAGTACGACGCGAGCGATTTGATCGGCGTACCGGTCTTCCAGCAAGGTGGCAAACAGATTCTATCGCGCGTGGCTGGTCGGCGCGACAAGTGATGTGTCGCGCGCACACTCACAATTCATGGTACTGAAATCGGATTGTTTCTCTTGCCGCCTTGTTGTATGATTACGCGTGCAAGAAAGTGTGTGGATTAGAGGAACGGATATTGATGCAAGAAGATACGCAAGGAGTCAATTGCGCCCAGCGACATGTGTGGTTGGGCGTCATCGTGGGTTTTTGTTTTTCAGTAGTTGCTACGCTCTTGGGCGGATTCGCCCACGGGAGCGGCAAGCGTCGCGATCAAATGGCGCGCCAGCTCGCGGAACAGTCGCGCGAATTGGTGCTTGCGAATGTGCAACTGGAACAGTACATCGCCGAACGCGATCAAATGGCGCGCCAGATCGCGGAGCGGTCGCGCGAATTGGCGCTCGCGAATGAGCAACTGGAACAGTACATCGCCGAACGCGATCAAGTCGAACTCGCGCTCCAACAGAGCCGCGAAGAATTGGAAATCGTGACCACGAACATTCCGGGACTGCTCGCGCATGTGGATCGCGATTTCCGCTACTTGTTCGCCAACAAAGCGTATGCGAAGTGGGTGGGCATGGACGCCGAACAGATGATCGGCAAACATGTGCGCGACGTCATCGGCGAGCAAGCATGGCGCGCGTCCGAAGCATCCTACGCGCGCTTATTTCGCGGCGAACGCGTGACGATGGAGCGGAGCGTAATCTACCCGGACAAAACCGAACATTTCCATGTCGTCTCACTCGTGCCGCAATTCGACCAGCAGGGTTCAGCCATCGGGTACTTTTCGATGATCCTCGACATTACCGAGCGCAAACAAGCCGAATTGGAACTCGCGCGCCAAAAACAATTTCTCGAATCGCTGGTCGCGCATAGCCCGGTCGCGATCGTAACGCTCGACATGCAAAAGCGGATCGCGTCGTGCAACCCGGCTTTCGAACAACTCTTCGGCTATCCGCGCGAGCAAGTACTGGGGCGCGATCTGGATGCGCTCGTCGCCAACGATGCCGCGCGCGCGGAGGCGCGCAACATTACCGAGACGGCGATGCAGGGCATCGCGGTGCATCGGCTTGGGCGACGCTATCGCAAAGATGGCACGCCGATCGACGCCGAAATTTTCGCGGTGCCGGTCATCGTCGCCGGAGAGCACGTCGGGATGCTCGCGATGTATCACGATATCAGCGAACAGGTGCGCGCGCGCGAGCAAGCCGAATCTGCCGACCGCGCCAAATCGGCGTTCCTGGCGGCGATGAGTCACGAGATTCGCACTCCGATGAACGGCGTGATCGGCATGACCGGTTTGCTCCTCGACACCCCGTTGACCGCGCAGCAGCGCCAGTTCGCCGAAACGATCCGCTTTTCCGGCGAGAACTTGTTGGCGATCATCAACGACATTCTCGATTTCTCCAAGATTGAAGCCGGCAAGCTGGACTTGGAAACTGCCGATTTCGATTTGCGGCAAGTGGTCGAAAATATCGGCGCGCTCTTCGCCGAACGCGCGCAACGCAAAGGATTGGAGATGATCGTCGCGGTTTGTCCGCGCGTGCCGCCGGCGGTGCGCGGCGATTCCTTTCGCTTGGGGCAGGTGCTCACTAACCTGGTTGGCAACGCGCTCAAGTTCACCGAGCGCGGCGAGATCGAGTTGCGCGCCGAGTGCCGAGACATTACCGATGGACGCGTGACGATGCGTTTCTTGGTCAAAGATACTGGGATCGGTATTTCGTCGGAACAACAAGCGCGCTTGTTCAAACCATTCACGCAAGCCGACGCTTCGACGACGCGCAAGTATGGCGGCACCGGTCTGGGACTTGCCATTTCGAATCGTTTGGTCGAGATGATGGGCGGGCAAATCAAAATCGAGAGCGCGCTGGGACAAGGCAGCACGTTTGAGTTTACCGTCGTGCTCGAAAAAGGAATTGCCGCCACGCCGAAAGAAATAAATCCCGTTCTCAATTTGCAAGGCAGACACGTTCTCATCGTCGACGACAATGCGACGAATCGAATGGTCTTGGAGCGACAGGTGGTTGCCTGGCGCATGCGTCCGCGATGTGTGGCGAGTGGTTCCGAGGCATTGGACGTGATGCGTTCTGCGACGAGTCAAGAACGATTTGACGTCGTGCTGCTCGATATGGAAATGCCCGGCATGGATGGAGTTGAACTCGCGCGCGCGATTCGCGCGGATTCGACAATTGGATCATCCCGGCTGATTTTGCTGACTTCGCTGGGACACATTGGCAACGTCGAAACGATCCGGGAAATGGGCTTGGATGCCGCGTTGGTCAAACCGGTTCGTCAGTCCGAACTATACGATTGTCTGAGCAACGTCATGGGAGTATCTTCCGCGCCGGTGGAAACACGCGCGCCGGACGTTCAATCGGGCAAAGATGAAGGGCGCAATATTCGAATTTTGCTGGCAGAAGATAACGCGGTGAATCAACAAGTTGCCGTGTTCATGCTCAAGACGCGCGGCTATGCGGTGGATGTCGTCGGCAATGGACGCGAAGCCGTCGACGCGCTCGCGCGCGCGCCGTACGCGCTTGTGCTGATGGATTGCC
This sequence comes from Candidatus Aquidulcis sp., assembly GCA_020723345.1. Lineage (GTDB taxonomy): Bacteria > Chloroflexota > Anaerolineae > UBA4142 > UBA4142 > VGOB01. Next base: position 69,149 of record DYJA01000006.1, on the reverse strand, counting down.
AAATGCCGGAGTTGGATGGCTATGAAGCGACGCGCGAGATTCGCCAGCGCGAAGATTCGACGGGACATACGCCGATTATTGCGCTGACGGCGCACGCGTTGCAGGGGGAACGCGAAAAATGCCTCGCGGCGGGAATGGACGACTATCTTTCCAAACCACTTAAACCGGAAACGCTTTACGCCGCGTTGCGTCACTGGGTGAAGATGCCGAGCGCAGCGCATACCGCATTGCCAGAAACTCCAAGCGAATCCCCGCCAATCGAATCGGTTGCCGAGCCGGCGATCGACTCCACGGCGCTTGCGCGGCTCCGCAAATTGCAACCGCCCGGTAGTCCGGACATCATCGGGGAATTGATTGACCTGTTCCTCCGCGAAACACCAGCGAAGATTGCCGCCGTTCGCCAAGCGGTCGAGCAGCGCGATGCCGCCAAGTTAGCCAAAGCGGCGCACTCGTTGAAAGGCAGCAGCGCCAGCCTTGGCGCGCGCGCGCTGGCGCGCGTGTGCGCGGAATTGGAAACGCGGGGCAAAACCGGCGAGTTGACTGCCGCGCCCGATTTGATCGCAGAGTTGGAAGCGGAATTTGAGCGCACCCGCTTGGCGCTCGCAGCGGAAAAGTAAGGGCGAAACATTTTTTGCATCCTGAGCGGAGTCGAAGGACAAAAAATGCTTCGCCCTTGCGCGGTTAGAACTTGCGGAATCTTTTTCCGGGCGCGCCGCACAACGGGCATTTCTCCGGCGCTGCGCCTTCGACGGTCCAGCCGCACACTTCGCAGACGAAGATCGCGCTGAGATCGAAATCCTTTTTCGCGACGGCAGATTCTTTCGCGCGCGTGTACAGTTGCGCGTGGACTTTTTCTGCCTCGAACGCGCGCTCCATGCTTTGGATCGCGCCTTTTTCGTCTTGTGTTTTCGCCACCGCCGAGTACGCCGGGTACATTTCGTTCACTTCGAACGTCTCGCCGCCAATCGCGGCTTCGAGGTTGGCGACCGTTTCGCCGATGCCGCTGAGCGCGCGCAAATGCGCCGTCGCGTGCATCTGTTCGGCGAACGACGCGGCGCGGAACAAGCGCGCGACGTTCGGGAATCCGTCGCGCTCGGCGATGTCGGCGAATGCCAGGTATTTCATGTGCGCCTGACTCTCGCCGGCGAACGCGGCAGACAAGTTGGCTTTCGTCATTTCTCTCATTTTTCGACCTCCTTGGGTGAGTGAATTTTCTATCGTACGCGGCGTTTAGCGCACGCCGGGCATACGCCGTAGTAGACGATGCGCGCTCCTTGAATCTGGTACCCCGATTGTTCGGCGACGCGCTGGCTGACGGTTTGCAGCGCGCGGTCAGCCAGATCGCGAATCTGGTGGCAGCGCGTACAAATCAAATTCGCGTGCGGCGTCGTAAAGGGGTCGTAGTGTTTTTGCCCGTCGCCGGCGTTTCCTAATTCGTGAACCAAACCGAGAGAGGCGAGCGTGTTGAGCGTGCTGTACACGGTTGCCAGACTGAGCGTCGGAAATTCGTCGCGCAATTGCGTGTGCAACTGCACGGCGGTTGGGTGCGACGTATTGTCGGCGAGCGCGCGGCAAATGGCGAGCCGCGGCGCAGTCAGGCGCAGACCGGCTTGGCGCAATCCTTCAGAAAACTCGGCGACGCGATCTTTCGGCATTTTGAAACAATTCCTTAATTGGAATCATTATTGATTATAGCGTACTCGGAGCAAACTGTCAAAAATGGCGAGCATGCAAAAAGGCAGGCGCAACGCCTGCCCTTTTCATCTAACTGCCTTCCGGTCGCTTGAACATGTATCCGACGCCGTGTTCGGTCAAAATATATTTGGGGTTCGCCGGATCTTCTTCGATTTTGTTGCGGAGATAACTGACGTAGACGCGCAGATATTCCGTCTCGTTGCCGTACTCGGGTCCCCACACTTTGCGGAGCAAATCGGCGTGGAGCATCACGCGCCCGGCGTTTTGCACGAGTTGCGCGAGGAGTCGATATTCGGTGGGTCCCATCCGAATGTCTTTGCCGCGCACAGTCACGCGCCGCTGCTGAAAGTCCATCGTAAAATCGTCGCAGACGAAGGGCGGGCGCGCTTGCACTTCGTCGCTCGGCGCGGCGCGCCGCAAGACTGCTTCGACGCGCGCGAGCAATTCGTGAACGCTGAATGGTTTTTTCACATAATCGTCCGCGCCCAGTCGCAAGCCCTTGACGATGTCGACGTCCTGATCTTTTGCGGTCAGCATGATCACCGGCACCGACGAAAACTCGCGGATTTTTTGCAGCACGTCAAAGCCGTCCATCCCCGGCAGCATAATGTCGAGAATGACGAGATCGACGCCTTCTTTCTCGACCATCGCCAAGCCGCTGGGTCCGTCCAACGCGGCAAGCACTTTGTAATGCAGCGCTTCCAGATTCGACCGCACGAGTTTGACGAGATGCGGTTCGTCGTCCACGACTAGAATTTTTGCGGGTCGCATAAGTTTCTCCTCGCGTAACGTCGCTCTTCGGCCCAGATTATAGCAGAGAAGAAAAACAGCGTCAACGCCAACACCCAATCCTACGGCGCATTTTTGCTGATGCGCGGCGCGAAAATGATTTGCGATGCCGGTGTGAGCGAAAGGTCGCGCGTCGTCGTGATCGTCGTCGTGACGACGATGCCCGTCGCGGTTTGGAATACATAGCGCGGCGCGGAAGCGGTCACACTGTACGTCGCGACCGGTAAAGTGAAAGTGTACACGCCGCTCGCATTCGTTTGCGTAAACGTGGAACTTGACTCCCAGGTCGCTTGCACCCACGCGTTGGGAAGTGGGAGCAGCGTCGCCGCGTCCGAGACCGTGCCGCGCAAAACGCCGGTCTCGGTCAGCGGCAGCGCGAGATGCGCGACGGTGCCGACCGATGCCTTGACAAAATTGGTAAAATATGTGAGATCAAGCCGCGCCAAGCGATCGTTCGTCGTGTGATAGTACGCGTTGAAATCGCTCACGTCGTCTTCGATTGCCAAAATCGCAGGAAAACCGCGCGCCCAAAACGATGCGTGATCGCTAAAGCCGATGCTGTCTGGATCGACAATCGGCGAAAGATTGCCGCTCAAGCCGTACGCGCTGACGACGTTGACGAATGTGTTAGCGATCACGAGATCGCTGGAATAACCGGGATCGCTCGCGCGTGTGTGCAAGCGCAGTGTGGGACCATTCACCGCGTTCCACGCGATCATATCCAGGTTGTGGACTGCGACGATGTTTTGACCGGATACATCGCTGGCGTACCGATTGCTGCCGCACAATCCTTGCTCTTCGCCAGTGAAAAAAACGAATCGCAGTGTCCGCTCGAAATTATATTGGCGCAAAATTTCCGCCGCGATCAACACGCCGACCGAACCGCTCGCGTTGTCGTCCGCGCCGGGCGCATAAGTGATGGAGGGTTGATCGTCCAAGTGCGCGACGACGAGCACGATTTCGCTTGGACGCGTCGCGCCGATTTTCTCGCCGATCACATTGCGATTCGAAATGCCGCACGCGCTCCAATTGTGATAACTCGTCGTCAAGCCGAGCGTCTGCATTCGTTCATAGACGTACTGCGTGGCTTTTTGAATGTGCGTTCCAGAATTGGTGTGACGTGAGGCGATCGTGTACGGCGCGCCGCCGATGGTTGCCGGGGTTTCGCCGCTGAGTTGCGCGGTGTAGTCCGACACGGTGCTCGATTGCACCTGCGCGATCATCGCGGCGACGTTTGGATCGGGCAGGAAAACGCGCGGCGCGCGCAGAGCCGGCGCGGCGCGAAAAACTATCGGTGCGTCGTCGAGCCGCTGAAGCGAAAATCCGAGCGCGGACAGCGCGTCGGCTTGCGCGAACGGGAGGCGCGCGACGATTTGCCGACCATCGTCGTACAGCACAGAAAATTGCTGCGCGGCTTGCGCTCGCGCGCCCGCGCGGCGTTCCCGCGCGATGATGAAATCGCTGGCGCGCGACGCGTTCGCGTTGAGCACGCGAAAAGTCGTACCGCTTTGCTGCAATTGGCTCAGCGACGCGACGACGAGCGCGTAATCGCGATTGTTTGCGTCGCGCAAGAGCGCGTACGTCGGGAGAGTCGGCGTTGACGCGCCGGTCATTTCGGCGCGCGCGAGGACGGGCGCGTCGATACCTTGCGTCGCGTGGGCAATTCCGGCGCTCAACGCCCACAAACTCAACAGCAGAATGACGCGCCGAATCCAAGTAGTCGAATGTCGCATCGCCGAAATCATAACGCGCGAGACGGCGTCGCACAATAGGATTTGTGCCGTGATGAAAAGTCAGATCAATACACTCGCGATCATTCGCAGACCCAGAACGATCAAGAGTGCCAACACGATTTTGCGAAAGGTCGCCGGGTTGATGAATCGGCTGAGCGCGAGTCCGCCGATCATGCCAAACGCGATTCCCGGGATCGTCATCAGGTAAGTTTGCCAGACCCAGGAAGTCAGATTGCCATTGAGCGCGTGACTCGCGATCACGAGCGCATCGTTGAGCAAAAAGAAACCCTGCAAGTTCGCTTTGAATTCGGCGGGCGACCAGCGATGGCTGTCGCCGTAAATAATCACCGGCGGTCCCGATGTGTTGTACGCGCCGCCCAAAAGTCCCGCGACGAAACCGAAAAGATAGGGCCACGGTCTGCCGTCGAGTTTTGGCAAGTGGGGATTGAACAATGCGTACACCGGATATCCGACGAGAATAATTCCCAGGAACGTAAGCACAACTCTTTCGTCCAAATTTCGCAGCAAAACAATTCCCAGCGGAATGCCGACGAGCGCGGCGAGCAACAATCGCCAGACCGATTGCACGTTCAAGGTATCGCGATAGCGAATGACTAACGCCAATTCCAAAGTCCCCGCCGTCAACGCGACGAGCGGCGCGGATTCGCGAATTCCGACGAGCGCAGGCAAGAGCGCCATCGAGACCAGCCCGGTGCCGAACCCGGTTAGACTTTGCGTGAAGATGGCGAGGAAGATGGTGAATACGACGCCGAAAGAATTCAAGTCCACGATGGTTGATGTTTCTACGACAAAGACCCGAAGGGTTTCGTAAACCCTTCGGGTCTAAAAGTCATCCGCCGATCTTCGACATCGCTTGGACGTGAATCGCAAAGTCATCGCCGGAGGGATGCTGTTCTGGCTTGGAGCCGATCGCGCGCGCGAGTAATTCTTGCAGCGCATTCTCGTTGACGTTTTCGCACAGCACTTGGCGCAAATCCATCTGGTTGCTGCCGAACAGACACGCGCACACCGCGCCGTGTGCGGTCACGCGGATTCGATTGCACGCGTTACAGAAATGCTCGCTCGCCGGTGTGATGAAACCGATAGTGGTTTCCGCGCCCGGTAGGCGATACGTGCGCGCGGGTCCATTGCCACGCGGCGCGTCGCTTTGCGCGAGTTCGGGCAAGCGCGCGATCAATTCGTCGGCGGAAATGAAATGGCGATTGAACAACTCGCGCGCCGCGTCGTTCGCGCCGACCGGCATCAGTTCGATAAAGCGCACGTGCCAGGGATGCGTGAGCGTGAGCCGCGCGAAATCTTCAAACTCGTCGTCGTTGATGCCGCGCAGCGCGACGACGTTGATCTTGACCGGCGCGAGTCCGGCGTCCTCCGCCGCGCGAATGCCCGCCCACACCGCGTCGAACGCGTCTTGTCGCGCGCTTTCGCCTGCCTGCCTTTCCGGTTGCGCCTCACTTGTGCCAGTCGGCGAAATCGCGCGAACGCCCGTAATTTGCGCGAAACGTTCGCGGCGCAGCGTGTCCAGCGAGATGTTGACGCGGTTCAGTCCGGCGTTCGCCAGTTCGCGCGCGAGGCGCGCGAGCAAAAAGCCGTTCGTCGTCAACGCGAGATCGCGCACACCTTGGACCGACGCGACCGCGCGCACGATCTCGACGATATCGCGGCGGAGCAGCGGCTCGCCGCCGGTCAGACGGATCTTGCTGACGCCGAGCGCGACTGCCGCGCGCGCGACGCGCTCGATTTCTTCCACCGTCAGCGGCGAGGTTTGCGGCGCAACGTGCCCATTCGGCGCGCAGTAGACGCAGCGGAAGTTGCACGCCTCGGTGACTGAAATTCGGAGATAGTCAATCGTTCGCCCAAAAGAGTCTTGCATGATCTAGCAATAGTGTACCGCGTTCTCGCGGTTGTGTCAAACGGAGATAGTTTTGATCTGCGCTTTCTGCAACTTGATAGTATGCTCCAAAGGCGCAGGCGCGGCAGAGTATTTTCCCGTTCGCGTGCGTTTGGCGTTCGTTGATGATGTCTTCGCCACATTGCTCGCAAACAATCCGCCGACCGTGATGACTGATCATCGCTTTGAGTGAAACTGTCAGGAACACCGGGCCGGCGCGCAAAAGTCCGGCGGTTGGCATCACCTGGTACGCTTCAAGTTGCGCGTGCCATCGATCTGGGGCATCCGGCGCGTAGGCGAGCGCGCGCGTACGCGACTCGCGCGTGGGGGCGATTCGCATCGCGCGTTCGGTGAGCGTGTCTACGAACGTCGCCGCGCTTTTTCCGTAATCCATCACGCGCAACGTGCGATGTCCTACGGCGCAGCCAGTCGCCGCCGTGATACCATCCACGAGACAGCCATCGGTTTCGACAAACGCAAGCAATCGTTTGTCGGTTTGAGGCAAAACGAGATCAAAGAGTTCAGCGGCATACATGCCCATCCGCACACCAAGCACTTGGCGCGGACACAGATGATTGCGATGTTGACGCGCGGACTGCGCGAGCAGGTCTTGTAAATCTTGCATCGTTGTTTCTCCGCAACAAAATTGCCAGTCGTGAGACTGGCAAAGCGAACTAGGAGTCTTTCGTCAGCGCGCGTATCAGTTCGCGATTCTTGGCGTCGTTCGCGCGACACGTCGGGCAGAACGTTTCGTCCACTGCCGCATCAAACGGCGCGTAACAGCGCGCGCATTGCTGCGACGGAGGAGCGTCGACGCGCGTGAGCGCGGCGAGCGCGTGCGCGCGTTTCTCGCTTGCTCCGACGCGCCGGATTGGCTGTGTGACAAATCGAAAGAGCTCGCGACGCGATAGTTGGTTCATGATCGTCAACGCGACCTGTCAGGTCGCTTGCGCGAAAACCTGACAGGTCTTTTTCCACCTACGCCTTGACCACTTTGACTTTGGTATCGTAAAACACCGCGCTGCCGCCGAACGAATCGACGAGCGTCGTGTTCTTGAGATACGGATCGACGCGCATCGCCGCGTTGGCATGAACGCCGCGCGTGCGCCGCGCATCGCCCTTGACGATTTGCCCGTCAATCGTCACATCCACGCCGCCGTAGGCAAAGTGTCCAAAACCGAGCGGAAACGAAACGACGCCGGGGCGAATCCCCTGCACGACTTTTAACTTGCCGACGATGGGGACCTTTTGTCCGTTCTTCAAATCCCATTCGCCGTTCGGATTCGTCGCTGAGACGACGCGCACGCGGTCGCCGGTCTTCATTCCGCGTTTCGCCGCATCCGCCGCGTTCATCAGGATAAAGTTTTCCGGCAAGAGCGACAACAGCCAATAGTTCGTCGCCGTGCGCGATTTCGTTTGAAAGATCTCGCGGTACGTGATCAGCGACAAATCGAATCCTTGTCCTTCGTCGGGCAACGGATTTTGCGTCACGTCCATGCCCGGCGGGATGAAGGTGGGATAACCCAGGATCGGTTTGCCGGTCATCGCGTGTTTCAGTTTCGCGGTCTTTTCCTGATACAGATTGATCAGTTTGCCGTACTTGTTCGCGACCTTGTCGCTATCGTAAATCTTGGCATAGTCCTGGAACCGTCCGCCGCGATTCAACACGTAGACGAATTTCGCCCACAGTTTGTCGCCGACAATTGCCTTCCACGCGTCCGGATCGAACACGGTTTTCGGCAGGTGCTTGCGCGCGTCGAGGAAAAGTTTGATTTCGTCCGCGTCCGCGTCCGGCACGCCATCCGAGCCGTCGTTCTTCTCGCCGAACGCGAGATTCGCGATCATCCGCACGTACAAATCGTTCATGTGCGTCAGCGGCTTGCCTTCGCCGAAACCGTTCGGACCGAAATTCGGCAGATTGAGTTTTTCGGCGAGCGCGAGGATCATCGCTTCGAGCGAGATCGGCATTTCGCGTCCGTACACTTTGACCGTTTCGATGAGCGGCGCGATGGTCGGTTGGCGCACCGGTTGCACCTTGACGGTCATCGAAGGATGCGAGCCGGTGAATTCCCAGCGTTCGAGATTCGACAAGTCGGGGAAGATGTAATCCGCGTACATCGAAGTCTCGCCGACGACGATGTCGTTCGTGATGAAGAGCGGAATCTTGTTCGGATCGGCGAGGATGTCAATGTTCGTGTTGCCCGCCGGGAGCGCGTACACCGGCGAACCCATATACAGGAACAACGCTTTGATCTGATACGGATACGCGTCGCCCATCGAAGGAATCAGTTCCTGATAAATGTCCGACGCGAGCGGATACCAGTTGCGTTTCGCGGGATAACCCGCGAAGAGTGTGGACTCGTCGTACTTGGCGTCGTGGCGAATGATCGAAAGTCCGAACGGATTGTGTTTGTTCGGCGTCAACTTGCTGAGGTTGAACGGACCATCAGCTTTGCCGCCGCCGACATCGTACGTCGAGACGCGCACGAACCCGCCCTTCCAATCGAAATTGCCGAGCAGCAAGTTGACGGTGTTCCACGCGAGCACGTTGTAGAAACCGTTCGTGTGCTGCGACACGCCGCGATGAATATCGCACACCGCTTTTTTGCCGTGCAGCGTCAACTCGCGCGCGATTTCTTCGAGGTCGCGCGCATTCACGCCCGCGATCTCCGCCCACTCTTCGAACTTTTTCGCGTTCGCCGATTCGGTCAGGATGACGAACGATGATTTGACTTTGAAATCTTTGATCGTCGCGTCCGCGACGAGATCGCCGACGACCGCGGTCTTGTCGTCGTTCGGATCGAGCGCGACCGGCTTGCCGTCCACCAGCGCGACGAGTGGGTCGAACGCGAACTGCTTGTCGCTGACTTTCCAAACCGCAACGTCCTTGCCGTCCTTGTCTTTAATAGTTTCTTTCGTCGCGAGCCCGGCTTCCGCGCCGCGCAAGAACACGGTCGGCGCGCCTTTGTCATCCAGTTTGACGAGCCAGGTCGCGTTGCACCACGATGACTCCTTGTTCGCGGCCGCGGCGGCTTTGTTCGCGTTGCGAAGGAATTTCTCGTCGTACTTTTTGTTCTCGATCAAGTAGCGAATGAGCGCGAGACCAAGCGCGCCTTCGGTGCCGGGTTTGTTCGGCATCCACTTCCACGCCTTTGCCGCGAGTTTCGACAGGCGCGGATCGATCACCGCGTAGCGCAGTTTGCCTTCGGCTAGCCGGTTCGTGATGCGCGGCACGCGATTGCTGGGACCATAGTTGCCCTCGAACGGCGACGCGCCGACGAACACGACGAATTCCGCGTTCTCGGTGTCGGCTTGCCAGTAGAACTTTTCGCCGCCGGTGAAACTGCCTGCCGCGAATTGTTCGCTCATCGCTTTGCCGGAAAAGTACAGCGAGCCCTGGCAGACGGTCGTGTGACCATGCGTGTTGGTCGAGCCGAACGCGTCACGCGTAAAGCGATTGATGAAATCGCTGCGCCCGCCCTTCAAGCGACCCCACGAGAAATTCAACTGATTGTTCTTGGGCCCGAGATCGGGATGATCGGGATCGATCAACTTGTCGAGGTCGTTCGCGAATTTCTTTTTGAATTCTTCGACGAGTTGCTTTTTCTTGTCCTTGTCTTTTTCCGCGAGGATCGGCGGCAGCGCGTCCGCCATCGCTTTGGCGATTTTGGGGTCGCGCAAAGCGTACAACTCTTTCAAGCCGGTGACGACGCGATTCTCCTCGCCGGGCACGTTCGCAAACAGTTTGCCGCCTTGTACGATTTCGGTGATCGCTTTGTCGAACTCGATCGTCTGCCATTTGTTTTCGCCGCGCTTGCCCGCGCGCTTCAATACCTTGACGATGCGGTACGGATCGTACGTTGTTTGAATCGCGGTGTGCGCTTTGGGACAAACTCCACCGTCAATCGTCGCGGCTTGTTGCATCAAAGTCTTGTACGGCAGGTGCGGATTCAGCGTGAACGGGTTGAACGGATTGCCGTCAATTTTCGAGATGACGCCGTTGACGAGTTTGACTTTGATGCCGCAGTTGGTGTTGCACTGCTGGCACGCGCTGTAGATGATATTCGCCGGATTCGCGAGCGCGTAACCTGATTCGCCCGCGGCTTCTGCGGTGTTGGTCATCATATCCCACGCGACATTCAGCGTGCCCGCGAACGCCGCCGCGCCGCCGAGGAACGCGCTGATCTTGAGAAAATCGCGGCGTGTAATTTCGTTGCTCATTTATCATTCTCCTGTTGTCAATCTCCACTCTCTAATCTCTTGTGATTCGAGATTAGAGAGTGCTCGCCTCGCGCGCAATCGGCAGACGATCATACCCGACCAAGAACGCGGCAATCGCCAGTCCGATGATGCCTGCCGAGAGCGCCCATTCCGTCAGACTGGGAAAGTACGCGAACTGCAATCGCGGATCCTGGAACGCGGTCATCAGCGCGTCGAGTTCCGGCACGGTGAGCGCGGGAAAGACGATGTTCGCGCGCGCGACCGCAAAACCGACGAGAATGCACACGCCCATCCAGCCCGCCACCTGCGGACGCCGCGCCATCCCCGGCGTCAGCAAGACGACAATCGGCAACAGCGAGCCGATCCCGATTTGCAAAATCCAAAATGCCCACCCGTACTGCCCGAACATCACTTGGTTCACTGCGGCGATATTTTGGGGGACGCCGCCGTACAAACTCTGCGAAAAATCCGCCCAGAGGAAATAGAGTTTGACGATTTGCAGTACGATGCTGGCAACCGCAAGTGTCCACAACTGCTGCGGCAAGCGCGCGTTCTTTGGATCGCCGAACAAGCCGAGCGCGCCCAACATCACGGCGATGCCCGACGCAAGCGAAAAGAACGGGAATTGGACCGGGAACAAGCCGACGTGCCAGAACGCGCGCGCGGCTTGCACGCCCATCAGCGCGCCGACTGCGCCGCTCAGGTACAACGCCAGCGGAAGACCGAGCGCCATGAGTGGCTTGAGCAATTTTTGTTGCGCCGGACGAAACGTGAGAACGAGCGCCGCGAGCGCGAGCAGCCCGAAGATCGTATAGCCCCATACGATTTGCGTCATCACGGAGGAGGGACTGCCTTGCAAGTACACTTTCCAAATGCGCTCCAAATGTCCCAGGTCGAACCAGATGTGGAGCAAGCCCGCGCCGAGCGTGACGAGGGTCAAGTACAGCGCGAGGCGTCCCGTGCCTTTGAACAACGCGACGTCGAATACGTACTCCAGCGTGGCGAGCACAAACGCGCCCGCGGCGATGCCGACGAAGAACAAGTACATCGCGACCCAGAATCCCCACACGACGTAACTGCCATACGCGGCGTTCGCGTGCCCCGCCGTGAGGCGGTCGTACAAACCCCACAGCCCAATGACAATCGCGACGGCGCTGGCGAGATAAAGTAATCGTTTTAACATGTTGCTTCTCTCCTTGACTAGAGCAGATAGAACACTTTGGGCTGCGTGCCGAGTTCTTCTTTCAGACGCGTGACGTTCGCCGAGCCAATCAAATCGCCGATGAGCGCGTCCGGATCGTTCGCATCGCCAAAGTACGTCGCGCGCCCGATGCACGTCGTCACGCACGCGGGCAACATTCCCGCGTTCAAGCGATGCAGACAAAAGTGGCATTTCCGCACGTTGCCGATCGGCGATTCCTGTCCCTGGCGCTCCCAGGCGCGCCCGTACTCATAACCGGCAGCAGTTTCATACACCTCGACGCGCGCGCGCCCGACGATAATCCCGGCTTGAGTCGGCGCGCCGCTCGTGTACTTTTCGCCAAAGTCGAACGTGCGCGCGCCGTACGGACACGCGGTCACGCAGTAGCGACAGCCGATGCATTGATCGTAATTGACTTCAACGACGCCGTCGGCGCGTTTGTACGTCGCGCTGACCGGGCAGACCGGCACGCACGGGGGATTGTCGCACTGCATACACGGACGCGGCACAAAGCGGCGTGTGACGTTGGGGTACGTGCCGATTTCCTCTTCCATCACAGGACGATACACGACGCCCGGCGGCAGTTTGTTTTCGACGATGCACGCGATCGTACACGCCGAACAGCCGACGCACTTGCGAAGATCGAGCGCCATCACCCAGCGGCGATCTTTGACTTGCTTCTTGAGCGCGCGCTGGAGATCTTCTTGCATTGTGAGGAGCGGATCTTCGGGTGTTCCGACCGGCGCGCCAGCGACGATGAACGAGACGAGTTCCTGAGTCGTGACAGGCATACCTTCTTCCTCCTTAAAATTGGGCAAACAAAAACGCGGCAACGTCGCCGACGACGTTACCGCGTGCATTATAAAATGTCCTCTGTTTATTTTCTAGCAGGGAAATTCCGTGCGTTTCAGAACTATGTGAGGGAAAACCCTGGCGTTTTGGAAAAGTTGTAGGTGAAAACCTTGCGCTATCGCGCTATTCATTCATCCACCCTTCTTCAATCGCGTACCGCACGAGCGCGGCGCGGCTTTGCAGTCCCAGTTTTTCCATCCCGCGCGCGCGATAACTCTCGACCGTCTTCACGCTGAGCGACAATTGACGCGCGATGTCTTGATTCGTGTGCCCGAGCGCGACGAGTTTCAGCACCGCGCGCTCGCGCTCGCTCAAATCGGCGGCGGACGCGCTCGGCGCGCTCGATGGAATCATTTTGTCAATGAGGATTTTCGTGTGCGACGGATGAATGTACACGTTGCCGCGCATCACCGCGCGAATCGCGGAAATCAGTTCGGCGTCCGCCGCGCTTTTGGGGCAATAGCCCGCCGCGCCCGCTTCGAGCGCGCGGCGCAAGTATCCTTCTTCCTCGTGCATCGTCAGCACGAGCACGCGCACGTTCGGATACGCGCGTTTGACCTGACTCAGCACTTGCAAGCCGTCCGTCTTTGGCATCGTGATGTCGAGCAAGAGCAAGTCGGGCGTGTGGTCGCGTACCGCCGCGAGCGCTTCTTGCCCGTTCGTCGCCTCGCCGACGACGATCAGATCGTCCTGCGCGTTCAAGAGCATTTTCAAGCCCGAGCGCAAGACTGCGTGATCGTCGGCGATGAGAATTTTTGTTTTGTTCATCCTTGTTTGACTTTTCTGCAAGATTCCTTTATCATTGGTTGCAAAGAGCCGCCTCCGATGGAACTTGATTTCGTTCGCGCCAAGTTCAAACGTAGGGAGTACGTCGTTGACCCCGCGCATATCTTGATGCTGAACAAGTACGGCATCTCAGCAGTAGATATGGCGCACGCGGTCTTGAATGGCGAAATTATCGAAACCTTTCCGCACACGCTTGTATTAGGATTCACCCGTGATGGACATCCGCTCCATGTTGCGTGTAGTTATTGGGCAATCCACGATGTCATCTATATCCACACCATTTACATTCCCGACGATCGCTGGGAACCTGATTGGCGCACGAGAAAGAAGGGTTGGAAAAAGCGATGATTGAAAAGAAAACGCACCGAACGAAGAATAGAGCGCACTGCCCAGAGTGTCATGGCGCGATCACTGAGCGTACAATCACTTTGACCTATACTCAAGGTGAAGTCGTCCTGCAAATTCGTGATGTGCCGGCTTGGGTTTGCGCCAAGTGTGGCAAGCAAGTCGTCACAGGCGATACCGCCAATCGCGTCAGCGCGATCCTACAGCGCTTGGAGAAAAACGTCTCTCTACAACATCTCAGCGACGATGTGCTTCAACTGCGAAACGCGGTCAACCAGGTGAAGTCGGCAAACCTCGAAGTTGCGTTCGCCTGATCCCATTTTCGTTGCTACATTGTTGTCGTGTTGCGGATCACCAGGACATTCGCCAAGGGGAGAAGGGCGAATCGGCGAATTCTGATTTTTGGCAATACCGCAAGAGTTACTTTGACTGAGTGTGCCTCAGAGTGAATCTTGCGGGATTGCGATTTTTGTCATCTACAAATCCAAACAAAAAGGCGACTGGGTCGCCTTCTATGGCGATGGGATCACGCCGAATCAAAGTCTCGACGCGCGATGCCCAACGCGCGCAGAATCCGCGCGAGCAGTTTCGGTCCAATATCTTTCGTGCGATGATACGGAATCGGCGCTTGTTGCCGCGTGACCGGATTGCGCCAGATTTCGTGGCTACCTGCGCCATGTCGCGTAAACTCACAGCCCAGTCGCCGTAATTTCCGCGTCAATTCCGCATACTTCATACTGCCACCGTGATGTGCGCCAGCGCTGGGCGGGTAGTGATCGGGCGCAGTTTTTTGGGAAGCGGATCGCCTGCGGCTTGCATGGAGGCAATCAACGCGGCGGCAACTTGAGGCGCGAGCGCGAGTACTTCGTCTTCCGTATCGCCTGCAACAATCAGATTGGGCAAATCGGGACTGGTCGCCATATAGCGGTAATCGCCGCCATCGTCTAGTTTCTCAACTTTGATTTTCAGATCATACAATGCCATCGGGCCCCCCTCGTCCGAGGAAATCACCAACCACATTTTACCAGAAAAAAGTATTGCCGACAATTGTGCTGCGCGATCACGCATCACGTTATCGGTATCTCTACAAACACACTGCCCCCGCTTCCCACCGCGGATTCGATCTGCAAGCGCCCGCCCACCAACTCAGCGCGCTCGCGCATGCCGTGCAACCCCAGCCGACTTTCCTCGTGCGGCGATTCGGACACGGCGCGCACGTCGAAGCCGCAGCCGTCATCTTCGATCACTGCGACAACCGCGCGCGGTTTGCGTTCGACGACGATGCTCACGTTGTGCGCGTGCGCGTGCTTGGCGACATTCGTCAGCGATTCTTGAATGATGCGGTACAGCGCGATTTCGACTTCGGGCACCAAGCGACCATTGTTGCTGAATCCCGTCATTTGCAAATCGGCGTTCAAGCCAAAGTTCGCGCGATAACTCGCGACGTAGCGTTCGAGCGCGGCGGGCAATCCCAGGTCGTCGAGCAAGGGCGGGCGCAATTCGCGCGCGAGCCGTTTCACCGATTCCAGAGTTTGCGCGGCGATGTCTCGCAGCGCGTCAAGGCGCGACCGCGTTGTCGGCTCACTCGCGTCGCTAGTCGCGCGCAAGCCGACCATCAACGACGTAATCGCTTGCCCGGTGTCGTCGTGCAATTCGCGCGCGATGCGTTTGCGTTCTTCCTCCTGCGCGCCGATCACTTTTTCCAGCAACTGCCCGCGCACGCGTTCTTTATCGCGCAGGTCGTCCCACAAACGCGCGTTTTCCACCGCGACGCCAAGTTCCTGTCCGACGGCTTCGAGTAATTTCACTTCGGCGTCGCTGAACGCGTGCGCGTCCGCGCTCGCGATGCCTAGCACGCCCAGCACATGGTCGCGCGCAAGAATCGGCACGGTAACATGCGACGCAATCGCGCGCGCGTCGTCTAGTCTGCCCTCGCGCAGCGGACAACGTTCCGGCAGCGGCGCGACGACAATGGATTGCTTGTCTGCCAGCGCGACGGTGCAGGGACAACCGTGCAGCGCAGTCACGACCTCACGGTCTCCGATTTCGCGCGGCAAGCCCAGCCAGGTTGTCAGTTGAATGTGCTCGCCGTCGAGCAAGAAAATCCAGCCCGCCGGTAAATCGAGCGTGTCGAGCAGGGCGCGCAGCGAACGCTCCAGAGTTTCGGCAAGCGGCGCGGGCGCGTTCACCGCGTTGGCGACGGCGTTCAGCGCGGCGAGTTCGCGATTGCGGCGCAGCATCGCGCGCTGCGTCTGATCGAGTTCGGCGGTCATCCGATTGAACGCGGTCGCGAGTTGTCCGATTTCGTCATCGCCCCAGGGCTGCACGCGCCGGGACAGGTCGCCGCGCGCGACAGATTGAGTGACATCCACCAGCGCGAGTACGGGACGCGTGAGAAACAGCGTGAGCAAGTAAGCCGCGCCGACGCCGAGCAAGGACACGACGAACGTCGTCAGCAGCATTTCGCGCGTCAGCGCGTCGACCGTGGCGTTCAGCCCGGTTTCGGTCAGACCGACGCGCGCGCTGCCGGCGCGCCCAGCGAAAATCGGCGCGGCGATGTCGTGAATCGCGCCTTCGTCACTGGTGAGTACGGTGACGTTGGCGCGCGCATTTGGCGTCACGCGATTTTTCTCCGCCAGCGCGCGCGGAAACCCCTGGTCGAACGAGTGCGCCAAGATGCGACCGTTCGCGTCCAGGATGAACGCGTACCGAAGATCGGTATTGTCCCGCAGCGTATCGGTGACCAGTTCGTGCAGCGCGTAGGTATTGTTGATGAGGATCAGATCGGTCGAACGGGCAGCCAGGTCGCGCGCGATTGAAATACCGCGCTCTTGGAGTTGCGACTTGAGCGCGCTCGACATTTTCGCGCGCACCTCCCAAGTGATACCAAACCCCAGGAGCAAGACGAGCGCGAGCACGATGCCCATGATCTTGGCGCGAATGCTAGGGCGCAGGAGCCAGTGGCGCAGTCGTTTAGTCAAATGATCGTTGAGTCGCATGATTGCATAGTCAATCAGTCGATTGGGCGACCAGTAATCGGGCAATCGGTTGCCCGATCGCCTGATTGCCTGATCACTGGACTGTATTGACTTGGAGTTCGAGCGCGCGCGCGGAATCGTAGATGCGATCCGACACTTGGACGAAGCGCTCGATCAGCAGATTGCGGAGGATCGGTTGTCCTTCGGGATCCGAATTTATTTTCAGCAATAGTTCGCGCAGCGTCTCTTTCAACTGCGGACTGAGGTTGGGATTGACGACGACGGGCGGGATGCCGAACGCGGGCGACCGATGAATCACGCGGACGCGCTGCGCCATCGCCGGTTCGCGCGCGATCAGATAATCGTACACCAGACTATCCACATTCGCGCCGTCCGCAACCTTGTTGGCGACGGCTTTGATCGCGTTATCGTGACTGTAGGTGAAGAAGACGCGCGTGAAAAATACTTCGGGCGACGCATCGAGCGAGCGCACGAGCGAAGTTGGATAGACGCGTCCGGTGAGCGACATCGGATCGGTGAACGCAAAGACCTTGCCGCGCAAATCCGCCATCGCGCGCGCCGAGCTATCGGCGGGCACGATCAGGAGCGAATAGTAGACGGTCTCGTCATTGACTTGCGGCGCGGCGAGCAACTCCATTCCAAAGTCGCGCTGCCCGACGACGTACGCGCTCGTGCAAACAAATCCCACGTCCACGTTGCCATTCTTGATCAGATCGTTGATCTCGGCGTACGTCTGACGCTGCACGAGTTCGACGGGACGATTGAGTTTGCGTCCCAGGTAGTTCAGCAGATCGGTGTAACTTTCGACCGTACCTTTGGGCGAGATCACGGCGGCGACGGCGACGCGCAAGGGCTTGGTCGCGCTCGGAGAATAGGAGACCGTGGATGCAGGATCAACATCGCTGAACCGAAAGTCGGGCTTGGGCGCGGGGCTGGCGCACGCGACCAGCCCGAGTAGAACGAGCAGCGCGCCGAGCCGCCACGCGCTAGAGTGTTGCCATCGCATCATCGCCAGACCTCCATTTCTATCGAACGACAGTATAGCAGACTTGTCCAAAATTGCAACCAAATTGCGACTCAATTCTGACCCAGCGCGGCTAAACTATATTCAGGAATCCGAATATAGTTTTCGAGGAACGATGAATTCTTACCGTCATTCCGCCCAACTGCTCCGTGCGGTCGCGCATCCGGCGCGATTGCGCCTGCTCTACGCGCTGCGCGACGGCGAAGAGTGCGTGTGTCATTTGACGACGCTCTTTCGCCAGCGCCAGGCGTACGTTTCCCAGCAATTGATGTTCCTCCGCCAAGCCGGTCTGATCGCAGATCGCAAAGACGGCTTGCGCGTGTATTACCGCGTACAAGACCCGCGCGTGTTCGATCTGCTCGACGCGGCGAACGCGATGGTGGGCGTCAAAGAGATCGCGGCGGAGGCGCGCACGCTCGCCGCGTGCCCCTGTCCCAAGTGTGTGGATAAACATTCGAACGCGTGCAAATGCAAACGACACCTGCCGAGGGGGAAGAAATGCTGAATATCAAAGTTTTGGGTTCGGGCTGCGCGAATTGCCACAAGGTCGAAGCGTTGGCAAAGCAAGCGGTCGCGCAACTCGGCGTCGAAGCCAAAGTTGAATTGGTGTCAGACGTGAAAGAGATCATGCGGTACGGCGTGATGAGTACGCCCGCGGTCGTCATCAACGAGAAACTTGTCTCATCCGGACGCGTGCCCGCGCTTTCGCAAATCACGACGATGATCACGGATGCGCTGGTGTGACAAAGCGATCAGGCGATCAGGCAATTGGGCAACCAGTTGACTGATTGACCGATTGACCAACTACAAAGAGGAGAACCATGGCTCAAGCAATCGCACAACCCAAACAAGCAGGCGTCTTTCAACAACTTTCTCTGCTCGATCGCTTTTTGCCGTTGTGGATTTTCCTTGCGATGGCGTTCGGCGTGATTTTGGGCGCGGTCACACCGGGGATCAAAGATGTATTCAACGCGCTCGCGATTGGCACAGTGTCATTTCCGATTGCCGTCGGTTTGTTGTGGATGATGTATCCGGTGCTGGCGAAGGTCAAGTACGAAGAACTCGGCAAGGTCGCGCAGGCGTGGGAACAGTTCAGCGTCTCGCTGATTCTCAACTGGGCGATCGGTCCCGTGATCATGTTCATTCTCGCGTGGGTCTTGCTGCCCGACCTGCCGCACTTTCGCACCGGGCTGATCATCACCGGCTTGGCGCGCTGCATCGCGATGGTGCTGATCTGGAACATGCTCGCGGGCGGCGACAGCGAGTACTGCGCGGTGCTCGTCGCGCTGAACAGCGTTTTCCAAATCGTGATGTACTCGCCGCTGGCATATTTCTTTTTGGTCGTCGTGCCGGGCTGGTTCGGCGTCGCGGGCACCGTCGTCAATATCAGCATGGCGGATATTGCGAAGAGCGTGTTGATCTTCCTCGGCATTCCGCTTGCGGCAGGCATCATCACACGATTCTATTTCTTGCGGACGCGTGGGCGCGAGTGGTACGAAACGCGCTTGATGCCGCGCCTGGGACCAACCGCGATGATCGGTTTGCTGTTCACGATTGTCGTGATGTTCTCGATGCAAGGCGACAAGATTCTCGCCGCGCCGCTCGACGTGCTGCGCGTGGCGATTCCGCTCCTCGTGTATTTCGTCATCATGTTCTTTGTGTCGTTCGCGCTGTCGCTCTGGCGCAAATTCCCGTACGAACTCGCGGCGACGCAATCGTTCACCGCGGCGAGCAACAATTTCGAACTCGCGATTGCGGTCGCAGTGGGCACGTTCACGATCGCGTCGCAAGAAGCGCTCGCGGCGGTGATCGGTCCGCTGATCGAAGTGCCGGTGCTGGTGGGTTTGGTGTACGTCGCGCTGTGGATCAAGCGCGCGTGGTTTAGCAAGTGAACCGCGCAATTCTGCTTTGTGCTTTTGCGATCGGCGCGACAGGATGCGCGCCCGAACCAACGCGTCCAATCGCGCCAACCGCGCCTTCGACAATGACAGTCAGTCCCATCACCATCGTCGCGCCGACTGTCACTCCCACACCTTGCCTGCCCGTCGAGAACGCGCCGCAAGTTACCGGGCTGGCGGCGTGCGCTGAGCATAACGCGCAAGGCACATTGATCGCGAGCCGTTATCGCAATGCGGCGGGAGTTGAAATCGCGACCTTCGATCCGCAAGACAAGACGCACAATAGCCAACTGACTTGGCATTGGGAACGGATGTCGCCGCCAGAAAAAGATCAAGCCCTGCGCTGGATCCTCGACCCGAAACAAATGCGCTATGTGAATTTTGCCGATCGCGAAACCTGGGTGCAGGACGCGCTGACGAAATGGCTCCCGCGCGTTGACGATTTCGCGTTGCCGCGCGAGTCCGAAATCGCGATACATTGGCAAGCGGACGGTCCGCCGATGAATCAAGTCACGCTGTTCGAGGGCTTGAGTCGAGTCAAATCGCTCGCGCTGATCCGTGAGCGGCGGACGTGCAATTACGCGCACAGCCATCTGGGTTTGATCGAGTACGGCGGCGAAACGATTCTGTTCGCTGCGCCGGGTTGGCAAACCGTGAGCCAAGCAACGCGCGAAATTTTCACCACTGTTTGGACGCTGAAAGAAGCGATGGTGATTTACTATGCTCAGTTTCGCGGCTTGCCGAATGCGTGTCCATCGGAGTTGGAACATCTGAAGATCGAATACTACTCGACGATCTGGCTGATTCATCTGGAGCAAGTTCTCGCGCGCTTTGTGCCTGCCGACAAAAAATATTGGGCGGAGACCGAGATACCATTCCAGATCAGAAACCTCAAGACGCAAACATTTCCGCAGTGTCTTCCGCCGACGATCTTGGCGGCAACTCCGCTGCCAAGTCCGACGCCGTGCTCAACTGTCCCGTAAAAACCAGGGAAGAAAGAACAACGATGATCGAAGACTCGAGCGCAGAACGAAATACTCAAACATTTTTCATCCTCGGACTCGCGGCAGTCGCATGGTACGTCGCGTACGCGTTTCTGCAACCCGTGACCGAGTACGTCACGTTCGATCTGCTGCGATTCGAGCGTGGGACGCACCTGGGCGAGTCGGTCGCGTTTTTTCTGTACGACGTGCCAAAAATTTTGCTGTTGCTGAGCGGGATGATTTTTATCATCACGATCGTTCGCACATTCTTCAGCGCGGAGCGAACGCGGCAACTGCTCGGCGCGCGGAGCGAGCGCGTTGGGATCGGGAACGTGCTTGCCGCGATGTTGGGAATCGTGACGCCGTTTTGTTCGTGCAGCGCGGTGCCGCTTTTCATCGGGTTCGTCGAATCGGGGATTCCGCTCGGCGTGACGTTTTCGTTTTTGATCGCCGCGCCGGTCATCAATGAAGTCGCCGTCGTGCTGCTGTTCGGACTGTTCGGCTGGCGCGTCGCCGCGTTGTACATCGCTTCGGGTTTGACGATTGCGATTATCGCGGGAATCATCATCGGCAAACTGAAATTGGAGCGCTGGGTCGAGGATTTTGTGTGGCAGATGCAGTTCCAAGCCGCGCCAGGCGACGCGACCGCGATGACCTGGGAGGAGCGCGTTCAGCGCGCCGCGAGCACGACGCGCGACATCGTCGGCAAAGTGTGGCTGTACGTCGTGATCGGCATCGCGATTGGCGCGGGGATTCACGGCTACGTGCCGACGGACGCGCTCGCGGACGTGATGGGCAAATCGGCGTGGTGGTCGGTGCCGGTCGCGGTGTTGATCGGCATTCCGCTCTACTCGAACGCGGCAGGCATCATTCCGATTGTCTCCGCGCTGATCGAAAAGGGCGCGTCGCTCGGCACCGCGCTCGCGTTTATGATGGCGGTCATCGGTTTGAGTTTGCCGGAGACGATCATTTTGCGACGCGTGTTGAAGCCGCAATTGCTCGCGGTGTTTATCGGCGTGGTGGGGATCGCGATTATCTTAACCGGATACCTGTTCAATCTCGTGATGTGAGATGAAAATATTTTCGAAGGAGGTGAAAAAAATGTGTCACTGTCACGAACAACATTGCGGCGGCGAGTGCGACTGCCATCGCCACCGGCACGGCAGACATCACCGCGAGTGTGATTGCGAATGTCACGAGCACGCATGCGAATGTGAACGTCACGGCAGCGGGCATCACGGACATCATGACGGCGGCTGCGATTGTGGGGAACACGCGTGCGAGTGCGGCGGAAAATTCGAACGCCGCTTTGCGACGCGCGCGGAACGGATCGCGCAGTTGGAAGAGTACTTGAAGGATCTGAAAGCCGAGATCCAAGCCGTGGAAGAACGTCTCGCCGAGTTGAAAGCGGCGTAAAGACAAACGCGCCAAAGTACCAAATGTGCCAAATCTGCCAAACCAAATTCCTCGCGCGTTTGGCGCATTTGGCGTTTCGGAATCTCAATGTTTATTGATTACATCTCGTTCGATCACACGCGTCCGTGCATCGCCGAGCCCGGCAAAATCGTCGTCGCGGGGAAACCGTCCGGCGCGATTGACGCGGTCTTTCCGCTGCTCAACGCGATTCTGCCGAACGTGATCAGTTACAATCCGCGCGCGGGCGTGCTCGTCTTGCGGCGCAAGCCGGGCTTTATCACGTTGCAGGCAAATGAAATTTTCATCACGCAAGTCCAAGACGCGGACGCAGGAATCGAGTTACTGAACGCGGTGCGTGATTTACTCAATCAAACTTGGGAACAGCGCGAGACGATTCAGCCGCGCCGCGATGCGCGCCGCACGCCGCGTCCGCTCGACGTGTACGCGCTGCTGCCGCAGACCAATTGCCGCGCGTGCGGCGAAGCGACGTGCATGGCGTTCGCATTCGCGCTGCTCGAAGCGCGGCGCAAGATCGACGAATGTGGCGCGCTCGCGCATACGGAGGTCGCCGCGCAACGCGCGACGCTAGTCGAAATGGTGGGGCAGTACGATGCGCCGAGTTCGTTCTGGCGCGAGTAGACGCAGAGTAAGAAACACGCCCGATTCAGAAACCGGGCGTGTTTCTTATTGGGTTGTCATCGCAAAGCGTTCACCCTGTTTAATCCGCTTGCCAATCGGCGGATGCGAGTATAGCAAGAGTTCGACCCAGCGTTCGGGTTCGACTTCCGCGAGATTTTGATTCGCCAGTTTTTCCATCGCGCCGATGAATGCGGACGCGTTGCGCGTCGCCTCCAGCGCGTACGCGTCGGCGAGCGATTCGCGCCAGCGCGAGAACGCGTTGCCCAGCGGCAGCGTCACCGCGCCGAACGCGCCGAGCGCGAGCGAAAAGAGCGGCATCGCGGCGAGGTCCGCGATATTTTCGTAATGGAGCCACGCGACGCTCCCGCGCAAAAAGAGATCGGCGATGAAAAACCCGGCAAGCGTCAATGCGGTTTCGACGACGAGTCCCCACGCGATATCGCGATGGACGTGGTGCCCCAGTTCGTGCGCGAGGATCGTTTCGATTTCATCATGGGTGTACTTGTCGTACAACGTGTCGCCCAAAACGATGCGGCGCGTGTTCCCCAAGCCCATCAGCGCGGCGTTCGCTTCCGTCGTTTTTTCCGACAGCATCATCGTAAACACGCCGCGCACGCGCGTGTGGGCGCGCGCCGCCAGCGCGGTCAAGCGCGCGACGAGGTCCGCGTCTTCGAGCGGCTTGAATTTGAAAAAGATCGGCAGGATCAGCACGGGTGAAAGATTCGTGAGCAGGATGTTGAACACGATCATGAACGCGCTCGCCCACAGCCACCACGATGACCCCCCTCCGACTCCCCCCGCAAGCAGGGGGAGAGGCGGAGCAGTCCGCAGCACAAAGTAAATCACTTCGATCACGATGCCGCCCAGCACGATGCCGAGCGCGCCGCCTTTCGCGACGTCAATCAACCACGCGCGCAGCGTTTGCGTCGAGAGTCCGTAGCGATGCGGCAGCACAAAGCCGCTGTAATATGAAAGTGGAAAGAACAGCACTTCGTACGCGACGAACCCGGCGGCAAAATAGAGGAACGTCGCGATCCAAACGTTGCTCGAAATCGCGATGACGATCTGTTTGAGCCACACATTTACTCCGAGCGCAAGCACCGCGAGGATCACGAGCGCGCTGAACGCGACATCGAGCGCGAGCAAACGATGGCTGATGCGCGCGTATTCTTTGGCTTGGCGTTGGCGTTCTGGATCAATCGGCATCTTGTGTTCCAATCGTGTTCTGCGACAACTGCACGCGCGCGATCAGCACCGGCGGAATTTCGTGATAATTCTCCCAACTGAACGGACGACTTGGCTGCGCGCGCGCGTCGTACGTCGGCTCCTCCAGCGCATCGAGAACGAAACCGGCGCGAAAGCACGCGCCGAACAGCGCGTTCAGCGGGCGATGAAAATAGTACTGCGGCGCGGGCTGCCCGATGATGCCGGTTCCTTTGTACGTCGTCGGCGTCGCGTACTGCGAAATCTTGATCGCGTGGACGGTGACGAGTTCGCCGTCGCGATTCTCTTCGCGCTCGACGACCATCTTCATTCCAGCGGTCGAGTTGAAACATGGATGCATGATCGAAAAGACAAAGCGCGCGCGCGGTTTCAATAGTTGACTCAACGCGCGCAGCAGCGGCTCGATCTCCGGCATGTCCATCATTCCCATCGCGCAAACCGCCGCGTCGAACGATTGCGCGCCGAGCGCGCGCAGCGCGGCTTCATCTGTCGCGTCGATCACGCGGTACTCGACGGCGTTGTTCGTAGTCCGCGCTTTAGCGCGTTCGATGAACGTCTCGGCGAAATCGCACGCGACGACGCGCGCGCCGAGCGCCGCCATTCGTCGCGCGAACGCGCCGTTGCCGCACGCGATTTCCAGCACGCGCTCGCCGCGTTTCAAATCGAGCAGGCGTTCGGTGATCGGCGCGATCAACGCGCGCTGCATCGGCAGACCGTCGTCGCCGCCGCGTTCGTCCCAGAAATCGGCGTTCTCGTTCCAAATGTCGCGCGTGGCGCGCAGAAGGTCTTGCGTCATTTTTCCTCCGCGCTGATTCTATCCGAGACCAGCGGACGCGTCAACTGGCATCCGCTTGATTTGGCGCGTTTGGCACATTTGGCTTGTTTGGCACGTTTCGTTACACTTGTGGTAAAATACTCACGATGAAACGTCTCCTCATCATCATTCCATTGATTCTCCTTTTGCTCGCGCTCGGCGCGTTCCTCGCGCGCGATTCGATCGGTCAATCGCTCGCCGATTGGACCGGCGAAGAAGATACCGAGTGGCAGATCAAAGGGCTGTACTATCTCGCGCTCGCCGCGATCCAGGAATCGCACGAGACCGCTGATTTCGCGCCGATGAAGTACACCGACGTGAACCCATTCGGCATCAACGTTTTTCTCGAACAAGAAGTCGAAGAAGTCAAAATTCGCAAGTCGCTCGAACTGATTCGCGACGCGGGCTTTCACTGGATTCGGCAAGAATTTCCGTGGGAAGACATCGAGATGCCGAGCAAGGGGCAATACTGGGATACCAAGTACAGCAAGAGCGCGTGGCAAAAGTACGATCGCATCGTCGAACTCGCGCGCGAGTACGGCTTGGAAATCGTCGCGCGGCTCGATCATCCGCCCGCGTGGTCGCGCAAAGACGGACGCGCGCGCGGCGATTTCGCGCCGCCGGATAATTTCGACGACTATGGCGATTTCGTCGCGACGGTCGTCAATCGTTATCGCGGCAAGATTCGGTTTTATCAGTTGTGGAACGAGCCGAACATTTATCCGGAGTGGGGCGAGCAGGATGTGAATCCGAAAGAGTACGTGCGCTTGCTGAAAATCGGTTACACAAGAGCAAAACAAGCCGATCCCGATTGCGTGATCATCAGCGCCGGACTCGCGCAGACGGTCGAAGAGGGCGGGCGCGGTTTGAATGATCGAATTTTTTTGCAGCAAATGTACGATGCCGGCGCGCGCGGCTATTTCGATATTCTTGCGGTGATGGATTACGGCTTGTTCTCGGGTCCGGGCGACCGGCGCTTGGACGAAAATGATCGCATCAATTTTTCGCGTCCGATTCAACTGCGCGAGATCATGGTGCGGAACGGCGACGCGCACACGCCGATCTGGGCGATGGAGATGGGGTGGAACACACAGCCCGCCGAGTTCAAGGACGTGCCGTACGGACGCGTGAGCGAAGCGCGGCAAGCGCGCTACACGCCGCAAGCGTACGCGCGCGCGCAAACGGAATGGCCCTGGATGGGCGCGATGATGTACTGGTTTTTCCGGCGCGTGAACGATAGCGAGAAAAACCAGTCGTTCTACTATTTCCGAATGTTCGAACCGGATTTCACGGCAATGCCGGTGTACGCGACGATGAAAGCGTACACGCCGACCGCGCGCGTCGTCCAGCGCGGTTTTCGCAGCACGAGTCACTGGGCGATGGATTGGCGCGGCGCGTGGGAGACGCGGCGCGACGCGCGCGCGTATTTTGGGGAATACAAGCAGGGCAGTGGTGGCAGTGGGACAGTGGGACAGTTGGACAGTGTGAGTTTTGTTTGGCGCGGGAGCGATCTTGATCTCGTGGTGTTGCAGAATCCGTACGGCGGCGCGGTGCGCGTGCAGGTTGACAACGACGCGCCGCGCGAGATTGAGTTGTGGCGTACGGATCCGAGCGCGGGCGGGCGCGTTGCGCTGGCGCGCGGTTTGCCAAGCGGACAGCATCGTGTTACGATCACGGTGACGCGCGGGACGGTGGCGGTCAACGGATTTCTAGTCAAGTAACGCGGGCGAATGAATTCGCAGCAACAAGGGCACGAAGCCGACCTTCGTCGGCTGATCCTGAGCAAAGTCGAAGGAAGCCTGCGAAGGCAGACTTGGTGAAGTTGTTGGTGCAGTTTCAACTGCCGCTTTGGAGGCAAAGATGCCGCAAAAATTTTTCATCACACATTCGTGGAAAGACATTGATTTTGCGCGGAAACTGTGCGATGATCTGCGCGCAAGCGGGCTGGACGGGTTTTTCGATGAGCGTTCGGTTCGTCCTGGCGAAAGTATTCCTAAGCGAATTGAGCAAGGGTTGGAGCAATGTGATGTCTACATCCCTGTGCTCTCGCCCGCTGCGCTCAAGTCGCGTTGGGCTGACTGGGAAATTGATATGGCGATCATGATGCGCCAAGAACAGGGTCGCCCGCACATTATTCCAGTAATAGCCGAGAAATGTGATGTGCCACGGCGTTTGCGACATATACTCTATGTGAGTTTTATTGGCTGGTCTGCTGAAAGTACATACCAGACAGCGTTGAACGAGTTGTTGACCAAAGGTTTTGGCGTAACACTCAAGCCGCGACCAACATTTGTTGCTCCGCCAGCAGTTCCAGCGCGCACACAACCACTCCCCAATTGGTTTGTGCCTGTTGCGGCAGTGGTGGTGGTTGTCGTCGTGGCGTGTATTTTACTTGGCACGATTGCAAACAGTATTTGGAATAGCCAGCCAACTGCAACACCGACGCGTGCTGCGGTTATTGCGCCGACGACTAGCGTGCCAATTGTCGCTCTCACAAATACGCCGACGATTTCGCCCAAACCGACAGAGACAGCAAGCCCAACGGTAACTGTCATGCCCAAGCCAACTGATACGCCGCGTCCAACCCCGACGCCGACACCTTGGATTGGCTCAAGTAAGATTTCTCCAATTGATGGCGCGACGATGGTGTACGTACCTGCGGGCGAATTCACAATGGGGAGCAATGATGGTGAGAGCGATGAAAAACCGGTGCATACTGTTTACCTTGACGCGTTCTGGATTGACAAGTTTGAAGTGACAAACGCATTGTACAAAAAATGCGTTAGCGCCGGCAAATGCCAGCCGCCGCGTGAGAAAAAATCATTCACGCGGGATTCGTATTACGATAGTTCGCAGTACGACAACCATCCTGTGATTTACGTTTCGTGGAATGATGCAAACATGTTCTGCACGTGGGCAGACAAGCGCGTACCAACCGAAGCGCAATGGGAGAAAGCTGCGCGTGGAATGGATGGTAGAGTATATCCGTGGGGGAATACTTTTGACAAGAACTTACTCAATTCGACTGATGGTGGGAGAGGTGATACAACAGCAGTTGGCAGTTATCCTGTTGCCGCAAGCCCGTATGTCGCAATGGATATGGCAGGCAATGTTTTGGAATGGGTCATGGATTGGTACGGGAGTTACTCCAGTTCACCCCAGCGCGATCCGACGGGTCCAGTATTGGGGCAAATGCGCGTTCTGCGCGGCGGGTCGTGGGACAACGGTACGGGCAATGTCCGCGCGGCGCGCCGCTTCGCTGTCGGTTCAGACTATAGGAGCAGCCTCGTCGGTTTCCGTTGCGCCCAATAGTTGCGGGGGAATGACAACAGACAACATCAGATTGAACGGACAACGCCAGTGAGCAGAATACTCTTCTCGCCTTTCCTTCGTAAATACAAAAACTATTTCTGGCTGATCGTCGCGCTCTTCGTCGCGTTTGCGTTGCGCGTCGCGTTGGTGGAACAGAGGACAACGAACAAGACTTGCCTTGAGCGCAGTCGAAGGGTCGGATTGAACGGACAGATCAAGCGCGCGTTGCTTGGGTAGAAAGGATACAACTATGATTACCGTACCATTACGTTCAAACCTGGCTGACCAATTGCAAAATGAAGCCGCGCGTCGGCATACGAGTGTAGAGATGCTGGCGAACGATTGGCTGGAAGAACAACTCTGGGAAGTCAAACGCGAGAAAATCAATGAAGAAGCCGCGCGTTTTCGCGCGCAACATTCTGAATTGCTCGCGCAATACGCCGGGCAGTACATCGCGATGCGCGACGGCATCGTTATTGACCACGATGCTGATCTGGCAGCGTTGCACAATCGCGTCCGCGCCAGGTACGGCGATGAGCCGATTTTGATGACGCCCGTGACTTCTGAGCCAGTTCAAGTCATCAAGATTCTTGGCGCGCGACGACGCGGAGGTCAGCGATGAGCGTTGCATACGATTCCAACTACGCGCCTCCTGCGCCGGTGCTCCAGGTCACTTTCGGCTATGGTGAGGATCGTCCGTGGCTGGGAACGTTTGATGCCATCGTGGATACGGGCGCGGATGCAACCATTGTGCCAGAAGAGATTGCGCGCAAACTCAAAGCGACGCCGCTGAATCCCGGTCAACTCGAAACGCAGTGGGGCGACATTCATCCCGTCACGATTTACCTACTGGAAATGCAGGTAGGCGATCTTCGCTTGCCCGGTGTTGTCGTTGCCGCCGATCCAGAAGCGCAAGAAATCGTCTTGGGTCGCAACGTCCTCAACAAACTCGCGCTCTTCCTCGACGGACCCACCCAGCAAACCGATCTGCTTGACGACGCGACAGTTCAGCGATTGCGCGCGCGGCGAGAATAACGCAGAGAAATCGTGAGCAAAATACTCTTCTCGCCTCTGATTCGCAAATACAAAAACTATTTCTGGCTGATCGTCGCGCTCTTTGTCGCGTTTGCGCTGCGCGTGGCGTTTCTTGGCGCGCAAAGTTTGTGGAACGACGAGGGAACAAGCGTCGCGCTGTCGTCGCTGTCGCTCGAAGCGATCATCAATGGCGCGGCGCGCGACATTCATCCGCCGCTGTACTACTTGCTTTTGCATTTCTGGATGCCATTCGTAGGCAATACAGAATACGCCACACGTTTCCTCTCCGTCATCGCCGGCGTGCTGATCGTCGCCGTCACGTACCGCGTCGCGCGCGCGTTCTTTGATGAACAAGTCGCGGTCATTGCCGCGTTTCTCACCGCGCTCTCGCCGTTCCAGGCTTACTACTCGCAAGAAGCGCGGATGTACATCTGGGTGACGTTGTGGAGCGCAATATCCGTACTGGCAATGGCGCAGATGTTCACCCGCAATTCAAAATTCAAAATTCAAAATCATGCCCTGAGCGAAGTCGAAGGGTCAAGACGCGAACTGCGAATTGCGAATTTTGAATTACGAATTACGAATTACGAATTACGAATTTGGTTGCTCTACATCGCCGCCACTCTCGCCGCGCTGTACACGCAGTACGTCGGCGCGTTCATCGTGCTGGCGGAAAATCTCGTGTTTGCAATTTGGTGGCTCGTCGCAACACGCAACACGCAACACGCAATACGTTCATTGGTCACTTGGTCGATCAGTCAACTAGTCATCGGTCTCGCGTTTCTTCCTTGGTACTTGTTCGCCGGTGGACAACTCGCGACGTGGCCCTCGATCAGCGAGCCGCTCGATTTGCCGACGCTGCTCTGGCGCGTGCTCAACGTTTTCAGCGTCGGCTTGACGGTGGACGACGGTACGGCGGCAGGTGTCGCGTTGGTGTTCGGCATTGTGTTTTTGATCGGTTGGTGGCGCGCGCGCAAACCACGCGCCGATTGGGGCATCGTCACGCTGATTTTGTGGACGCTCGTTCCGATTGGCGCGATGTACGTCATCTCGCTCTCGCGTCCGGCGTACAATCCAAAATTTCTTTTGCTCGCGACGCCCGCGTTTCTCATTCTCGTTGCGCGCGGCTTGGCGCGGATCCATCCGGGCATTTTCGAGCGCGGCGAAGCGTATCCGCGTCCCGCGCCGCTGTTGAGTTATCTCTTTTGGGCGTTTTCGATTGTCGTCGCGGTTGGCTTTTTTCCGTCGCTCGAAAATTATTATTTCAATCCGCGTTACGCGCGCGACGATTACCGCGCGATCGCGCGTTTCATCGACGCGAACGAACGCGCGGGCGACGGCATCTTGATCAACGCGCCGGGGCAGATTGACGTCGTGCGCTATTATCGGCGCGGCAATCAGCCATTGTTTTTGTTGCCGCGCATGCGTCCGCCCGATCCGACCACGACGCGCGCCGACGTGGACGAAATGATCGGCAAGACGCAGCGACTGTTTGCAATTTACTGGTCGACCGATCAGAGCGATCCGCAGCGCATCGTCGAAACGCGGTTGGCGGAACGCGCGTTCAAAGCGCGCGACGAGTGGCGCGGCGATGTTCGGCTCGCGGTTTACGGCAGCGCGCCGAACGCGCGCGGCGCGCCGCAAACACTCGATGCGCGCTTCGGCGACGCGATTGTGCTGGCAAATTATCAATTGGATTCGCGCGAGGTTCGCACGGGCGACGTGCTGACGTTGACGCTGAACTGGCGCGTCGAGCAATCGCCGAACGCGCGCGGCAAAGTCTTCGTGCATCTGCTCGACGCGAACGGTCAAGTCGTCGCGCAGCGCGACGGCGAACCGGTCGGCGATCTGCGCCCGACGACGACGTGGCGCGTCGGTGAAATCGTCGCGGACAACTACGGTATCTTCATCGAACCCGGCATACCGCCCGGCGCCTATCGCGTCGAAATCGGGATGTATCGCGCGGACAATGGCGCGCGCTTGCCGGTCGGCGGCGGCGATCATTTAATCCTGGGAATGGTACAGGTGAAATGAAGAAGGGATAGATGGGATAAGGGAGTTGGACTATGCCGGTTGATCTTTACATTGGTCCGAAAAAACACGGCGCGCCGTGGTGGCAGGGTTGCCTTTTGACGCTGCTCATTCTTGTCGTCGGCGCGTACCTGGCGATCTTGATGCTCGCGGCGAACGGGCATTACATTTCGGAAAAAATTCCAATCCCCGATTCGTTCAAACCGACGGCGACGCCCACGCCTCCGCCGACTGAAACGGCGGCGACGCGTTTGCAGCGTGCCGACGCGCTCTTCATCGATGGGCAGTTCGACGCGGCGGTTGCGGAATACAACGCGGTGCTCGCGCTGGAACCGCTCAACGACGTGGTGTACGCGCGCTTGGTCAAACCGTTGATCTTGTCACGCAAAGTGGACGACGCGGTCAAAGCCGCGCGACGCGCGCTGCAAATCAACGATCAGCGCGCCGAAAATCTCACCGCGCTCGCGGAGGCGCTCGATTGGCAAGGCAATTACGTCGAAGCGCTCGATTACGCGTTGCGCGCGACGGAATTGACGCCGAACTCGGCGAGCGCGTGGGCGGTCGTCGCCGAAGTGTACGCCGACTTGAATCGTCCGGAGCGCGCGCTGCCTGCCGCGCAAAAAGCGGTGCAGTTGGACGACAACAACGCGGACGCGCATCGCAACCTCGGATATGTCCAGGAAGCGCGCGGCAACTATCGCGGCGCGACGGCGGCGTATCAGCGCGCGGTGCAACTTCGTCCGAAATGGGCGTACCTGTACATCAATCTCGCGCGCAACTATCGCATCTTGAACAATTCCAAAGACGCGATTGCGACGTTGCAGCAAGCGCAAAAAATCGCGCCGAAGGATCCGCAAGTGTACGACGAACTCGGCTGGACGTACTCGCTCTCCGGCGATTCGGCGCGCGCGATCGCGCAACTCAAAAAAGCGATTGAAGTGGATCCGGATTACGAAGTGCCGTACGGGCATCTCGGTCACGTCTATTTCGTGCAGCAGAATTGGCAGGACGCGGTGACGAATCTCGAAAAGGCGATTCAACTTGGGGGAACGCGCTTGGAGTATTTTTACAAACTCGGGATCGCGTACGTGAACTTGAGGGATTGCGGCAAGGGGCGACCGTGGATCGAAAAAGCGCTCCAAGTCAATTCGCAAGATACGGCAGTGCAAGGCGCGCTGACGTGGTACCAGCAGCACTGCGAAGTCCCGCCCAGTCCAACGCCGCGGAGGAAATGAAAAAGACCTTCCAGGTTTCTAAAAACCTGGAAGGTCTTTTTTCCACTTCAATCCCAACTCTTTGGCGACTTGTTTAGCAGGAATTCCGCGTTCGCCGCGCCGAACCGCCGCCATGGATCGCCGCAATTTCGCTTTGACGCCGGGTTTCAGATCTGTCTCTTTGGTAATTTCAGGCAACAAGATGATTGGATGTCCGTCGTGTATGGCTTTTATCCGATAATTTTCTGAATCTCAAACTCCGGCGCGAATGGGTTCAGAAAGCGTACTCCCTCGATATTCGCGCCATCTTGGAAATCTTCGCTCAACACCAATGGAATCTGATTCAACCGCGCGCTTGCCCAGATTTGCGCGTCCCAGTATGAAAATTGATGATCACGCACGCCGCGCGTTGCCTCCAAGACAATCTGCGGCGTCACGTTCAGAACTTGCCAAGAAAGTGCCAATGCTTCTGTTTGTTCTTTCGCTTGCTGAATAGGTAGGATCGGCGATATTCCCTTGGTTGTAACGCGAAAGAATTCGGCGAGACATTGCACACTGAGTCGTCCAGCGCCGGATGCTTGCAAGAATTCAAGGACGCGGATGGCTTGTTGTTGCTTGATGAACTCGCCGCGATCATAGGCGTAGACGAGAATATTCGTGTCAACGAGGGTGGCGGGCATAGCGATTCATTCGCTCCTCGTAGAGTTCTTCGCGCGTCCATCGACGAGGACGATCAGGGATAGGACCAGCGGCTTGCAACGCCAACATGAATTTATGTGCTTTTTCCCACGCGGCAGGATCGGGGTGCGAAGATTCCATCGGGTCTCGGTCAATTTGGTGATCAATTGCCTGGCGAATCAGTTCGGCTTCGCTGATCCCGCGCGAGCGTGACTGACGCTTGAGCGAGATGGCTTGCCGTTTCTTGAGATAGATTTGCTTGCGAACCATTATTGTCATCGCGACCTCCCCTTTATACTCGTATTTTACCTCATCCCCCAAAACGCGTCAACCACAAAAAAGACCCTTCGGGTTTCGGAAACCCGAAGGGTCTGCCATCATTTCGCCATATTCTTCAGCGCGTCGTACGCGGGCGCGCCCTTGATGCGGAACGCGCCCACCTCGCCGCCGGAAAAGTCCAGCTGCCACGCGAACATCACGCCGACCCAACCAACGGATTTGCCCCACTGGTACGCTTGCGCGTAATAGTTCGCCACATCGTTGGGCTTTGGTTTGGGCTTGACAGACTACCGTCGCTTGTAGATGCTGCTGCGATGGTCAATCATGTGAACAGTGACCAGGCGTGCCGTGCGGTCACCGGAGTAGATCACCCGATAATTGCCAACGTAGAGCTTGAGCAGTCCTTTGAATTCACCTTTCAGTGCTACGTGACGCATCGCGTCATAATTTTCGCAAAGCCATTTGATCTTGTCCAAGACTCGCTGCGTCTCGAGTTTACTCAATCGCGCCAACCCCTCGCGCGCCTCGGGATGAAGATCAACTTTGTATGGCTCTACCATTTCAGCCCTAACTCTTTGGCAACCTGTTCAATCGGAATTCCACGCTCACCGCGTTTTACAGCCGCCATTGAGCGACGTAGTTTGGCTTTTACACTGGGCTTGAGTTCCAGTCCCGCATCCGGATCACCGAACAACTCAAAGATTTTGCGTTCGACGATGCGTTCGACGAGCGTCTCAAATTGAGGTACGGTCAATTGGGCTACAGTTTGCATTTTGCCTCCTTCATTCCAATCAATTACTCACATTTTACATCATCCCCCAAAACGCGTCAACCACAAAAAAACCTGTCAGGTTTTTGGAAACCTGACAGGTTTTTGTCACTTTGCCATATTCTTCAGCGCGTCATAAGCAGGCGCACCCTTGATGCGGAACGCGCCGACCTCGCCGCCGGAGAAATCCAACTGCCACGCGAACATCACGCCGACCCAACCAACTTGCTTGCCCCATTGATACGCTTGCGCGTAAAAATTCGCGACATCGTTCGGATTATTGTACTGTCCGGCGGGATGCGCGCCGCCGCCGGTGCCGACGGGCCAGCCGAATTCGGTGGGCCAGATCTGCTTGTTCGCATCGCCGTACTGCACCATCACCGCGCGGTACGAATCCATCGTCCCGCGAAAGAGGAACGAGCGATGATCGGCGAACGAGCCGAGCGACGCGCCGGTCCACGCCGTCAGCGGCGACGTGCGGAAACCGCTTGGGTGCGCGCCGATGCCATCGGAATAATCTCTCAAGCCGTTCTGATAAAGTTGGTGCATCCATTGCACATCGTCAATCGCCGTCGCGTTGTTCAAACCATTGGGCGTCGGCGCGCCGGAAATCACGGCGATGCCGGGGCATTTGGCTTTGATTGCCGCGTGCGATCGTTTGAGCATATCCATATACAACGCCGCCGACAACCCGCGCTTGTCGTGCCATTCCACATCGAGATTTTCTTCGTTCCACACTTCGATTGCCTCGACGCCCTTGCCGCAATAACGCCCGGCGACGTTGCCCATAAAGTCTGCCGCGTCTTGCATATTGTCCGGCGGACCTTCGTCGCCGTGCGAGCCGCCGCTATAATTCACCGTCCGTGACCAGCGTGGCGCTTTGACGATGCTGAGCAAAACTTTGATGCCATTGGAATTCATCACGCTGACAAAATTATCGTACGAACCGAGCGTGTAATTCCCTTTCTGCGGCTCGCCGTCTTTCCACGGCAATTGCACTTTGACCCAGTTAAAGCCCATCGCCTTGATGTCCGCGGCTTCGCCATTCGGGTCGCCGCCGTGAACCTGGATGCCGTAGCCGAACATGTTCTTGCCGCGAAACGCGCTCGAGGGCGGCGCGGGCGCAGCGGGTGGTTTCGTCGCGACCGGCGCGGCGGAAGTAGGACGCGGCGTGGGCGTCGGCGGCACTGCCTGCGCGATTTGCACCGGCTTGGGCTCGGTTGAACCGGCGAGCGACGCGCCATCGTCAAACGACAGCGCGGCTTCCACTTTGGCTTCGCCGGGCTGATTCGGCGCCGTCCAGGTAAAGCGCGGATCCGTCGCGGGCGATTTGCCGACGACCTGGTTGTTGACGCGCCACACGATCACCGGCGTCGACTTGAACGCGCCGATCTGCGAGTCGCGATATTGTTCGAGCGCGCGCCACGCGCGTGAATCCATCGCTTCGTTCGTCACGTCGCGCAGCGCGACGCCGCGCAGATTGAATTGCAGCGCGAACGAGACTTTTTTCGCGAAACTCTCCGCGTTTTCCACCCAGACGGTATGCACCTGCGCTTTATCGTCGAGATACGTGAACGAATACAAACCGGTGGGCGCGTCGCGCTTGATGCCGCGACTTTCGCGCAGTTTCGGCAAATCCAAAGTGACTTTGGTGTCCGGCGTAATGTTGGCAGGCGAGACTTCGACGGGACCGATCAACTTCGCCGCGCTCGCAAACGCGAGCGGCGCGTACGCGTTCGCAAATTCATCGCGTCCCATCACCGAAAAGGTCAATTGCAGTTTGTAGCGATCCACGCGTCCGACCGCCCAAGTCAAGTACGTTTCGACGCCGGACGGATCGCCGGCAAACGCTTCGCGTCCGGGGAGCGGAATCTTGACCACGTCGGCGGCTTGACCGAGCGCGTCCCAATCGTACGCGCCGGTTTCCCACGTGTCCGCTGATATTTGATTCGGCAACGCCATCGTCACGCTCAAGATTTTCTCTTTCGCGTGGAGCGCCGCCGCCAATTCGCGTACGAACGCAGTGAAATCTTTTTGGTTATCCGGATTGACTTCCTGGTAATCGATATTCAAGCCGGGATATAATTTCTCGACCGCGAGATCGACGAGCGCCTTGATGTGTTCTTTGCGCAAGTCCGGCGTCGTGATCATTTCGTCCACGAGGTCGCCGCGCACGTTTTCGCCGTCAAAGTTGCTGACGGTGGGCAAAACTTGGTACTGACTGGCGGCGCTCGCTTCGGGCACGCTGCCCGCCACGCCGCCTTCCGGCGCAAGTGTCAAGCCAACCGGGTTGACTTCGGCGAGCAGCGCGCTGACTTGGCTGGGCAAAGTCG
This sequence comes from Candidatus Aquidulcis sp., assembly GCA_020723345.1. Lineage (GTDB taxonomy): Bacteria > Chloroflexota > Anaerolineae > UBA4142 > UBA4142 > VGOB01. The sequence continues at coordinate 32,970 of DYJA01000006.1, read as the reverse complement.
TGCGCGCGGTCAGGTCTGCGCTGATTGTCGGCGCGAGCGCGGCAGTCTGCGCGAGGACGACGGCTTGCGGAATGATCGTCGTAAAGTATGCTTCGAGCCGTTGATCTTCAAGGAAAAATTGGAAGGGGATTTTGTTCCACTTTTTCCCGTCGTAACCGTACACGTCGAGCGTCGAAAAAGGATCCGCGGCATCGGGAATTGGAACCGAAAGAACCGATTGCGCCGGGGTTTGTCCTTGCAAGCCCGGCTGGTACAGCGGACCTTTGACATCGAGCGTCGGCGGCAAATCTTTGGCGAGCGAACTTTTTAGAAACGCGTCGCGCGGCTGCGCGGTGAGCCGGATCGAGACGCCGGATTTCAGGTCGGGCGGGACAGAGAATTGCGCGCCATCGGCGCTGGTGACGCTCCCGCCGGTTTTGGCTGCGATGCCGGTGTACCCCGCCGAAAGAACGCGCTGCGGTAATGCGATGGGCGGCAGAACGATTGCCAGGAGGACCAAAAAGGGAATGATGATGAGATTGAGCACCCAACCGGTGATCTGTCCCTCCAGGAGACTATCGAGGGCGCGTAACAAGGGATTGTTCAAGCGTGTGTTCAATTGTTTAGACCTCGGTTCGAACTTGAGGATAGAGCAACTTGCGGAAAGTTCACGGGAGCGATTCTAGCATAGGGCGGTCAAAATCGCAAATTGCGAATGTGGAGATGAAAACATTTCTTTGACGCCTGTACATCTTGGGTATATAATCGCAGACGAAATTTCAGATTGCAGATTTATGATTTCAGATTTACCGACCAATGGCAGAAAATCTGAAATCTGAAATCTGAAATCGGGAGATTCGATGACGACTCGTTTTATCCTCATCCGCCACGGTCAAACCGAATGGAATCGCGGCGCGGAACGCTTTCGCGGGCGCGCCGATGTGCCGTTGAACGATCTGGGACGCGCGCAGGCGCAGCGCGTCGCCGCGTGCCTCGCGCACGAAAAGATCGCGGCGATTTACGCCAGCCCGCAGCAGCGCACGCTCCACACCGCGCAGCCGCTCGCCGATGCGCTGAAATTGCCGGTGCAGCCGCACCCGAATTTGCTCGATATTGACGTCGGCGCGCTCGAAGGGATGACGATTGACGAGGCGCGGCAAGCGTTCCCGGATGTCATCGAAAAGTGGCTGACCACTCCGGGTCAAACCAAATTCCCAAAAGGCGAAGCGTTCAAGACGATGCGCGCGCGGATCGTCGCGCTGCTGGACGAACTCGCGCCGAAACACGACGGCGCAACGATTGCGCTCGTCACGCATCGCGTCGTCTGCTGCGCGATGTTGTGTGTCGTCCTGGGTATCGATCCAAACGGATTGTGGCGAATTCAGCAGGACAACGCGTGCGTGAATTTCTTCGAGAAACGCGAACGTGGTTTTGTGGTGACGTTGATGAATGATACGCGGCATTTGGATCCGTAAGACGTAGGACAAATTTGCAAATTTGTCCAACATTATAAGGAGCATAATTTATGAGTAAAGCAGACATTGGTCTCATCGGGCTTGCGGTGATGGGACAAAACCTGGCGTTGAACATGAACGATCACGGGTTCAAGGTCGCCGTGTTCAATCGCACCGTGTCCAAAGTGGACGAGTTTCTCGCGCAAGGCGCGAAGGACACCCAAATCGTCGGCGCACATTCGATTCCAGAATTGGTGAGTTTGCTGGAACGACCGCGCCGCGTGATGTTGATGGTGCAAGTCGGTCAGCCGGTGGACGATTTTATCGAGCAACTGATCCCGCATCTCGAACAAGGCGACATCATCATCGACGGCGGCAACTCGAACTACAACGACACGATGCGTCGCACCGCGTACGTCGAATCGAAAGGATTGTTGTACATCGGCACCGGCGTTTCCGGCGGCGAAGAAGGCGCGCGGCACGGACCTTCGATCATGCCGGGTGGATCACCCGCGGCGTGGCAGCACGTCAAGCCGATCTTCCAAGCGATTGCGGCTAAAGTCGCGGACGGTTCGCCGTGCTGCGACTGGGTCGGCGAAAATGGCGCGGGGCATTACGTCAAAATGGTGCACAACGGGATCGAGTACGGCGATATGCAGTTGATCTGCGAAGCGTATCAATTGATGCGCGATGGGCTGGGCATGAGCGCGCCGGAAATGCACAAAGTCTTTGCCAAGTGGAACAAGGGCAAACTCGATTCGTACTTGATTGAGATCACGCGCGATATTCTCGCGTACAAAGACGAAGACGGCAAGCCCATCGTCGACAAAATTTTGGACACCGCGGAACAAAAGGGCACCGGCAAGTGGACGGGCATCTCCGCGCTCGACATGGGCATTCCGCTGACGATGGTCGTCGAAGCGGTGCTGGGGCGCGCGCTATCGGCGTTGAAAGACGAACGCGTCGCCGCGTCGAAAGTTTTGACGGGACCCAAAGCGAAATTGTCCGGCGACAAGAAAGCGTTCATCGCGGATTTGGAGCAAGCCGTTTACGCGTCGAAACTCATTTCGTACACACAAGGTTACATGCTGATGCGCGCGGCGGCAAAGGAATACAAATGGAATCTGAATTACGGCGGCATCGCGTTGATGTGGCGCGGCGGCTGCATTATTCGTTCCGCGTTCCTTGGCAAGATCAAAGACGCGTTCGACCAGAACCCGGGCTTGACCAACTTGCTGCTCGATCCGTACTTTTCGGCGCAGATCAAATCGGCGCAAGCCGCGTGGCGGCGCGTCGTCGCGAAAGCGATCCAAAAAGGCGTGCCGGTTCCGGCGATGTCGTCCGCGCTCGCGTTCTTCGACGGCTATCGCCGCGAGTCGCTGCCCGCGAATCTGCTGCAAGCGCAGCGCGATTATTTCGGCGCGCACACGTACCAGCGCATTGACAAGCCGCGCGGGCAATATTTCCACACGAATTGGACCGGCCGCGGCGGCAATGTGACGTCAACGGTCTGGAAGAAAGGATAACGACGACCGCAGACCACCGACGACCGACAGCCGCTCTGTCATTGCGAGGACGTTTTTTGTCCGAAGCAATCCCCACGCTGTGATTTGGGGATTGCTTCGCGGAAAACGCTCGCAATGACGCGGTGGGCTGCGGTCGGTCGTCGGCGGTCGTCTACACAAGGAGGATACCATGAAATACGGCTTAAACATTCGTCCCGACGGCGCGCTCGATTTCGTTTCCATCGGCGCGCTGATTCACCGGCTCGATCCCGGCATCATTCCGTTTCGCAAAGCGAACGAGTGCGCGATCCACGTCAGCGGCGGCGAGTTCAACTGCGCGGCGAATCTCGCCGATTGCTTTCAAATGAAAACCGGCATTGCGACCGCGATGGTGGATTATCCGATTGGCGATCTGATCGCGGAACGTGTGCGCGCGATGGGCGTCAAGCCGTTCTACAAAAAATTCAAGCACAACGGCGTCACCGGTCCTAACATGGCGACGGTGTACAGTGATCGCGGGCAGGGCGTGCGCGCGCCGGTCGTGTTCTACAATCGCTCGAACGAAGCTGCGGCGCAACTCAAACCCGGCGATTTCGATTGGAAAACGATTTTCGCGGGCGGCACGCGCTGGTTTCACTCCGGCGGCATTTTCGCCGCGCTCTCGGAAACGACCGGCGAAGTGATCATCGAAGGGATGAAAGCCGCAAAAGCGCAAGGCGCGATCGTCTCGTTTGACTTGAACTATCGCGCGAAATTGTGGAGTTTGTGGGGCGGCGCGGAACGCGCGCAATCCATCGTCAAGCGCATCGTCGAGAACGTGGACGTCATCGTCGGAAACGAAGAAGATTTGCAACTCGGACTCGGCGTGCCGGGACCGAAAGTCGAAGCGAAATCGAAACTCGATCCGAGCACGTTCTTTGGAATGATCGACGAAGTGGTCAAGAAATTCCCACAAGTCAAAATCGTCGCGACGACCTTGCGCGAAGTTCATTCGACGAATCGGCATAGTTGGGGCGCGGTCGCGTGGATTGACGGCAAGACGTACGTTTCGCCGACGTGCGAACTCGACATCCTTGATCGCGTCGGCGGCGGCGACGGGTACGCGTCCGGCTTTTTCTACGGCTTGCTCACTGGCGAACCGGAACAAGACGCGGTCAACCTGGGTTGGGCGCACGGCGCGCTGCTGACCACGACCCCCGGCGACACGACGATGGTGACGGTGGATCAGGTACGCGCGTTTGCGAAGGGCGGCTCCGCGCGCATCCAGCGGTGATCTTGCTCGCGATAGGGTAAGGGCGAAGCATTTTTCGTTCAAGTGAAAGTCGTATGAACCAGAGTCGAACGGCGAAAAATGCTTCGCCCCTACGAGCATCCGTGGTCTGTGGCAGAAATAATAATGGACACACTCGAAAAACTGTACGCGAGTTGTCGCGCACTCAACCGCCGTTTTCCCGATGGCAACGATCCGTTTCATATTATGACGTGCCTGCTCGAAGAACGCCGCCGATTGCAAATCGGCGGCTAGCAAATCTGAAAATCGGCTGGAAGCCGATTGCGCGTCAGCCCGATTCTATCGGGCTTGCGGCTTGGCTAGCCGTGTGATTCGATCACACGGCGGCACTGCGCGCCGCGTTGCGAATCGCGATGTATTACGGCATCGAGCAAGAGTTGGCGGCGATGATTGAGGAGAAATATCAGCGCGCGAAAGAGGAGGAACTCACCAACAATGAAGAAGACGCTCACCTAGCATGAACTTATCACCGCCGCAAAGCAATTTTGCGCGCGCAATCATGTCTACGCCAAGTTGTATGGCGTCACCGATGGCAAGGCGGTTGGCACTTTTATCGAGCACGCGTTTCAAGAGCAACTCGAAAGAGAGTACGAGACCCAAGCCGGAAATTCCGCGACGGGATTGGACATACCCGCGCTTGAAACCGACATCAAGGTTACATCCATTCGCTAGCCGCAATCATCTTGTCCGTTTCGCTCGGCGCGGCAAAAGGTGTATGGACTCGGTTACAATCTGCTGTTATTCGTGTACGACAAACGAGATAATCCACGGACGAAAAAAGCGAAACTGACTTTCGTGAGTTGCGCGTTCATTGAGAGCAGCCGCACGGCGGATTATCAAACGACGCGCGGTATCCTCAAATTGCTCGCCGAGAATGCAAACCGTGAAGAGGTGTTTGCGCTTTTGGCGGATCGAAATTTGCCGGGTGATGAGATTGTTCTGAACGCGCTCGCCGACGAGATCGTTCAATCGCCGCCCACACAGGGATATTTGACGATTTCGAATGCATTGCAGTGGCGATTGCAGTACGGTAGGATCGTTGATCTGAATGAACCAGTGTCGGGAATTGTGAAGATCGTATGAGCGGTACGGCGCATCGCATTGCCGAGGCAGTTTCAGAGCATGTTCTTGAGCTAAGCCAAACGCGTTTGGCTGAACTAGTCGCGTCCTACAAGACTTTGAGCCGTGCGAATAACGAATTGGGATATATCACGGGTGTTCGGCCTTTCTTCGCGAACCAACACGAGTTTCAAGAGTTTCGTCGAATTGTCGCAACGCCTGTACACGCCTCAAATACCCGGAAGAATCGCGAGTGGGGTGACTTTCAAACCCCGCCCGCTCTTGCCAAACAAGTATGTCACTATCTTGCTGAAACAGGCGTCTCGCCGACTGTTGTAATCGAACCAACGTATGGCTTGGGGAATTTTATCCTCGCCGCCCTCGACACATTTCCCAATCTAAAATTGGTTTACGGCGTCGAAGTTCAGTCAGACTATGCCTGGTATTTGAAAACGGTTTTGTTGATTAGGGCATTCTTGGGTCGTCATATTTCCGCAGACATCGAACTACATCAAGATAACATTTTTACTCATCAATTTCCTGAACGGGTCGCGCAATCTCAGAGCATTTTGATCGTTGGGAATCCACCATGGGTGACCAGCGCCGAGTTGGGCGCTCTGGGATCGCAGAATCTGCCGACGAAGCGAAATATCAAATCGCTGAATGGAATGGACGCGCTCACAGGCAAGAGCAATTTTGACATTAGCGAGTCCATTTTGTTGCGCTTGCTCGATCAATTTTCGACTTGCCACGGAATGCTGGCGATGCTGTGCAAGAACTCGACGGCGAAGAACATCGTTCAAGTTCTACCTCAAAAGCAATATCGCGTCGCCAATATTCGCAAACTCGAATTTGATGCGGCGCGCGAATTCGGGGTGGCAGTCGAGGCGTGTTTGCTGGCGATGGATCTGGGCGCGACGACGCCGGAGCAGACGTGCCGGGTTGCTAGTTTGGCAGACCCTGCGCGCACTGTGCGAACTTTCGGTTGGGTGCGCGACAGATTCGTGGCGAACGTCCAGGATTACGAAAGAAATGCCGACTTGGATGGCAAGTCGCCCTTGGTCTGGCGGCAGGGCGTGAAACATGATTGTGCACGCGTGATGGAATTGGACGCGCGCGATGGAACGTTGACCAATGGCGATAGCGAGGAAGTCGAGATCGAGGAGGAATACCGTTATTGGTTACTGAAAAGTTCTGACGTTCGACATTTTCTCGCAGACCCGCCGCGCAAGCAAGTCATCGTAACCCAAAGGCGTCTTGGTGAAGATACCGCGCGGTTGAAAGATAGCGCACCGAAACTCTGGAAGTACTTGATGAAAAACGCCGAGTGCTTGGATCGGCGCAAGTCGAGTATTTATCGCGGCAAGCCGCGCTTTGCGATCTTTGGAGTCGGCGACTATACATTTGCGCCGTATAAGGTTGCGATCTCGGGGTTGTACAAAGGATCTAACTTTTCGTTGGTGTGTCCCATTGATGGACGCCCTGTTATGCTCGACGACACCTGCTATTTTCTTGGCTTCGACACGTACCAAGACGCGCTCATTGCAGCATCGCTTTTCAACAGCGCACACGTCAAACAATTGCTGGCGGCGCTCGTTTTTACGGACGCCAAGCGACCATACACCAAGGAAGTTTTGATGCGCGTAAATGTTAGCAGAGCCATCTCAGATTTGTCCCTCGAGTCGCTCAGTGATTTCTGGAAGAGCATTGGCTATCAACCGCGCGTTTCAATTACCTCAACGGTTCTGGACAATTTCAGACACCGCGTTGCTGGCGAAAGTGTTGAAACTCGAATTCTGAAGTTTGCTTGATTGATTCTCGCTACGGAGGAACCATGCGTACCAAACTTTTCATCGCATTGATCGCGCTCGCGCTGCTCGCCGCGCTGCTCGTCGGTGCGCCGGTTAGCGCGCAAACCGGCGGCTACAAACTCACCATCCTGCACACGAACGACATGCACGGACATTGGGAGCCGATGACGTATTCCAACGTCTCGCAAGGTGGCATCGCGCGCCGCGCCGCGCTCGTCAAGCAACTGCGCGCCGCGAATCCAAACACCTTGCTGCTCGACGCGGGCGACATTTCGCAAGGCACGTTGTACTTTGTCCAGTACCGCGAACAAGAGTCGCGCGATTTCTACAACTTGCTCGGTTACGACGTCGTCACGCCGGGCAATCACGAATTCGATCTCGGTTCCAAAGTCTTCGCCGATAATTTTGTGAGCGGCGCGAAATTCCCCATCGTGCTGGCAAACGTTGACCTGTCGAACGAGCCGACGCTCGCCGGGAAATTGCCGCCGTACGTCGTCAAAGAAATCGGCGGCGAAAAAATCGGCGTCTTTGGAATGATCCTCGACGATTTGCTGATCAGCACGAACATCGGATCGAACGCCAAGATGAAAGACGCGCTCAAGACCGCGCAAGACGTTGTCGCCGAACTGACGAAGCAAGGCGTCGGCAAAATTATCTTGCTCAGTCATCGCGGCTACGGCGCGGATTTGGATCTCGCGGCGAAAGTAGACGGGATCGATCTCATCGTCGGCGGACACTCGCACACGCTTCTGGGCGATGCCGCGAAACTCGACAAGTCGCTCGGCGCGCCGACGGGCGCGTATCCCACGGTCGTCAAAACGCCGAACGGCGGCAGAACGCTCGTCGTCCAAGATTTCGAGTTCGGGCGACTGCTCGGTAAGATCGATTTGACGTTCGACGCCAAAGGCGAGGTGACCGCGTACGACGGTCAGCCGATTTTGGTGGATAGCAAACTCGCGGACGATCCGGATGTCGCGAAGAAATTGCTTGACTTGGCGAAGCCGCTCGACGATCTGAAAAAGCAAGTCATCGGCAAAACATCGGTTGATCTGATCGCCGACGCGCAGATCATTCGCAATCAGGAAACGAATTTCGGCGATCTCGTCGCGGACGCGGTGCTGTGGTCGACCGCGTGGGACAAGACCCAGATCGCAATCGTGAACGGCGGCGGCATTCGGCGCACGATCAAGACCGGCGATATTTCGTACGGCGATGTCCTCGAAGTTTTGCCGTTCGGCAATCGGCTCGTCCAAATCGATTTGACCGGCGCGGATGTTGCTGCCGCGCTCGAAAACGGGATCAGTCAAATTTACGCGGGCGGCGGTTCGGGTGGACGCTTTCCGCAAGTCGCGGGTTTGAAGTTTAGCGCGGACTTGAGCAAGCCGGTCGGATCGCGCGTGACGGACGTTCAAATCGGCAACGCGAAGACCGGGTTCAAGCCACTCGATAAAAACGCGACGTACCGCATCGTCACGAACGATTTTATGGCGGGCGGCGGCGACGGATACGCGATGTTCAAGAACGGCAAGAATGTCAACGGGGGCGATGTGCCGATTGATCAAGCGTTGACCGATTACATCAAATTCTTGAACGCGCCCATCGCGATCAAAACGGAAGGACGCATCACCTTGACCGGCACGCCGCCGCCCGCGCCCACCGCCGCGCCGACGACGACCGCGACGCCAACTGCCGTACCGTCGCCGGTCGTCGCCGCGCCCACTGCAACGCCGACGCCAACTTTGTTCCCGTTGCCGCTGTGGACGCCATTGCCGTACCCAACTTTTTCGCTTCAGCCGGTCTTGCCCAAGTTCTTGGTTCCTTGCGCGGTGGGTTGTCGTCCAGCCGATCCTCCCGATCGGTTTAGAGACGACAAGTGATCGGCATCATCTCCAAATAGAACGAGACCTGACAAATAAAGTTTGTCAGGTCTCGTCGTTTTTGTCGTCGTTACAGTTTGACTGACGTGAGGTACGGGATGCCGATGATCAATAGTGCGGCGACAAAGACGATGCCAAAGATCAGCCCCAACTTCCAATAGTCGGTGCGACTGATGTAGCCGCTGCCATAGTAGATCGGCGAGGGTCCCGTCGCGTACGGCGAGATGATGCCCATCAAGCCGAGCGAGTAGACGCAGAGCAGCGCGAAGGGCAGGACCATGTTCGCCGGCAAGAGCACAACACCCACGCCAAGAACCAAGGGCAAGACAGCGTTGGTATGCGCGGTGAGCGATGCGAAAAAGTAGTGGATGAAGAAGAACAACAGGACGAGCAGAACGATGACCATGATCGGGTCCATCCCCTTCATCGGCGCAGATGCCAGTTTGGCAAACCAACCAACAAAACCGACGGTGCTCAATCCGCTTGCCAGGGTGACGAGGGTCGCGAACCACACCAACACATTCCACGCGCTCCTGTTGGCGAGGATTTCTTCCCAAGTGACGACGCCCGTGACGATCATCAATGTGACGCCGACCAATACGACAGTCGTCGCGTTGATAAAGTTCGTGTTAAAGTAGGGCAACGAAATGAGCGTGTTCGATCCGGTAATCCAGAGGAAAATCGCCAAAAGGACGAGCACGATCATGATGATTTCGCCCCGGCTGATATTGCCCATCTTCGCCAATTCACCGGCTGCCCACTGCGGAATTTCCTTGCTGTTTTTGATTTCCGGCGGATAGATCACGTAAACGAGCAGCGGGACCAAAATGAGCAAAACGATCCCGACGGGCAGAAATCCCATGGCGTACTGGAGCCAGTTGACATCAACCTTGGTTGTGGTCTTGACGATGGCAAGCGCGGTGGCGGTCGGCGCAAGCGACGTGATGAACATCGAACTGGTGACGCAAGTCGCGGCAATCGCAGTCCACATGATGTACGATCCGATCTTGCGCGCCGTCGAATTCGGTTCCGAGCCGTACAGCGCCGGGATGTTGCGAATGACCGGATAGATCGTGCCACCGCTGCGGGCGGTGTTCGACGGCGTGCCGGGTGAGAGCACGAGATCCGCCAACTCGATGGCGTACCCCAAGCCGAGCGTGCGCCCGCCCAGCCATTTGACGAGCACCAACGCGATGCGGCGACCCAAGCCGGTCTTGTTGTAGCCCATCGAAAAGACGAACGCGCCGAAGATCAACCACACGGTCGTGTCCTGAAAACCGCTGAGCGCCCACGTGATGGATGTGCTGGCGCTTGCATTCACGTACCGCATCGTCGCGGCGACGGTCACACCGATCAAACCAACGGCTGCCGCAGGAATCGGCTCCAAGATCACGCCGAGAATAACGGCGACAAACAGCGCAAAATACCACCACGCGCTCCGGGTCAAGCCCGGAGGCGCTCCAAAGAGCACCTCGTAGAGCACCAGCACTGCCCAGACCGCCAGCGGAATGACAACTTTCCAGTTGAGCTTCATGTTTCCCCCTTGAAGATGAATTAAAGATCGTTGGTACCAGGTGCGTTTTTTTGATTGATCACTCCTTCCAACTGGAGCACAGGGTTGCGAACCCGATGGTCGCGTTTGGTTATCACCTCCCTATTGTCTGAACGTTCCAGAGAATCGAAACGCGGAACGGCGAATTTTCTCAACCAGTATACCACAGGGAAAAGTCAGGTCTATCATACTAAAGACGTATCTTGAGAATGATTCGACGCTCGTACAATAAAACACCTCTCCAACTTTAGAGTTGCGAGAGGCATTCATTACCACGCGAAAAACGCCGACGCGACGCGCGCCAGCACGCGCCGAAACGCTTGTCTGTAATCATTATAGCCGAAAAGGATACATCGCGTCAAATTGGGAAATCGTTTGACGCCCCGCCGGAACTAGAGTATAATCCGCCCACCTTGAAGGAATTGGTTCAATTGTGATTCGTCTGCGCTTTTTTCAACTCGCTTTGATTCTCGTCGCGCTCGCGCTCGCCGCCAACATTCTCCCATCGACGCGCTCGGCGGCAGCGTCAACCTCCAACCTCCAACCTCCAATCTCCAATTCTCCCACCGGTCGCCTGATCGTTTCCGCCGAAAGCGGCGGCGCGTGGAATATTTTTGCCGCCGATCCGAACGGCGGCGCGTGGCAAAAACTCGCGGCGACTAACGCACCCGCACGCGATCCGGCGATCGCGCCGGACGGCAAGACGATTGCGTTCCGCAGCAAGCGCGAGGGAACCTGGGATATTTACGCGATGCCCGCGACCGGCGGCGGCGCGACGCGCCTCACGCGCGGCATGACGTACAGCGGCGCGCCGGTCTGGTCGCCCGACGGGAAAAAAATCGCGTTCGAATCGTACGCGCGCGGCGATCTCGATATTTGGGTGATGAACGCGGACGGCACGCAGGCGATTGATTTGACCGACAACGAAAAGACGCACGATTACGCGCCCGCGTGGTCGCCGGACGGCAAATGGATCACGTTCACGAGTTGGCGCACCGGCACACAGCAGATTTTTGTCGTCGCCGCCGATTGCAAAACCGCGTGCAAAGCGACGAATCTCAGTCAGAACAAATTCGACGATCAAGAGCCGGCGTGGTCGCCCGACGGCAGCAAACTCGCGTTCGTCTCCAATCGCGATGGTCAGCGCGCGATTTACGTCGCCGATTTCGTAACGGACGGGCGCAATTCAATTGCGCCCCTCCAAAACGCGCGGCGCGTCACTTTCTCCGGCTGGGACGATCAGCCCGCGTGGTCGCCGGATGGCAAGTGGCTCGCGTTCGTCTCCGTGCGTCCCACGCGTCAGCCGATTTACATCACCGCGGCGGACGGCAGCGGCATCCCGCGCATCGTCGAAAACGGACCCACGGTCGCGTCGTCCGTCGCGTGGGCGACGGACGTGATCGCCGGCGCAAGCGATTATTCGAACGGCGCGCCGCTGTACAAAGAGCAGCCCGATCTTGCCCCAGCGAACAGCGGGCATCCATACGAGTTTCGGCGGGTCACGACGATTCGTCTCGATTCGGGTCTCACCAAGTTGAACGGACGCGTCGCGGATTCGCTGCTCGCGCTGCAAACGCGCGTCAAACAAGAAGTCGGCTACGATTTCTTCGCCCTCGTCGCGGATATGTTCCGCGCGTTGGAGTATCGCTGCGACAACACGTGCGACACACTGTCGTGGCACAAGTCCGGGCGCGCCGTCGACACGCGGCTCGATTACAGCGACCCGCGCGGCATCGGCGGACTGGAAGTTGTGCGCGAAGATCAGCAGGGCGAAACGTACTGGCGAATGTACTTGAAAACTGCCGCGCAAGACGGCACGCAAGGCGAACCGTTGAAGGACGCGCCCTGGGATTTCAGTTACCGCGCGCGCTGGGTCGTCGGCAAAGGCGAAGGCGGCACGCGCAAACCGGTGCCGTACGGCTTCTACGTCGATTTCACCGAACTCGCGCGCCAGTACGGTTGGGAACGCATTTCGTCGCAGGACAGCGAAGACCTGGATTGGAAGACGAACAAACTCGGCGCGGAGTACTGGCACTATCAAAAGATGCATGGGCTGAATTGGTACCAAGCGATGCGCGAAGTGTACGCGGAAGCCGATCTGAAATCGCTCGCCGATTGGAACGCGCTCGCGCGCGCCGGATACGATCCCTACATTCTTTTTCTCAAAGGCATTCCGATGCCGCCTGCCGCGTGGCGATGGAATGTGCTGGGACCGTAGTATCGGCCGATCAGGTGATCAGGCAACTGGGTTGACCGGTTGACCGATTGCCTGATTGCCACCAAATAGGACTCGAATGACAACTTCGACACTCTCGCCGCGCATGCGGCGTTTTATTATAGCCGTTGATCGCGTCGTTTTGTATATCACAAAGTATTGGTTTTGGTTCGCGATCATCTCTCTCGCGCTCTTTGCGGGCTTGCCGTTCCTCGCGCCCGTGTTGCTGCGCGCCGGTATGATCGCGCCCGCCGAACTGATTTACAAGGCGTACAGTTTCACCTGTCATCAACTCGCGTACCGGACTTTCTTTTTCTTCGGCGATCAACCGGCGTACACGATTGACGAATTGCAGCGCGCGCTCAACGTGACGAACGATCCCGCCGACGCGTTCTTCTGGCGCGAGTTTCTGGGCAACGCGCAACTCGGCTACAAGATGGCGTGGTGCGAACGCGACGCGGCGATCTATGGCGCGATGATCGTCGCGTTCGTCGTGATGGGATTGTTCCGGCGCTATATCCCCAAACTCGATTGGCGCGTTTACATTGTCATCGCCATTCTGCCGATGGCGATTGACGGTCTGTGGCAACTCGTCACCAGCCCGCTTCACCTTTTGCCGTTCCTGCCGGTTCACGAGAGCACCGCGCTCTTGCGGACGATCACGGGTACGCTCTTCGGCGCGGGTTCGGTGTGGCTCGCTTTCCCGTACCTCGCCGATGCGATGCGCGACGCGCACACAGACGCGCGCTATCAATTCGAACGCGCGCGCGCGATCCAAGAGAATTTGTGATGAACTTGGCTCAACGCCGTTCGGATGAAACACATTAGGACACTGATTTACACAGATTGACACAGATAAGAAATCAGTGCGCATCGGTGTCTATCTGTGTCCCTTTTTCGGGAGAGCAACTTTGGAATCGCTCAAAGCAAATAACGCAGAATCAACACGGCGCGCGAAAATCATCCCCTGGATCGGTCCCGCGTTTTTGATCGCGCTGATCGCCATCTTTCTGCTGCTGCCGTTTCCGTTGATGGACAAACTGCACGGCGTTTGCTTCGGCATCTGACCGCAGCGAATCAGCCACTCGTACTGGTTGGGTGGCACGACGCTTCCGGGTGAAGCGTTTCTGCGCGCGAACGTTCCTGGGTTTGCGCTGATCGATCCTGAAGAGCCGGTCAAGCTGCCGCTCGAAGCGCGCGATTTTGGAATGTACGTCGGCTTTCTCGCGGTGTGGGCGTACTTGACGGTCATCGGACGCGGACGCGCGAAAGGAATGCCGCCCGCGCCGATTCTCGTCACGCTCATTCTCTTCGTCGGCGTGATGGGCTTTGACGGCGTCAACGCGTTCGCGTTCGATCTCCACAAAAACGTGCCGATGATCCCGTACTTGTACGAACCGCGTCTGCAACTGCGCCTTGCGACCGGCTTGTTGACCGGCATCGCGTTCGCCGGAATTCTGACGCCGGTCGTGAATTTTTCCTTATGGCGTGTGGACGACAATCGTCCGATCATCGACAACTGGAAACGCGTGCTCGTCGCGTTGGCGATCTGCGCGGTGTTGTACATCGCGAACGAATCGCGCCTCGGCATTTTGCTCTATCCGCTCGCGATCGTGACGAGCGCGAGCGTACCGATTCTCGTCGGCTTGATCAACGCGGTCTTTCTCGTTTCGGTCTTCCGCAAAGAGGGACTCGCCGATACTTTGTTCGATGCGCTCAACCCATTCGCGGCGGGCGTTTTTTTCGCGCTGATCGAACTCGGCGTGCTGTCGGCGATGCGCTACGCAGTGTTGGGCACGACGATCTTGCCGTAAGCAGGCGATCGGGAAGGTGCGGTATGGTTGACATGCCATAACAAGGAGGTTATAATGACGATGACGTCAGGATCATTGAAATGGCAGGTTGACTTTTTCCAGGACGCGCGCGGTGAGTATCCCGTTAAAGTATGGATGGCGGCTTTACCGGTGAAAGACCGCGCACGGATCGCACGCACGATTGATCTTCTGGAAATGTATGGCACACTACTGCGGATGCCCCATTGCAAACACGTACAAGGCAAGATTTGGGAACTCCGCATAGCAGTTGGTCGGCGTGACTATCGTGTGCTTTACTTCGCAGCGATTGGGCGACGGTTTATCTTGCTACACAGTCTTGACAAAAAGACCACCAAGATACCTAAAGGCGACTTGGGGATTGCTGAACGGCGGATGCGAGAGTACCAAGCAAGAGAGGAGAGGGGATCGAATGGGCAAAACCAATAAACTAGCGGCGGGCAGCGCATCTTTTCGAGTGTTCCTTGCCGATCAAATGCAAGACCCCGAATTTCGGCGCGAGTACGAAGCGTTGGAACCGGAGTTTGCCATCATCAAGCAAATCATAGACCTCCGCATCAAGCGGCAAATGTCGCAGGCGCAACTTGCCCAGCGCGTCGGCACGCAACAACCTAGCATCGCGCGGCTGGAAGCGCGCGGGCGGGTCAAGAACCTGGATTATTTGCAACGCATCGCCAACGCGCTCGACGCGCGGGTCGAAGTGCGGCTGGTGCCGCGCGAAGCGAGCGGCGCGCGCGGTCGGCGCGCGGTCAAGCGGGTTTGAATTCCGGTCCGGGCATTTCTAATTGACCGATTCGCTATCGCGTGTTATACTCTCGACCGTCCTGACGCTGGGACACATCGCGCCAGACATTCTGTTCGCTTGGCGCGTTTGTCATTTTCACGAGAAAGATGTTTTCTCCTGGATCATTTTATCGAGTAAAGGATTTGAAATGCAAAATTCGTCTCTCCTCAAAAAGATTTGTTTGACGCTCGCCGTCTTTGCTTTTGGCGCGCTCGCGTGGATGGCGTTGCCGTCGCCGCGCGCGCAGGCGCAAACCGGCGGGCAAGGCAAAATCGAAGGGAAAATCGTCAACGGCACGAAGGACGCCAAGCCATCCAGCACCGCGAATTTGACAGTGACCTTGATGTTCGCCGCGCAAGGCGCGACCTCGATTGTTACCCAGACGGCGATGAGTGATGCAAGCGGAAAATTTTCCTTCACGAACCTCGACACGATTTCCACGACGCGGTATCTAGTCACCGCGCGGTACGCCGACGTAGAATATTATTCCGACGTGATGGCGTTCACCTCGCCCAATTCGACGACACTGCCCGCCGAGATTACGGTTTACGACGCGACGGAAGATCCATCGGCCGTCCAAGTGACCGAGATGCACCTCGTCGTAGATGTCCAATCGCCCTGGCTCGCGGTTCAACAAATCGTCGTCGTTCAGAATACAAGCGACCGCATCTACATCGGCAAGTCGATCGGACCGCACCGGCTGTCGCTGAGTTTGCCGATTTTGGCGAAGGCGATCAATATTCAATTCGATGATCAGACGGCGGATCAAACGACGATGCGCGGCGAGGGCGTCTTGACGTACACCTTGCCGATCGGTCCCGGCAAAGATCAAATTTTGTTTCAGTACGATGTGCCGGTCGCCCCGCCCAAGTACGAATTCAATTTGCTGTTGCCGAATGATGTCGCGCGGTTTGGGCTTTACGTCGCGGATGTTGGCGAGACGGTGCAGAGCCAGCAACTTGTTCCCGCGCCCAGCCCAATGGGAAATGTGCCTAACGCGCCCAAACTCATCGCGTTGGCGGGGGATAAATTCACGGCGGGCACGACGATCAAAGCCACGCTGGACAAACTGCCCGCGGCAGCAACACAGCCCGGACAGACCGCGCCCGCTGGACAGCCCACCGCGTTGCCGGTTAATCCGCAAACGATCGGCTTGGTCATTCTCGGCGCGGCGATTGTCGCGGCAGTCGCGCTGCTCGTCTTCCCGATGTTGCGGCGACGCGCGGCGAGCGCGGAAGATGCGGACGACGCAGAGCAAGACGAATCGCACGAAGACCTTTTGCAAGACATCGCCGATCTCGACGACGCGTTTGAAGCCGGCAAGATCGACGAAGCCGAATACAAGGAACAGCGCGCTGCGCTGAAAGCGCAACTCGCGGAGATCGATGAGTAAAGTGAGCGCGCCGCTGCTCACGGTTGAAAAACTGGACAAGCAGTTCGGCGCGCGCTGGGCGCTGCGCGGCGTGACTTTTTCAGTCGCGCCCGGCGAGATTGTCGCGCTCGTCGGACCGAATGGCGCGGGCAAAACGACGCTGCTCCGCATTCTCGGTACGCTCGCGCGACCGAACGCGGGGCGCGTGTTCGTCGGCGATATTCCAACGCTGGAACGCGCGAACGCGGCGCGCGCGGCAATCGGCTTTGTCGGGCATCAGACGTTCATGTACGACGATCTGACCGCGTGGGAGAACTTGAATTTCTACGCGCGGCTGTACGATTTGCCGAATCGCGCGCAACAAATTCGCGCCGTCGCCGCGCGCGTCGGCATCGAGCATCGCTTGAACGATGTGACGCGCACGCTCTCGCGCGGTTTGCAGCAGCGCCTGACCATCGCGCGAATGTTGCTGCACGACCCGGCGGTGCTTTTGCTCGACGAGCCGTACACCGGACTGGACAAAGTCGCGGCGGACCTGCTCGATCAAATCATGCTGGACGCGCAGCGCGCGGGGCGCGCGGTGTTGTTTTCGACGCACGATCTTGAACGCGGACTCGCGGTGTGCGACCGCGCGATCATTCTGAAAGCGGGACGCGTCGTCCACGACTTGGCGCGCGGCGCGTGGCACAACCTCGCCGGGTTCATGGAAATTTACGCGCGCGTTTTGGAGGATCGCAAGTGAGATTTCTCCGCCAAGTTCTCGCCATCGTTCAAAAAGACCTCGCCGCCGAACTCCGCACCAAAGAGAACTTGTCGGCGATGGTTGTTTTTTCGCTCATCGTCCTGGTGATTTTCAATTTCGCGTTTGAATTGCAAGGTGTGGACATCACGGTTGTCGGCGCGGGGGTTTTGTGGGTTGCCTTCACGTTCAGCGGCATCCTGGGTCTCGGTCGTTCGTTCGCGGCGGAAAAGGACAAGGGCAGTTTGGAAGGCGTGCTGCTGTCGCCGGTGGATCGCGGCGCGATCTTTCTCGGCAAAGCGATCAGCAATTTCATTTTCATCTCCGCGATGCAAGCGGTGACGCTGCCGCTTTTTGCGATTCTCAACAACGTCGCGCTCCCGTGGTTTCCGCTCGTCCTTTACATCGTTCTCGGCACCATCGGTTTCGCGGCGATGGGCACGCTCTTGTCCGCGATTGCCGCGAGCACCAAGATGCGCGAAGTGATGCTGCCGATTTTGCTCTTCCCGGTTTCGATTCCGTTGCTGATGGCGGCAGTGAAATTGACCGTCGGCGCGTTGCAGGCGCGCGCATTTTCCGAAGTTGCGCTGTGGTTTAACATCCTGATTCTGTACGACGTGCTGTTTGTCGTCGTCGCGTTCTGGGTGTTTGAATATGTGGTGGAAGAATGAAAATGACAAATGACAAATCGGCGCAGACGAAAGCGACTGCGCTTGGCATCGGGGCATTTGTCGGCTTGCTCTTGCTCGTGCTGGGCGCGTGCAATTTGATCCCGACGAACCTGGGCGGCGCGTCCGGTACCGCGTCCGGACGTCCAACGACCGTCAAGATCGGCGAACTCGCGCCGGAGATCGATCTGCCCGCGCTGACAGGCGAGCAAATCACGTTGTCGAAATTGCAAGGGCGTCCGGTGCTCGTCAATTTCTGGGCGACGTGGTGCGGACCGTGTCGGCAGGAATTTCCCGCGTTCGTTCGCAAATACAAACAATATCAGGACCAAGGATTCGTCATTATTGGCGTCAACACCGGCGATTCTAACTCGGACGAAGGCGTGCTGACGTTCGCGCGCAACACGCTTGTCAATTTCCCTATCGTGCGCGACCGCGATGAACGCGCCGCGCGGATGTACAACGTCCGCGGTTTGCCGACGAGCGTCTTTATCGATCGCAAAGGCATCGTGCGCGACATTGTGATCGGCGGTCCGATGGAGGAAGCGTTCATCGATCTCAAGTTCGCGCAAATCAGTGAGCCATGACACGACGGGCAGTTCTATATTCCAAACCCGGTTGTCATTTGTGCGACGACGCGCGGCGCATGTTGAACGATTTGCGCGGCGAGTTCGATTTGACGATTGACGAAATCGATATCACGACTGACGACGCGCTCTTCAAACGCTATTTCGACAAAATCCCTGTACTGTTGATTGACCACCGCGTAACTATCGCTGCGCCGATCCAACACGAACAATTGCGCGTCGCCCTGAAAGCCCAGAGTTCTTTCGATTTCCTCTAATTTCCCACGAGGTTCAAATATGTCTGTACTAATTGCAATAGGCGCAGGACTGTTGTCCTTTTTCTCGCCGTGCGTCCTGCCGATGGTGCCGATTTACATTGGTTACTTGAGCGGCGCGGCGGTGACGCCGGAAGGAATCACGACCGCGCGGCGTGAAGCCGTCGCGCACGCGGCGGCGTTCGTGCTTGGCTTTACGCTGATCTTTATCGCGATCTGGAGCGCGCTCTCGGTGCTCACGGTGATTTTTACAAAGACCGATCTGGCGCGCGCGGCAGGCGTGATCCTGATCGTCTTTGGCATTCATTTCATCGGCATCGTCCGCATTCCATTTTTGTATCAGGAAGCGCGCGTCGAAATTCGCAACCGCGCGCTCGGCTACCCTACTTCGCTGCTGACCGGAATGGCGTTCGCCGCCGGGTGGACGCCCTGCATCGGTCCCACGTTGTCCGGCGTGATCGCGCTTGCAACGCAAGAGGCGACAGTGTGGCAAGGCACGGGGTTGCTGATCGCGTACGCGGCAGGTTTGGGGATTCCGTTTTTGTTGACCGCGTTCGCGTTGGGGAGCGCGACGCGCTGGCTCAAGCAATTCAGTCCGCATTTGCGGAAAGTAGAGATCGCGAGCGGCGTCTTGCTTTTGCTGATGGGCGTGCTGCTGTTGACCGATAACTTTCAAAGATTAAACGCGCTCTTTTTCCAATTGACGCCGGAATGGTTGTTCCAGTTGCTCTAGTCGCGAAACTCCGTCAGAGCGCAACGCTCTGACGGAGTTGTCATTTCAAGGCGGCATCCTGAGCGGAACGGAGCGAAGCGGAGTGGAGTCGAAGGATTGCCGACGAGAAATCTCTTTTCCGTTGGCGAAGATTTCTCGCTCCGCTCGAAATGACAAGACATGCTTGACCTACAAGCCCAGGTTTTTTACAGGGTCTATTGACTAAACTTGGAAACCATGTTACCTTTGTTCGCAAAGGAGGCACGATATGAATAAAAAATGGCTTTTGATTATCGGCGGCGCAATCCTGGGATTGTGTTTTTTGTGCGTGTGCTTGATTGGGGTGGCAGTCGCGCTGGGTTTTGGAGCGACTCAACCGGCCGCCACCGCGGGCGAAAATTTTATGACCGCGCTGAAAAACGGCGACGCGGCTGCGGCATACAACCTTTGCACGCCCGCTTTGCAAAGAGAACTGGGCAGCGCGCAGGGCTTGGACACGCGCATCAAAAACGGGCGCGTCCAACCGACGGCGTGGTCTTTTTCCTCGCGCAATATCGAAAACGACACGGGACAACTCGACGGGACGGTGACGTTCACCGGTAATCGCGAAGGAACAGTGCGGCTCGTGCTGGAGCAAGTCGGTGGAACGTGGAAAGTCTCCGGCTTTAATCTGAGGGAAAAGTAATTTCGCGCTTTAATTCTTCGAGTGTCGCCCACACATCTGTAGCGCGCCCGCGTTCTTCCGCCGCGGCGATCACATCGCGCGGTAGTGAATCGACGACCGGCGCAATGTGTTGGCGATAAATGTCTTGGTACGAGCGCGCCGTCGTAAACCAGGACGAGTACGCTGACGCCGCCGCCCACAGTTCGACTGCGCGGGCGGCGCGTCCTTTTCCTGCCGCGAGCAATGCCGCGCCCAGCAAGATGTGTGTCGGCGCGGCGCGATGGCGAAATTCGAGCGCGACGTCCAGCGCTTCCGCCAACGCTTGGCGCGCCTGATCAAATTCGCGCGCGGCGGCGGCTGCCGCGCCGAGACACGCGAGCGCCCAGCCCACGTCCGAACGCGCGCCGCTCCGGCGAAACGCGACGATGCTCTCTTGCGCGAGGTGCACTGCCTCCGCGTAGCGACCTTGCGCGAGCGCGAGTTCTCCCAACAACCGGAGCGCGGCACCGGTGCCCCAGCGATTATCGACTTTGCGATACCACGCGAGACTCTCTTGCAATGCCGCGCGCGCCGGAGCGTACCGACCCAGGTACATTTGCGCTTCGCCCGCGCGCATGAGCGCGAGCATTTGCCGATGCCGATCCCCCAGGTCGGCGTACGCGGCGACGCACTCTTCCAACATCGCGAGACTCTCGGCGGGTGAACCGTCCATCTGATCCATCGCCATCCGATAACGAACGGCGGCGAGCGCGGCGCGGTCGCCGAGTTTTTCGCAAATCGTTTGACTCTCGATCAACAAACGCCCGGACTCGTCGTAGCGACCCAGGCATTGCAGATCGACGTACAGATCCAAAAGCGCGTCCACGGTATCGCGCGGTGTGCCGAGCGCGCGACTGATCTCGACGCTTTCCTGGTGCATTTGCGCCGCCCATTCGTAATTGCCCATCCGCTCCGCCAGCCGCCCGAAACTTCGTAAGCAGTTCGCGACCGACCGACGATCGTTCAATTCGCGGTACAACGCCAAACTCTGCGCCAGCGGCTCTCTGCCGTTGACGGAATTGCCCAAGTGCAACTCGATCTCGCCGATTACTTCGAGCGCGAGCGCGCGCTGCCGCCGCACATCTTCGCCGTCGAGCGTCAATTCTTCGAGCGCGTCCAAACTCTCCTGCGCCAATTCGCGCGCGCTTTCGACGCGTCCGAGGCGTTGATTGAAACGCGCCTGCCAGGCGAGCGCGCTCGCCCACAATTCAAGTTGCTCGATAGATTGCGCCGAATCGTTCGCGGCGATATTCTCGGCGACCGCGCGAAACGCTTTTTCGCCTTCCTTGTAGCGCGCGCGCCAATCGCAAAACAATCCCAGCCCGCGCATTCCATCGGCGAGCGAATTGATCTGTCCATGTTTGATCGCCCACGCCCACGCCGCGCGCACGTTGTTGTGTTCGGCGTCCATTTCCGCGAGCGCGTCTGGCTGGCGCGTCGTTTGCAAATCCGTCGCCCAGCGGCGCAGCGCCGTCGTAAAGTACGCCGCGTGCCGGTCGCGCGTCGCTTGCTCGCCGTCGGGCAACTGGCGCAGTTTTTCTTCGGCGTACTGCCGCAATAATTCGTGAATCTCGTACCGACCGGTCGGCGCGCGCTGCAACATCGAACTGTTGATCAGCCCCATCAAATCGCGCAGGGTCGCCGCTGTTCCATCGACCTTGGCGATGTGCTGCGCCGTCGAAAAAGTGAAACCGCCGCGAAAGACCGACAGTCCCGCGAGTACCTGTCGCTCGCGTTCGCTCAACAGCCGCCACGAATAATCAAATACCGCGCGCATACTGCGCTGCCGCTCCGGCACATCGCGCCATTCCGATTCCAAGAAATCCAATTTGTGCGCGGCAAGTTTACTTGCAATTTCAGCGGGCGAAAGCATCCGCATCCACGCCGCCGCGAGCAAAATTCCCAGCGGCATGCCTTGTACCAGCCGACAAATTTCGACGATCGGCGTGAGGTCGTCGCCGGTTGGATCAAACCCAGGACGAACGCGCCGCGCGTCTTGGATGAAAAGTTGCACCGCGCTGTACGTGAGCGCGTCGGACGTGGCAGCCGATTGCTCCGGGTATCCCATGCCCGGCACCGGCAGCAAATATTCGCCTTGCGCGTTCAATCCGACGCGCGAAGTGATCAACACTTTGACGCCGGGCGCGGCTTGGAGCAGCGCGTTGACGATCTCGACGCCGCTTTCACATTCCGGTTCGGGACTGGAGATCAAGTGCTCGAAATTATCCAAAATCAGAAGGAGGGTTTTCTGGCGCAAGTAGTGGAGCAATTGTTGAAGCGAGTCGTCTTGTTCTTGAAAAGACAAGCCGAGCGTGTGCGCCACCGTCGGCACGATATTTTCCGGCGCTTGCAGCGACGCGAGCGAGACAAAGTGGATGCCTTGCGGAAAAGTATTCGCGAGTCGCGCGGCGACTTCTGCCGCGAGCCGGGTTTTGCCGCTGCCGCCGGGTCCAAGCAGCGTGAGCAATCGGCAATTTGGATCTTGCAAACGATCTTTGATCTCCGCCAGCATGTCCGCGCGTCCAACCAAAGGCGTGAGCCAAACCGGCAAGTTTGTAGTGCGCGATTCATCGCGCTTGTCTCGCACTAAAGCGCGCACTACAAACGCGTCCGCTTGCGACGCCAAGTCTCCGGCGCGAATGTGCTCGTACAGCGCGATCGTTTCCGGCGACGGCTCGACGTTCAATTCTTGCTGCAACACGCGCCGGCACGTTTCGTACTGCGAGAGCGCCGCGCTGCGATTGCCGCTCAACGCGAGCAGACGCATCACGCGTTGATGCGCTTGCTCTTGCCACGGCGCAAGATCGATCTGTCGCCACGCGTACTCGATGGCTTGCGTCAGGTCGCCGCGCTGTTCGGAGTGTTCGGCTAGTTGATCCAGCGCCGCCAAACATTGGCGGTGCAGTTGCTCGCGCGTACTTTGAACCCACTCCTCAAAAGGCGCGCTGTCGTCCAGACCGAAACCATCGAGAAACGGCGCGCGATAAAGTTCGAGCGCTTGTTCCAAATGGGTCGCGGTTTGATCCGCGGCGGTCGAGGATCGAAATGTCTGGACGTCCACCGAACAATCGCTGGTCAAATCGAATTGGATCGTTTCGCGACTGACGCGCAAGACCGGCGCAGCCGTTGCGCGGTCGCCAATCGTTTTGCGTAAATTGGAGAGCGCGTTCCGCAAATTCGTCAGCGCGGAGCGTTGGGGCCAATCGGGCCAGAGCAGCGCGGCGAGCGCGTCGCGGCGATGCGGACGGTTCGCTTCGACTGCGAGGTACGCCAAGAGCGCGCGCACGCGATCCGATTCAAAATCGGTGACGGGTTTTCCATCGAGATTGACTTGGAACGATCCCAGCAGCGACAGCGCAAGTCGCGCCATTCTCTCTCCTGATCTTGCCGTTCAACCTTGCGAAGGTTTCCTTCGACTCCGCCCAGAATAAACTTTCGCAAGGGGCATTATACCACGTCTTTGAAAATGCGTGCGATCTCCTTGCGATCTGCTTGCGGTTTTCGGACATTCTCCATGCGGGCAAGGAGTATATTGCAATGGATGGTCAAGCGGCAAATTGCGAATTCTGCGAACAGGAGGTTATATCATGCAGAGAAACACATTCAATCATCGAACTGGATTGTCGTCGCACGGCTTGGGCGAAATCGAAGACTATGGTCAAGAACGATATTACGATCTTTTGCGCGAAGCAGAGCAGCGACGGTTAGTGCAGCGCGCCACGCGCGCATCGACGAAGAGCAGACCCGCTGTGCACAAGTCGCCGATCACGCGTTTGTTGACGTGGGTTGGGCTTTTCTAGCCAAGCCGCAAAGAAAACCTTCCGGGCTAACCCGGAAGGTTTTTTATTTACTCCGCCGTTTGTCATTTCGAGTGGAGCGAGAAATCTCCGGCGTACGTCAAACTTGCCGCGCCGGCTGTGTGGTTGCGCCAAGTAAGGGCGAAGCATTTTTCGTCCTGAGCGGAACGCAGTGGAGTCGAAGGATGCGAAAAATGCTTCGCCCTTACCTATGCGTCGATCTCCTTCGCTAGTTCGATTTTTTCTCCGTGACCACTTGGATACAAAGTGATCACCGGCGGCACGCGCAAGCGTTCGTCGCTTTCGTACAACGCGCGCACCTTGTTGAACTCCGGCACGTCGCCCTGCGTCAATTCCGCGACGCGATCCAGAAACGCGAGTTGCTCGGCAGTTTCCTTTCTGTGTCCGATGTCCATCAGCCCCCAACTGTCCCACGGCAACAATTCCATTTTGTTGAGCGCGGCAACATCGCGGATAAAATCGCCGCGGACGAACCACAAGCCGTGCATATCGAAAATGCCGAACTTGTCCGGATCGGCTTGCCCGGCGCGGCACATTTGCCACGCTTTGCCGCCGGTGATGAACATCGTGCGCGGCACGTCGAGCGGACTAAAGCGAATTCGCAATGCTTGTTGCTGAAAATCGTCGAGTTGCGCGTCCACGAGAATCCAGCGCGATTGCGCGGCGTTCCAGTACTCGCAGACCCAGTGGTCTTCGTACTTGCCCGCTAGAAAATATTTGCTAAAACCACAGCGCGCGCGCGCCGGTACGCCGTGATGCTGCAACATCGCCGTCAGCATCACCGTGAAATCGCGGCAGTTGCCGACGAGTTTCTGGTCGAGCGCGCGCGGTTCGCTCAATGCACGCGGATCGAGTTCGAGGATGCGCGTAAGTTTGCGGGCAACCGCGCGAATCTGCACTTCATTCTTGCGTTCGTCGGACAGTTTAAGCCCGTAACGCTCCGCCCAAAAAATGTGAATCATCAGCCCTTGCACGATTTTGCAGAGCGACGCGACATCGCGCGGCAAGTCGGCGAAGAGCGGGGCGTGCGCGCGTGGGTCTGTCATCGCGCCCAGCGCGGCGTAAAACTCTAGCGGGTTAGCCATGGACGTCTCCTTTGAAAATAGGTTCGTAGTGCGCGCTTGAGCGCGATAAATCGCGCGCTACGAACTCAATCGCAAACGGTTTTTGGAAAACCACCTTGCAACGTCTTGCATCGTACCGGCTTTTGTCCGAAAGTCAATTTTGACAAAAAATATTCTATCGCATATAAGCAAACCAGGTTGGCGCGGCATCCTGGGAGGTGCGAGTGAAGATCAAAATATTCTCGGTTGGCGGAACGATTGACAAGGTTTACTTTGATCGACTGAGCGCGTACCAAGTCGGCTTTCCAAACGTCCGGGAAATTCTCGACGGGTTGCCGATCGCGTTCGAGTACGAAATCGAGTCGCTGTTACGCAAAGATAGTTTGGATATGGACGACGCAGATCGCGCGTTGGTGCGCGCGCACGTCGCCGCCGAACCTTGCCCCAAGATCATCGTGACGCACGGGACCGACACGATGATCGAAACTGCGAAACGGTTGAGCGATATTCCCGGCAAGTGCATTGTCTTGACCGGCGCGATGGAACCGGCGCATTTCAAATCGAGCGATG
Source organism: Candidatus Aquidulcis sp. (assembly GCA_020723345.1). GTDB lineage: Bacteria > Chloroflexota > Anaerolineae > UBA4142 > UBA4142 > VGOB01. The sequence continues at coordinate 7,124 of DYJA01000006.1, read as the reverse complement.
CGGTGTTCAACGTGGGCGTCGCGGTGGGCGTGGTCTCGGCATTGCGCGACGGTGTTTACATCGCGATGAACGGTCGCATTTTCGATCCATTCAAATGCCGCAAGAACCGCGAACGCGGCATCTTTGAAGATTGGGAGGAATGATTGCTATGCCGCAAGTACCGCTTGCTGATTTGTTGTTGATTGCCGCGTTGGTCGTCGCGCTGTTATTTGCCGTGCGCGTTTTGTCGCGGCGACAATCGCCGCGCAAAGCGCGGAACGTCGTCGCGTACGCGTTGCGGCTGATCGGATTTGCGGTCGTCGCATTCGTCATCATCGGCGGAAGTGTTTTGCTTTACGAAGATTACAAAGCGGTTGACAGTGATATTACGCCCACGCCCAGCACGGTTGAGATCCCAGGTGGTCTGCCGTTTCAAGTTGAAGCCGTGACTTTTTCCGGCGGCGACGATCTAAAAATGGCGGGCTGGTTCGTTCCGCCGCGGAACGGCGCGACGATCATTTTGCTGCACGGGTACGGCGGCAATCGCGCGGGGATGCTCTGGCACGCCGACAAGTTGGTGCGCGCCGGTTACGGCGTGTTGCTGTACGACGAGCGCGCGTCCGGCGAAAGCGCGGGGAAAAATCGTTCGTACGGTTGGCAGGACGCGGCGGATGTCGGCGGCGCGGTGCGTTATATTCAGACTCGCGCGCAAGGCAGTTCGCAAAAGATCGGGATCGCGGGGTGTTCGATTGGTGGACAAATCGCGCTGCAAGGCGCGGCGTACTATCCGGAGATCAAAGCCGTCTGGGCAGATGGACCATCCGGTATTCGCGCCAACGATCTTCCGCCGCCGCACAATTGGGCGACCGGTATTGCAACTTTGTCGGGTTACATCATCGATTGGATGTTCACATGGCGACTGAACGTCCCGCCCCCCGCGTCGATGATCGAAATCATCGGCACGATTGCGCCGCGCCCGATTATGATGGTGGCTGGTGGCACACCGCATCCACATTTTGGCAGCGAGTCTATCCGCGTCGAGTACCTCGCGCGATACGCCGGAAAGAACGCGATGATGTGGATCATTCCCGAAGCGTACCATTGCGACGGACCATATTATCGCCCCGATGAATACGCCGCGCGGATGATTGGATTTTTTGATGCGGCGTTCCGGTAGCTCATCCTTGCGAAGGTTGATCTCGAATTCGGCTTGCGCCTTCAGGTCAACCTTCGCAAGGTTTGATCAACCAACACCGCGCGCACGCGCCGGACGCCTTGCCCCACCGATTCTTGTTTCGTGATTTTGAATTTCCCCAACTCGCCGGTGCGCGTGACGTGCGGACCGCCGCACACTTCTTTCGAGAACGCGCCAATCGTGTACACCTTGACTTGCTCGCCATATTTTTCGCCGAAGAACGCGAGCGCGCCGGAAGCAGTGGCTTGATCGAGCGACGTCACTTGTACTGAAACCGGCAAGTCATTCGCAATTTGCGCGTTGACGATTTCTTCGACTTGCGCGATTTGCTCCTGAGTTAATTTCTCCGCGTACGAAAAATCGAAACGCAATCGCTCCGCCGTGATGTTCGATCCCATTTGATGCACCGACGCGCCGAGGACTTGGCGCAACGCTTGGTGAAGCAAATGCGTCGCGGTGTGCAAGCGCGTCGTCTCCGCCGCGTGATCCGCCAAGCCGCCTTTGAATTTGTGCTCGCTGCCGCGCCGCGACATTTCCTTGTGTTCTTGGTACAACGCCTCAAACCCAGGTTCGTCGACGCGCAACCCCTGTTCGCGCGCGAGTTCGACGGTCAGCGGCAGCGGAAAGCCGTACGTCTCGAACAGATCGAACGCGTCCGCGCCGGAGATGATCGTCTCGCCTTTGCCCTGAATCCGCTCGACTTTTTTCTGGTACTCGCGCAGCCCGCGCGCGAGCGTGGCTTGAAACTTGGTTTCCTCGCGCTCCAACTCCTCGCCGATGCGCGCGCGGTTGCGTTCCAATTCGGGATACGCGTGCGCGAACGTGTCGACGACGATGTCGGACAAATCGGCGCAGAAATTGTGCGCGATGCCCAGATCGCGTCCGTACCGCACCGCGCGGCGAATCAAGCGGCGGACGATGTATCCGGCTTGTACGTTTGACGGCGTCGCACCGTCGGCAATCGCGAAGGTCGCCGCGCGGACGTGATCGGCGATGACGCGGAACGCGTGGAGGTTGTCGGCGTAGCGTCGCCCGGATAATTCTTCAACGCGCGCGATGAGCGGCGCGAGCGTGTCCACCCGGAACACGTCGTCGTACCCGTTCAAGACTGCGACGGTGCGATCAATCCCCATCCCGGTATCGACATTTTGCTGGCGCAGTTTTTCGTAGCGACCGTCGCTGGTTTTGTTGTACTCCATGAAAACATTGTTCCAGATTTCGAACCACTTGCCGCACGCGCAGCCGGGCGCGCAACCGGGATGAGCGGGCTTGCCGGTGTCGTAGAAAATTTCGGAATCGGGACCGCACGGTCCGGTCGCGCCCACGGGTCCCCACCAATTATCTTTCTTCGGCAAAAAGTAGATGCGCGCGTTTGGGATTCCGAGAGATCGCCAAATCTCCGCCGAGTCGTCGTCGCGCGGCGCGTCCGCGTCGCCAGCGAAAACGGTGACGGACAGGCGCGCGGGATCGAGCGCGAGATCGCGCGTCAGAAATTCGTAACTCCACGCGAGCGATTCCTTTTTGAAATAATCGCCGAGCGACCAGTTGCCGAGCATTTCGAAAAATGTCAGGTGCGACGTGTCGCCGACCTCGTCAATGTCGTCGGTGCGTAAACATTTTTGCGCGTCGACGAGTCGGCGTCCCAGCGGATGCGGTTCACCGAGCAAAAACGGGACGAGCGGATGCATTCCGGCAGTCGTGAACAAAACTGTCGGATCGTTTTCCGGCAAGAGCGGCGCGGAGTGAATGCGTTTGTGTCCGCGCGCTTCGAAGAATTGTTGATACTGTTCGCGTAATTCGTTTGCGTTCATGGTTCCTCCATTCGCCTGTGTCATTGCGAGAGCGTTTTCCGCTCAAAGCAATCTCCACCTCACAGTTTGGGGATTGCTTCGTCGCGTCCTTCGACTCCGCGACAAAGTTCGTCGCTCCGCTCAGGATGCTCCTCGCAATGACAACAGAAAAACTCGCCCTCCCAAAAACGGAGGACGAGTTTGATCTCGTGGTACCACCTCGATTCGTCCGGCGTTTGCGCGCCGAACCTCGTGCGCTCGGTAACGGGAGCGACCGGCGAGGTTTACTTGCCGCGTGGGCAAAGACGCAGCTTTGCCCCTACGGTTTTCCTCTCGCGTCTCGAGGGCGGCGAACGCCGATGAATTCGCGCCGGACTTGCACCGACTTTGTCCGGCTCGCTGGGCGATCAGGCGGCGCTTGTTCCCTGTCGTTGACTGGCTCCGATTATAGTCAGATTCGCGATTGTGGCAAGTGGCAAGACGCGCGCGTCCGACCGCCGAATCGAATTCGGCGTCTAACGAAGTGAAAACATGTCCTGAGCGTAGTCGAAGGATCCGATGAATCGGATTGTGCGGAATCGCGAACACGTTTCCAACGTGTTTTGACCTTGTTAGACGACGGTTTGCAACCGTCGGCGGCGCGCGATTTTTGCTTGCACGCGCCTGGGTTTTCTGGTAAAATATGGATGTGGGAAATTCGGTGTCAACGAATGAGGGAACGAATGAACGAATAGCGCGCGCCGAGATCACGTCATTCGTTTATTCGTTGAACATTCGTTGACGCGAGTGCCAAGACGCATCAGCGCAAGTTCGTCTGCACCAATCGCCTGGACTGCGTCAAGTAGTGTGGGCGATCTTGCTGCAGAGTTAGACACATGAGTGCCGCACAACAAGCTGTCCGCGTCAATCGGAACGCGAGCGAATCCTTGTTTGGAGAACAGAAATGCGACTACAAGATTGGCAAAAACGCAAGCAAGAGGGCAACGATGACTTGACGCTGGACGAAATCTGCGACCTGGAAAAAGCAGTTGAACGCGGAGACTTGGAGGCGCAACAAATCCTTGACGATTGTGTGCGCGAAGACGGTTATGAAAATTGGAACGAGTACATAGAAAAAGAATTCAAGCCTTTGATGAAGCAGTTAGCAAGTACTTGGGATTCGGTAATAGCCAAGCAGTTTGGTGCAGATGAAGTGTATTATAGGGCGTTGATGATAAGACTGAAACAACCAGAAGTAAAAGGCGATCCAGTCTTGAGTTATTTTGTGGGATTGGGGAAAAATCGGACTCTGAGGGAGGTGGTAGAAAGCATCAAAGCCCTGAACGAAGATCGATTGAACAAGCCGCTTAAGATACCGACCGCGAACCAAGCAATGGCGATGCAAACACCCGCACCAACTTTTGCGCCAAAGACGGCAAAATGGTCGGTTCGCATAGTGTCCATTGCGTTGTCCATTCTTGGAGTTGCTATTGTGCTTGTTAGCAATGTCGCAAGCAACACATTGCCCGAAGAATGGAAACCATACTTGTGGCTTTCGTGGCCCTTGTTAGCAGTTCTCCTACTTCTTGCAGCAATTCTATCGCGTTGGCAGGCAAAACAAACCAAGACAAACAATGCTTGACGCAAGTACCATGATCTTCCCGGTACACATTCCGCAACAAAACCCCGCTGTCTCCGCTGACAACGGGGTTCGTCGTTTCCACTCGCCGCGCTGAATTCGCAACCTCCGCGAAAATCATTTTGGCATCTTTGGCGTCTTTGGCGCGTTTGCCCCGCGCTACACTTTCTCCACCGGCACCTGAATCTCCGCCACGTAACTCGGATCGTCTTGGCGCGCTGGAACGCCGGTCTTGATGTAAATTTCGCGGTCGGGTCCGCAGATGCGATAGCCGTTTTGCTGAATCCACTGCATCAGCGCGTTGTACGCCTGTGTGAGCGTGTTGAACGATCCGTGATGTACGACACACGCCATCATCTCGATGGCAGGCAGATCGTAAATTTTCACGCGCGCGCTGCCGCCGCGCGCGGACGCGTCGACCGGCTCGCACACTTCGGCGTCGATGTCGCGCTCTTTGTACTCGGCGTCGTGGTACAGCGTCAAGCACGGACCCGTCGGCTGGATGCGCTGTTGCGCGAGATGCGCTTCCAGTTCGTTCCACAGTTCGCCTTGTTCCGGAAAAGTTGGAATGGTGCCGCGCAGCGACGCGACGCGCAGCGGCGGAACCTTTTTGATCACGACTTCGTACGTTGGCATTTTGCCCTCCTCTTCGATTTGTCTCAGCCGCGCTTCTACCCGCGCCAACCGTTCTTGCTCGTCGCGCACGCGCGCTTGCGCTTCCGCCTGTTTCAGCCGCAGCATCCCGCGCATCTGCTCGACGGTGAGTTTGTCGCGCGAGGCGAACAGTTGCGCGATCTGTTCGAGCGACAAACCCAGGTCTTTGAGCGCGAGAATGCGATTGAGTTGTGGCAGTTGATCGGCGGAGTAGTAGCGATAGCCGGTGAAGCGGTCCACCGATACCGGTTTCAGTAGACCGAGTTCGTCGTAGTACCGCAGCGCCTTCACCGTCACCTGAGACAGTTTTGAGAAATCACCGATTTTGAACATCGAGGTACCTCGCCAACGTTATACACCCTCCCGCTAGGGGAGAGTCAAGGGGTTTGACGTATCGCAATTTGTACAAAAAACTTGTTAAAAATTAACCCGCCGACTTGAAACCGCCGACGAGATAGGCGTATAATGGTTTCACTTGTTTCGAATGACAAGCAGAAGGAGGAACAGTTATGAAGCACATACGCATCGCCAGCGCCGCCGCGCTCTTTGCGGCTCTGATCGTGGCGCTGAGCGCGCTGACTGCCGGGGCGCAGGGGTTGAGCGATCCCGGACCATCGAGCGCGATCAACCTGGACAATCAACGGCACGTGGTTCCGGCTGGGTCGGCTCTGTGGCTGCGTTTCACCCACACTGCAAGCGCAACCGGCGCGCAGCCCGCGACGACACTGCGAATGATTTTTGGAAATCGGCGCGGGTTAGACTTTGATATCTGGATGCCGGACGTCGCGACGAATTGGCCCCAAAGCCAACCGCTCGCGCGCGGCGCGCCGTACGAAGTGAACTGCGATACCGGTCTTGCCGCCGCGCAAGGCGGATGTATATCGAATGACCTGCTCTGGTCGGGTGTACTTACAACAACCGGCGACTACTATGCCCGCGTCACAAACGCGAACCCCTTCGGCGTCCGAGTTTATCTGACGGGGAGCGGGACCGGTTTGGACATCAGTGCGCCCGTCGCGTCGGTGAGCCGGGCAACTGCGACGCCGCTGCCGGTGCCGGTGACCGGTTTCGGCGCGGCGTCGACTACCAGCGGGGTCTTGTTCAACCTGGATGACCCAGCCAAAGCGTTTTCCTTCCCACGCGGACAGCACGTCCTTGCTCCACAATCCGGCGTGTGGTATATCTTCGACTATCCCGGCACCGCCGATCCGGCGGAGCGTCCGAAGAAAACGATCCGGTTGGTGAACGGCGATGGCACAGGTGTGAATTTCAAACTGTACGCGGCTGAAGATCTCCATACTTGGTGGGAACGTCCGCATCTCGGTCAAGGTACGACGTACACGATAGACTGCGATACCGGCGCGCCGGCGTCCGATACCGGTTGCCACACCAAGGATCTGGTGTGGGTCGGCGCATTCCCGGTGGCGGCGCGGTTTTACGTCCGGGTCTACAATGAGAACTTGACGCCAACGTCATTCCGCTTGACGATTGAGTGATTGACGTTACGCAGTGTCATTTCGAGCGGAGCGAGAAATCTCCACATTTGCGAGACGCTGCGCGTCCTCGCTCCGCTCGCCGAAATGACAGGCAAGTGCGTAGGACGATTGAGAAACAAGCCGACGCGTTTTTCGCGTCGGCTTTATATTTCCGCTTGTCGCTACGGATAATTCCCGCCGCACTTGATGTGCAGGATCACGCGATCTTTTCCATCCGACCACGCGAGCGCGCGATAGATTGGATCGGGCGTGTCGTTGTACATCACTTGGGTTTCCGCGTCTGCCTTGACCGCGCAATTCGCGAGATGATTTTCCAAACCGGGAATCCAAGGACCGACGTTACTACTCAGCCGGTAGCCGGTTGAGTTGAGTTCGTGGCAGGGACAAACGGC
>DYJA01000084.1 GCA_020723345.1 Candidatus Aquidulcis sp. | reverse complement strand
GCACTTCGTCGAGGTCTTCGCTGATGAGCAGAATCGCGGTGCCTTGCGCGCGCTGTTCGATCAGACGCTTGTGGATGTACTCCGTCGCGCCGATGTCCACCCCGCGCGTCGGCTGCGCGGCGATGAGCAACTTGGGTTGCCGCGACAGTTCGCGCGCGAGAATCAGCTTTTGAATATTGCCGCCCGACAATGCTTTGACGGGCGTATCGAGCGTCGGCGTTTTCACATCGTACTCGCGCACGAGTTGCGTCGTATGCGCGGCGATCTTACCGAAATCGAACAGCGTGTTGCGCGACAGCGGCGCGTTCGCGTGCGTTTCCAGAATCGCGTTTTCCTGCACGGTGAAATCGCGAATCACGCCCATCGTCATGCGTTCTTCGGGAATGAACGCGACGCCTGCCGCGATCACATCGGCGGGCGGATGATTCGTCAGATCGCTGCCGCACACCGAAACCGCGCCACTCTCGACGCGCCGCAACCCCGCGAGCGCTTCCGCAAGTTCGCGTTGTCCATTACCCGACACGCCCGCGACGCCGACGATCTCGCCCGCGCGCACGTCGAGCGAAAGATTCTTTACCGACGGAAATCCTTTGTCGTTTAGCGCAGACAGTTTTTCGATTTGCAGAACCACCTCCTCCGATTTCACAGGCGGCTTGTCCCACACATCCACCACCTCGCGCCCGACCATCATCCGCGCGAGTTCTTTCTGCGTCGTCTCTTTCGTCGCGACCGTACCGACGACGCGCCCATCGCGCAAGACCGTGACGCGATCGCTGATCTTCATCACCTCGTGCAATTTGTGACTGATGAAAATGAGCGCGTGTCCGGTGTCGGTGAGTTTCCGCAACGTGACGAACAAATCGTCCACTTCTTGCGGCACCAGCACGGCGGTCGGCTCGTCGAGAATCAAGAGCGCGGCGTCGCGATACAACGCTTTGAGAATTTCGGCGCGCTGCTGCTGTCCGACCGCGAGTTGCCACACCAGCGCGCGCGGATCGACGCGCAGACCGTACTGTTCGCCCAGCGCGACCAGTCGTTTGCCCACGACGTCCAAATCCGTCATCGGCTCGCGCGAGGAGCGCAGACCGAGCGCGATGTTTTCGGCGACGGTGAACACAGGCACGAGTTCGAAATGCTGATGCACCATCCCGATGCCTTGCCGCATCGCGTCGGTCGGCGACTTGATTTTGATCAATTGATCGTTGACGCGGATTTCGCCCGAATCGGCTTGATACAGTCCGTACAGAATTTTCATCAACGTCGATTTGCCCGCGCCATTTTCGCCGAGGAGCGCGTGAATCTCGCCCGCGCGCACGTCGAACGACACGCGATCGTTCGCGAGCACGCCGGGGAAATGTTTGGTGATGTTTCGCAATTCGACTGTGGTGATCGTCGTGGCCATGTGTTTCCTTCAAGAGGGGTTAAGAGGGCTTGAGAAGGCATAAGAGGGCGGAGAGGGCGCGCCTTCCCTGCCCTCTCGCCTTCTTGCCTTCTCATGCCTTCTGATGCCTTCTTATCCCTTCTACTTTACCCCTGTTTGAATCTTGCCGTCAATCAAACCCTGGATCGTATCGTCCGCGAGTTTCTTGACGTCGGCGGGGAGCGTGTACTCGGAATTGTACTTGACGACGAGCACTTTGTTCTTGAGCGTGCCGATCATCACCGCGCCGCCGAGTTTGCCGGACTTGGTGTTCGCGATCATTTCTTTGACGAACGGCGTCCAATCGTACACCTGCGTCGCGACGACGTTCTTGGGCGCAAGTTTCGTCTGCTCGGATTGATTGCCGAACCAGAACGCGTTCTTGTCTTTCGCGACCGCAATCGCGCCGACGACCGCCTGCGATGTGCCGGTCAGCATATCCGCGCCGTTCGCGATCATCGTTTGCGCGGCTTGCGACATCAACGCCGCGTCGCTGAACGATTGGGTGAACGTCTTGGCGACATTCGCGTTCGGGTTCGTCGCTTTGACGCCCGCTTCGAATCCGTCAATGTGCAGTTTGCCATCACCCGCCGGGATGGGACCGATCAGACCGAACTTGCCGGTCTTGGACAACTTCGCCGCCATCACGCCGAGCACATAGCCACCTTGATCGGCTTGGACGGTGTACGCGCTGATGTTCTTGACGCCCTTGCTTTCGAACGTGTCAACGGCGGTGCCCCACGCGAACGCGGTCTTGGGGAAATCGGGCGCGATGTCCGCGAGCGACGCGCCGTACTGCGAGCCGTGCGCGATCACGAGATCAAAGCCCTTGGTCGCGTAATCGCGAATCGCGGCGGCGGCGTCAGGCACGTTGCCCATATTGTCAGTGTAGACAAAATCGAGTTTGTCCTTGCCGCCCATTTCCTTTTGCACGATGACGAGCGCGTCGTACATACTTTGCGAGAACGCCATGTCGTTGACCGCGCTGGGCATGATCAACGCGACGCGGAACGGTTTCGCCGCCGGCGCGGCCGTCGGCGGCGCGGCGGTGGGTGCGGGTGCTGGCGCGGGCGCGCACGCGGACAGCGCGACGACCAGAACGAGCAAACCGAAAATCAATCGTTTCATTTTTTCTTCTCCTCCGAAATTGAATTGAGATTAGAGATTAGAGATTGGAGATTGGCGCTGGGGATCACCTCCTCAATTCAGTATTCAGTGTTCAGTATTCCGTATTCAGACTGAACACTGAATACTGAACACTGAACACTGGCTACTCGCCTCGCTCGAATGGTTTCGTCAGCGCGGCGGGCTGCACGAACGCGACGCGCGCGGCGAACATCAACGCGATGATCGTCAGCACGTACGGCATCATCAACGCGATGTCGGGCGGGATCGGAATGTTGAGGACTTGAATCCAGAGTTGCAGCGCGTTCACCATGCTGAACAGCAAACAGCCGAGCATCACGCGGAACGGCTGCCACGCGCCAAAGTACACCAGCGCGACCGCGATAAAGCCCTGCCCGCTCGTGATGTTTTGCTGAAAGATGTTGAGCAGCGCAATCGAAAGCGATGCGCCCGCAAGCCCGGAGAACGCGCCGCCGAGCGTTACCGTGATGTAACGAATCTTCGCGACGCTGATGCCGAGCGTGTCGGCGGCTTCGGGGTTTTGTCCGACCGCGCGCACTTGCAGACCGAACGTCGTTTTGTTCAGCACCCACCACGCGATCGGCACGAGCGCGAACGCGAGGTACACCAAAATATTTTGATTGAACAAAATCGGACCGACAATCGGCAAATCGGTGAGAACGGGAATCTGGATATTTTGAAATCCCTTGATCGTCTGCGGCGATTTGACGGTGATGCGGTACAGCAAATCGGAAAGCCCCAGCCCGAACAAGTAAACGCCGATGCCGCTGATCCCTTGTTCCGCTTTGAGCGTGACGCTGATGAACGCCATCCCCAAGCCCATCACCAAGCCGACGAGGATCGCCGCGAGCAGACCGAGCCACAAATTATCGGTTTGCAAAACGACGACGTACGCCGTGTACGCCGCGACGAGCATAATTCCTTCGACGCCCAAATTCAGCACGCCGCTGATTTGTCCGAACGTCTCGCCGATTGCCGCGTACAAGTACGATGTCGCCAATCGCACGCCCGATGTCAAAATGCCGACGAGAACGTTGAGGGTGAAAAGTTCGCTGATCATTGCCAATCCTATTTCTGATTTTTGATTTGCCCGCTCACACAAAGAGAAATCCTAAATCATAAATCGTAAATCATAAATCCTTTACCGTTTGCGGACTCGCTTCCACACGTTTCACGCTCCGCCGCTGCGCCCAGATTTGCGACGCGACGACGAACACGACGATCAACCCATCGAGTGTGACGACGAACGCGGACGGCACCTGAATCGTGCGCTGCAATTGATTCGCGCCGACAAGCAGCGCGCCGAACAAGATCGACGCGGGAATCGTGCCGATGGGATGCAGTCCGCCGAACAATGCCGCGACGATACCGTTGAATCCCGCGTTGCCCGTGAACCCGTGCGCCGAACCATCGCTGAACAAACGATGCGTCACGCCAAGCAACTCGACCGCGCCGCCCAAGCCCGCGAGCGCGCCGCTCAGCAAAAACGCGAGGAGTTGATAACGCCCAACGTTGATGCCCGCGTAGTTCGACGCGCGCGCATTCGCGCCGACCGCGCGGATGCGATAGCCAATCGTCGTGCGCCAAAGCAAAATGTACGCGAGAATCGCCAGGACGACGCCAAGTAAAATGCCTCCGTGAAAGCGCGTGGGAATCCAGCGCCACAAATCGGAGGCAAGCGGCAGACGTTGCGTCTGCGGAATTTTGATCGCGTTGTCGGCGGTCGTCGGATCAATAATCGGACCTGTGAGCAAAAACACCATAAAAAATCCCGCGATCGAGTTGAGCATAATCGTGCTGAGCACTTCGTTGACGCGGAATTTCACTTTCAGCACCCCGGCGAGTCCGCCCCAGAACGCGCCGCCGAGAAATCCTCCGACGAGTCCGAGTGGGACGAGCAGGATCGCGGGCACGTTTTGAAACGTGAGACCGACCGCCGTCGCGGCAATCGCGCCCATCACGATTTGTCCTTCGCCGCCGATGTTGATGACGCCGCAGCGATACGCGATGCACGTGCCGATGCCGACGAACAGCAGCGGGCACGCTTTGACGAGCGTATCCGCGAACGCGTTGGGGCTGCCGAATGCGCCTTGCAACATCGCGGCGTACGCGTCGAGCGGATTCGCGCCGAGCGCGAGCAGCATCCCCGCGCCGACGAGCAAGCCGAGTCCGCCGGCGATGAGCGGGACGATGATCGCGTTGAGTCGAGAGGGGTCGAAGGTTTTCATTGTTATCTATCCTGCACAGATTTGGCGATGATTTTCTTGACGTATTCAGGAATCGGCGATTGATTTGCTTGGGCGATTTGCTTCAATCGTTCGTATGCTTGAGGATACGTTCGATCACAATTCGCGCTCGCTTGTTCGTGATGGTCGCCAACTGCTGTCTGATTTTCTTGCTTGGACGTTTTGGAGGCATTGAGATTCCTTTGAAGTTGTTATGTTACAAACGCGAGTTGTACTGTCCGCTGAGCCGCAAGTTTGTCTATCAATCTTCGAGGATGTATTTCGAGTCGCTCCACCAACGACTTGGAGACATAAACAGATTCGTACGTCACCGCATCGCCGCCCAGAAGCGTAGATTGGGTTGACCGTCCCGCTTCAATTTCAATTCGGTACAATTCCAATTCACGCGGCAATTCTTTGCCAAACGATTTGTTCCCTGTGCGCCCATCGTAACTGAGAATGAACGACGTGTGACGACGATTGAGTTGGCTTAATGCCTGCATCAGTTCGTCAAAATCTACACCACCCAAGTAACGCGACTCTCCGTTGCCGCAAACTCCCTGGTACGGCGGATCCATGTACACCAGGTCGTCTGGCGCGACAGTTTCTAATACCTCTTTGTAATCCTTGCTTGTAATTTTAACTCTGCCGCGCAAAAGATTGGAGACGGCAAAAATGTCGTCCGCCATTTTCTTGGGTTCACGACCCATGCGGCGATTGTCGGGACTTTGATTGAACTCACCTTTTGGGTTGTAGCGCACCGACGCCTTGACGCATCGCGCTAAAAGATAGAGCAGACAATCAGGACGCTGAGTTTTGTTGAACTCGTCGCGGATGTGATCGTAGAATCGTCGCTCGTTCCCTTGTTGTTCCTTCCAAAGCCGCGCGTAATTTTCGGCAATCGCTTGTGGGTTGTGAACAATCTCGTGCCACAAAGCCATCAGTGGCTTGTTGAGATCGTTGAGTTGAAAGCGCGATGCTTTTCCATAACAAGCCGCCGCAATCGAGATTGCCGCCGAGCCAGCAAATGGTTCGACGAGCGCGCTAATCTCGTGCGGAAAAAAAGGCAAGATGTACTTGGCGATATTCCGTTTACTGCCTTGATATGGAATTGGGTGGGGCACTCTCATCTTATCGCTCGCGTTCCATCACTTGGAAAGAGAAAACAAACACATCGCCGAACACGCGGAGGTGATCGGCGTGGAACACTCTCGATGCTTCGTCGCACGGCGAGGAAAATCGTTTATGCGTCCGGTCTCGCGTCGCCATAGACTGATTTGCTCTTCCTGGGACATCGCAAATAATCACGCGAGCGAACGCGCGCCTGACGATTTGCGAACAGGCAAACGGTACTTTTCGACTGACGAGGATGCCAGACGCCGTCGCGCGTTATCCTGAGCAAAGTCGAAGGACGCGCGGCGACCGCTTGCCGAGGTTGGTTACAGCACTATTGTATCACGATTTGAGAGGCAAAGCAAAAAAGCGACGCTTGCGTTGATTAGCCGGTTAGCCGCGCGATGATTTCTCGCAATTCTGCAAGTTCGGTTTCCAATTCGCGAATGCGTTTCTGCAGTTCGGTCTTGATCGCTTGCGCCTGAGCCAGTTCACGCTGCAATAATCGTTCGGTCTGGCGTAACTGGCGAAGCGCAACCAATTGGGACCGATTTAGATGTAATCGGTCAATGTGAAACCAACCGCGCGGAGTTAGCCCCGCCAATCGCCCGTCGGTAGTCTCGACCAAGTGCGCGTTCACATTGTTTTCGGCAGGATGCAACAAACGCAAATCTTCGGGCGCACCAACAGATTGCCAATAATCACCCTTGAAACGATTGCAGGTCGTGCAGGCATAGACCAAATTGACCAAGTCGTCTGTGCCGCCGTGCGCCAAAGGACGAAAGTGGTCAATCTCCAACTCACCCCCGACCCAGACTTCAGAGACGTTGCAGTACCCGCAACGACGATTGTATCTTTCTCGTACGATGGCGCGAATTTCTTGCGTTGTCATCAGGATGAGGGATTCGCGCTCAACACCTGCCCCGTCAAGCGCGTATACGTTTGTTGAATTTGCTGATGCCGCTGCTCAAATTGCTTCAGCCATTGCCGCGCATCTACTACAAGTTGCTCCTGCTGATTCAGCAAGCGGGCAAGCGCTTCGTTCTCCGTCTGGAGCGATTGTAACCGTTCGCGCAGCGCGGTTTGTTGCACTCGTATCTGGTCAACCACTGGCGCGAGATAGCGCGCTTCATCGGCTTCCAGCAAGCGCGTCAACTCGCTCAGTCGCGCTTGCTCATCGGCAGTCAGCGTCCCAGACATTTGACGAGCGCGTAACTCGTCTAATTGTTTCTGTTGTTCCATCGTCCATTCCATTTTGTGCTCCTTGCCGTTCATCCTTCGCTTCACAGTATATCATCAAATACCCCAACGGCGCAACGCGCGCGAGCTCACCGCGCCATTTTTTGAACGCGCTGCTACCGCGTCCTGCGCCGCTCACTCTGCCACCACCCAGCTTGAATCGCAACGCCGACGACGAACAGCACGACAATCGCGATCAGCGCGAGCGCGCTGCGCGGCAGCAAGATTTGCGTCAACGAGATCGCGCCCGCAAGCGACGACAAGCCGATCAACGCCCAATCGAACAGCATAATTACGAACGCCGCGCCAATCATTCCGCCGACCACGAACGCGAGCAACGCGAGCAAGCCGAAATCCAGATTGAACAGATCGAGCAATGCGACCGCCACATAGCCGCCCGCGACAAAACCCGCACCGGCGACAACGACCTGCTGCAAAAAGATCGCGAGCAGCGCGCCGACGATTCCCGCGACAATCGCGATCACGAGCACGATCCAGTCGGGTTGGTGCGTGAAAACGCGCGCGGCGACGAACGCGCCCACTTCAAAACCGATCAGCGCGACGAAGAGCCAGAACAATTTGCGTCCCAGCGTGAGCAGCGCGATGCCCTCAATGATTCGGAATAGCGCAAGCATGTTTTCCACTCCCTCTTTCATTTGCCCAGCCGCGCGTTCAACTCGGCTTGAAACGAGCGGTGGCGCGGAAACCGCTCGCGCGCCTCGTTCACCACCGCGTTTGCGCCCGCGCGATCATCGCGCAGCCGTAACACCTCCGCGCACGCAAGAATCACCACCGCGGCTTTGTCGTAACTGCCGCGATGTTGTTCGCCCACGATGGCGTTCATGCGCTTCTTCGCGACATCCAAGCACCACGCGAGAAATTGCGTTTGCTTGCCACGGCTCATGGATGTCGTGGCAATTCTCTCTGCATGCGCGCGTTCCAATCGTTCGAGCACACTATCTTCTTTCTTTTCGCCCCCTGCTTCCCAATAACCGGAGCCACTGCTGTATTCCAAGCCCCATTCCCAGAGCTGCTTCACGTTCGCAGGCAGCGCGCCAGGTTGCTTGCCAGACAGCAGCGCGAGGAAAAACGACACGACCAGACCTTGCGCCCCTTCGGGACTGCTCCACCCCAACACCTTTTCGCGCGCGGCAAGTTCGTATCCCGCATCCCAATCTTCGGCGAGCAGGTAGGCATGCGCGAGAGTGGATTTGTTAGTCAATACGGGCTGCTCAAGATGATCCATATTCCACGTGCCGTCGAACACATCCTCATGGCGCGGTGGATGGGCGATCTGATCCTTTGCGCGTTGCGCGGCTTGCCGCATCAAATCAGTTCGTTCTGCGTTGGGCGTCGCCTCCCACAGATCGATCAGGCGGACTAGCGACGGCGCCGCGATAAACGCCTCCCAACGCGCGGCGCGACGCGCCGCCGTTTCGTTCGATTCCGTAGCCGCCGCGTACAAGTGATCGGCGACGGCGGCGCGGATGGGCAAGCCGGCGCGCAAGGTTTGCAGAGCATCTTGCGCGGCGACAAGCACCTCACGATGTTTGCCCTCTTCCTCCAAAGCCGTGAACCAATCGAGATAGGCGCGCGGGCGTTTCTTGCCTTCGGCGCGCGCAAGTTCTTCCAGCCCCGGCGTGCCGCGCGCGAGGCGAATCGCTTCGCGCAGCCACGCATCGGCGTCAGCGCCTTTTTGCTCGCGCAGGAACGCAATCCATTCTTCGAAGAAACGTTCGCGGTCGGGCAGCGGCGCGCGCGAAATCTGGAGAATGTCATCGAGCATGGGGTAAGGGCTGACGATCCACAACCTCACTTGTTGCATTTGTTCGAACAGCGCCTTGGGACGATGCTTCGGCAATTGAGTCTCGTACACCGCGCGCAAGTACCGCGCCCGCGCTTCACCGATGTCAACGTTGCTCAAATCGTGCGAACGCACCCCACGACCATAATCATCTTCGAGCACGAGCAACTCGAACAGTTTCTGATAAGCCGCGCGCGCGAGTTTCAAGTCGCCGTAATCGAAAACGGCTTCCGCGCGATCGAACAATGCGGTGAACGGCTCGACGAATTCTTCGTACGCTCCCAATCCATCTTCGTCATCGTAGTGCTCGCCCCATTCGTAGTGATCCTCTTCGTAGTACTCCGCGCCTTCCATCGCCGACTCGATTTCAGCCGCGAGATCGTCAATGTCCGCCAGCAACTTGTCTTGTCCCACCGCCTTCTTGACCGCGGCGGCGGATTCCTTCGTCATCGGCTTTAACTTGTCGAGGAATGTTTGGCGTTGGGTTGGCGGCGTCTCCTGCGCGAGCGCGCGCAAGATCGCGCGCAATTCATCGGCGGAGGACGCGGTCAATCGCTGCTCCAGCGTGTCCCAGAATGTCTTCAGTGATATCTTGTCATCATGTGGCATCTTGCTTCACCTCCGGTGCTCGCACGCGCGCGGGTCCCACATTGCTTTCCAATGTTTTGTGTGTCCCGTCGCAGATCGGAAACTTGCCCGATTTCCAACACCGACAGAGCGATATCTGTTCGCCGGGTTCCAGTTCGACAATCGTTCGCAAATGTCCGTTATGTTCTTCCGTCGTTATCTTCGCCATATAACACTCCTACGCTCTTGCATCCAACTGTGACACGATCATTCCGATAAAGATCACCGCGCAACCAATCACGCCGCGCAACGGCAGCGTCTCGCTCAGCAACAACCAACCGCCCAACACCGCAAAGACGGCTTCGAGATTGAGAATCGTCACCGCTTGCGACGGCGGCGTGTCGCGCTGTCCGACGACTTGCAGCGTGTACGCGACGCCGACCGACAATATGCCCGTGTACAAAATCGGCAGCGCGCCGTCAAGCAAGCCGTCGACGCGGATCGTCTCGAACGCAATCGCCGCGCCAAAACTGAGCGCCGCGCAAATCGCGAATTGCATCAGCGACAAACGCAGCGCGCCAATCGGCGACGAAAACTTGGCGATGAGGTGAACGTGGATCGCCCAGAACAACGCGCCGATCAGCACGAGCAGATCGCCGTACTCCATTGTCAGCGCTTCCGTGACCGACAGCAGATACAATCCGACGACGCCCGCGAGCGCGCCGAACCATGTCCACAATCCCGTGCGATGCCGGAGCGCGAGTCCGAGAATCGGCACGAGAATCACGTACAAGCCCGTGATGAATCCGGCTTTGCCCGCCGTCGTGTACACCACGCCGATTTGCTGCAGCGACGCCGCGATGAAAAGAACCGCGCCTGCCGCGACGCCGCCGAGCAAAATCGTCTTGCGATTCGTCGTCGCGCGCGTCGTCTTGCGACTGAGCAACGCGATCGGCAGCAGCGACAGACACCCGATCAAAAATCGCACCGCATTGAACGTGTACGGCGAGACCGATTCCATTCCCTTGCGCTGCGCGACGAACGCAAAGCCCCAAATGATCGCGGTGATCAGCAACAATGCTCTCGATTTCAACAGTCAAATCTCTACAATCTGCCCACGAAGATCACAAAGAAAAAATTTCGTGTCCTTCGTGTCCTTGGTGGACAATGGTTTCTCTGTGTCCTCTGTGATCTCTGTGGCTATTCCTGCTCGAATACCGTACTCAATGCGCCCGGCGGCGTCCCGCGCAGCGAATTCCAAATCTTGCGCGACACCGGCGAGCCGCTGAAGAAACGATCCAATGCTTCGTTGCTGACGAACAACAACGCGATGATCATCAGCGCGAACGGCGCGGTCTGAAACACCTGCGTCGGAACGTCGGTGAACGCGCTCTGTGCGAAACTGCTCACCGATTGCAAGCCGCCGAATATGTACGCGCCCAGCGCGCCGCGAATCGGATGCCAACCGCCAAAGATGACGATGGCGAGCGCGATCCAGCCGATGCCGTACGTGTGATGGTAACTCCAACCCAGTTTGACGAACAGCGAGTACGTCGCGCCACCAAACCCAACGAGCGCGCCGCCGATCAGCGTGTAGATGAATCGCTGCGCGTTCACATTCACGCCGCGCGCAAACGCCGCCGCCGGTCGCTCGCCGATGCCTTGCAGTTTCAAACCGGGTCGCGTTTTGTAAATCCACCACCACGCCGCGAAAATCAGAAGGACGCTCAAGTACACTACGATATTTTGATCGAAAAAGATTTTGCCGACCACCGGAATCTCGGCGAGACCGGGAATCGCGAAATGCGGGACCGCAGGACCGGGCTTGCGGACGAACGGATTGCCGAAAAAGGTCGAGAGATCACCGCAGAGCAGCGTCAGAACAAAGCCGACCGCGATCTGATCGAGTTTCAGCACGATGCTCGAAAACGCGACGATGGACGCGACGAGCGCGCCGACGAGCATCGCCGCGAGAAACGCGAGATACAAATTATTGGTCGTGAACGCGACGGCAAAGCCAATCATCGCGCTCAGCAGAATCGTGCCGTCGAGCGACAGATTCGTCACACCCGATTTTTCGCCCAACGTCTCGCCGATCACCGCAAACACGAGTGGCGCACTTTCGGCTAGGATGGAAGCAAAAGTCAGGATGACAAAGTTTGTGTCCACTTGGCTCGAACTCCTTGGCTCAGCACGAACAACAACACGACAACACCTTGCAAAACGCCGCCGAGCGCGGAATCAACTTGCAAATCGAGCGGCAACGAAATACTTCCTTTCGACACCGCCGCGAAGAAAAACGCGACAAAGGGAACGAGCGGCGCGCGGAAACCGGAGAGCAATACGACGAGAATCGCGAGATAACCATAGCCGCCGGAAATCGCAGGGATGAGCCGCGCCCAGACGCCGCTGGCTTGCTCCGCGCCCGCGAGTCCGGCGAACACGCCGCACACTGCGAACGCGCCGAGCATGTGGCGGCTCGTCGGAATGCCAAGCCAAAACGCCGAGCGCGCATTTTTCCCAATCGCTTTCAACTGCAAACCCCACAGTGTGCCGCGCAGCGCGAAATAGATCAGCGCGAGCGAAATGATCGCCAGAATAATTTCGACAGGACCGACGGTCAAGCCGGGAAAATTCAGCAGCCACGCGGCAGGTCGAAACGGTTCCGTCCCGCTCGTCGACGCGATGCCGGCGCGTTTCCACGGACCGATGATCAGGTAGAGCGTGACGCCCATCGCGACGAAATTCAAGCCCAAGCCGCCAAAAATTTCGTGGACGCGTCCGTACACTTTGAGCGCGCCCGCGAGCAATGCCCACGCCGCGCCGCCCAGCGCGCCGCCGATAAACATCAGCGCAATCAAAATCTCGGCGGGCAAGTCGAACGTGCGCGCAACCCACGCCGCGCCGATCGCGCCCATCACGATTTGGCCTTCGATGCCGATGTTCCACAAACCCGCCGTGAACGTGACGAGCAAACCGACAGAACAAAAGACGAGCGGCACCCACGCGTCGATCACACTGCCGAGTTTTTCCGGGCTGCCGAACGCGCCGTTCCAGAGCGTCGTGTACGCTTTGAGCGGATCCGCGCCGATGGCGACGAGCGCGAGTGTTGTCAAAAGCAGCGCGAGAATGATCGGACCCATAGTCCACAGGAGGTCTGCGGAGAAACCCGTTTTCTTGGAGAAAACGGGTTTCTGAGTAATTTCACTCATAGCCCCTTTCCTCCAATCAACTCACCCAGCTGCTGCACCGACGTTTCCTGCGCGTTCAACGCGCGCGCGACGCGTCCGCCGGAGAAAACGAGAATCCGGTCGCTGTACTCAAAAATCTCGTCGAGGTCTGCCGACGCGAAAACAATCGCCGCGCCGCGCTGCCGCCGCGCGAGGAGTTGACTCCACACCCACATCGTCGATTCGATGTCAAGTCCGCGCGTCGGATGCTCAAGCAATATCAAATTCAAATTTGGCTGGAGCAAGGCGAGCAGCGCGCGCTGTTGATTGCCGCCGGACAACGCCTCAACGCGCGACGCCGGCACGCCGCGAATACTGTACTCGCCGATGCGCGATTGCGCGGCATCCTGCGCGGCGCGCCAATCGATGAAAAATTCGCGCGAACGTCTCGCCAGAATAAAATGCTCGGTCAGATTCAAGCCCGGCACCAATCCTTCTTCCAAACGACCGGCTGGCAAATACGCGACGCCGCGCTCCAAAAAGTCGCGATATGGCTGGCGATTCATGCGCGCGCCGCTGATCCAAATATCGCCCGCGACCGGCTGATCCAAGCCCGCGCACGCGCGCAAGAGCAGCCGCTGTCCGCTGCCCTCGATGCCTGCGAGTCCGATCACTTGACCCGCGCGGACTTGCAAATTGATTTCCGGCACGCGCAAACGATAATCGGCGACACAGATATCGCGCAATTCCAAAATCGGTTCGCCGAGCGCGACCGACGCGCGCGCGCGCGTTTCCAATGACTGACCGAACATCAAGCGCACGAGTTGATCGGCGGTGAACGGATGCGTCACTTGTCCGGTCATTTTGCCCAAACGCAAGACCGTGACTTTGCCGCACAAATCTTCGGCGTCTTGGAGTTTGTGTGTGACGAAAATAATCGTCATGCCCTGTTTGGCAAGCAACCGCAGCGTTTCGAACAATTTGATTTTTTGCGGCAACGAAATGCCGGTGGTCGGCTCGTCGAAAATCAAAATCTTCGCGCCGAGCGAAAGCAGGCGCATAATTTCCAATTGCTGTCGCTCGCCGACGGTCAGCGAACTGACGAGCGCGTCCGGATCGAGATCGAATCCGAATTGCCGCGAGAATCTCTGGAGATCGGCAAGCGCGCCCGCGCGATTCTGCATAAAGCCATCTTCGCGCCCGAACAAAAAATTGTCGAGGACCGTGAGCGGAGGAAAATCGAGCGGGTCTTGGTGGAGCATCCCAACGCCGGCGCGAATCGCTTCGGCGGGATTTTTGAACGCGACGGCGCGCCCATCGAGCAAAATTTCTCCGGCATCGCGATGGATAAAGCCGGAGAGAATTTTCATCAGCGTCGATTTGCCCGCGCCGTTTTCACCGAGCAAGCCGTGAATCGTGCCGGACTCGACGGCGATGCTGATGTCGTCGTTAGCGTGAACCGCGCCGAAATGTTTGTGGATGTGTTTCAGTTCGAGACGCATCATCTAGTCCGTTAGTCAGATAGTCACATAGTCAGGTAGTCGCCACGGCGGCGCGACTACCTGACTACCTGACCACGCGACTACACGACTATTTTGTCGGCGCGCTTTGACCGGTCATGCCCTGGAGCAATTGGGGCAGGTACCAAATTTCCTTGTCAGTCGCGACGGCGCCTTCTTTGACGTACACGGTACCGTCTTGCAACGTGATCGGACCTTTCCACAGATTGATGCTGCCATCGCCCAACCCTTTGATGAACTGTTGCACGGTGGTTTTATTCGCGTCGGTCAAGCCCTTGCCAAACGTAAAGCCGACCGCGCCTGTGTCTGGGTTGTCGAGGTTCGCCCAATCGGGTCCGTTCCAATCCCAGGATGGTTTCCAAGTACCGGCTTGGAATTCCTTCACGGTCTTCAAGTATGCCGGTCCCCAGTTAAAGTACGGCACGCCGAGGCAGGCGTTGGGCGCTTCGTTACAGCCCTCTTTGTAATCGTACGAGACCGCCCACACTTTTTCGCCCTTTGCCTGACGTTGTCCGGTGACGACGAGCGCTTCCGTCGTGTCGATGCCGGAGATCACCACGTCGTTGCCTGCGTTGAAGAAATCGTTCGCGACCTTGGTTGGATCGAGCGTGACGCCGGGGATGTTGAACCAGAAGCCGATCCATTTCACGTCGAACTTTAGATCGGCGGCATTCTTTTTCGCGTACGTCGTCCAGCAATATTTCGCGCCGAGATACGCGGCATCGGCGAGGCGGCGCGTTTCGTCGTTGATCAGCGGACCCAGGAAACCCATCTTGCCCGTTTGCGTGGACAATGCGGCGGCACAACCGGCAACCATCTTCATGTATTCCATCTTGCCCATAAAGTTGCCGAGGTTCTTGATGTCTTTGTAATTTTTGCCATCTTTCCACGCGCTATCGCCGGACGCGTTGATGAAAGTAATATCCGGGAACTTGGGCGCGATAGCAATCGTGTCGGTCTGGAAATCGTCGGAGGTAGTCAGGATCAAGCGGACACCCTTGGACTTCATGTCGTTCACAACTTGCTCGAGCGTCATGCCCGGACGATCCGCCGGATTCAATTTGTCAATGTAGATGAAATCGGAACCGGGCAGTTTGCTCTTGACGTACTGCGCGGCAGTGTAATGCGCTTCGCTCCAGCCGTGATCGTTGTACGGACCAACCAAGACCACACCGAACGTGATCGGCTTGGCGACCGGCGTCGCCGTCGGCGCGGGCGCGCATGCGGCAATGATCCCCGCTATGACAAAGATTGTGACGACAAGCAAAACTCGCTTTGACATTTCGGTTCTCCTTCTCGATTTGATCATTCGCTCCGTCCAAACAAACGATGCGTCATTTTCTGATTTCTTTTTGCATCACCTCCCTTAAACAAGCCAAATGCGCCAGAGATGCCAAACGTGCCAAATACTTCTTTGGCAAATTCGGCTCGTTTGGCATCTTTGGCATGTTTGACTCAGTCCGCGAACACCGGCACAAAATCAAACTTGTTCACGTCCACCAAGCCCTTGTCGGTCAATTTCAATTCGGGAATCACCGGCAGCGCGAGAAACGCCAGCGCCATAAATGGCGCATGCAAATCCGATCCCAGGTCGCGCGCGGCTTCGGCGAGATCGTCCAACTGTTCGCGCACGCGCTCGAGCGGCTGATCGCTCATCAGCCCGGCGATGGGCAGCGGGACACGCGCCATCACTTCGCCGTCGGCGACCGCGACCAAGCCGCCCTGCATCGCGGCAATCGCGCGCGCGGCGGTCATCAAGTCGTCGTCGTTCGTCCCGGCGACGATGATGTTGTGCGAATCGTGCGCGACGGACGATCCAATCGCGCCGCGCTTTAACTTCAGCCCGCGCACAAAACCGATGCCGACGTTGCCGGTCGCTTGATGGCGTTCGATCACGGCGACCTTGAGCAAATCGCGCGACGGATCGGAAACCGCCAAGCCGTTCTTGATCAGCGCGTCCTCGACGATTTGCGTCGTGACGATCTGATCCGGGATCATTCCCATCGCGCGTAATTTTTTGTGCCCGTTCGCCGGAAGCCGCACGTCCACTTTGCTCCACTTGACGTTCATCGAATTTCGCACCGGCAAATTGCGCGGCGGAATGTCCTGCGGCAGAACGCGTCCGTGGCGCGCGACGAGTTGCCCGCCGCGATAGACCTGCTCAATGGTGAATTTCTCAAAGTTGTCGAAGATGATGAGATCGGCGCGGCGGCCCGGCGAAATCGCGCCGCGGTCGTGCAGGTTGAAATACTCCGCCGCGTTCAGCGTCGCGATCTGAATCGCGGTGATCGGATCGAGTCCTTCGCGGATCGCGGTGCGGACGATGTTGTCAATGTGTCCTTCGTCGATCAAGTCGGCGGGGAAACGATCATCGGTGACGAAGAGAATGCGGCGCGCGTTCTTGGAGTTGACGACCGGCAGCAACGCCTGCAAGTTGCGCGCGTTCGACGCTTCGCGAATCATGATCCGCATCCCCAAGCGAATCTTTTCGCGCGCTTCTTCGACGTTCGTGCATTCGTGATCGCTCGCGATCCCGGCGGCGACGTACGCTTCCAGATCGCGTCCGGTCAAGCCCGGCGCGTGTCCGTCAATCCGGCGATTGAAAAACGCGCGCAGTTTGTCGAGCACTTCTTGATCGCGCAAGAGCACGCCGGGATAATTCATCATCTCGCCCAAACCGATCACCCAGGGATCGTTCTTGAACCGAATGAGGTCGGGCCAGCGCAAGATGCCGCCGTTCGTTTCGAGGTGCGTCGCGGGGACGCACGACGGTACCATCACATAAACGCTGAACGGCGTGTACTTGCTCGCTTCGAGCATGTACTCGATGCCTTCGACGCCGAGCACGTTCGCGATTTCATGCGGGTCGATGATGACGGAGGTCGTGCCATGCGGAACGACCGCGCGCGCGAATTCGTACGGCGGCACCATCGCGCTTTCGACGTGGACGTGCGCGTCGATCAAGCCGGGCGCGATGTATTTGCCGTTGAGATCGACGACGCGCTGCGCGGGGTAATCGTTGCCGAGTCCGACGACGCGCGAGTGCGTGATCGCGACGCCGGTTTCTTCGATTTCACCGGAAAAAACGTTGACGACGCGCGCGTTCTTGAGCAGCAGTTCGGCTGGCTCATCGCCGCGCGCGACTTTGATGAGGGAGGCGACTTCCATATTGAGATCCTTTCAGTTTACTTCTGAAGTATGCTCGGTCTCGCCGCGATTTTCGTAGATGACAACCATTTCTTTTTCGACGTATGGGCGAATACGCGGCTTGATACCAAAGCAAAGGTCTACCTTTCTGTTTAATCGTTTCGACAGTTCCTCTTCGAGTTCACCCCATGTGATCAAGCCCAAAGGTTTGCGGCGCGGCTCTTCCAATGTCACGAGAATATCAATATCACTTTCCGGCGTCTCTTCACCACGCACGATGGAACCGAAGAGCGCGATACGCTTGACGCCGTAGGGCTGGAGGACGGGCAGGATTTGATCGCGGAGATAGTCAAAGTTTTTCATGGTCAAGTCCCTTGAATTCAGGATTCGAATCTCAGAACATTGTCTTCGGGAGGGAGCCTTTTGCCAAGTTCCGCTTTAGTGAGCTGGTTTTCACGCATGAATTTCTCAGCAGACATATCCTCAATGAGGATTTGCTCACCAGTTTTCATCTTAAGCGCCTGGATAATTTTGCTCTTCCGCTCTTCCCGAAGCAAGCGCCGTTTATTCTCTTCGTCCTTCCCATCAGATATTTTCGTAACGCAAAGTAGTCGCCTACTGATGTCGGCGCGCAGTGCCTGACCGAGCATCTCATTTATATGCTCATCGCCAAAGCCATACCCGATTGCAATTATCAGCCGGGACTGCAAAGTATATCTCCTAAACTCTGACGCGAAAAATAGATAGGGATCAATGTACTGAAGTTTGTAGTCAGTCCCAAAAATCAAATGGGGAGTCGTCACGTTACCTGTATCATCAGCAAATGTAAGATTCCCCAATTCGTCTTTTTCCCAATCGATTGATCCGTGCATCTTGTAGAGGTAGATACCTATCCACGGTTTTTCGCTATCTTCAAAGCGTCCCCATACCCAATTCCTATCCTCGTCGAATCCTCTCTCCAAGTAACCTTTTTCCAAATTAGCCTTCCTGGCATTTTGCTCTACGCAGAGATCATAGTTCAGAGTAAATACTCTGAGAGGAAACTGAAATTCGCTCCGGAAATCAAAAAGCTTGGCGTAATAGTCCGACCGATCGTAATTGCGACTGGTGACCCACGTCCTGAGTTTCCTTAGAATTGCCTTGTGGAATTCTTCCACTGTGGTCCAGTTATGTTTCAGAATTTTCTCGAGGTTCATACTCCAATTGGCGACAAAAGGATATAGAGCGTGTTCTTCCTTTTTCTCCAATGCAGTCAGAGCATTAACAAGTCTTTCTATGTTGATGCTCTTTTCGCCTCCAAACTCCCCTTTGATACCATCGGCATACATAATCGAGCTCTTGACACAATAGTAAAGACGCTGAAAGTCAGTCCAGTTCACATCATCCTTCTTGTCGGTCTTGCCTCGAATCAGATTTTCCAGATCGCTAATCATATCACTTGACGTCAAAAAGCCGGCGTCAGCACTACAGCCAGCGCCAAGTAAAAACACTATGTCATCTTTTCTGAAGTTGAAATCTGAATTCATAGCCACTCCTTACAGGAACCAAGGTTTCAGGTTCTCAATTTGATAGTCTGAATAACCAAGACTATCGAAGTCTTTGATGAAGTCGGCAACTAGGCGACAATAGTGGATAGAAATCGGCAATGCTTTGGCATTGAAGCCCCGCCAATTTGCTCCTGACAAATTCAGAGCATCCTGTAGATAACTTTTCTTATTACCGATGATTCCTGCCGTTGCATAATAAAATTCTATGTGGACAGGGCCAGCAAATCGTTTGTACACATTCGGGGTATGATACTGAACACCCTCAAACCAAACGAGAAATTCTCTTGGTGATAATTCGATGTACGTACTCTCAAATGGCACCATGCTATTAGCGCTGACATCATAACCAAAGAACTTGTTTTGGGTGTTTATTTTCAGGACGGCAAAC
The DNA here is from genome assembly GCA_020723345.1 of Candidatus Aquidulcis sp. Taxonomy (GTDB): domain Bacteria; phylum Chloroflexota; class Anaerolineae; order UBA4142; family UBA4142; genus VGOB01. The sequence continues at coordinate 6,629 of DYJA01000084.1, read as the reverse complement.
TCGAGCGAACCATCATTTGCATCGCGCCCAAATGACTGAATGGCTCCCCTTATCGAGTCTAGCTCGTATTTCCTGATTTTGAAAGGGGTATGAATCACAAATTTCTTGAAGGCATGTCTTCTGGATAGAATGATCCGTCGCACACCGTCCTTGATTTGCTTCGTGTATTCCTCTTGGCTGTCGGATCTTCCCATGACTTCCATATCCAGATACAAACCACTTGAATCAGTCAATACAGAGTAGGCAAAGTATTTCTCAATTGTCCGTTGCCCTTCTCTGATCGCTTCCTTGTGCGATTGACCAATTCCAATGATCAAGCACTGATCATTTGTCGGCTTGACTATCCAGGGCTTTCCGCCAAGTTTGGCAAAAACTTGTAGCCCAATATTAGAGATTGACCATTTGAGAGCACTAGGATCTTTAAGCAAATCGAGGGTCACAAACTGTAGAGGAATATCCTCTCTTATGAACAAGTACTTTGCCAGATTGTATACCCGGCTCCACTGCTCATCACTCTTTGAAGGAAGAATTATTATTGGTATGAACGAAATGCTTTGTTCAGATTTAATATCACTTATTACTAAATCTAGGCTTTCCTGACGTAGTTCCCGAAACTTTTTGGCTTTCACCAGATCCATCCGCAACCCGAAGACCTTTTCCATTCCAGCGAAATTATTAGGAAAAGTGTCTCCTTTCAACGCTTTGTACAGTTGATTGGCAAAATCAGTATCTTGTTCGCGGCAGACAAAATAGAATCCAACTCGTCCGCTGACTGGCTCCAGCGCACCATGCTCAACAATCCCTTTATATTGAGAACTCGACTCTTTTTTGCCCTTGAAGATATACCTTTTGGTCTCAAGGTGATTTGCGGGTAATCTCCGCAAAGAGAGCGCAACATCTACATCTGGATGCCCTGACAAAAGCGGGAAGAGTTTGGCACCAAAGAGTCTTGTGAAATGTTGTAGTTTGTTATATTTGTCAATATAGAAATTCTTGTTGCTACGGTAACTCTGATCCAGACTCAAACTCAGTTGTTGAATTCTACGCGTAAATGGGATATTCGGGTTAAGTCTGAACTCGAAATCAATCAAGAACCCGAATTCTCTGACTTGTCTGAGAAAATATGGCTCCAGCCAAACAACTTCTCTACCCTCACGATAAGTAGATAGAACGAAGTCTACGTACCCTCGAAAGTCATGCTCATGGATCTCATACTCAGAATCACCAAGTGCTTCCTTACATTTTTCTCTGAGTAGCATGGCAAGATAATCTTGGGTAAGCCAATTGTTGAAAGATTGTTGACAGGCAAATTTATCAAATCCTGGGAGTGCAACAAACGAAACCCAGTACTTGGCTCTATTTTCCTCTTGGTCAACGTCAAATGACGGATCAATCGGCAAACTTCTCTCCGAGCATTCCGAATATTCTCCAACCCTCTTCTCTCCTCCAGACTTCTTCCTGAATACTGGAAAGGAGAACTGTTGAATTTTTAGGGGCAAGAAGTTCAAAGAAACGGACTCATTATTGCTTTGCATTGGAAAGCCCTCCTTGTTTCGCGTTTATAATCTTTCTTCTCTTCCTGCTATTTTCCGTGCAGTTCGTTTGTGCGGCTTGATCTGCAAGATCGTCCTCCAGCAATTCAATCTCCATTTTCTCAGGATAACAGTCCGCCTCAAAGTCGTACACCGCATCCGGCGGAATCGGTTTGCCGTTCTCGTCTTCCAATCCTGCAACGATCCGAGTGCTCCACGCGCGCGCTTCTTCTTCGTTTTTGCAGTTTACCTGCAGGTAGGCAGTCATTGGCTTGGTGATCAAATAGAGTGGCATAGTTCCTCCCACGTTTACTGTTTCCTCTTTTTCCCAAACCGCGCGATCCTTTGTTCAATCTCCGCCATAATCGTCCGCAATTCCGCGAGATCGGTATCGTTCAAATGGCGCGCCAGTTCTGCAAATAACGGTTCGCGCGCGGGATGGTACGCCTGCATCAACGTCGCAATGTCATTCTCGTAAATACCGACCTTGGCGAAATTGCCCAGACGGTACAGCGACGGCAACGCGTACAATTTGAGCAAGAGCAAACCTTCGACCGTCGCGGTTGGAATGTCCTGCTCGTGGAAATGCTGAATGGCAACGCACTCGCGCTGGATTTTTTCAAAGAGCGCGTTTTGCGTCAGGAGAATATCAATCTGCAATTCGCCAAACTGCCCGCGCGCAAAATCGTTATCGCGATTGGTGATTTTGATCTCGGGCAATTTCTCCAGCGCAGACAATGCCATAATCAGATCAATGTCTTCGGTATTCCGTCCTTCGACATAGTTCAGCAATGCGATTCCGCCGACCAACACGTAATCAATCTTGCGCTCGCGCAACAAATCGAAAAGGCGCGCCACGACTTGAAGCAACGCGTCCGTATTCAGCGCGCCCTTGCCCCAATTTTGCGGATTTGACACAACCGCATCACGAATCACTTTGCCGATGTGAATTTGGCGTGGTTCGTACATTTCCTCACCCTGCCCCTGCGCTTGATAATTCGATAAACTCTCTGAAATCTTGGCTGAACACCGTACTTCCACCGATGATATTCCTGGCGAATTTGTTCCAACGCCGCCAAGCGCGCGGCGTAGGGCTGCGTCTGCCAGTACGCGAAATCGCGCTTGCGCTCTCGAAGCGAAACTTTGGCGACAATTTTGTTCGGGCGCGACTTCATTCGGACTTGCTCCGCGCGCTCCGCAGAATCTGCTTGATCTGCTTCTTCAGTTCGGGTAAATCTTCCTGGGTTACTTGCCAAACCTCACCCAGGTCAACCCCCATATAATCGTGCATCAGTTTGTTTCGCATCCCGACAATCTGCGCCCAAGGAATTTGCGAATGTGCAGATTGAAACTCGATAGAAAGATGCCGCGCGGCTTCTCCAATAACAGCGATCTGATACATCGTTGCCGACTGCGCTAGCTGGCTGCGCGCAAATTTCTTGAAAGTCATATTCTTGACAAAGGATTCGATTTTCGCCGTCGCATCAAGAATGTGCCGCACATAAACCAAATCATCGCTCATAGAGCATGACCTTTTCCTTCTCCACGTACGGATGGATGTACTTGCTTAGCGCGGCTTCGGTCACCAAGTCCACCTTGCGCTTGAGACGCGCACTCAATTCCATCTCCACGCCAACTAGTTTAATCAGTCCAAGCGGTTTTCTGAATTTGACCAACAGATCAATGTCGCTCTGTGGCGTTTCTTCTCCGCGCACGACCGATCCAAACAGCGCGATCCGCTTGACGCCATACGGTTCGAGAATCGGCAGAATAGAATCGCGCAATTCGACAAATTTCTTTGGCACGCGAATTGCCCTTTTTCCATTCCGCGATGATCTACGAATCTGTTTTCTCGCTTTCATCTTGCCCTTGCCCTCTCCAATCGCACGCTCTCACCTTGCTCGATTTTCAACGAACGCGATTTTGATTTCATCGGCGAGATCGTGCGATCATCTCCCGCGCCATCCAAGTGTATCGTGTATCATTCAGGCCACCTTCTTGAACAACAACGGTGCTTCTTTCTCAAAAAATCGTTTCACCTGATCCCACGACACACGCTTGAGCATCCGCGGCATCGGATCGGCTTCGGCTTCCTCAAAATACGTCAGGGCTTTGATGTAATGAATCAGATTGACCTCGACGCCTTGGTATTTCTTGCGATACCAACCGAGCACATCTTCAAGTGAATGTTCAGTGCGGCAAACGAAGTAGAGGTCAATGAAATCACGCTTCCTACCGCGCGTACCAATCGCATCCAGTTTCATCGCGCCGATGTCGGGCACACTGGCGATAGCCGTGTTCAATACAATCTCGCTCTTGGCAATCTGCGGATACGAATAGCGAAAGAAACTCACTTTCACCTGATCGAACGTTCCCAATAGTGTATCGTGCTTCCGCTGCTCTTGCGTGAACATTCCCAATCTCGCCAGGCACCGTACCAAATCAGCCGCGTTGAACGAGCGCGGGGTGAAATAGTCCAGGTCCACCGAAATGCGATGCCCCAGATGTAGCGCGAGCGCAGAACCGCCTGCCAAGTAAAACGCGCGCGTGATTTTCTGCGCGCCTAGTAATTCCACACTCCGTTGCGTTGCTTCTGGTAGCGTTTCGATAAACACCGAATCTCCCTTCGCGGCAAGCCGAGATATACTGCCCAGAAATTTGCGCTCATTCTTGAAAGCGCGCGCGTCTTTTTCAGGACACTGACGATCTTTCGTCGCGAGTAACGCTGCAAGAGCCAACGCGCCGCTTGCGGGTTGCCCCACTCCAACAGTCGCTCAATTACGTAGGTCGCGTGTTTGCCCGTATCCAGTTTCTTCGCATCAATATCCCAAAAGTAGCGTTGCGCGAACTGGGGAATTGAATTAGCCATTTGCTTTCTGTCCATCTACCGCGCCCCCGCGCACTCCGCCATCTCCCGCGCGATCCGGTTATGCCGCTCGATCACCGGCACCAACTCCACCGTCATCAACTCGCCGTTCTCGACGACGACGCGCCCGTTGATGACCGACAAGTCCACGCGCGGCGGCGTGCAGAAAACGAGTGCGGCAACCGGATCGTGCAGCGCGCCGGCAAAATCCAACCGATCCAACTTGACCGCGATGAAATCCGCCGCCTTGCCTTTTTCGAGCGCGCCGATGTCGTCGCGTCCAAGCACGCGCGCGCCGCCGAGCGTCCCAAGTTCCAGCGCTTGCCGCGCGGTCAGCGCGTGCGGTCGCGCGCTATCGCCGCCATTTTCAGAGAGAACAAAAGAATCAGCAAAAAGGCGATAGCGCGCGATAGCCGAACCGACGCGCTGCAACAACATCGCTTGGCGCGATTCCGCGAGCAGGTGCGACGAATCGTTCGACGCGCTGCCGTCCACACCCAAACCGACTTTCACGCCCGCGCGCAACATTTTCACGATCGGCGCGATGCCGGACGCGAGCCGCATGTTCGACGAGGGGCAGTGCGCGATGCCAACGCCGGACTGGGCATAACGCGCGATCTCTGCATCGTTCACCCAAACGCTGTGCGCGAACCACACATCATCGCCCATCCACTCCAGATATTCCGCGTAATCCACCGGACGCTTGCCGAATTTTTGCAGGCAGAAATCTTCTTCGTCGCGCGTTTCCGCCAGGTGCGTGTGCAAATGCGCGTTGTACGCGCGCGCCAGCCGCGCCGATTCGCGCATCAAGTCTTGCGTAACCGAGAACGGCGAGCACGGCGCAAGCGACACGCGGCACATCGAGTACGGCGCGGCGTCGTGGAATGTTTCGATCACGCGGCGCGAGTCGCGCAGAATCGCGTCTTCGCTGTCGCATACGCGATCCGGCGGCAGTCCGCCCTGCGATTCGCCGAGCGACATCGAGCCGCGCGTCGGATGAAAGCGCGCACCGATTTCGCGCGCGGCGCGAATTTCGTCGTCGAGTTTCGAGCCATTTGGAAAAAGGTAGAGGTGATCGGCGGCGGTCGTGCAGCCGCTCAGCACGAGTTCCGCGAGACCGACGAGCGCGCTCGTGTACACCGCGTCGGGCGTGAGCTCCGCCCAAATCGGATAAAGCGTTTTGAGCCAGTGAAATAAATCGGCGTCTTGCGCGGCAGGGAGCGCGCGCGTCAAAGTTTGGTAGAGGTGATGATGCGTGTTGACGAGACCGGGCAGAACGATCATCCCGCGCGCGTCGATCACGCGGTCGGCGGATTGCGGCAGTTCGCTCGTCGCGCCAACTAGTTCGATTACATTATCGCGAACGAAGAGCGCGCCGTCGCGAATTTCGCGGCGCGGCGCGTCCATCGTTACGAGTATGTTGGCGTTTTTGAGGAGGAGGGTGGGCATGGACTAGACTCCCGTTCCGGTCATTGCATCTTGTACGCTTTTTCATGCGGACCAACCGTAAGAAAGACGACTGTTTGATCCGCCAATCCCTCACAGAAACAGTACTCGCAAGCCGGTTCTTGGCGACATTCTTCGCAGATGACAAAGATAATGCGGAAGTTCTGACCGACATGCGCGCTACGACCTCCTTTCAGATTGAAACCATGCTTATGGATCAGTCGTTCGGTGCGCGCATAAGGATCCGCAAGGACGCGTTCTTCGATCTTGTCAATCCGCGAACGTAGACTGGGCAAGGCGCGATAATGTTTGATGTAGCGAGCAGTGTACTGTGGCTGATATGTCATTCGCGGAAATCTTCTTTCCGCGCGTAAAGGCGAAGACGTCCATCGCGCGCTTCCTCTTTCAACTCAATCAAGTCATGCCACAAGACCGATCCTTCTTCGATGTCCCAATCTTCCTCCGGCGTTGCGGCAAACTTGGACAATTCATCATGCACGACTTCGCGCACGACCTCACGCAACAGCGATTTCAATTCGCGCTTTTTGATCACGATCGCGTCAGCAGTTGTCGTTCGACTCATCTTTCACCTCTCGCAACTGATTATAGCACACTCGCCAAGCCAAAGCAAAGGGTTTGACCACTTGCCAAAAAAGTCTATAATCAAATTCATGAATGAACAGCAACGCGAACGCTATTTGCGTCAAACAATTTTTGCGCCGTTCGGCGCGGCGGGGCAGGAACGCTTGCTCGCCGCGCGCGTCGTGATCGTCGGCTGCGGCGCG
>DYJA01000083.1 GCA_020723345.1 Candidatus Aquidulcis sp. | reverse complement strand
GTAGACCACTACTTCCGACAATGACCGACCCAGCGTTGGGGCGATTGACCAATGCCGTCTGCAACTCTCGATACTCTTCGTCTGACAACAACCCTTGTACTTGGCGCGTGAAAACTGAAGTTTCGATGATGACCATTGGAGACCTTGATTTACTCGTCTGAGGAGATTATACGCCATTGGCGTATATCTGTCAAATAGCGGAATGCCGGGGACGCCTCTAATCAAGCGGCATGGCAGAGAACTTACGTTTCACGCAGACTTGCATCTACATGGAGATGCAAGCATCTACATTTATATACTTTCGACGCGTCTATATCTATATGCTTTTTCCTCCTTCCACCAAGCGATTCCGCAATCTCAATTTGACCACTTGGTCGTACCGCAGTTCCCACACCTTTTTCTGCGCGTTCCACTTGCCGCCCGCGCGCTTGACCTGTCGCGCCAACTCCGCTTCGCCCCAGTTGACTCGCACCGCGACGATGGCGTCACGCTTGGGTTGCGGCGTCCACGGAATTTCCTCAACGATGATCTCAACAGTCTTGTAGCGCCGCTTCTTCTGCGCGTCGTACCGATAGCGCACGCCAACCAACTTGGCGCCATATTCCATTTGCAGTTTCTTCGTTCCGCGTTGCCCTGGCTTGAGTTTCAACCGCGTCTGCATCGCCATATTCGTTTACCCTGGCACTTGCGTTCCCGCCAGGGCAAGTGTTCGTTTCGCGCAGCGATTCGTTGACGCCAACTCAATGTAATATCTGCGACAAAAACAATTTCGTCCGGTCGTGCTGCGGATTCTCGAAAATTTGCTTCGGCGTTCCTTCCTCGATAATTTGCCCACCGTCCATAAACACCATCCGATTCGCCGCCGCGCGCGCAAACCCCATCTCGTGCGTCACGCAAATCATCGTCATCCCCGATTTCGCCAACTCCATCATCGCGTCCAGCACTTCTTTGATCATCTCCGGATCCAGCGCGCTCGTCGGCTCGTCGAACAGCATGATCTTGGGCTGCATCGCGAGCGCGCGCGCAATCGCGACGCGCTGCTGCTGACCGCCCGACAGTTGCGCCGGATATTTGTGCGCCTGCTCCGGAATCCCCACGCGCCGCAGCAAATCCATCGCGATCTGCTCCGCCTGCTCGCGCCGCCACCGCCGCACCCACATCGGCGCGAGCGTGACATTCTGAATCACCGTCAGATGCGGAAAAAGATTGAACTGCTGAAATACCATGCCGATTTCCTGACGAATCGTCGCGATGTTGCGAATATCGTTCGTCAGTTCGATTCCGTCGACGATGATCGTCCCGCGCTGATGTTCCTCCAAACGATTGATCGTTCGGATGAACGTCGACTTGCCGGAGCCGGACGGACCGAACACCACGACCACTTCGCCGGACTTGACGGTGAGACTCACGCCTTTCAAGACGTGCAAACGATCGAACCACTTGTGTACATCTTTCGCGACGATCATATCGCGAATTCCGCTGACCATTCCGACATCCATTGTCTTCTCCTCAAAATCAGAGGGGAGAAGAAGGCATTAGAGGGCATAAGAGGGCGGAGAGGGAAAGCGGGCGAAGAGGGCGCGCGCCTTCTGCGCCCTCTTGCGCCTTCTTCTGCCTTCACCGCCCTCTATCTCGCCTTCTTCTGCCTTCTTAACTCCTCTGCTCTCTTCTTTTCACCCTCGCGTTTCTTTTCCAACGAGGCGATCAAACGATCAAACAGATACATCGTCTTGATCGCGAGATCGTCAAATTCCGCGTACTCGTTTTGATTGATAAATCCCTTGCGCTGAACGCGACGCACACGTTCCTGCAATTCGCCGAGCGATCGTTTGCCGTACCCACAAAATCGAATGTACTCTCCCAACGCGCCGCTATAATATCCTTCGACAAAATTTGCTCCAATCGAATCGGAACACGAATCGATCTGTGAGCGCATATCGAATTCGTGTTTGGGAATTTTGGCGAGTATCTTTTGAACCAAGACATCGAGCCGATCCGCATTTTGCCACACAATCATCTGACGATGTCCGGACGGTCTTCGTGGCGGCTCATCATTCATTCGCTCGTCTCCTGTGAACCCAGAGGGGTGAAGAGGGCATATGAGGGGAAAGAGGACGACGAGGGCAGAGAGGGCGCGCGCCTTCTCGCCATCTTGCCTTCTCCGCCTTCTACGCCTTCTTCTGCCTTCTTATCCCTTCTTACTCCCTACCGCTTCCCCACTCCCAACGCCTCTTCCACCCGATAACTCGCAAACGACATCGCGTAACTGAACACAAAGAAAATCGCCGCGACGAAAATGTACACTTCCATCTGCAATCCGAGGAATTCCGGTTGCGCCAGCACGCTCCGCCCGACGCCAAGCAATTCCAGCAGCGCGACAATCGTCGCGAGCGTCGTGTCTTTGAACAAACTGATGAACAAGCCGACGATGGCGGGGATCACCATCCGCAACGCCTGTGGCAAAACGATCAACAACGTCGTCAACGCGTCGCTCAATCCAACCGCGTGCGCCGCTTCGATCTGACCGGTCGGAATCGCCTGCAAGCCGCCGCGCACGTTCTCCGCCATGTACGCCGCGGTGAACAGCGTCATTCCGGCAATCGCGCGCGAGACGTTGTCGATCCGCAACCCCGTCGGCAGAAACAGCGGCAGCATAATCTGCGTCATGTACAAAATCGTCACGAGCGGCACACCGCGCACAAGTTCGATGTAGAGGATACTAAAAATTTTGACCGCCGGGAGTTTGCTGCGGCGTCCCAGCGCGAGCAAAACGCCGAGCGGAAACGAGACGACGATGCTGACAACGGACAACATGAACGTCAACAGCAACCCGCCCCACAGATTCGTCCCGAGTTCCGGCAGCCACGTATCTTTGCCGTACCCTTGCAGCAGCGCGACTGTGACGAAAAACGAGCCGAGCCACGCGAGAATGAGCCGCGCGCGCCATTTCGCGCGTCCGCGTCCGACGATCCAGCCGAGCGCGAGAATCGCGAGATTTGCCGCCAGCCACACCATGCCCGGCAGCGCGATCCAAAATTGCCCCGCGCCCCCTTCTCCAAAGCGCCGCGCAAAATCGGCGAACGGACGACCTTGCTCCGCGATCATGTCAAGCACGATCAGCGTCGCGTACGCCGCCGCGAGCCACACACCGAACGTCCGCATCGTCCCGCCGAACACGCCCGCCGACAATCCCATCATCACGGAGACGATGCCGAGCACGAGCCAGACGCGCCACACTTGATCCGGCGGAAACGGTCCGACCATAAAGAGACGGAGGTTCGCGGTAATCACGCCCCAGCGCGCCGTCGTGAATGCCCACACGAGCAACTGACCGACGACTGTGTAAATCAACCAGAGCGAGACAATCGTCAGCAGCGAGTTGTACCACGTGCTGAACAAATTCTTCCGCAGCCATCCCAGCACGCCGACAGTGGTGGGCGGCGGACCCAATGTATCAACCGATGTCGTCATTGTCAGTTCTCCAAAGGATGAATTCTTCAAACCGGAAGGGTGAAGAGGGCATCAGAGGGGAGAGAGGGGAGAAGAGGGTATAAGAGGGCAGAGAGGGCGAGCGCCTTCTCGCCGTCTTCGCCTTCTCGCGCCTTCTCATGCCTTCTTCTGCCCTCTACGCCTTCTTATCCCCTCTCATCCCTATTTTTCCAGCACCTGGATGCGCGCATTGTAAATATTCATCAACACCGAAGTCGTCAAACTCATCGCGAGATACGTCGCCATGATCAGCATGATCACCGGCACCGGCTGCCCGGTCTGATTCGCAATCGTCGCGCCGACGTTGAACAAGTCCGGATAGCCAATCGCGATCGCGAGACTACTATTTTTCGCGAGGTTGAGGTACTGACTCGTCAATGGCGGAACGATCACGCGCATCGCCTGCGGAAAGATGACGAGGTAGAGTACCTGCGCCTCGTTCAAGCCCATCGCGCGCGCGGCTTCGATTTGTCCGCGGCGTACCGCCTGCAAGCCGCCGCGCACCACCTCCGCGATGAACGCGGCGGTGTACAGCACCAAGCCGGTCAGCAGCGCGCTAAACTCCGGCGAAAGCGCGATGCCGCCGGTGAAATTGAACCTGCCGCGTTCGGGAATCTCCCAATTGACCGGCGTCTGCCCGACGAGGAACCAACCGATGAGAGGAAACAGAATCAGCCACGCGAGCGGAAGCGTGATCGGATAAAACGTGTAGCGATATTTGGGGTGGCGTGAGAAGTAAAACCACAACGCGAACGCGCCCAGCGCCGCAAAGAGGATGAAACTCGTCCACGCGTCGAACGTCGGCGCAGGCAGCGGGCGCGGCAGAAAGAGACCGCGCTGGTTTGCAAAAAACGCGCCAGAAAATTCGAACGTGTCGCGCACCGGCGGCAATTTCACAAACACGCCGAAATAGACGAAGACGAGTTGCACGAGCAGCGGCGTATTGCGAATGATTTCGATGTACGTCGCGGCGATCCGGTTGATCAACCAGTTGGATGACAAGCGCGCGACGCCGGTCAGTACGCCCAGAATCGTCGCGAAGAAAATCCCGACGATGCTGACCAACAGCGTGTTCAACACGCCGACGACGAACGCGCGTCCGTACAGATCGGAGGGCTTGTAGGGGATCAGCCCTTCGCCAATTTCAAAGCCGGACTCGCGCTCGAGGAAATCAAAGCCCGCCACCAGACCGCGCTGGCGCATTGCAGAGGAGAGATTGGAGTAGAAAAACCCGGCGACGATTGCCAGGATAATTACAAATACAATCTGACTGATAACGGTGAGGACACGCACATCGCGCCAAAAGGGCACGGCGGTATGGTGCGCCACAGATTGTTGTTGCAAGTCAGCCCCCTTGCTGTGATAGTCGCGAGGTCAATTAGTCGTCTAGTCGTGTAGTCGAATGGTCGTCTAGTCGCGCGGGTTGACCACACGACTAGACAACTATCAGACTATTCGACTACACGACTAACGATACGGCGGCGCGTAGAGCAGTCCGCCTTGCGTCCAGGGTTTGTTCAAACCGCGCGCAATGTTCATCGGCGTGCTCGGTCCCAAGTGGCGATCATAGATCTCGCCATAGTTCCCCACGGCTTTCACTACTTTCACCGCCCAGTCCGCCGACAAGCCCAAGCCCTTTGCCAACGCGTCGTCTGACAACAAACGCTTGATGTCCGGGTTCGTGCTCTTCGTCATCTCGTCGACGTTCTTCGAGGTGACGCCGAACTCTTCGGCTTGGAATGTGGCATAAACGGTCCACTTGACGATGTTGAACCATTGATCGTCGCCGAGCGGCACCGCCGGTCCCAACGGTTCTTTCGACAGCGTCACGTCCATGATCTCGTGATCCGCCGGAGTCTTCATCGTCACACGGCGCGATGCCAATTGCGACTTGTCGCTCGTCACTGCATCGCAGCGTCCTTGCTCGTACGCCGCGTACGTCGGATCAATGTCCGCAAACACGACCGGCTTGAAGTCCACGCCCGCCGCGCGCATCTGATCGGTCAGGTTCAGTTCCGTCGTCGTGCCGGATTGCACGCAGATCGTCGCGCCCTTCAAATCCTTCAACGTTTTCGCGCCGAGTTTCTTCGGCACCATCATCCCTTGACCATCGTAGAACGTCGTCGGCGCGAAGAGACCCCAGGTCGTATCGCGACTCGAAGTCCAGGTTGTATTGCGAATCAACACGTCGATCTCACCGGTTTGCAGTGCGGGACCGCGCTGTCCGGTGTTGAGGGGACGAAACTCGACTGCTTTGACATCGCCGAGTACCGCCGCCGCGATGGCGCGGCAAAAGTCCGCGTCGAATCCGGCGAATTGTCCGGTGGTTTTGTCGAGCGCGCTAAAGCCGGGGAGCGCGTCGTTCACGCCGCAGATCAACTTGCCGCGACTTTTGATTAACGCCAAGCGCGCGCCTGCGGCAGGGGCTGGAGCTTTGGTTGCCTCGGGCGCTTTCGTTGGGGGGGCAGCGGTGGGAGCGGGGGTAGGTGCCGGAGCACACGCCGCGATGATCGCGACAATGAATAGCACCACTAGAACAAGCAGAACCTTTTTCATCTTCTCTCTCCTCCTGTGTCAAAAATTTTTTGGCTGGAAGTTCAAGAGATTCGCTATCGGTTTATGGCATCGCCTCCTTCCTGGATTCGATGTGCCGCGATTGTATCACGACTAGACACACCGGTCAAGCGCGCAACAAAAAACGCGACCTTCCAGGTTTTTGGAGAACCTGGAAGGTCGCGTCCGATTACGCGTACGCGCGTTTCGCTTCCAAGAGCATCGTATCCACTTCTTGCGTTGCGCGCGCGATGCTCGCGCTATCCGCCGCCGCCCATTCTTGACAGAGCGACTCGTGCGTTTTGCGGAGCAAGCGCGCGTCGGATTCGCCGAGCGGTCTGCGCCAGCCGCGCGCCGTCAGATCGCGCACCATCTCGCACATGGCTTGGAACGAGCCCCGCCGCAAACTTTCGGCTAATTCGCGGCGGCGCTTGGCATGATCTTTGTCCAGCGAAATCGGTCGGCTCTTCAACACGTTCCGGTATGCGGCGAGATCGGCTTTGGTGATCAAGTGACGCAAACCGACCAATTCGCAAGTCTCGACCGGAACCCAGACCGTCGTTTTTCCGGTACTGACTTGAAAATACCGGCGTACCTCGGCGGTCGCAAATTGCCTTTCTTCGAGTCCCACAATTTGCCCAACCCCATAGATTGGATGAACCACCGTGTCGCCAACTTTCATGCTCATATTTCACCCCTAACACAAATGCCGTCGGACCCTTTTAGGGTCTGGCGGCACATGCTCCACACAAATCCCGTTAGATGATCGACTACTATTATACCACAACTCGGCGATTCGCGTTAATTCGATCTCAGCTCCATTCCGCTATCTCGCGCGCGCAAATCTCGACACTTTTTCTCAACAACGCCTCGCCCGCCTCGCGCGTCGCGCCGCGCGGATCGCGTCCCTTGATCCCGTCCGGATACTGCTGCGCGAAATTCTGCACCGTCGTCATTTCGCGCGAAGGCACATCCGGCGCGTCGCGCGCGGAGCGGGTCAAGCGATCCAGTTTGACCGCGCGCGGGCAGACCGCAAGCATCAGCGCGGTTTCGCCCGGCGCGGCGTGCGAGCCGGTTTGCGCGCCCAGCATTTCGACGACGACGCGGTACGACTCGGCGTCCGTCCACCACTCGAACGATTTGACGCGCCAGCCCGCGAGGTCTTGTGTAACCATCTGCACTGCGCTGGCGAGCGACGCGGTGTTGCCGCCATGTCCATTCACGACGAGCACGCGCCGGAAACCGTGCCGGTACAGCGAACGGAAAATATCTTCCAGCACCGCGATCAACGTCGGCGGGCGCAGCGAGAGCGTGCCGGGGAACGCCATCAACGTCAACGCCATTCCATAATTCAGCGTCGGCGCGACGATGACGCCGGTCGCTTCGCCCGCGCCGCGCGCAATCGCTTCCGCCTCGATTGAATCAGTACCGAGACCCAGGTGCCGTCCATGTTGTTCGGTCGAACCGAGCGGCAGGATCACGCGATCATCGCGCGCGAGATATTCTTTCACTTGTTCCCACGACATTTCGGAAAATAGATTCACGGTTGCCTCCGGTATCGGCGAATGGCGTATTGCGTATCGCGTATGGCGCATCGCTATTCGCCAGATCAAGCGCGAGCAAAATCAAGCACCTGCCGCCGCGCGCGATATTTCGCGCGTCAGCGACAGGTGCTCTACTTTTCAGACGATCAATCTTATGCCCCAAGCCACGTTTCGATCTCAGTCAACACTTGGCTCAAACTCGGTTGATCCGCCGGAGCGATCTGCTCAATCTGCCCAATGTGCTTGTGATGCGGATGGGTTACAATCTCCGGGTGGTGCGGCGCGTTGTCATAGCGAAAGACGCGTTGCTCTTTCCGAATATACGTGTAGGCGTAATGCACTCGAACGGGATAGCCCAATTCGGTATTGACTGCTTCGTAAATATCCAAATACGAGTCGTCCCAGAAAAAAACGCGGCAACGAACAAGCCCGTTGTAGTCATCCGAAGCAAGACAAGTAATCGGGTCTGCAATTTTGCCAATCCGAACATTCTAACGCAAGCCACGTTCGAGGAAGACAAAATAGTTGTCAATCGTCACGCGGCTACCGGCTCCTGGCGTTGCATAAATTGACGGATGGGTAATGAAGTCAGATAGAGGTGGTATAACCCAGCCCACATCATCAGATCGTCAGCATCGCCCAGTTCGCCGTTCTGAAAGCGCCGATAAAATTCAATCGTCGAGTAGCCGTATTTTTTTTCGTACTCGCGCAGCCGCTCGCTCAGCTCATCAAAAGTTACACGTTGTGGTTTAAGCATCGCTCCACTCCACGTTAAATCTGCCAACAGTATAACACGAACCGGATTGAATGGCAACCCGATTTGGCGCGCTCCCCCAAAAGTCACTTTGCGTGGATGCGCGATTCTGTGCTAAAATACTGCCGCGCCAGAAATCACAAGCCCTTTCTTTCAACCTTGCGAAGGTTTCCTTCGACTCCGCTTTGCTTCGCTCAGGACGAACCTTCGCAAGGGTGCATCCAAGAACGCACCATGGCAAACTCAACTCCCGATCCCGGCTTTTCCCATCTCAGCAAAACCGCGCTGCCCTTGCTCGGTCGCATCGGCACGATTGCCGGAGGCATCGTCAGTCTGCTCGCCGTCTTCGAAGCGATCAGCGGCGAAATCGTCACGACGGTTTTCGTGTTCGGCATGGTCGCCGTGTTCGTCGTGACGGCGATTGTCGTGTTTCATCAAACGCCCCAGGTCGTCGACGAAAAACCGGTTCGCCTTTATAGTTATCCGCAACGCGCGCGCATTGTTTCCGCCCTCGCGATGACGCTGGCTGGCTTTTTCCTGCTCGGCTTTACCATCCGTTTCAGCGCCAACTTGATCAAGCCGCTCCAAACCCGGTTCGGCGTCGCCGCGCGTCCGACGCAACGCGCGCTCGGCACGCTGCCACCAGATCGTCCCGCCAAACCTAACGCGTCGTCAACACTCGTTCCCACGCTGACCGCTGCGCCGACCGCCACGCCGACTTGGACACCTCCGCCGCCCTCGCGCACGCTCACCGTCACGCCGTTTCCAATCGATGTGATGACTGATGTCAACGTGCTGCTCAAACTCGGCAACGACGCGCACAATGCGAAAAACTATGCGCGCGCGGTCAGTTATTTTGCGCGCGCGCTGCAAATCGACGCGACGAACGCGCTCGCCCAATACGGTTTGGGGCGCGCCCACTTTTTCCTGAACAACGTGAACGCGGCGTACAGTCCGCTCCGCACCGCGCTGCAACTGGATCCCAAACTAGTCGACGCGCACGCGTACCTCGGTTTCGTGTACGACTATCGCTCCGATTTCGTCCGCGCGCGCGCCGAGTACGAAGAATTTCTCCGCATCGCGCCGCGCGATCACGATCTGCGCGACGACGTGATGGATCGGCTCAAAAAACTTGCGGGAAACCCACCCTATCCCACTTTGACGCCGCAAGTTATTACAGTCACACCGACCGCAACGATCAGCGCGAAAGCCGGTGACCACGACTCTGCCCTCAAAGTAAGGGCGAAGCATTTTTCGCATCCTGAGTGGAGCGCAGCGAAATCGAAGGACAGCGAAAAATGCTTCGCCCCTACTCCCCCCTCTTGCCAAACCATCCCGTCGCGCGTAAAATAACGTCACAATCCAACCGGGAGGACGACGATGTCTGATCAACTCGACCGCAATCTCGCGCTCGAACTCGTGCGCGTCACCGAAGGCGCGGCGCTCGCTTCCGCGCGCTGGATGGGACGCGGCGACAAAGAAGAAGCCGACCAAGCCGCCGTTAACGCGATGCGCCTGCTGCTGGGTCAGGTCAATATCGATGGCACGGTCATCATCGGCGAAGGCGAAAAGGATCACGCGCCGATGTTGTACAACGGCGAGCGGATCGGTCGCGCGGTGCAAGCCAACGGTCAACCCGATGCCGCCGTGCAATCCGTCGACATCGCGGTCGACCCGATTGACGGCACGCGCTTGTTGTCGCTCGGCTTGCCAAACGCACTCGCCGTCATCGCGATCGCGGATCGCGGCGCGATGTTTGCGCCAGAACATCTCGTTTACATGGAAAAAATCGCGGTCGGTCCCGCCGCGCGCGGCATGATTCACCTGGACGCCACCGTCGAAGAAAACTTGAAGGCGCTCGCGCGCGCGAAAAAACGCGACGTGAGCGATCTCACCGCCGTCATTCTCGACCGCCCGCGCAATGAAAAATACGTCGAAGCCGTGCGCGCGTGCGGCGCGCGCCTGAAACTCATCACCGATGGCGATGTCGCCGCCGGTATTTCGACCGCGCTCGAAGGCACCGGCGTCGACATTCTCCTCGGAATTGGCGGATCGCCGGAAGGCGTGATTACCGCCGCCGCGCTCAAATGTCTCGGCGGCGATATGCAGTCCAAGTTGTGGGCGCGCGATGACGCCGACCGCGCGTACGCGCGCCAAGCGGGCTACGATCTGAACAAAGTACTTTCGCTGAACGATCTGGTAGACAGCGATAACGTTTTCTTCGCCGCCACCGGCGTCACCGACGGCGAAATGCTCAAAGGCGTGCATTATTCCAGCGATGGCGCGACGACGGAATCGCTGGTGATGCGTTCGCGCTCGGGCACGATCCGCCGCATCTTTGCGTCGCATCGCATTCACAAACTCATGAGTTTTTCGCAAGTCGAATACGGCGCATGAACCAGTATTCAGTCAGCAGTGTTCCGTATTCAGTGTTTCGTACCAAGTTCTGAATACTGAACACTGAATACTGCACACTGCCCAGGGTTCTGACGGAGGAACCACATGTCCTCACGAATTGGGGATCGCATGATCGCGACCCGCCGGCATCGCTTTGTCGGACGCGAGCGCGAGCGCGCGCTTTTTCAGAGCGCGCTCGACGCAACGAATCTGCCTTTTCAAATCATACATATTTTCGGTCCCGGTGGAATCGGCAAGACGACGCTGCTGAAAGAGTTCGCCGCGCTCGCCGAACAAAAGAATCTTCCAACGTACTATCTCGACGCGCGCACCCTTGAGCCATCACCCCCATCGCTTTTCGACGCGTTGCGCGCGGCGATGGGACTCGACGGCGCCACATCACCGGCGCAAGCCCTCGCGAATCAATCCGCGCGACACGTTCTCCTGATCGACACACTCGAAGTTCTTTCGCCGTGGGATAATTGGTTGTGCGAAAATTTTTTGTCCCAGTTACCGGAAGACACGCTGCTCGTTTTAGCCAGCCGCGATGCGCCTTCCGCCGCGTGGTGTAACGATCTGGGCGAGATGCTCCATTCCATCGCGCTGCGCAATCTGAGTCCGGCAGAGAGTCGCGATTATCTCGCGCGGCGAAATGTTCCCAGCGCGGAACACACCACAGTGCTCGATTTCACGCACGGTCATCCCCTCGCCCTATCCCTCGTCGCCGATGTGTTTGCCCAACGCCCCAATTTCCATTTTCAACCCGAACATGCGCCCGATGTCATCAAGGCACTGTTGGAACAATTCGCGAACAAAGTGCCTGGGCCCGCGCATCGCGCCGCGCTCGAAGCGTGCGTCCTGCTGCGCTTGACCACCGAATCGCTGCTTGCCGAAATGCTCGGCGTCGCGGACGCGCACGAATTGTTCGAATGGCTGCGCGGGTTGTCGTTCATTCAATCCGGCGCGCACGGCATTTTTCCCCACGATCTCGCGCGTGAAGCGCTGACCGCCGATCTGCGTTGGCGCAATCCGGATTGGCACAAGGAACTGCACAAACGCGCGCGCGCGTACTATATCAAACACTTTGAACAAACGAACGGCGACGCGCAACAACGCGTCCTTTCCGATTTCATTTTTCTGCACCGCGATAACGCCGTCGTCCGCACACTTTTCCAATGGGACAACCTGACCGCTGCCGCCGACGCGTTGCGCGAATCCGATCGCGCCGCGCTCGTCGAAATGATCGCGCGGCACGAAGGCGCATCTGCCGCGCGCATCGCGGCGCATTGGTTGGCGCGGCAGCCGGAGAGCGTCCAGGTTTATCGCGATCCCGATCAATCGCTCGCTGGTTTCCTGATGGCAATCGCGCTCGAGCGCGTGACGGAAGGCGATTTGCAATTCGACTGCGGCGCGCGCGCGGCAGCACAGTACTTGCGTCAACACGCGCCGTTGCGCTCCGGCGAACGCGCGACCCTCTTCCGTTTTTGGATGGCGCGCGACACGTACCAAGCCGTCTCGCCGATTCAAAGTCTCATCTTCGTCAACATCGTCCGGCATTATCTCACGACGCCCGGACTAGCGTACACATTTATCCCGTGCGCCGAACCGGAGCATTGGGCAGCCGGTTTCGCGTACGGCGATCTGGCGCGCCTCGCCGGTGCCGATTTCGAAATTGGCGGACGCCAGTTCGGCGTGTACGGACGCGATTGGCGCGCCTCTCCGCCGATGACGTGGCTCGCGTTGCTGGCAGAGCGTGAGACCGGCGGCGCGCCCAACATCGCGCCGCCCCCACCGCCGCTCGTCATCCTCAGCCGCGACGAATTTGCGAGCGCGGTGCGCGCTGCGCTCCATCATCTTCCGCACGCGGAATCGTTACGCGACAATCCACTGATTCATTCGCGCGTCGTCGTTCAGCGCAGTGACGCGCACGCGCCCATCGCCGCGCGCGCGGTTGCGTTACAGACATTGCTGGCTCAAACGATTGCGTCGCTGCAAGCATCGCCGCGCATGGCAAAACTGTACCGCGCGCTCGATCACACATACGTCCAGCCCGCGCCCTCGCAAGAACAAGCCGCCGAGTTGCTCAATCTCCCTTTCAGCACTTATCGCCGCCACCTCAAAGAAGGAATCGATCACGTGGTCGAAATCTTGTGGCAGGAGGAAATTGCCCAGTGACTTGCGCGAAAGACACAATGAAGTTCTGTGTGCCCTTTACATTCTTTTTATGAACTGAGCAAAAAGTGAGCATGGTTTGATCTGGCAATATCCTGCCGATCGTCGTAAACTGCGGTTGTCTCTCGCGACAGCCGCAGTTTTCTTTTGGGTGGAGCCAATGTCCAAACCAACTCGCGAACTCATCGACGATCTTCTGTCCGCGTGGAACTCGCACGATGTTGGACACGCGGCGGAATTTTACGCGTCCGACTACGAAGGCGTGGACGTGTCGCAATCCGCGCCGCATCACGGACAAGGCGGCATCTATCAGATGCTCACGACGTACTTTTCCGCGTTTCCCGATTTGCATTTCACGAATGAAGCGACGATTGTCGAAGGCGACCGCGCCGTGCTGATCTGGAACGCCGACGGCACACACCTGGGACGCGTGATGAACATTCCGCCCTCTGGGCATAAGATTCAAGTGCGCGGCGTGACGGTGCTGACGCTGGAAAAGAGCAAGGTCAGGCGCGCGCTGTACATCTGGGATGTCGCCGGACTTTTACGCAACATCGGGTTGTTGCCGGAGTTGGCGTAATTCTACTGAACGGATCTCAAATAAAGGAGGAACAATGGTAAACGTACTGGTCAGTCTCCAAGTGCAGGACTATGCCAAATGGAGACCGGTGTTTGAGGAGTATAACGCGCTCCGCAAGACGAACGGTTGTCAGAGCGGCTCGCTCTACCGCCCGCCGAACAATTCCAATCAAGTGGTAATTTTGTTCGGATGGAACACGCTTGACAACGCGCGCCGCTTTTTTGATTTGCCGGAAGTGCGGGAGGGCATGCAACGCGCCGGCGTGCAGGGGCGTCCGGACATCGTTTTTCTGGACCGTCAAGAAAACCTCGCGCTGTGACCTGACCGCATCGCGATTTGAAAGGAAGGAGCAAAATGTCGACCGAACAGAATAAAGCCATCGCCAATAGCATCCCCGCGGAACTGAACAAGCGGAATCTTGGCATCCTCGATCAAGTGATCGATGCCAATGGAGTGGATCACGCTGCGCCGCCCGGCATGCCGCAGACGCGTGAAACCACCAAGCAATTCCTGTCCGCGCTGATCGCCGCGTTCCCCGACATCACTTTCAAAGTCGAGGACACGGTCGCGGAAGGCGACTTGGTGACCCAGCGCGTCACCGCGACCGGGACGATGAAAGGCGAATTCAACGGGATGAAACCGTCGGGCAAAAAGGCAACCTGGTCCGAACTGCACACGGTGCGCTTTGCCAACGGCAAAATTGTCGAGCATTGGGCAAGCATCGACCAAATGGGCATGTTGACGCAACTCGGCTTCATGCCCGAACCTGAGCGCATGATGACTCAACATTAGCGCAATCGCGACCACAAAAACTTCAAGAGGAGGATTCCAATGTCAGCCGAAGAGAATAAACGCGTCGTCGAACGCTTTGCGGAAGAATGGAACAAGGGCAACGTGGAGGGCGCATTGGCGCTCGCCGCCGACAATATCGTCGATCATAACCCGATGCCGGGGCAACTTCCCGGCAAAGAAGGGATGAGACAGGCGCTTGTCTCGTTCAAAAAGACTTTTCCCGACATCAAACTCAACAACGATTTCGTCATCGCCGAAGGTGACCGCGTGGTAGATCACGGTGTCGCGCGCGGCACGCACCAGGGCGACTTGATGGGCATCCCGGCATCCAACAAACCGGTGTCCATCGAATACACCGACATTTACCGCGTCGCGAATGGCAAGATCGTCGAGATGTGGCACGCCGAAGATATGCTGGGTATGTTACAACAAGTCGGCGCGTCGCCGTTGACTTCACACTAACCGTAATACTCGTAGCGCAAGTTTCCAACTTGCGGAGCAAATTGGAAATTTGCGCTACATTCCTCAGGAGAGAAAATCATGTCAACCCTTACCAACGTATTACCGCAACAAACGAGCCAACCGCGAATCTGGGGCAAGCTCATCGCGTTGACAACGGTCTTAGCCATCCTCGCTTTTCTCGCCAGTCCCAACGGACCACTGGGCGGCTTTTGGCGACCCTCCCCCGATGAGCCAATGCCCACGAGCGCACAACTGCCCTTCTTCATCGTGCTGAACCTCGTCGAAGTTGTCGCCTTTGGGTTCGGCGTGTCGTTGCTCGTCTTTGGCTTGCCACTCGTGCGCGCGATTGCGCCCGCGTCGCAAACGCTCACGCGTCTCGCGCACATCTCGATTGCGTGGCTGCTTTTGAACTGGTGGGTTCACGACAGTCTCCACATCCACAACGGAATGAATTTGGATGGACTGCTCCGCATCGAGTACGGGTTTCATGTGACGCTGATGCTCGCCGGAGTGATCCTCGCGTACTTTTTCTACACGGTTCTGCGCGGCAGATCGGAGGGGATGTATGATCGTCGTGCGTGATGTGTTCCAAGCCAAGTACGGCAAAGGCGGCGAGTTGGTCCAGTTGCTCAAAGAGGCGCGGTCGATTATGCCATCATCGTACGCCGAGCGCATCCTGACCGACGCGAGCGGGCAATTCTTCACCATCGTCACAGAAGCCGAGGTCAACAACCTCGCGGAATGGGAACAAGTCCAGAAAAAGATTTTTGCCCATCCCGATTTTGGCAAGTGGTTCGCGCAGATGCAACCGCTTGTCGAATCTGGTCATCGCGAATTCTACAACGTCGAAGCGGCGCGTTGACCGGTTCCCCGGTAGCAAACGTACTGACGCCAAGCCCGAAGAGAGTGTTTTGAAATTCCGTTTGTAGTGCGGCACGCAGCGTAGTTTGCGGAGTGCCGCCGCGATACGCGCTACTCCGCTTCGCTCCGTAGCGCACTACGAACAATTTCCAAACACGCTCTAAGACAGATCTCACGGCTTGGCGTCATTATGCTGGGAGGGCAACGATACCTCTTTTTCCCTATTACCCAAACTGCCCAAAGCAGAGTATAATAGGGATGCCATGAGCGCAAATGCCGAGCGCAACCCAATTCGCGGTGTCCTGTTTGTCTGGGGCGTCCTGACGCTCTTGTATTTCTTCACGACTTGGATGGTGCTGGAACTGTTTGCCCACAACACCCAAGAACGCCTCCTCGCCGCGCTGCCGACCACGGTGACGTACTCGATCATCGCGGTGTCGCTCGGACAAAACGTGATGCGTCGCATCGCGGCGACCAATCGCGCCTTGCGAGAAAAAAGCGCGCGCCAGCGCGAGATCGAAGAGCAATTGCGCCAGCAATTGCTGGAACGGCAGCGCACCGAGGAAACTTTGCGCCGGATCAACGCCGAACTCGACGCGCTCAACGCGACCACACTCGGTTTGCTCAATCGCCTGAATCCCGAAGAGTTGTTCACGAGAATCGTCGCGCGCGCGGCGGCGCTGCTGAACACGCCGCACGGTTTTTTGTACGTCGTCGAACCGGAACAACAGGAACTGGTGATGCGCGCTGGCGTCGGCCGGTACACCGAACACCTCGGACATCGACTCAAACGCGGACAAGGCATGTCCGGCGCCGTCTGGGAAATTGGCGAGCCGATGGTGTTGGACGATTACAGCCAGTGGGCAAATCGGCAACCGGGGTTTGAATGGGTCCGCGCGCAAATCTGTTTGCCGCTGCGCGTCGGCGCGCAAGTCGTCGGCGTCATCGGCTTGGTCTATCTAGAACCCGGTCGCTATTTCGGCAAAGAAGCCATCGAACTCCTGGGTCGCTTTGGGCAATTGGCTTCCCTGGCGTTGGAGAACGCGCGCCTGTACGACGAAGTGCGTCAAGAATTGCAGGAACGCCGCCGCGCTGAACAGCAACTGAAAGAAACCCTCCGCGAGATCGAACGCGCGCAAACCAAAGCCAACGCCATCTTCGACGCGACCACCGACAGCATGTTGCTGCTCGCGCCCAATCAAACGATCCTCGCGGTCAACCGCAGTTTCTGCGAACATTTTTTTGGAAGCGATCCGCGCGCGGTGTTCGGACATCCGCTGACGGATTATCAAGCCGAAGCGCGACGTGCGTTCGATCCCCCTGCCACGTTTCAAGAAGTGATCGCGCAAACGATTGCGGACACCGAGCGCTCCTTCACCCAAAACCTCGAGCAACACGCGCCGCAGAGACGCTCCCTGCTCCTCTATTCCACACCCGTCCGCACCAAGACCGGCGAGCATTTGGGCCGGCTCTACGTTTTCCGCGACACGACCAAAGAGCGCGAAGTCGAGCGCATGAAAAACGAATTCGTCTCAATGGTCTCGCACGAACTCCGCACGCCGCTCACGTCGATCAAGGGCTATGTGGATTTGCTTCAAGCCGGGGAAGTGGGTCCCTTGGCGGATCAACAACGCGAGTTTCTCGACATCGTCAAGATCAGCACGGACCGCCTGGCGGATTTGATCAACGAATTGCTCGATATTTCGCGCATCGAAGCCGGACGCGTCGAACTGCGATGCAAGGCGCTCGACCTGCCGCGCCTGATCGCTCAAGTTACCGACACGATGCAACCCCAACTCCGCGCCAAGCAGCAACACCTCGCGCGCGATCTCGCGCCGGAGATCGCGCCGGTGTGGGGCGACAGCGATCGCGTGATCCAAATCCTCACCAACCTGGTTTCGAACGCGCACAAGTACACCCCGACCGGGGGAAGCATCACGATTACCGCGCGCCGCGCAGGCGATCACGTCCGCGTCGACATTACCGACACCGGCATCGGTCTCTCGCCCGGAGATCAGCAACAACTCTTTTCCAAATTCTTCCGCGCCAAAAATCGCGCGACCCAAGAAGTCGCGGGCACCGGTTTGGGGCTGGCGATCACGCGTTCGTTGATCGAATTGCACGGCGGGAAAATTTGGGTCGAAAGCGAACTGGGCAAGGGATCCACCTTCAGTTTTGCTCTCCCTGTCGCGGAGGTCGCGGTCGAGCAGGAAGCCCCGCTCAAAGCATTGCCCGGCAAACGCATTCTCATCGTGGACGATGAACCGGATATCGCCAATTTAATCCGCCGCTACTTGGAACGCGCGGGTTACCAAACTCTGATCGCGCACAGCGGCAAGGACGCGCTTCAATGCGCTCAAGACGAACACCCCGATTTGATTACGCTCGACATCGTGTTACCCGATATCGACGGATTCACCATCCTCGAATGGCTCAAGAGTGATTCACGCACGCAAGCCATTCCGGTGATCCTCCTTTCGATCATGGCAGACGAACAAGAAGGGGAAATCTTGGACGCGGTGGACTATTTGGCAAAGCCGGTCAACGAACAGGTGCTGCTCCGCCACGTCAGTCGCGTGCTGGAGAAAGGATCCTCGGCAACATCAATCGACCACGCGCTCGGCGATGCGGACAAGCTCCGGCGCGTCTTGGTCGCCGAGGATGACGAAGGGGGTCGCCGGTTGGTCGCCGAATATCTACGCCGCGCGCGCTATGAGGTGCTCGAAGCGCGCGACGGCGCGCAAGCCATCCAGATCGCGCGCGAGCGGCGCCCCACGTTGATCCTCCTCGATATTCGAATGCCGGGACTGGATGGCATTGTCACGCTCCAGCATTTGCGCGCCGATGAGCGCACGCGCCACGTGCCGGTTATTATGATGACGGACTATGCGAGCGCATTCGAGGAAGATCACCCTGCTATGGCTGCGCTCGACGCGCCCATCGTTTTGAGCAAGCCCTTCACCGCGGAACAACTGGCGGCTGCCATCACGCAAACGCTCTCCGAGAAAGACAAACTATGAGTCAGCGCATCGTCGTCGCGGATGATGATCCGTTTATTCGGCGTTTGGTCGCGTTCACGTTGACCAAATTCGGCTATGAAGTTTTGGAGGCATGCGACGGCGCGGCGGCGCTCAACTTGATCCGGCACGCCCATCCCGATCTGGTGGTGCTGGATGTGTTGATGCCCGAAATGGACGGACTGGAAGTGACGCGTGCGCTCGTCCACGATCCGATCACCTCCGCTATTCCGATCTTGATTCTCTCTGCGAACGCGCAACGATCAGACATTGAAGCCGGTCTGGAAAGCGGCGCATCTGCCTACGTCACGAAACCATTTGAACCTCAAGTGCTGGGCGAGCGCGTGGCGGAACTATTGGCGCGGCGTCAACGAATCGGGAACGAATAAACGAATGAACGAATCCCGGCGCGGGATTCGTTCATTCGTTTCGCGAAGCGATTCGTCGACGCCGTATTCCCCTCACAACGCGGCTTGCAACACGACGAAATAGTTCAAGAGGATTTCTCCGCGTTGATCCTCAGCCCGATTTCCTCCGAGCGCGACGCGTCCCGCTGGCACATCTTTGTAGAACAGTCGCATCGCTCTTTCTGTTCCCGATTGCTCGACGATGATCGGCAACGCGTGAAGCGTCCAGCCCTTCAACCACGACGCCAACCTAGGCGCGGTTGCGTCGTACGCGACAAAGATCCGCGCCGGGCGCGCCAGATCGAATTGGAGCAACTCGCTTGCCGGTCGATCTTTGTCTGCTTGCGCGGTTCGCAGCGTGGGCAGTCCACTCAACTCGACCGGAATCCGCTTGAGTACGAACGCGCTGTCGAGGTAACATTTTGCGCCGCGACGCAGACTGTACAGTTCGTACGGCTTTCCGCTCGGCACGCGCAGTTGACCCACCCACGGTTCCCCTTTTCCCAGGTATCGCGCTCGGCAGCGCGGCAAATGTCCGCCCTCGCTCTGCGCGGTAACCGCGAGTCCACTCACGACCGAGGTGAGTAAATCCATCTGCACAAGTTTCGCTTCGCCGAAAATGCGCGCCAGGAGCGCGGCAAAGACCGGCACTGCCGAACTGCCGCCGGTTCGCAGCACGACATCAATCGCGGCAGCCGCCAAGCCGCTTTTCGCCAGCGTCGCGTGGATGCCGCGCTCGACCTGGTCAATCTCCGGCTGGATCATTCGCTCGAATTGCGCGCGCGTGATCGTTTCGCGGATCGTGATCGGATCAACTTGAAAATCAAGCGCGGCGGAATCTCGATCGGACAATTGTTTTTTGGCTTGTTCGATAACGCGAAACAATTGGAAACCCAAGTTTTGCGTCGCCAGCGTTCGCAGCGCGGCAAGCGCGTCGGTATCGCAATGCGCCTTGAGTTCGTCGAGCAATTTCAGATTGGCGGGACGCGAAAGCAGCGGCATCGTCTGCCAATTGTCGAGCAGATCCAATAGATGGGGCGGCACGGGTTCTCGATTGTCGCGCGGCTGCGCGCCAAAATATTTTCGCAGCGACTGCATCACACGCCGGTCGAGATCGTCGCCGCCGACGAGAACACCGTGCGTCGCCAGAATGCGCGGCGGCGCGCTTCCGCCAACATCCGCAACCGTCAGATCGAGCGTGCCGCCGCCGAAATCGAAGATGAACGCGGTCTGGCGGCGCGGCGCGGCGCGATGATAGTGGTACGTCGCGCCAACGGGTTCGAGTTCAAAACGAATGTCCTGAAACCCAGCCCAGCGCGCGGCTTTGAAAAGAATTTCTTCGGCGCGCTCGGTTACCATCGGCTCATCCGAAAATCGTACCGGGCGACCGATGACGACGCCCGTACATTCTTCGGCAAATGCTTGCTCTGCCATGCGCTTGAGCGGATACAAGATCAGCGCGATCAATTCGTCGAGCGTGTAAAAGCGGTCGAAGATTTGCGTGCCTTGATACGTCGGATCGCGCAACGCAGTTTTCACGTACTGCAACAAGCGACCGTGCGCCGCAGTATCGACGAGGACGCTCACCGTTTGGACGTACGACATGTCCGCCGCGACAACATCGATCTCGCCGACGCGTCGCTCTTCCCAGCGCACCGTGCGCCCGGTTTCGTGCTTGAGGTACTCGAGCGCGGCGCGCATGCCAACGACCGCGCGATGTCCGCGATCGACATAGATCAACGAAGGCAGAACGTTCGGATTGTCATTCGCCGGGTCGATGCCCAGCCGGAAAAGTCGGTCGCCGTCATAGCGCGCGATGGAGGAGTTGGTCGTGCCGAAATCAATTCCTAGCCGCATTGCGAATCTCCTGTGAGAATGTAGGGCAAATTTTCAATTTGCCCATACGCCAATAATGACTGCCGATGCGAATTCGGAATTTTCATTATACGAGCGTTGGCATTCAGAGACAAATTGAGAAATGCCAAGTCTGTGATACAATACGGCTGAGAGAATACCATGCGACAACAAAATCATCTTGGCTTTTGGATTGGCTTGGTCATCGTACTATCGTTTCTTGCGATTGTCACTTTGATCGCGGCGATGGCTTCCCTATTCAGCGCGAGCGAACAATCCGCCGGAATCGCGCCGCCGATCATTCCGACATTTGAACCGGCGCAGACGAGCGCGTCGGTCCCAACGCCCGCGCCCACTCGCTTGCTCACGCCAACGCCAGCGAGTACCGCAACAAGCCAATGCAAAAACAACGCGATCCTGATCAGTCAAATCACCTCGCCCGATGGATCGTCTTTGCAGCCGAACCAACGCTTCACCCAAACTTGGAAAGCGCAAAACACGGGCACTTGTGCGTGGAACGCGCGATACCAACTCGTCCACGTTCAAAACGAACGACTGTCGACTGCCAGTCCCGTCGCGCTTGGATCAAACGTTTTGCCGGGTCAAAGTGCTGAATTGAAAATCGCGATGGTCGCGCCTGCGAATCCCGGTCAGTACATCAGTCATTGGCAACTCCAAGACGATCAGGGCACGCGCTTCGGCGCGGTACTCGCGGTGGGCATCCGAGTTAGTTTGCCGACGCCGACCGTGTGCATGCCGCAAATCGCGACATTCACCGCGGATCGCGCCACACTCAATCCCGGCGAATCGACCACGCTGCACTGGGGGGCGATCATAAACGGACAGCGCGTCGAGATCGACAACGGGATCGGCGTCGTCGCCGCGCCCGGCTCGCGCGTCGTCGCGCCCGCGCAGACCACGACGTTCACGCTGTCCGCGACGTGCAGCGGCAATCGCGTCGCCAAGTCAGTCACGATCACAGTGTCCGCATCCGGGCAACCGACCAACACATCGGTGCCGCCGCGCCGGGATATTTTAGGCATTTGGGCAAACGACAAATACACATTTCAAATTATGGACGTGACCAACTGCGCCGGAGCGGAATGTCAAGTACGCGGCGAATACGCCGAATGGGGAAGTGGTCCGCCTGTACCCGGTCTCGTCACTGGAACATTCAACGTCGACACCGGCAAAATTGTGCTGTCGATCACGATGCAAAGCACCACGAAATCGTTTGATGGCAAAATCGACGCGAGCAACAAGGTCATGTCCGGGCAATTGACCGGCGCAGGAACGATTACGCTGATTCGACAGCAATAAGCGAAATATTTTTTGCGCTTGACGCGTTATGCGAACTATGTTATAATGTAACCGTAGTTACATTCCGATTGAGGTCGCTTTGGCCGTCTGGCTTTTATTGCTCCACAAGATGCCGGCGCATCCCAGCGCGCGCCGCGTTTACATCTGGCGCAAACTGCAACGCCTCGGTGCAGTTCTCCTGCACGATGCGGTCTGGGTTTTGCCTGCCAACTCCCGCACGCGCGAGCAATTTCAGTGGCTGGTCTCCGAAATCACGGAATTGCGCGGCGAGGCGTTCTTGTGGCAAGGTCAATTGTTGCAAGGAGCCCAGGAAGACGCGTTGATTCAGCGCTTTACCACGCGCACGGATCAAGAGTACCAGAAGATTCTCTCCGCCCTCAAACGCACCCCGCGCGACCTGACTACCTTGTCCCGCCGATTTCAGCAAGTCCAATCGCAAGATTATTTCCAATCACCACTCGCCGATCAAGTACGCCAGACACTCGTGTCGGCGCGCGAAGGAGTGACGCGATGAAATGGATCACCTGGGAAAACGTCGGCGTGGATCGAATCGCGTGCGCATGGTTGCTTTGCCGCTTCATTGACCCACAAGCCGAATTCGTGTTCGTGCCGGTCGGACAGAAACCTTTGCCGGCTGGGAACGCGTTTGATATTCCCGGCGGTCGTTACGCGCACCATCGCGGGCATTGCACGTTCTACACTTTGTTGCGCGAGTTCGACATCCAAGACCCTCTCCTGCAAAGGATCGCGCGGATCGTGGACGAAGCCGACATCATCCAACAAGTCACCGTCGAACCAACCGCGCCTGGACTCGATCTGATCTGTCGCGGCATCCGGCTGACCAGCCCTGATGATACAACAGCCATTGAGCGCGGCAGATTGATCTATGACGCGCTCTACGCCCAGCTCTCCAACGATACCGGTCTACCAATGGCTGCAAAGACCATTGCCAACAAACGCCCCCCGAAATCCAAATCAAAGAAGGAGAAGAAAAAATGAAATGGCTTACTCGTTCGCACGTACACGTTGATCGCGTGGCGTGTCCCTGGCTCATCACGCGCTTTGTGGACAACGAAGCCGAGTTTCTGTTCGTGCCGAAAAGCCAGATCGATCAGATTGCGAAAGAGACTGGCACGATTCCATTCGACGCGCCTGGCGTCGAATTGGGGCACCAGGACGGACGTTGCTCGTTCGAATCCATTATGCTCAAGTACGATCTAAAAGACCCCGCGCTCGCGCGCATGGCGAAGATCGTTCACGCCGCCGACGTTGCCGCCGACATCGATACCGATCCGATCGCGCGCGGACTCGAAGCGATTGCGGTTGGCTATTCGCTCCGCTTTCCAAGCGACGAAGAGAATCTGCTCCGCCAATTCGAAGTGTACGACGCGCTGTACGCGTGGTGCCGCCTGCAAGTGGCAAAAGGATAGCCCTTCGAAAATGGTTGAGCGCGGTCATTGATGAGCGAGTGGCCGCGCTCTTCTGGTTTGAGGTGATGAATGACGCTAAAACTTGTCGGATATATTGATCTGCCTGCGAATGTCAAACCCGGTGGCTTTGACCACGCGGCGGTACATCGCGCCGCGGCGCGCGTGTACGTCGCGCATACGTGCAACGACGCGCTCGACGTGATTGATTGCGCGAGCAAGCGTTATCTGCGCTCGCTGCCCAAACTGACGGGCGTTGCTGGCGCGCTCGTGTCCGATGAGCGCAACCTGGTGTTCACATCCAATCGCGGCGAAAACACCGTCGGCATTCTTTCGCCCGACGACGAATCGCGTATCGCCAAAGTGAACGTGGGTGTTCGTCCCAACGGACTCGCTTACGATCCGACGCGCAATCTTTTGCTCGCGGCGAACGCTGGCGATCCCGCCATCGCCAATTCGTTTACGGTTTCCATCGTGGACGTGGAAAGCATAGCGCTGCTCGCGAGTATTCCCGTCCCAGGTCGAACGCGCTGGGCGATCTTCGACGCGGTGTCCGAGGTTTTCTTTGTAAATATTTCCGATCCCGCACAAATCGTCTTGATCGAATCGCGTAACCCCACGCGCGTCGCGCGCGTGTTCGATATTCCTGCCACAGGACCGCACGGACTCGATCTCGACGCGGCGTCGCGTCGTTTGTTCTGCGCGTGCGACGCAGGACAATTGATCACCCTCGACGCATCCTCGGGCAAAATCCTGAACACCTCCGCTCTCAGCGGTAAGCCCGATGTGATTTTCTTCAACGCCATGCTCCGACATCTCTACGTCGCCGTCGGCGATCCCGGCGTCATCGACGTGTTCGATACCACAACAATGCAACGCGCCGAAATAATTCCAACCAAGAACGGCGCGCATACAATTGCGTTCGACGCAGCACGAAATACGGTGTACGCGTTCCTGCCAGAGACGCATCGCGCGATGATTCTGATTGACCAATGATTCTCCCAAACGAACTCACCTTCACCCGCTATCTCAACTCCGACGGCAAAATCCTCTTCATCACGCGCATTGCGCGTCTGTTCGCGTACGGTTTCCTTTCGATCATTCTCGCGCTGTATCTCGCGCAAGTTGGCTTGAGCACTCCCGAAATTGGCGCGCTCTTTACGCTGACGCTTTTGGGCGACGCGGTCATTTCGCTTTGGATCACCACGTCGGCGGATCGGATCGGGCGGCGCAAAATGCTTTTGCTCGGCGCGGGGTTGATGCTGTTCGCCGGCATCGTGTTCGCGCTGACCGGCAACATCGTCTTGCTCGCGGTCGCCGCGATCATCGGCGTCATCAGCCCGAGCGGCGGCGAAATCGGACCCTTTCTTTCGATTGAACAAGCCGCGCTCACGCAGATCGTGCCGAACGATCAGCGCACGCGCGTCTTTGCGTGGTACAATCTCGTCGGCTCATTTGCGACCGCGACGGGCGCGCTCGTCAGCGGATCGCTCGCGCAATTCCTGCAAGCAAATGGATTCGGCGCGCTCGATAGCTACCGCGTCGTCGTGATCGGCTACGCGGCGTTTGGAATTCTCTTGACGGCGCTATTCAGCCGATTGTCGCCGCGCGTAGAGACGACCTGGCAGGTCGCCTCTACAAAAATCGGTTTGCATCGCTCGCGCGGGATCGTGCTAAAATTGTCCGCGCTCTTTGCGCTCGACGCGTTCGCAGGCGGATTCATCGTGCAATCGCTGATCGCGTACTGGTTTCAGATTCGCTGGGGCGTCGAACCCGCGCTCCTCGGCAGCATCTTTTTCGGCGCGAACATTCTTGCGGGGATTTCCGCGTTGAGCGCGGCGCGCATCGCGGCGCGCATCGGTTTGATCAACACGATGGTCTTTACGCACATCCCGTCGAACGTCTTGCTGATGCTCGTGCCGCTGATGCCGAATTTGCCGCTCGCGATTTTCGTTTTGCTGATCCGTTTTAGCATTTCGCAAATGGACGTACCGACGCGGCAATCGTACACCATGGCAGTCGTTGCGCCCGACGAACGCTCTGCCGCGTCCGGCATCACGACCATCGCGCGCTCGATTGGCGCGGCGTGGTCGCCTGCGCTGACCGGCGCGCTGCTGAACGCGTCGCTGCTGACCGCGCCGTTTTTTCTCGCGGGCGGACTCAAGATCATTTACGATTTGACCTTGTGGCGCAGTTTTCGCGCGCACAAACCGCCGGAGGAAAAGCGCGATTGATTGTAACCCTTTCGATGAAATTGCATCTAACCAAGTGAAATTCCTCGAAAGGAGAAATCGAAAAATGAATGGGCTGATTAATCTTATGCAAGGCGCGGCTGGACGCATTTTGCGCGTCGTTCTGGGGCTGGCGCTGATTTACGTCGGGCTGGCGGTTGTCGGCGGCACCGCGGGCATCGTCGTCGCGGTCATTGGCTTGCTGCCAATCGCGCTGGGCGTTTGGGGACCGTGCTTGCTCTCGTTCGTCTGCAAGCCATCATAATGCGGATTGACATCGCAGCACACATCGAACGTGGACAGGGATAAATTCCTGTCCACGTTTTTTGTTACTACTCAGCCGGTAGCCGGTTGAGTTGAGTTCGTGGCAGGGACAAAC
>DYJA01000082.1 GCA_020723345.1 Candidatus Aquidulcis sp. | reverse complement strand
GGAGCGCAAAGTCGAAGGGCGGCGAAAAATGCTTCGCCCCTACTTGCGTTTTGCGTGACTTGTGCTAAACTATCGCCGCATCCGCACTCGGATGTAGGGCTGACCGGAAACAAACCCGCGTGCTGCGCGGCGGCGCGTTCAACAATGAATCCAACAACGTCCGCGCGGCGTGTCGCAACAGGAACAACCCGAACAACAGGAACAGGAACAACGGTTTTCGGGTCGTCGCGGGCGCGTCATGTCTCTCCCGTAGGACAAATTTCCAATTTGTCCCACCGCCAGAATTGCGGCGCGTTGTAGGGGCGACCCTGTGTGGTCGCCCCCCTGATTCGCCGCCGAGGAATGAGAGTTAGCGCGGTCACGTCCTGTCCGCGCTTGCGTCCTGCGTCGAGCCGGACGAATACCAACGTGCCCGCGCCCTCGGATTTTTCCCTGGCGCGGGCAAACTTTATGCCCAGGATGTGGAAATGAATTCATCCGACGAAATGCCCATCTTTACGCGCACGTTCGATTTTCTCACGTGGCTCTTGCCCGCTACCAACAATTTTCCGCGCGCGCATCGCCATTCGTTCACGCAGCGGCTGTTGGACGCGGCGTTTGATTTACGCGAATATCTGGAACAAGCCAACTATCGGCACGGCAAAGCGCGGCTGGAACGTCTGGATCGCGCGGATGAAGCGCTCAATCGCGTCCGGACGTACCTGCGCCTCGCCGTGCGCTGGGAATGGCTAACCGGCGGACAATATCAACACGTCGCCGCGATGGTGACAGAGATCGGAAAATTGCTCGGCGGCTGGCGCAAAGTGACATCGGCTTCGTAAGGGCGAAGCATTTGCCCGAACTCATTTGGCTTTCGTCAAAGTTTTGGCAAATGCTTCGCCCCTACCCGGCGATTGAATTGATGTACACTCAACTCTGCTCCTGGGACAATCTCTTGCTCGCGTACCGCAAAGCGGCAAAAGGGAAACGCGGGCATCCGAACGTCGCCGCGTTCGAGTACCATCTCGAAGATAATTTGCGCGCGCTCCAACGCGAACTGCGCGATCAAACGTATCAGCCCGGCGCATACACCAGTTTTTACATTCACGAACCCAAACGCCGGTTGATCTCCGCCGCGCCGTTCCGCGACCGCGTCGCGCATCACGCGCTCTGCAATCTCCTCACGCCGATCTTCGAGCGTTCGTTCATCGACGATTCGTACGCCAATCGCGTCGGCAAGGGCACGCACCGCGCGTTGAATCGTTGCCAGCAATTCGCGCGCCGGTATCGATACGTTTTGCAGTGCGACATTCGGCAGTTTTTCCCTTCGATTGATCACGCGGTTTTGCGCGACACGCTCGCGCGCAAGATAGACAACGCGCGCGTGTTGTGGCTCGTGGATCGTATTCTGGCAAGCGGCGTCGGCGTTCTTTCCGAAGAGTACGCGATGGTGTGGTTTCCCGGCGACGACCTGTGGGCGATCCAGCGACCGCGCGGTTTGCCGATTGGCAATCTTACATCACAGTTCTGGGCGAACTGTTATCTCAATCCCTTTGATCATTTCATTCAGCGCGAGTTGAAATGCCCGGCGTACCTGCGGTACGTGGATGATTTTCTGCTCTTTGCGGACGACAAACGCGCGCTCTGGGAATCCAAGCGCGCGCTGGTCGAACGGCTCACCCATTTTCGCTTGACGATTCACCCGCGCGCGCAAGTCCATCCGGCGGATGCCGCGATTCCGTTCCTGGGATTTTCAATTTTCCCGGAGCGGCGGCGGCTCAAAGCGCGCATGGGCTGGCGGTTTGCGCGGCGGTTGCGCGCACAGGCACGGCGACACGCGGGCGGCGAAATCACACTCGCAGAGATCACGGCGTCGGTTCAGGGCTGGGTCAATCACACGCGCTACGCCAACACCACCGGCTTGCGTTCCGCGATCCTCCGCGCGCAAATCATTAATCGAAAATCGCAAATCAAAAATCGAAAATTGGAATGTGAGGTTTTACGATGGCAGATCCCAGTACTCAATTGAGTGACCAATCCATCCCCGAACGCGCGGTGAAAAAAGCCGAGGTGTTCAAAGAGCCGCCGACACCCAAATGCGTGATGGCGATCAGCGCGCATCCTGACGACCAAGAGTTCACCGTCGCGGGAACGCTGGCAAAATGGGCGCGCGCCGGAAGCGAAATCGTGACGGTATGCATCACCAGCGGCGACGCGGGGTCGAACGAGAAAACCGATCCCGATATGGCAAAGCACAAACTCGCGCACATTCGCGAAGAGGAACAGCGCAACGCGTGCCGCGTCCTCGGCATCGCGCATGTCGAGTTCCTGCACTATCCCGACGGCACGTTGCAGCCGACGCTCGAACTGCGCCGCGATCTGACGCGCGTCATCCGCAAATACAAACCGGAGGTCGTCGTCTGCGGCGATCCGACGGTGCGTTTTTACGGCAACAGTTATATGAATCATCCCGATCATCGCGTCGCCGCCGACGTCGCGCTCGACGCGGTTTTTCCATCGGCGGGCACGCGCTTTATTTTTCCCGAATTGCTCGCGGAAGGATTCGAGCCGCACGAAGTACGCAAAGTTTTCGTGCACGGCTCGGAAAAGGGCGAAACGTACATCGACATCAGCGCGGTGCTCGACGTGAAGATTGCCGCGCTGAAAGAGCACAGGAGCCAACTCGGCGATTGGGATCCGAGCGAGATGCTCCGCGACTGGGCAAAGGATGAGGGCAAGGAACGCGGTCTCGACGCGGCGGAATCGTTTCGCGTGATGATTCTCAAGGAAGACGAAGAGAAATCAAACGCTTGACGCATTGCAAAGGCGTGCTATAATATTGGCGAGACTAACTGATAACTTCATTCCATCCTCCGTCTCATTCAGTTGTTCTTCGCGCGACGCGCGAAACGTGACGGCTGCCTTGGGTCTTGCAAGGTAGCCGTTTGTGTTTTACAGGGAGGTGTCGTGGAGTCATTCGGAAAACTCGTCCTCATGTTGCCGGATGGACGCGCGCAAGAATTCGAGTTGGCGAAACCGAGCATTACTCTCGGTAGAGGCGCGACCAGCGACATTTCGCTTGCCGACGCCAAAATCTCGCGCACGCACGCGCGCGTCGATTGCAGCGCGGCGGGCTGCGTCCTCACCGATCTCGGCTCCACCAACGGCACGAGCGTCAACGGCGCGCGTGTCGCCCGCGCGACGCTTGCGCCCGGCGATCTGATCACCGTCGGCGACAGCACACTCCGTTTCGAAGTGGCTGCTCCGTCTGCGGAGCCGGATCTGATGCGGATCGAGACGCACGCGGATTTGCACGCGACGCTGACGCAAGCCCGGCTCACGATGACGTTGAGTGATATGCGCGTCCCCCGCCTCGCCATCCGCACGCCGAATCGAACCTGGGAAATTCCGCTGACCAAAGACGCGCTGACGATTGGACGGCAAGCCGAGTGCGATATTTTTCTGGACGATCCCAAAGTGTCGCGCCAGCACGCGCGTCTCGAAGCGCGCGGCAACGCGTTCGTCGTGCGCGATCTCGGCAGCACGAACGGCACCTGGGTCGGCGATCAGCGCGTCGAAACGTACACGCTGCAAGACGGCGATACGTTGTCGATTGGTCAGGCGCGGCTTGTTTTCAAGCGCGGCTTTGTCACCGACGCGCTGACCGTCGCCGATCTATCCGCGCGTCCCAAGAGACACGTTCGGCGTCCGGTCGTGGTCGTGCCGGGCGCGATGGGATCGGATTTGTGGCGCGGCAGCGAACGGCTGTGGCCCAACGTGACGAATTTGTTCGCGCATCCCGAAGTGTACTGCTATAAAGGTGGTCAACCGATCCAAGCGCGCAACGTCGTCAGCGAAATGGTGATCGTGCCGAACCTGGTCAAACTGGAACAGTACAGTCGACTGGGCGATTATTTGCAAGAGGGTTTGGGGTACGAGCGCGGCAAAGATTTATTCGAATTTCCGTACGACTGGCGACAAGACAATCGCGTTTCGGCGCGGCAACTCGCGGCGGCGATTGAGCGCTGGCAAATCAAAGCGCCGTTGACGATCATCGCGCACAGTATGGGCTGCATGGTCAGTCGCTACTACGTCGAGCGTTGCGGCGGCAAGAGCAAAGTCGAACGATTGATTGCGATGGGCGGACCGCATTACGGCGGCGCGCAAACGGTCGGCGGATTGCTTTACGGGCAAGGTGTTCTGCCTTTCGGTTTGCTCGGCGACAAGTTGCGCCAAGTGCTGATCACGCTGCCGTCGGTGTACCAAGTCCTGCCGACCTATCCTTGCATTTTCGATCAGCGCGGTCAAGCGATCGACGTGTACACGAACGAAGCGTGGCTGCCCGAGCCGTATCGCCCGCTGCTGCGCGCCGCGCGCGAATTTCGCCGCGAACTGGGCACGCGTTCGAGCGTGCCGTGCGTTTCGGTTTTCGGTTACGGTTTGAAAACCGTCACGCGCGCGACGGTTCACTGCGCAACGCCCGATTGTTGGGAGAAAGTCGATTTCACAATCGAACCCGGCGGCGATACGACGGTCCCGGAAACGAGCGCGGTCGTCGAAGGATCGGAAATTCATCCGGTTCAGCAATATCACGGATCGCTGTACGTCGACAACGATGTGCGGATGCGCTTGAAATTGGAATTGACGCGCTAACTTTGCCCCCTTCCCCTTCTCCTGATGCAGTTTCTCAGGAGAGGGGGAAGGGGGTTGGGGAATGGGGGTGACGGTGCAGTCTTGCTCTGGCATCTTGGAAATTCGCCACGGCGCGCAAGTCGAAGAATTCGCGTTGACCCAATCGCCGATCACGTTGGGGCGCGCATCCGAAAATCAAATTCCGCTGCGCGATCCCTCCGTGTCGCGTCACCACGCGCGCCTCGAATTGTGCGACGAGCACTGGCAGATCACCGATCTCGGCAGCAGTAACGGCACGCG
Source organism: Candidatus Aquidulcis sp. (assembly GCA_020723345.1). Lineage (GTDB taxonomy): Bacteria > Chloroflexota > Anaerolineae > UBA4142 > UBA4142 > VGOB01. The sequence continues at coordinate 21,433 of DYJA01000082.1, read as the reverse complement.
CGTCAACGCGGTCGAACTCGAACCCAGGATGCCGCGCGCGTTGCAAGAAGGCGATGCGATTCGCATTGCCGATTTCACGTTGACGTTGCGCCTGCCGCAAATCACCGCCGAACTTGCCCCCGTTTCCCCGCTCGAAGAAACTTTTGTCCCCGTTGCCGCGCCGCGCTTGATCGTCAAAACTCCGGCAGGCACGCAAGAATTTTCCCTCGACCGCGACACGTTGATCCTGGGTCGCGATCCCGGCAGCGATATTGTCATTGACGACCGCGTCGTCTCGCGTCGACACGCGCAACTCACGCGCGTCGCGACCGGCTATGAGATTAGCGACCTCGGCAGCGCGAATGGATTGACTTTACGCGGCGCGCGCGTGCCGCAGAAACTGCTCGCCGACGGCGATGTGGTGTGGATCACGAACGCGGTCTCGCTCACGTATCACGCCCCAGAATCCGTAGGGCAAATTTCCAAATTTGCCCTACCACTCGTAGGACAAGTTTCCAAACTTGTCCCACCGGAAGAACCCGCCGCGTCGCAAACGCTCGATCTGCGCGAACGCGCGGAAATCACGCTGGGTCGCGGCGCGCAGAACGACGTCGCGCTCGATCACCCGGCGGTTTCGCGCACGCACGCGCGCATCGTCCGGCGCGACGGCGGATTCGTGATCGAGGACGCCGGATCGAACATCGGCACGTATGTCAACGGCGTCGCGGTCGCGCCGGGTCAGGCGCGCGCGTTACAACCCGGCGATACGATTCGCGTTGGTCCGGTCAAGTTCGTCTTTGCGCCGGACACGCTCGCGCAAACCGATGAATCGCGCGATTTGCGTTTGGACGCGCTGCACCTCAATCAATTTGTCGGCAAGCGCATCAACTTGCTGCAAGACATTTCGCTCGCGATTGAGCCGCGCGAGTTCGTCGCGATTGTCGGCGTAAGCGGCGCGGGCAAATCGACGCTGCTCGACGCGCTCACCGGTTTTCGTCCCGCCAGCGCGGGGTCGGTGCTCGTCAACGGCGCGGACTTGTATCGCAACTTTAACGCGTTTCGCACGTCAATCGGTTATGTGCCGCAGGACGACATCATTCACAAAGAGTTGACGGTTTATCAGGCGTTGGATTATGCGGCGCGGTTGCGCCTGCCTGCCGATACGACGGCGGCGGAACGCGAACACCGGGTGAACCAGGTTTTGGAAACGCTCAACTTGATCGAACGCCAAGATGTGCCGATTCAAAAATTGAGCGGCGGACAACGCAAGCGCGTTTCTATCGGCGTGGAATTACTGACGCAGCCCGGACTCTTTTTCCTCGACGAAGCGACGTCGGGACTCGACCCAGGTACCGAAAGTCAATTGATGCGCCTCTTGCGCAAACTCGCCGACGAAGGTCACACGATTTTGCTGATCACGCACGCGACGAAAAACGTGATGCTGTGCGATTTAGTCGCGTTCTTGGCGAAGGGCGGACACCTCGCGTACTACGGACCGCCGGAACAGGCGTTGCGATATTTCGGCGTGCCAGATTTCGACGCGATCTATCAGAAATTGGAAAGCGAGGAAACACCGCAAACCTGGGACGCGCAATATCGCCAATCGCCGCAGTTCGCGCAATACGTCGTCGCGCGCTTGCAGAACAAGTACGGCGCGCTGCTCACCCCCTCTCCTGTGGAACGGGGGAGGGTTGGGGTGGGGGTGAGGGTGGGGGTAGCCCGCCAATTCTGGATTCTCTCCGCGCGCTACCTGAACATCATCCGCCGCGATTGGATCAACTTACTGCTCCTTCTGCTCATCGCGCCGATCTTGGGCAGCATTGATTTGATCGCGTGGACGCATCGCCTCTTCGATCCGCGCGATGGCGACGCCGCGCGCGCGATGGTATTTCTCTTTCTGAGCGCGATTGTGCCGTTCCTCGTCGGCGCGCTCAGTTCGGTGCGCGAAATCGTCAAGGAAGCGCCGGTCTACAAACGCGAGCGCACTGTCACGCTGAAAATCGCGCCGTACTTGATGTCGAAAATCTGGATCGGTTTTCTCTTCGCGCTGTACCACGCCGCCGCGCTCCTCGCGATCAAAATGCTCGCGATCGATTTTGCATACCTGGGCGCGCAAGAGATCGCCAAGATTTACGTGACGCTCGCGCTCGCGGCGATGTCCGGCGTGCTGTGGGGCTTGGTCATCTCCGCGCTCGCGCCGCGCGAAGAGCAAGCGATGTTGCTCGTGATCGTCGTGGTCGTCGCGCAAATCTTTTTCTCCGGTGGGATTTTGCCGCTCAGTCAACTGAGCGACGCGGGACAAGTGCTGGGCGGCGTAACGAGCAGCCGTTGGACGTTTTCGGCGTTGACCGCCGCCGCGCAAGTCAAGACCGGAATGTGTACCGGATCAAGTTTGCGCGATTGTCACTTGCCCGGCATCGCGGCGTACGCGACCGACGCGGAAAAGCGCGTGCTTGTCCGTACCGTTGACGATCGCTTTGGCGATTTGTTCGGCGCGGATATTTACGCCAACTGGGGCGCGCTCGTTTTGATCATGCTCGCGCTTTATGTGATTCTCTTCGCGTTGCAAAAGCGCAAGGACGTGATTTGATGGCAGCACAGACTATTGGCAAGTACATCGTCACGCAAAAGTTGGGACACGGCGGAATGGCGGAAGTGTACCGCGCGCGTCATCCCACGCTCGACCGCGACGTCGCGATCAAAGTCATTCTGCCGCACCTCGCGACCGAGCCGGGTTTCGCCGAGCGATTTCGACGCGAAGCGAATGTCGTCGCGGCGCTGCGTCATCCGCACATCGTGCAACTGTACGATTACGACGTGGTGAACGGTCAGCCGTACATCGTGATGGAATTTCTCGACGGCGGCACGCTGAAGGATCGGCTCGCGCATTATCGCGCGCGCGGCACGCCGATGCCGTTCAATCAAGTCGCGCGGCATCTCAACGCGATTGCCGCCGCGCTCGATTACGCGCACGCGCGCGGCGCGGTGCATCGCGACATCAAGCCCGCGAATATTTTGTTCACCGCGCGCGGCGAACCGGTGCTCGGCGATTTCGGCGTCGCGAAAATTTTGGGCGAATCGCTGCAACTCAGCACCGGGGGCGCGGTGATCGGCACGCCGGCGTACATGTCGCCGGAGCAAGCCGCCGGACGACCGACGCACATTCGCAGCGATCTGTACTCGCTCGGCGTCGTTTTGTACGAGATGGTCACGGGGCGCGTGCCGTTCGAGGGCGATTCGCCGACCGCCGTGATGCTGCAACACCTTTCGACGCCGCCGCCGCCCCCGCGCCAGTTCAATCCAAATATTTCCGAAGCGATGCAAGCGGTGATCCTCAAAGCATTGGCGAAAGAACCGGGCGCGCGCTTTCAAACCGGCGACGAATTGGCGCGCGCGTTCGACGCCGCGCTGCGCGCCAGCGTGCCCGCGATCGACGTCGCGACCCAAGCGCCGACGCTGCCGGACAAAACCGCGACGCCGAACGTCGTCTCGACCGGCGCGCCGACGGTTGCGCCGCCCGCGCCGCCAAAAATTCAGCCGGTCACGCCCGCGCCGAAATTGCCCACGGCGCGTCCGCGCGGCGCGCTTTATCCAATTCTCGTGTTGCTTTTCGTCGCGGTGTTGGGGCTCGTCGTCACCGGCGCGTTCGTCGGACTCTTATTCTTGTCCGGATTCTTGCGCGTGAATTTTTCGCCTGTCCCGCCGCCGGTTGTCGCGACGAGCACGCCAACGCGCGCGTCAGCGATCACCCCGACTGCCGTACCCGTCGTGTTTGCAACGCCGACCGTTACATCGACGCGATCCAGCAATCCTTTCGGCGCGATCGTTTTTGCGCCGGGGATTATGGGCGCTGATCCAAACGTCAAGCCGGTCGATCCGGGGACGCGTTTTCCGGAGGGCATCAGTCGGCTCTGTACGCTTTTCACTTATGAAGGACCGATCACGGGAAATCAATGGCGCTTTGAACGCTATCGCGATGGCAAGCTACAGACCGACCTCGGGCTGGACGCGGGGAGCGATCACACCGGCTCTGGCACGGAATGGTATTGCATTTGGAGCAGCAGCGGGCTTTCGCCGGGCGAGTGGGAATTTCGATTGTACTTCATGGACAGACTCGCGCAAAAAGGTACGTACACGATTGAGCGAACTGTGCCGGGCACGGCGGCGTTTGGCACGATTCGTTTTGCGGAAGGCATCGCCGACAGCAAACCGTCGAACCCACATCGACCGATTGATAATTTCAAATCCGGCACAACCCAGGTCTATGCTTTTTTCGATGCGACGAATTTGTCCAAGCAGACCAATTGGAAATGGCAGTGGTATCGTGACGGCAATTTACTCGAGAACCTGGGAGGCGCGGAGGCGTGGAAGGGCGGGCAGACGGAGAAGGATTGGTGGCTGCGGATTTTCAATGACAACGGATTGACCTCCGGCACGTACGAACTGAAACTCTACCTCGACGGCAAACTCGCGCAACTTGCCACGTTCGTCATCGAGCCGTAGCCGTTTTGACACGCGCGATCATTCACGGTACAATACGCCCACTTTTCCTTTGGAAAAACTGGCATGAACAAATTTCGCTTGCGAAGGGTTGTCGCGTGGGCGTGAATGAACTCTCGTCGGGACTTGGGCAGATTGAGGAGATCTATCGACGGCTTTACGCGCATTTCGGTCCGCAAGATTGGTGGCCCCACAGTTCCGGCGGCGCGTTCGAAATCATCGTCGGCGCGATCCTGACGCAAAATACCGCGTGGACGAACGTCGAACAGGCGCTGGCAAATTTGCGGCGCGCGCGATTACTCACCCCCGTCGCGCTGCGCCGCGCGTCGACCGCGCGCCTCGCGCGTCTGATTCGCCCCTCCGGTTATTTCAACCTCAAAGCGAAGAAACTCAAGGCGTTCACGCGCTTTTTGTTCGCGGAACATCGCGGCAGGTTGGCGCACCTCTTCGCGCTCGACGCGGCGCGGTTGCGCGCAGAATTGCTCGCGGTGTACGGCATCGGTCCCGAAACCGCCGATTCGATTATCCTCTACGCCGCGCGTCAGCCGGTTTTCGTCGTGGACGCGTACACCCGGCGCATTTTCGAGCGGCTGGGGTTGGCGCGCGCGGACGCGTCGTACGCTGATCTGCAATCGCTCTTTGCGCAAAACCTGCCGCGTGACGAGCCGCGGTTCAATGAGTACCACGCGCTGCTCGTCGCGCTCGGCAAGCGCATTTGTCGCAAGCGCGCGCCGCGCTGCGGCGAATGTCCGCTGCGTGAGATATGTCTGACGGCGAGAGGGGAGAAGAAGGCGTAGAAGGCATTAGAAGGCAGAGAGGGCAAGGAAGGCGAAGAGGGCGGAGAAGGCGGAGAAGGCGTCAACTTGCAAAGCCTTCTCCGCCTTCTGTCCCTTCTTTGCCTTTTCATGCCTTCTCATTCCCTCTTATCCCTTCTCCATCGTCTCATTTTTGATTTGACTCTGCGCTAATCTTGTGATATATTCACGCCACGTTCACCAGGGCTATTTTTAGAAAAGGGGCGACACTAATCAGCGACAAAAATCTGCGAGTCAATCAAGCCATCCGCGCGAAGGAAATCCGCGTGATTGACGAAACGGGCAAGCAGGTCGGCGTGATGCCGGCCTATGAGGCATTGCGGCTTGCCCAAGATCGGAATCTCGATCTAGTCGAAGTCGCGCCGAACGCGCAACCCCCCGTCTGCCGCATCATTGATTTCGGCAAGTTTATGTACGAGCGGACGAAAAAAGAGCGCGAAGCGAAACGGGCGCAAAAGAGTATCGAGGTCAAAGAACTTCGCATTCGACCGAAGACGAACTGGTACCACACCGGGTTCAAGTTGAAACGCGTGCGCGAATTTCTCAAGGACGGCAACAAGATCCGAGTGCGGGTGCTGTTCCGAGCGCGCGAGATTACGCACATCGCCATCGGGCGAGAAATCATGGAAAAGGTCGCGGTCGAACTGGCAGACGCTGCGAGTATCGAGCAACTGCCGCAGATGGACGGCAAGAGTTTGGTGATGCAACTCGTGCCGGGCGCAATGAAGGGCGGTCCCGAAGCCGCGCGCGCGTTGCTCCGCGGCACCAAGGTCGTCGTTCCGTCGCCTGAAGGACTTGCCCCGCCATCTTAGGATGGCGCAAACGAACTGGAATGTGTCCTGGTCGGGGTTTAGCCCCGACTATTTATTGTGGATTGCTGATTTCAGATTTTCCGTTGAGCCCCGGAAATGAGTCACAAAATCGAAAATCTGGAATCGAAAATTGAAAATGGAGTAGATCGCGTGCCAAAGATTAAAACACACAAAGCGACTGCCAAGCGGTTCAAGGTGACCGCGCGCGGCAAACTGATGCGAACGCATATCGGCAAGTCCCATTTGCGCCGCCGCAAAAACAAGCGCAACAAGCGCACGTTTGATCGCCGCGCCGAATACACGCATTTCGAGCGCGCCAAAAAGATCAAACAACTCGCGCCCACGCTCGATCAAAACTAATTTAGGATTTATGATTTCCGATTTATGATTTGGAACGCAAGCCGATTGAGGCGGAAATCCTAAATCATAAATTCTAAATCTCAAATCCTCCGAGAGGATTACCATGCCCAGAGTAAAACGCGGCGTTGTCTCGCATCGCCGCCACAAAAAAGTATTGAAGCAGACCAAAGGTCAAGCCCTGACGCGGCGCACGCTGTTCCGCCGCGCGAACGAAGCATTGCTGCACTCGAAATATTATGCCACCGTCGGACGCAAGAAACGCAAAGACGATTTTCGGCGGTTGTGGATCGCGCGCATCAACGCCGCGGCGCGTCCGCTCGGAATGACCTACAGCAAATTGATGGCGGGGTTGAAGCGCGCCGGCGTCGAACTGGATCGCAAGATTCTGGCGGACCTCGCCGTGCGCGACGATAAAGCGTTCGCCCAGCTGGTCGCTGCCGCAAAGGCGTAGGCGCTCGGTCAATCCGTCAATCGGTCGACCAGTTCCTGGTTGCCTGATCGCCTGATTGCCATACAATGCACAACGGCTGAACGGCGAGCGGGGCGCGCCCCGCTCGTTTTTCGCTTTCGTTTTGACAAAAAGATTGTTCCCAAGTATAATTGCTCGCCGTTTGAGAGAGCGAGTGGAGGATTTATGTTTGCAGTTTTGAAAACCGGTGGAAAACAATACCGCGTCGCGGTCGGCGACAAAATTGACGTCGAACTGTTGCCCAACGCCGTCGGCGATCAAGTGACGTTGGACGATGTCCTGCTGATCGAGAAAGACGATCAGGTGCTGATCGGCAAGCCGAAGGTCGCGGGCGCAGCCATCGTCGCGCAAGTCGTCGGCGAAGGGAAAGGCGACAAGGTCACGCATTTCGACTATCGCAACAAACATCGCCGCCGCAAAACGATTGGTCATCGGCAATCGTTCACGCGGCTTGAGATTTCGGAAATTCGAGTCTAGAGCGGAGTAGGAACATGGCACACAAAAAAGGTGGCGGTTCGTCGCGCAACGGTCGCGACAGCAACGCGCAGCGTTTGGGCGTCAAGCGTTATGATGGCGAATTCGTTCATTCGGGCACGATCATCCTGCGGCAGCGCGGGACGCGCGTTCGCCCCGGCTTGAACGTCGGCTTGGCGAAGGACGACACGATCTATTCGTTGATCGACGGCGCGGTAAAATTCGAGCCGTTCAGCAAATCGCAAAAGCAAGTTAGCGTATATCCAAAGTGACAAATGACGTGTGACAAGGGAAGGAGAATGTGAAACGTGAAACGTCCCTTATCCCTTGTCCCGTGTTACTTTACAGAGGTTTGAACAGTGAAACCCGGAATTCATCCAACCTGGTATCCCGATGCCGTCGTCACCTGCGCGTGCGGCAACACGTGGACGACCGGCTCAACCAAAAAGGAAATTCATACCGACGTTTGCGACAAATGTCATCCCTTTTTCACAGGCGAACAACGCATCGTTGACACGGCGGGTCAAGTCGAGCGATTCATGAAGCGCATCAGCGCGAAAGAACAAATCGCCGCGACGCAACCGACGTCGGAAGATAAAAAGGCGAAGAAAGACAAACGCCGCGAACGCAAGACGACTCCGCCCGCGCCGGTGATGCCGACCGTCGCCGCGCCCGCCGAGTTGCCGGTGGCGGCGATTGTCGAAAAGCCGGTCGTTGCCGAAGCGCCCAAGCCGGTCATCGAACCGCCCGCGCCGAAAGTCGAAGAACCCAAGCCGGTTGTAAAAGCGGAAGAGCCCATGCCGGTAGTGAGGGTGGAGGAACCGGAACCGGTCGCAAAAGTGGAAGAACCGCAGCCGGTTGAGGTACCCGCGCCCGTCGTGAAGATCGAGACGCCGGTCCCCGTCGCGGAAGTCGAACCCGCGCCGGTCGCGCCAATCGAACTTCCCGCCGCGAAAGTCGAACTTGCGCCGGTCGAACTTCCGCAAGTCAAAGCGGAACCCGCGCCGGTCGCGCCGAAGGTGGAAGAACCCGTGCCCGTCGTCGAGATCGTGGCGCCTGCGCCAGTTGTGCCTGCCGTACCCGTCGCGCCGGTTGCCGCGGCGCCGGTGGAAGTTGAAGCGGTTGCCGAAGAACCGGTCGAAAAGAAAGCGAAACCGCGCGCGGCAAAACCGGCGGCGAAAAAAACCGTTGCCAAAAAGTCCGTCGCGAAAAAGCCGGCGGCTAAAGCAACCGCGAAACCCAAAGCCGTCGCGAAAAAGCCCGCCAAACCCAGCGCGGCAAAAAAAGCGAAAAAGTAAAACAGCCAAGAGACAGAGCGACCCTCTGTCTCTTTTTGCGTAAACCCATCAGGAGGAATCGCCGATGAACGACGTCGTTCGTGAACGCGAACGCGCGCGCGGTCACATCGAATTGATTTGCGGTTCGATGTTTTCGGGCAAAACGGAGGAATTGATCCGGCGGATTCGACGCGCGGAGATCGCCAAGCAGCGCGTCCAAGTTTTTTCGCACCGGCTCGATACGCGTTACGGCGAAAGCCAGGTCGCTTCGCACAGCGGCGCGAACTGGGAATCCATTCCCGTGCAAAACGCCGAACAAATTCTGGCGCGCCTCGATCCCGAAGCCACAGTCGTCGCGATTGACGAAGCGCAGTTTTTCGATTGGAACATCGCCGACGTCGTCAACGAACTCGCGCATCGCGGAATCCGCGTGATCGTCGCCGGTCTCGATATGGATTTTCGCGGCGAGCCGTTCGGACCGATGCCGCTGTTGATGGCGCACGCGGAACAGGTAGACAAACTCTCGGCGATCTGCGTCGTCTGCGGCGCGCCCGCCTCGCGGACGCAGCGTCTGATCAACGGCGCGCCCGCGCGTTACGACGACCCGATCATTCTCGTCGGCGCGGATGAGGTGTACGAAGCGCGCTGCCGGCATTGCCACCAAGTCCCGGGCAAGGACGCGGCGCGGGCTTAACGGCGGGATATGAACTCTTCCCGAAAATATCGCGCGGATATTTTTGCGCTCGGCGCGTACATCGTCCTCGCGCTTGTTTTGACGTATCCTTTGATCCTGAATCTCACCACCCGTGTCGCGGGAGATGGCAGCGACGATCCCGCGCTGGCGTGGAATTTGTGGTGGGTGCCGCACGCGCTCGTCAACCTGGGAACCAGCCCGATTTACTGCGATTATATGTTTTATCCGATCGGGCTGAACCTCGCGTTCTACACGCTCACGTACCTCAATGCGTTCCTCTCGATTCCGTTTCAACACGCGTTCAATCTTGTGCTTGCCGCGAATGTGAATTTGTGGTTTTCGTTTGCGGTCGGCGGGTTGGGCGCGTATTTGCTCGTGAAATACTTGTTCAAGGTTCAAGGTTCAAGGTTCAAGGTTGCTGAACCTGAAACTCACTTGAAACTTGAAACCCTCTCAGCATTTGCTGCTGGCGCGTTGTACGCGTTCTCATCCAACAAGTTTCTGTACGCGTCATTGGGACAATTCAATATCGCCTCGTCGCACTGGATTCCGTTTTACATTTTGTTTCTGCTCAAATCAACTCACAATTCGCAATTCGCAACTCGCAATTCAGTGCGCTACGGTTTTCTTCTGGGACTCTTTTTGCTCTTCCAGGCGTTGAGCGAATTTATTTATGCGTCATTTTTGATCATCTTCACCGCGCTTTATCTAGTTTATTGGCTAGTCACGGCGCGTCCAAAACTGTTCACTGTTTACCGTTCACTGTTCACTGTTCTCATCGCCGCGTTCGTTTTCGTCGTCCCGATGTTCCCGATTCTCGCCGCGATGTTTCAGGACATGGCGACGGAAGGCGATTTCATTCAGCAAGGGCTTGGCTTTGCCGATGTTTTTTCGAGCGACGCGCTCGGCTTTTTTATCCCCGGTCATCTGCATCCACTTTTCGGTGGGATTGAGGCGCAGTTTCATTTTGCGTACATCAACTTTGCGTACCTCGGTTTCGTCGCGCTCGCGCTCGCGCTGATCGCGCTCTGGAAAATTCCACACGCGCGCGTCTGGGGCGTCTTCGGCGCGATCTTTGTCTTGATCGCGCTCGGTCCCGCGCTGCTCGTGAATGGCGCGCGTCTCGATCTGCCGCTGCCATTCGATTTGCTTCTCGAAATTCCATTCGTCAAAGGCAATCGCTATCCCAGCCGCTGGAGTGTGATGGTGACGCTCGCGCTCGCGGTGCTGGTCGGCTACGGTATGGCTTGGTTACTCGCGCGCATTTCACGCAACATGCATCACGTATCACGTCAAAGCGTGTTGCGTGTTGCGTGTTGCGTTCTACTCGCTGCCTCGCTCTTCGAGCATCTTTCCATCCCGCTTCCAACTTCCAATTTCCAAATTCCAGAGGTCTACCAAACCATCGCGCGCGATCCGGGCGATTTTACGGTGCTGGAAATTCCGCTCGCGTGGCGCAACGGCTATCGCATGACCGGCACGTTGGACAAGGCGATGATGTTCGCGCAGTGGTACCAGACCGCGCACCAGCATCCGATTCTCGGCGGCAACACGTCGCGCAATCCGGAATTGAAATTTCAGTACTTTACCGAAGCGCCGGTCATCAATTCGATCATCGCGGTCGAGACCGGACACAAACTTGACGACACGACGATTCAGCGCGACCAGCAACTCGCGCCGGACGTGCTGCGGTTCTTCGAGGTGCGCTATGTCGTGTGGCATTCGCCGCGCGATCCGGCAAACCGCGTCGCGCTCGATGCCGCGCGCGCGTACGTCGAGCAAGTTTTGCCGGTGACGAAATTCTACGACGCGACGGACGAGACCGGGCAGACGGTTGCGTATCGCGTGAACGATCTGCCGTCGCTGAATCAAACGCCGATCCGCGCGGATGATCCGATGGCGCGGTTGAATTTTGCGGAGGGCTGGGGAACGCTTGGCGAGACACGCGTGTGGGCGACGCGGCGCGAGACGAAAATGTTTGTGCGACTTGATTCACCGCGCGAAGTTGTACTTGCTCTGCGCGCGTTCGCGCCGATGCCGAATCAGCACATCGCGGTGACGGTGAATGGAAACAGCGTAGGCGTTTTGAGTTTGCAGTCAGGTTGGGGCGAATACGCGCTAAATGTGAAACGCGAATCGTGGCGCGCTGGAATGAACGAAATCGTTTTGCGGTTTGACGCGCTCGCACCGGTCGCGTCGGCGCGCGCGGACAATTACGCGATCGGCGCGACCGGCGCGGTGTCGCCGGTCTCAATTGTCGCGCGCAGCGCGGGCAGCGAGGTGGGCGATTTCGCGCACATCTTTGTAAACGGCGCAGACGCAGCAAAAAATCTGCGCGGTTACAACGTCGTCGTCATCAACGCAAAGACCGGCGCGGTCGAAGCGGGCGCGGCGTTCGACACATTCGCGTCGGCGGATGAATCGGCGCGGCTCGCGCAGTTCATCGCGAAAATTCCGAACGGCAGGATCGTCGCGGTCGCGGTGCGCGATGAAGCATCGCGTTTCTTGAGCGAAGAAGCGGTCAACGCGCTGCGATCCATCGGCGCGCGCGCAGATTTGCGCGGCAAGTTCCGGTGGTCGCACGCGATCATCGGCGTGAAAGGCGCGGCGCCGGGCAGCGCGTTGGAAGCGGCAAACGAAATCGCGCCGGCGCAACTCGTCGTTGGCATTGGCGCGCTGGAACCAAATATCGCGGCGGCGGTCGAGTGGATCAAGATCGCAACGCCCTCGCAATGAGGGCGTTGTTGTTTGGCGTTATTTTTTCGTTTCGTAATCTTCGCGCTTTTCCGCAAAGGCGTGGGCGGGAGCAGGAGTAGGTATCACCGCCTGGTGATGGAACTGCGTTTCTGTTTCGGCTCTGAACTCGAAAGTGCGCGCGGCGTTCCAAAATGCATCAAGATACTTGAAATAGTCCTCCTCCACTGCCCTGAAGATCAACTCGTAGAGGTTGCCATCCTTCTGCAAGAATACTCGATGTTCGATCATGGGTGTCTCTTGGGAATTTGCGCTATTGATGGGCAAAGGCATTGTGTAGCCGATTTCAATTTCAACGGCATTGCAACCCGCCAGACTGCCTTTGGCTCGTGAAATCTCACGAAACGGGTACCTGTGTCGAGCCAAATAGTCGGTGACCAACACATCCAGGGTTGGAAATAGACCATCTTGCTGGCTCAACGGCGTCACACGCACAGTCAGGGCAAGATTGTACGTGTTTTGCCGATTGCGGGGACCCACAATCATCACTTCGTCATAGTTCGTTTTTGCCCCGCGGCTTTGCAACACCTGCCAATCCTGCGGATGCAGAAAGGTGAAATTCAACCGCGCGTTCTCGCTGTTGAACCGGATGAAAGTTATTTGGGTACTCATAGATACTTACCTCATTTGTTGGTCAAACATCTCTACACGTTCGATGTGAGCAACTTCCACGCTTGAGCGATATTGTTGAAGTACATTTGCCGAATTTCGGCCTTGGCGTCTGCTTCGCCTTTGCCAATCAGTGCGCTTACCCAATCACATTGTTTATCGGTTTCTTCGCCCTTGAGCATCTGCCATACTTGATCCTGCGCCAGAAACGCATGGTACTCTTCGTTCACATAGTCCTCCGCAAAGGAGTCGAACAAATCAGTCCGACACGGCTGATCCCAGCCAGCATGAGTTCCTTCGTGAGCAAGATGCGCGGCGAGGACAGCCGGGCTGGCATCTTTTTCACTCTCGGATATTGTGATCTTGTTTTTGGCGCGATCATATTGGGCAATCGCATCGTCTCGTGTTTTTCCAAACTCGCAGGTGGTTTTCTGATCCTGAATGGTCTGGGCAATAGATGATCCTGTATCAGTACTTGCTAGCCGATTGAACGCAGTCTCAAGATTTGCGTTTGTGTCCGTCGGTGCCTGTACCGCAGATGGATGATCTTGAGAAGACGATACTGCAAGGGAGGAATTTTCAGTCTTTGTGGCTGGCGCGTCTCGCGTCCCGCTAGCGTTTGCCTCACCCGCGCTAACAAAATCCTCATCCTCTTCCACCGGCGGCGCAGGTGGTGCGACGGATTCTGGCTTCGTCTCCGGTATTTCGGGAATGTCGTCATCAATTTCGGAACTCACTGTCTTTATCCTCCCGCCACGATGCGTTGAAACGCTTGTCGGAATTTATTTGCCGAATCCGCATTGACGCCCTTGACACGTAGGTGTGCTAAGATGCAGTACGCCGCGTGCTCATCTTTTTTGAGTGCAGGCTTCTGCAAAATGTCGCGGCATCCTTTCGCTAATTCCTCCCACGCCGCCGATTCATTCGTCTGGCTTGCCTGTTCTGCCGCCGCGCGCGCTTGGTTGAATTTCTTCGCCGCGCCAAGTTCGTACACGTCGCCGGTAACCAGATCGCGGTACTCGCATTGTCGCACACATTGGGCGCATCCGTCAAGTGGCAGATCCACTGCCGGATTCGCCGTGTGGAAATTCTCCATCGTTTGCGCGACGCGATCTTCCGCCACGCGCTCCGGCAACCGATACTCGGCGCGCAAGTTCGGGATGATGATGAACGTCGGCTTTTCAAATCCTTCGGCGAAGAATGCGGCTTGACCCGGCGCGAGTTTCGCCAGGTACGGTTCTTGCTCCGCGCCGAGATTCATCGTGCCGCCAATCGCCTTGCGATCATCTTCGCCGGGCAGGCGATGGACGATTTTGAGATTTGTGTTTTTCAACGCGTCTCCGATCAAACGCCCCGGAATTTGCTCCGCGATGATCAACCCTTCGCCGTACGCGCGGATTTCGGAAAGCGTCATACTCAACGATTCCGCGCCGGTCGCGCGCGTGTCTGCCGATGTTTCGCGATCCGTCGCGTGCGCGGTTGTCGCCGCGAGCCGATGCGCTTCCTCGATGATCGTTACGTGCGCGAGTTGCGCTGACGCGCGTCCGCGCGCATACTCGCGCAAGCGCGTCAGCAGGAATAGCATCACCAACGATTTCTCTTCGTCGTTGAGCGATTCGAGTTCGAGGATCGTCGGGCGCGTCATCAGCGCGTCCATCGAGATCGAGCGGCGCGTGTTCAACATCCTGCCTTTACTGCCGCGCAACAGTGTGCCGATGCGCCCCGCCGCCGCGGCGCGAATATCCTGCAACGTCTTATCCGAATAACCGCGCTCTTCGGTGACGCGAATGATCTCGTGGTACAACTCGCCAAGCGTCGGCATCAGGCGCGCGTCATCGGCTTTACCGCGATCGGTCAAGTTCCACTTCTTGTTCAAGTAAACATTGTGCAAACTCTCTTCGATGAGCGACGGCAAAATGCCAAACGTCGGCAGCGCGGCTTCAAAGCACGCGCGCAGCGCGGAGATGTGCGCTTCGACGCGCACGCCCGGCAAAATTTCGAGCGGGTTCATTCGGAACGGCGAGACGCTTTCGTCGCCGAGCGTGAAAATTTGCAGCGTGGGTCCCAACGGCGATTTGAGCAGCGCGCGATATTCCGATTTTGCCGGGTCGATCACGAGAAACGGAATCTTGCGCTTCCATAGCTCGCTCAAGAGATAAAAGCAGGTCGTCGTTTTGCCGCTGCCGGTCGTGCCAGCGATGAGCGCGTGGCGCGCGAGGATGCTGACTGGGATCGCGGCGGCTCCGCCATTTGCAAATTTGCCAAGCGCGATTTCATCGGCGTTGACCGTCTCCACGCGCGCGCCGGTTTCGTACGTCGGCAGGAGTTGGCGCGTCTTGACGCCGGGAATTCCGCCGCGCACCGCAATCGGAAAACGAAACGCCGCGCTTGCCGCGCGCGCGTCCACGAGATAGCGCAAGCGTTCTTTGCCGGGACTCGCGTCGGTGACGCCCCACGGCTGCAAATCGAGCGCGGTGAACGCGCGCAGCGCGGCTTGAAATTCGTCGGCGCTGCGCGGCGCGACGACATCGAATCCGCTTGGCAACGGCGCAGTGTCCGCGTTGCCGCGATCGCTCGTTTCGGTGATTTCCGCGCCGAGCGTTTGCGCGACTGCGCGCGCCGTCATCGGATCGGGGCTCGCGATTTGCGCGACGAGCAGGAATGGATCAGTCAAACGGTGCAAGTAATTCGAATAGAGTTGTCCGACGATGCGCGCCTGCGGGTCGGCGATTCTGCCTTGATACGCCAAGCCCTGGAAATTGAAATCCGCCAGCGTCGCGGCGATGGACGCGGCTTGCTGGAAGGACTGCTGTTCTTCAGCGTAGAGGCGCGTCGGTTCGAGATAGATGTTGACGACGCACGGCGCGCGCTGCGCGAGGAGCGTGTTGAACGTGGGAATCCAGGTCGAGAGCGTGGGGCGAAAAGGATAAACGACGTACGCGTCGCCCATCGTCAACGCGACGACCGTCTCGCGCTGGCGGATTTCAAGGAGCGCGGGTTGCGCGAATGGCGACAAGACGTTCCGCAAAGTCGTTTCATCTGTAATCGGCTCAAACGGCAGATCGTTGGCTTGAAGCAGCGCGGCGACATCGCTTGCCATTTGCTCGCCGAGTTGTTGCCCGTGTCCCGCGTGCGCCAAGCCGCGCACGACGAACGCGATCTCCACCGCGCCGCGTTCGGGCATCGAGCGATAGCGCAGCGCCAAGCCCATCCCTTTCCATTTGCCTAGATTCGCGATGAGGCGCGTCTGGCGTTCCAAGATTTCCGCGATGCGTTCGCGCTCGTTTTGTCCGGAGAGATGCGGCGACGTGAGAAAATCCGGCAAGTGCGGAATCCGAAACGCGCAGAGTGTGCGTTCAACGACGACCGGCGTCGCGGACGCGCGGACTTGCGGTGCCAGTTGGGGCGAGGGGAGCAAGGGCGTGTTGCCGATGGCGAAGGCGTGTTCGGTTTCGCGGAGAAGGAGGGGAGACGTGTTTGTCATTTTAGATCACGCGACGTTCTTTGCCTCTTTCAATTGGCAATTCTTGGACCAATGCTTTGGAGATGCCTGCAAGATCAATCGCTTCTTCAAGCGCCGCGCGAACGGCAAGTTGGAAGGCAGTACTGTCTTGGACTTGGAAACCCACTAGAGAACTGCGCCGATGAGATGAAGCACTGTTGACTGATACTAACCCAATCAGGAGCGCTATGCCCCCAATAGCCATGCAGAACCAAGGTGAGCCCCGTCCGCTCGAAGAATCGGCAAATCCAGCCAGAATGCCGAGACCTGCTACCCCAAGAGCAACGATACCAAACAACATTCCACCGACATCAACCTCTTTGGATGGTAATGTGTGATGTCGCCATTCAACAAACAAATCTGTACCAACTGATGCAATTCGGATTGCCATCGTAGCCAATGCGCTCTGCCCCAGGTCGCGTTCGGCAAAGTAGTAATCTCGCGAATCTGTTTTTCCGCCATCCAGTTGGATCACCAGTTTGCCAGTGCTCAACTTTAATCCTTCAATACCCCGTCCTTCCAGTTGCCTGAAGAAATGAGCGGCAACTTCGGTTGACCGATCACCCATCCCTCGAATAAGAAACCGCCAACTGTCCACAAAATTACCAACCTTTTCTTCTGTTGGTCGAGCGGGTAGTTCAGGCAAAGCCGGCGCAGGTTCCTTTGGCTTGACAGACGTAGGCGGTGTCTCTGGTTTGCTTGCTCCTGATTTTGAGAGTACCGCTCGGATTGGCGCAAGCTCAAGTCCGCATTTTAGGCAATTCTCGGCTTCATACGCATTGGTGTTGCCACATTGTGGGCAGACAAGCGTCTTTGGATTGTGTTTTTCCTGCTGAGAATTTGATTGAGGAGTTGGGGGAACCTGCGGACGATGCAATGGCGCGCCGCACTTCCCGCAGAACTTGAACTCCGGCGGATTGACTTCTTTGCAAGTCATACACGTTTTCGCTTGCGAAGATTGTTGCGCCATCAGACACCTCCTCACTGACACAAATGCAGTTTAGCAGAGAACTCTCGCGCCCAATTCCATCGCGCGCCACGCAAAACAAACACGCGACAACGGTCGCAGACCATCGTCGCGTGACAGAGACGAACCGAACGAGCAGACGCGCGGCAACGACGCACTGCCTTGCCCGGAACGATCCTCGATTGCCCGATTTATATCACAGGGTACGATCTTGCACAAAGGTCGTTGGCGCATGCGCCAGCAACTCGTCAATCAACTCCAACAGAATCGTATCACGCAAGCCCGCGGACTTTTGGCGGAACACGGTGATCCCCAATTCATCCAGGTGCTGCTGAATTTCCCCTTTGCTCTCCACCGTGAAGACCGCGACTTGATGTGGCTTGATCCACTCCGGCGGTTCCGCCGGGTGAATCGAATTGTCTTTGGCGAGCAGCCAGCGCAATAATTTTAGTCCGAGTTGCGCGTGGACGCGATCAAACCCGGTGGCTTGGTACAGTTTGCGCCATTCGGGATCGATCCCCGGCGGCAAACGGATGTCCACGATCACCGCGTCGTATTCTCTGGTGTGCAATTGATTGACCGCCGACGTGACATCTTCCGCGAGATTGAAATCGTACCTGTCGCCAAAGAAGAGTTGGGCGACCAAATTCCGCAGTTCAAAACGCGCGCTGTCTTCGATCCAGAGTACGCTCGGTTTCTTCATCGTCGTATTGCCTCAGGAATACAAAACGTCACGGTCGTGACAAAAGGTTGATTGTAAAAAGTGGGATCGTCCGGTTGTATCCACCCCGGATTCGATGGACGACTCACGACGCGCAGATCGCCGTAATGCGTCTGCGCGGTGCGCTTGGCGTCGGTCAAGCCGATGCCGGTGCCAAGCCGCCCGCGATCCTTCGACCACTTGCCGCGGTAGCCGAGTTGAAAGATCAAGCCCTGTTCGATTTCCTCCTGCGCGATTGGCACGCCCCAGTTCTCGAATTCGATGCACGCCATTCCTTCACGCGCGTAGGTGCGGATCGTGACCCAGGGCGACTTAGAACGATCGCGCCGCCACGAATATTTGATCGCGTTGTGCAGCAGATTCGTCAGCGCGCGCACGAGATCGCGTTCGACGCCCTCCACGTGCGTGTCGAAGTCGCGGTCGCGCCGGACGATCTCGACGCGCGAACTGCGCGCAAACTCCGCGACGTGCGTGATCGCCTGATCGGTCAACTGCTTGACCGACAGCACTTTCTTCGGTTCGTACACGCGAATGTCGGCGGTGATGAAATCGCGCAGCGAACGCAGTGTCGAGTCCATCTGAATGATCGCGGTGCGCGTCATCAGCACGTCGACCAGGCACGCCGAGTTTTCGAGTTGCGCCGCCGCGCGCAAAACATCGCGCACCAACTCGCGCGATAAAACGCCCGGCGTCATTGCTTGGCACAGCGTCGTGATTTGGTGCGCGGTCGCGCGCAGCGCGGGCGCGCGCATTTCCATGCCGGGGATCAAATCGCGCGCTTGGCGCAGCGGCGCGATCTTGCCGGTGAGCGCGTTCCATTTCGCATCGGATAATGCTTGGCAGCGCCGTTCGGGTTCGGTCGCTTGCGCAAGTTTGTCAATTGTGTTAGCGAGAAGCGCGGCTTGTTTGATCAATTGCTCGTCCATCTCTTCGAGCGGAACGGCAATCAACTCTTTGAGCGTGCGCTGACCGAGCGCTTCGGCGACGCCGTCGAGCGTTTGCTGCGCCATCAACAACGTGCCGGTGTTCGCGTGCAGGATGCGCCCGATGTCGAAGGTCAGTTCTTCGACGCGCTTTTGCAGTTTGCTCTCGCGCTTTTCCGCTTCGCGCTCGGCGGTGACGTCGACCAAGCAGCCGATATAGCCGATCAGATCGCGCGTCGCGGGATCGCGCAGCGGCTTGCAGTAATCCTCGACGTAGATTTTGCGATCGCCGACGCGGAACGCGACGATCTCTTTTTCGAGGTACGCGCCGCGCGCTTCGGCTTCCGTCGCTTTGCGGAGCAATTCGCCGCGCGTTTTTGGATCGGCGTAGAATTGCGCGATGCTCGCGCGCACCGCGCCTTCGAGCGGCAGATTGAGCAGCGCGCGCACGGGACGATTGCACGCGATAAAATTCCCATCGGGCGCGACGACGTACACGCCGATGGGAAGATCAAAAATATTCAGTTCGCGCGCGATGGCTAGATGTCGCGGATTCATATTTGTCTTGGGGCGCGATTGCAAATGCGGCGCGGATTATAACACAAACGCGAGGATATGCCTAACTCGGCGAATTTAGAGGGTGCGCGTCAGAGTCTCGCGTAGTTCGGAATCAGACCTGTCAGGTTTCCGGAAACCTGACAGGTCTCGCCCAGCGCGCGGTGAAATCCAAAAACGTGACGCGCACCCGAATTCAGACCCGCAGGGTTCTCCGCTTCGCTGCGGAAAACCCTTCGGGTCTCGGCGATCTGCCTCAACGTTCATCTCACCGTGTGAGTTTACCAGAGGAGGCGAGACCATCTTGATATTTGGCTGAACGTTCCAGCCGGGACTGAACAACGCTGGCTCTAAAATTCCGCTCCGTCCTGCGTCCAACGACGACAGGATTTACCGGCGATTTCTGCGAGTCATGCGACCGCACCCGAAAACCCACAGTGTTGTTGAAGTTATCGGGTACGTTCCTGTTGCGATACGCGCACCGCGCGTTGTCTTGATTGTTGTTCCACGCGCCGCCGCGCAGTTTCGCTGTCCAGCCCCATCACCCCGTCATTGATTTTTGCCAGCCGCCCAACAAACGCCCGATTTCGACGAGCATTTTCGCCGCGTGTTCGTATTGGCCTGGTTTGAGCAGCGCCAGATCCAGACACATGCGTACGTGCGTCCGGAGTTTATCGAGTTCCGCATCCGCCGCAATGAGCCGCTCGCGCGGGCTGCGCGCGTGCGCGGCTTCGATGAGCAGTTCTTGAAAACGAATGGCTTCGCGTTGCACCGTGGCTGCCATCACGAACCGGTGTTGGCGCGGAAATTTGATCGTCACAGGAATCAACCACGCGACCAGATCGTACGTCTTGGCGAAAATAGGCGAGTCTTTCATGTCGAGCCCGCGGTGCGCCTTGCTACCGGCATTTGTGACAACAACGCGCGCCGCAAACCCCACGTGTTGCCGTGCGCCGCATGCGCGATCCATCCATTTACCGACGCGGTCAGTTGATCGAACGTGATCCGCTCCTCCGCGTACGCGCGACGCAGACGCGCGAACCGCCGCTGAAACGCGATACCGTTGCGTCGCTTGAGTCGGCGATGATCCGGGTACACGCGCCAACCGAGAAACGGAATGCCCGTTGCAACCGGGTAAACCGCCGCGCGTTCCTCATGAAACTTCTGGCGCAGATTCGCCGCAAATTCATCGACCGTGCGTCGCCACGCGTGTAAGGTGAGTTTGTCTGGCGCGAACAGGAGCAGATCGTCTACGTAACGCACATAGCCGTGACATTTCAACTCACGCTGGATGAAATGATCGAGCGGATTGAGATAAACATTCGCCCAGAATTGGGAGGTCAGGTTGCCGATCGGCAAACCGCGTGGACGCAGCCCGGCGAACAGATCGTCATTGGCAAAGTAACGCGGCGCACCTTCGGCGGCGTGAACGGGCGCGCCGCTCTCCAAAATCAAATCCGCCAGTTGGAGCACGCGCGGGTCGGCGATGACACGCGCCAACTGCGCGCGCAAGATCGCGTGATCCATCGTCGGAAAAAAGTGTTCCAAATCCAACTGCAAGACGTACGGGTACTGCCGCGCGAATTGCTGCGCGCGATTGAGCGCGGCATGGGTGCCTTTGCCCTTGCGGTTCGCGTACGAATCGTAGATGAACCGCCGCTCGAACAAGGGCTCGATGATTTGGCAGAGCGCGTGATGCGCAACCCGGTCGCGAAACGGCGCGGCGGAGATGAGGCGCGGCTTGGGATCGTCAATGTGAAAGTTGCGATACGCGCCCGGATGATAGGTTTGCGTTTCCAGTTCGGATTGCAAGGCGAGCAAATTCTTTTCGAGATCATACTCGAACGCGGCGACGTCCGGATGCCCCGTCTTGCCACGCGACGCGTTGCGATACGCGCGGTGCAGGTTCCAGAATTCGACAATCTGCGGGTAGAGCTGCTTATGTGTTTTCATTCCCCTCCTCACGGGACAAATTTGCAAAATTTTTTGCCACGGCTGGGGGAAACGTAGTTTCCCCCAGAC
>DYJA01000081.1 GCA_020723345.1 Candidatus Aquidulcis sp. | reverse complement strand
TTACGCTTCAGACCGAAGCGCGCGTGACTCCACCTTGTTCTGGAGTGCTACCCTGCTCACCCTTGCGAATACCAATTTGACGTTTCGCCTAGATCGTGCTATAATCGCGTACAGAGTCCGATAATTTCGTCCACAGAAATATATGTGCCATTTAGTAGGACGGCATACGAGATTATCGAGGAAAGCAAACTCATGGCGCACCAGTCAAGGAAGATCGGTTCAGTCCAGCGCGCGGTTGACATCCTCAATCTGTTCGATAGCCAATCCCCCGAACTTGGCACGACAGAAATCGCGCGCGCGCTTGGTTTGCACAAAAGCACGACCGCGAGTCTCGTCTCCACGCTCGCGATGAATGGTTTCCTCAATCAAAATCCCGAGACGCGCAAATATCGGCTAGGTCTAAAACTCATCGAGCGCGCGTTCGCGATGCTCGATCAAGTCGAGATTCGGCGCATCGCGTATCCCGCGCTCCAGGAATTGCGCAACCAGTGGAACGAAACGGTCAACCTCGCGATTCTCGACGGCGCGGACATGGTTTTCATCGAGAGAATGTTGGGCACCAAGGCGCTGGGAATGCGTTCCGAAGTTGGACGCCGCGAGCCCGCGCACAGTACCGCGCTCGGCAAAGCGATCCTCTCCTGTTTTCCGATTCCCGACGTGAAAGCGTTTGTTGCCGCGCACGGTTTGCCCGCCATCACTCCCAAAACGATCACCGATCCCGAAAAATTTTTCTCGGAACTCGATTGTGTGCGTGAGCGGGGCTACGCCGTGGACGATGAAGAAAACGAAATCGGCGGACGCTGCATCGCGGTTCCGGTCTTCGATCACACCGGCAAAGCCATCGCGGCGGTCAGCATCTCCGCGCCGACCGCGCGTCTGCCGATGTCCGATGTGCCGCAAGCCGGCGCGATGGTGCGCGAGACCGCCAAAGTCATTTCCCGCAATCTAGGATATTTGCCCCGCGCATTTTGAGATTGGAGATTGGAGATTAGAGATCGGAGATCGTACGCTAGCAATCTCCAATCTCTAATCTCTAATCTCTGGGAAGGAGGAACCGCAAGAAACAAATTCCGTCAACGATTCGATTCGCCAAAATTTCTGATTCGAGGAGGAATTGAAATGTCACTCAAAAAAATGACGCGCCGTGATTTCCTCAAACTGGCAGGAGTCACGTCTGTTGGCGCAGTCGTCGCCGCGTGCGCGCCCGAACCTACCAAGGCGCCTGCGCCGACTGCCGCGCCGAAACCAACCGACGCGCCAAAACCGACCGCCGTTCCGCCAACCGCCGCGCCGAAACCAACGGATGTGCCCAAAGCGACAACCGCGCCGACGGCGGCGCCGAAACTCGGCGCAACACTCATCGGCAAACTCGAAGGTCCCACGATCATTCGCGAGACCGCGCAATTTCCCAAGACCTTCAAAGAAGCGCCGATGCTTGCGGATCTCGTCAAAGCCGGCAAACTTCCTGAAGTCGCCAAACGTCTGCCCGATCCCGCTGACTTGATGGTCATCAAGCCGCTGAAAGAGACCGGCAAGTACGGCGGCAACTGGCGCCGCGCCTTCACCGGTCCCGCCGATCACGAAAACGGCAACCGCATCAACTCCGCCGACAAGATCTTGCACTTTGACTACACCGGCAACAAGATCATCCCCATGCTGGCGAAAGATTGGAAAGTCAGCGACGACGGCAAGACCATCACGATTTACTTGCGGAAGGGCGCGAAATGGTCGAACGGCGATCCATTTACCGCGAACGATTTCATGTTCTGGTACGAGGATGTCTACCTGAACAAAGCGCTCGTGACGACGCCCTTCTTCGAGTTCCAGATCAACGGCAAGAACGGCGTGATGAAAAAGGTGGACGACTACACCGTCGCCTACGAATTTCCGGAACCCTATCCATATTTTGTGTACATCCTCGCCGGCAGCACCTCGATGGGCGCGGGGTTTGCCACGCGCGGCGCGTTCCAGACCAATGGCGGCTCGTACTGCCCGTCGGCGTACCTCAAACAGTTCTTGCCCAAATACTCGTCGGAAGATGCCGTCAATGCCAAAGCCAAAGCCGCGGGATTCGACAACTGGGTGTCGTACTTCAAGAACCGCTACAGTTGGGCGCTCAATCCCGATTGTCCGACGATGACGCCGTGGCGCACCGTCTCCCCGATCAACACGCCGACCTGGGGTATGGAGCGCAATCCGTACTTTTGGCAAGTCGACACCGAAGGCAACCAACTGCCGTACATCGACAAACTCACGATGACGCTCGCGGAAAACACCGAAGTCGCGAACCTGCGCGCGATCGCCGGCGAGTACGACTGCCAGGAACGTCACATGGGTCTGGCAAAGTTGCCCGTCTTCTTGGAAAATCAGCAAAAGGGCAATTACACCGTCCACCTCGACCCGGCGTTCAACGGATCAGATCTCGCGCTGCACATGGGTAACGCGTACGAAGGCGATGCCGAAATCGCCGCATTGATCAAGAACAAGGATTTCCGCCACGCGCTTTCGATGGGCATCGATCGCGATCAACTCAACGAAGCGTTCTGGCTCGGCGTCGGCACGCCCGGCTCGACGGCGCCCGCACCGGACACGCTCTACTCGCCCGGTCCGGAATGGAACAAGAAATGGGCGACGCTCGATCTCAAGCAATCGAACGATATCCTGGACAAACTGGGCTACGACAAAAAGGACGGCGAAGGATATCGTCTCCGCAAGGATGGCAAGGGTCGCCTGCGCCTCGAGATGATCACCGTGCCCGGTTCGTTCGTGCCGTACACGCCGATGGGCGAAATGATCAAACAGCAGTGGAAAAAGATCGGCGTGGACGTGGACATCAAAGAGACCGAGCGCAATCTCGCGTTTGGCAAGACCGCGAACAACGAGCAACAGATCATCACCTGGGCGAACGACGGCTCGGAGATGCTTTACCTCTTCGCGCGCCACGCGCTGCCGGTCGACACCGCCGAATCGCACATGGGCATGGCGTACGCCAAGTGGTTTGCCTCGGGCGGCACCCAAGGCAAGAAACCGGAGGATCCGGAAATGCTGCGCGCGTTCGATCTGTTCCGCGCGGCAATGGGTCAAAAAGAAGAAGACCAGATCAAGAGCGCCAAGGAAATCTGGAAAATCATCGTCGAACAACAATGGAGCATTGGCGTCGTTGGTCAATCGCCGGCGTTTATGGGCGTGCGTATCGTCAAGAACAACATGGGCAACGTTCCCGAACGCCAGGTGAACGCGCAACACGCCCGCACACCATGCACGTCAGGTCCGCAGACTTTCTTCTTCAAGTCGTAACACCCCCACCCTAACCCTCCCCCGTTCGCAAGTGCAGCGAACAGGGGAGGGAACAACTCCCTTCCCCTGTTTTCGTTCTCCCCCTGCGCAAGCGGGGGGGAGTTAGAGAGGGGTAGAAAACGGGGGAAGGGACGGGGATGGGGGTAGAGGTATTCTATGATCGCATACATGGTTCGTCGAGTTCTGCTCGCCATTCTCACAATTTGGGCAATCACGATCCTTTCGTTCCTGATCATCCAACTTCCACCGGGCGACTTTGTTGACACGTATGCCAACACAATGTCGGCCGGAGGGACTGGCATTACCGAAGGTGAAAAGCAAGCCCTGCGCGAACAATACGGCCTTGATCAGCCAATGTACGTCCAATATCTAAAGTGGATGGGCTTGATCATGCAAGGCAACTTTGGCATGGCGATCGAATGGGGGCGACCGGTGATGGATGTCATCGGCGACCGACTCATGCTGACGATTGTCATTTCGTTAGCGGCAATTGTGTTTACCTGGGCGCTGGCTCTGCCGATTGGAATTTATTCGGCGGTGAAAAGGTATTCCCTCCTCGACTATGTTTTTACCTTTGTCGGATTCATTGGTTTGGCGATTCCCGGTTTCATGTTGGGGCTGATTGTCATGTATGTCGGATTTTCCTACTTTGGCGCGAATGTGGGCGGGCTCTTTTCGGCGGATTACGCCGAAGCGCCGTGGAGCATGGAGCGCGTCTGGGATCTCATCAAGCACTTGCCCACTCCCGCAGTTGTACTCGGCGTCGCCGGCACGGCGCAGATGATCCGCATCATGCGCTCGAATTTGCTCGACGAGTTGCGTAAACCGTACGTGATGACCGCGCGCGCGCGCGGACTTTCCGAAACGCGCGTGATCATGAAATACCCGGTGCGCGTCGCGCTCAATCCCTTCATCAGCACGATCGGTTACTTGCTGCCGTACGTCGTGTCCGGCAGTATCATCGTGTCGATGGTGTTGAGTCTGCCGACGGTGGGTCCGCTGCTGCTCAAATCGCTGGTCGCGCAAGATATGTTTCTCGCGGGAACGATTGTGTTGCTGCTCGGCGTGCTGACGGTCATCGGTACGCTGATTTCGGATTTGCTGCTGATGTGGGTGGATCCGCGCATTCGCTTGGGGAGGCAGTGATGACTGAATTGGTAATCCCCCAAGATACTCCGACGACCGCCGCCGAAGAAAAAATCGCGGTCGCAACGCAATGGCAATTGATGTGGTGGCGTTTTCGCAAACACAAACTTGCCATGCTTGGCTCGCTCGTCTTGATCGCTTTTTATCTCAGCGTCATCAGCGTGGACTTTTTGGCGTATGCCGATCCCAACGAGTCGGACGCGCAGCGCGGCTTGATCGCGCCGCAGGCGATTGAGTGGTTTGACAACGGCGAATTCAAGCCGTACGTCCATCCGCTCAAAGGCACGCGCGATCCGAAAACGTTCAAGCGCGTCTATGTGCCGGATCTGGAAACCAAAGTGCCGGTAAAATTATTCGGGCAAGGGTTTTCGTACAAATTCTTGGGCGTGATCCCAACCGACCGGCACCTTTTCGCGGTGGAAGGCGCGGATGCTCAGACGACGCTATTCCTTCTGGGGACGGACGTCCAGGGACGCGATCTATGGTCGCGGTTGGTCTACGGCACGCAAACCTCGTTGACGATTGGGTTGTTTAGCGTCGCGCTCTCGCTCTTGCTCGGTGTTACACTCGGCGGCATGTCCGGCTATTTCGGCGGCATCTGGGACACGGTGATCCAGCGCATCATCGAAATCTTGCGCTCGCTCCCCACGATTCCGTTGTGGATGGGACTCACCGCCGCGCTGCCGAACGATTGGAGCGTGATGCAGGTTTATTTTGCGATCACGATCATCATCTCGCTGATCGGTTGGACGGAACTGGCGCGCGTCGTGCGCGGGCGGTTCCTTTCGCTGCGCCAAGAAGATTTCGTGATGGCGGCGCAACTGCTCGGGTGCAGCAAGCGGCGCATCATCTTCCGGCACATGGTGCCGTCGTTCATCAGTCACATCATCGCCGCGACGACGCTCGCGCTCCCGGCGATGATCATCAGCGAAACGTCGCTCAGTTTCCTGGGTCTCGGTTTGCGCCCGCCCGCGATCAGTTGGGGCGTGCTGCTGCAAGACGCGCAAAACATTCAGGCGCTCGCGATTTCGCCGTGGCTGTTGATCCCAGTCTTGCCGGTGATCGTGGCGGTGCTCGCGTTCAACTTTATGGGCGATGGGTTACGGGACGCGGCGGATCCGTACGGATAGTAAAGGATGAGGGATGAAGGATGAAGGATGAACACGCGATCGGAAAGCGAAGGACTGAATTTCGAGGAGGAGAAATGGGCGATAAAGAAAGACAGGAACTGAGGACGCGCACCAAGAGCTTCGCCCTTCGGATCATTCGCCTGTATGTCAGTCTACCCAGGACAACTCAGGCGCAGATTCTTGGAAAACAGGCATTGCGTTCTGGCACTTCGGTAGGCGCGCATTATCGAGAAGCGTGCCGAGCAAAATCTGACGCTGATTTTATCAACAAAATGGAGGGCGGACTCCAAGAACTTGATGAGACCGCGTATTGGCTCGAATTGTTAGTGGAATCAAAGATCGTTCGGGAAGAAAAACTTGCGCCCTTGATGAAAGAGACCGACGAGTTGCTCGCCATCTTCGTCACCATTGTAACCAACCTAAAACGAAAGGCATTATGAGTTCATCCTTCATCCCTCATCCTTCATCCTTTCCGTTGCTCTCCGTTCGCAATCTGAAAACATATTTTTTCCAAGACGAAGGTACCGTCAAAGCCGTTGACGGCGCGACGTTCGACGTGTTCCCCGGCAAAACGCTCGGCATCGTCGGCGAAAGCGGTTGCGGCAAAAGCGTCACCGCGCAATCGATCTTGCGGATCGTGGACGCGCCTGGCAAAATCGTCGAAGGCGAAATCGTCCTGCGCCGCGCGGATGGCAGCGAGGTGGATGTGACGCGGTTGCATCCCGATGGCGAAGAAATTCGCGCGATTCGCGGCGCGGATATTGGCTTGGTGTTCCAGGAGCCGATGACTTCGTTCAGCCCGGTGCACACGATCGGCAACCAACTCGTCGAGGCGGTTCGCTTGCACTGCGCGGTCGGCGAGAAAGAGGCGCGCCAGCGCGGCGTCGAAGCGCTGCGCTCGGTCGGCATTCCAAAGCCGGAGCGGCGGATTGACGAGTACGCATTCGAGTTGAGCGGCGGCTTGCGCCAGCGCGCGATGATCGCGGTCGCGCTCTCGTGCAACCCGCGTCTCCTCATCGCCGACGAACCGACGACCGCGCTCGACGTGACGACGCAAGCGCAAATCCTCGATCTGCTGCGCGATTTGCAAAAGCAGCGCGGCATGGCGATCATGCTGATCACGCACAATCTCGGCGTCATCGCGGAAATGGCGGACGACGTCGTCGTGATGTACCTGGGTCGCGTCGTCGAAGAAGGATCGGTGGACGATATTTTCCACAACCCGAAGCATCCGTACACCAAAGCGCTGCTCAGTTCGATTCCCAGCATCGAATCCACGCCGCGCATCAAACTGCCGACGATCACCGGCTCGATTCCGCATCCGTACAATCGTCCGTCGGGTTGTCCGTTCTACCCGCGCTGCGAAAGTTATATGCGCGGCACGTGCGACGCGACAGAACCGGCGTTGATCGCGGTGAACGAGCGGCAGAAGGTGAGTTGCTTTTTGTATCAGAAATAGAGATTCCAGGATGAATCCAAATTTATTTCCTCGCCCCAAGTCCGAGATTGTCACTCTGATCAAGTCTACGCAAAAAGAGGGACCGAAGGCAATTGCAAGATTGGCTACCCTGTGCCTCTGGCTTGTCGGACAAGATGATGATCCTCGCACGAAATATCCAGGACCCGAAGGTCATAAGCCACTGGATTACTTGCTGATAGTGATAGAAGACCATTGGCACAAAAACAAACCTTGGCTGGGTTTCTCTTCAATTATTGGCGAGTTGCGGCGACAATTTCCAAAGCCGAGGAGCGTTGCATCGCTGATACAAATTCCAGATAAGCAAGCCCGGGAACAGGTAGAGGCGGTCTTTCGGGAAGCTAGTAGGGCTGAGACAATACAGGCAGAACACCGCATTTATTGTAATGGGCTGCGTGACTTGGCAAGACGCGGGCTTACGAAAGAGCAACTCCAGTCTCTAGTCCAGACCGTGTCTACTCATCCACTCGCTGGAACAGAAGCAGGGCATCCGCCATGGGATGTGCAAGCGTTGGCGGCAGCCGGAGAAGAGAATGCGGCGAAACAAATCCTTGCCTCAGTACCGCTTTCTGCACGGATGGGAGCGATTACTAGAATAGACTATATTAGAACCCTGGCTGAGATAGGCCGCCTTGAAGAAGCGCGTGGCTTGATTGATGAATTATGGGTACAATGGGGTCAAGTCCATCCTGAACGGCGTGAATACGATAAGCAATTTGTGGCGGAAATCTATGCTTATCTGGGAGAAGCCCAAATTGCTCGGGATATTATTCAGCCGAGAGGCTCGGACGAACACTTGAAGATCGAGTGCTTGATTGCGTGGAACCAGTATTTCAATGGGCAACCTACAGATATATCCACGATTTTACGA
The DNA here is from genome assembly GCA_020723345.1 of Candidatus Aquidulcis sp. Lineage (GTDB taxonomy): Bacteria > Chloroflexota > Anaerolineae > UBA4142 > UBA4142 > VGOB01. The sequence goes on along the minus strand of DYJA01000081.1, from coordinate 18,462 downwards.
ATGCTCGATGAAACTGTCTTGATAGAGATTCCCACGCATCGTGCATATCGCCAGATTCATATTCTCGAATACCTACTTGCAATTGGTAGATATGATGATGCTTGGAGTGCATTGCCCTTGATCCGGGAAACTCTTTTAGAGATAATCGCTTTCGACAAACTCGAATATCGGACGAACTTTTTGAGTGCAACACTCGCTGAGCACGCCAACCAGCATGTGTCAACAATCTATCCGTTTGTGAGTGATTTGCTAGTCAGCAAAGCGAAGTGTGAATCAGACTCTGATATTTGGGGAATGGTTCAGATGGTCTGCGGGCTTGGTTGGGTAATCCTTCGATGGGTTGACGATACAGAGGTACAAAGTGTGGTAGATTTTCTCAAAGCGTGGCGAGACAACTAAGAGCAAATTTCGGATTTCTTCAAATACAAGGTAGTGAACAGTGAACCAAACTAACGCCCAAATTCTCCTCGACGTCAAAAACCTCCGCAAGTTTTTTCCGATTCGCCGCGGCGTGCTGCAAAAAGTCGTCGCGCAAGTGCGCGCGGTGGACGACGTGACGTTCTACATCAACCAGGGCGAAACGCTCTCGCTCGTCGGCGAATCCGGCTGCGGCAAGACGACGACCGCGCGCTGCATTTTGCGCGCGTACGATCCGACCGCCGGGCAAGTTTTCTTTCGCGCCGAAGACGGCAAGGTGATGGATGTCGCCGCGCTTCCGTCGAATCAACTGCAACCGCTGCGCCGGCAGATGCAGATGATTTTCCAAGACCCGTTCTCATCGCTCAACCCGCGCATGACCTTGCTCGACATCGTGGGCGAGCCGCTGCTCGTTCACGGCGAAAAAGACGCGCACAAGCGCACCGAGCGCGTCGCGGAACTTTTGCGACTTGTCGGCTTGCGCCCGGAATACATGCGCCGCTACCCGCACGCGTTCAGCGGCGGACAACGCCAGCGCATCGGCATCGCGCGCGCGCTCGCGCTCAACCCGCGCCTCGTCGTCGCGGACGAGCCGGTCTCCGCGCTCGACGTGTCGGTGCAGGCGCAGATTCTCAACTTGATGCTCGAACTGCAAGAGAAACTGGGTCTCACGTACCTTTTCGTCGCGCACGATCTCAGCGTCGTCAAGCACATCAGCGAGCGCGTCGCGGTGATGTACGTCGGGCGCATCGTCGAGATGGCGCCGACGAAAGAGTTGTTCTACCAGCCGCGCCATCCGTACACCGAGGCGTTGATGTCGGCGGTGCCGAAGCCGGATCCGCGCCTGCGCTCCGAGCGCATCGTTCTGCAGGGCGAAGTCGCCGATCCGGCGAATCCGCCGCCGGGTTGTTATTTCCATCCGCGCTGTCAGTACGCGATCGATATTTGCCGCGAGAAAACGCCGGTGCAAGAAGAAATCACGCCGCGCCATTTCGTCAGTTGCCATCGCGCCAAAGAGTTGACGCTGCGCGGCGTCGTGAAAAAATAGCGTATGACATTTCTCGCGCTCGACCTGGGTACGTCGTTCATCAAAGGCGCGGTGCTGGATGCGGACACGCCGCGCATCGAGCATGTCCAGCGGATTCCATTTCCTGATCCAATTCCGAATCAGCCCGCGCTCTTGTGCGAAATTGATCCTTACCAAATCATCAATGCCACCCGCGATTTGATTGCGCGACTCGCGCCGCACGCGCCCGATTGCGAAGGCGTCGTGACGTGCGGGCAGATGCAAGGTCTCGTGCTGACCGATGAGCGCGCGACGCCGCGCTCGAATTATATTTCGTGGCGCGATCAACGCGCGCTCATGCCGCATCCTTCCGGCGCAGGCACGTACTTTGACGCGATGATGTCGCGCGTCACCGCGGACGAACGCCGCGCGACCGGCAGCGAGTGGCGACCCAGTTTGCCGATCAGCGCGCTCTTTTGGCTCGCGGAACGCGGCGAACTTGCGCGCGACGCGATTCCTTCAGCGCTCGCCGATTTTGTGATCGCCAATTTGTGCGAGACGACGCCGACGATTCATCCGACAAACGCGTCGGTGCACGGCGTACTCGATCTCGCGCGCGGCGATTGGGAACGCGATGTGATCGCGCGGTTGGGGCTTGCGTCGTTGCAATTTCCGCAGGTGCAGCGCACGGGCGCGATTGTTGGCTCGCCCACGCTCGACGGCAAACGCGTGCCATGTTACTCGCCGGTCGGCGATCAGCAGTGCGCGTTGACCGGCGCGCGCTTGCGCGAACGCGAACTGTCGATCAACATTTCAACCGGATCGCAAGTCGCGTTGCTCGTCCCGCGTTTGCAATTCGGCGATTACCAGACGCGCCCATTCTTCGACGGCAAATACTTGAACATCGTTACGCACATTCCCGCCGGACGCGCGCTTGCCGCGCTGATCGCGTTGCTCACCGAAATCCCCCGCGCGCGCGGAATCGAATTGGACGCGTGGGAGTACATCGCGCGTGAGGCGGCGCAAATTCGCGCGACCGATTTGCGCGTAAACCTCGCGTTCTTTGCGAGCGCAGTTGGGGATCGCGGCGCGATTCGAAATATCCGCGAAGACAACTTGACCGTCGGCAATCTGTTTCGCGCTGCGTTCGAGAACATGGCGGAAAATTATTTCGCCTGCGCGCAGCGACTGTCGCCAGAGCGTGCGTGGGAGCGCGTCGTTTTCTCCGGCGGACTCGCGCAAAAAGTCGATTTGTTGCGCCAGATCATCGCGGAGAAGTTTGACGCGCCGTACCGCGTTTGTCCGGCGAGCGAGGACACGCTGTTCGGATTGTTGTTGCTCGCGCGCGTTTACAGCGGACGCGCGGCAACCGTCGCGCAGGCGATTGATATAGACCTGTGAGGTCTCCAAGACCTCACAGGTCTAGCGCCGCTTGCAGATCGCGCCGAATTTCCGCAATCGCGTTTTCGCCAAGTGGCTCGAACGGCGCGCCGGTAGTCGCGCTGCAAATTCCGAGTTGGCTCACCGCCATTTTGAGGCAGGGCAGCCACTGTCCGTGTGTGTGAATTTTCCAGAGAACCATCAAGCGTTCTTGCAGCGCCCACGCGCGTTCCCAGTCGCCGCGACGCGCGGCGATGTAGAGATCGCAGCAGAGTTTGGGCGCGACGTTCGCGAGACCCAGGACCGCGCCGTCCGCGCCGCGCGCGATGCTGAGCGCGGCGACGCCTTCCGCGCCTTGATAGACGCCAAAATCGGGGCGCGTCTTTTTGATCGCAAGCGTTTGTTGAAAGCGCGTCATGTCGCCCCAACTGTCTTTGACCGCGATGATTTCGGGAACGCGCGCGAGTTGTGCGACCGTGTCCGGCTCGATGATCGTCTTTGCCATTTGTGGAATGTTGTACACCATTGTCGGCACGCTTTGCGAGCGCGCGACGGCGGAGGCGTACGCGGCAATTTCGGCTTGCGTCTGCGAAAAATAAAACGGCGCGGTGATGACGACAGCATCGCCGCCGCGGCGCGTGAGTCGTTGCGCGAGATCAATCGTCTGGCGCGTGCCCACGCCGAACGCGCCGACGAGCACCGGCACGCGTCCTTTTGCTTGCGCGCAGACCGCGCTGACCAATCGCTCTTTGGTCGTGTCGGGCAGCGCGGGACCTTCGCCGGAAGAGCCGAGAATAAAAATGCCGGAGACGCCGCCAGCGATCACGTGCTCGACCAATTTTTCCAAGCCGGGTTCGTCCAGCGATTCGTCCGGCGTGAGCGGCGTGATCAGCGGAACGATAATTCCATCGAGTTTCATTGAATCCTCGTAGGGCAAATTTGTAAATTTGCCCAACAGTATAACGTCTTTTTCGTTTTCGCCAAAATCAGTCGCGCGGGCGGCTCGCCCGCCAATTTCTGAGGGCGAGCCGCCCGCGCGACTGAGGATGTGGGTGTGGTATCACCGACAATTCGTGAGTTGTTCGATTTGACCGGACGCGTCGCGCTTGTGACCGGCGGCGCGCGCAACCTGGGTTTCGATATGGCGACCGCGCTTGCGGAAGCCGGAGCCGACATCGCGATCACGAGTCGCCAGATCGACGACGCGCGTGCGGCGGCACAGCGCATCGCGGCGGACACCGCGCGCAAAGTCGTCGGCTATGCGTGCGATGTCCGATTCGAAGATCAGGTTGTGCAAATGGTCGATGCGGTGCTTGCCGAGTTCGGCAAGATTGATATTTTGGTCAACAACGCCGGGAACGTCGTCAGCACGCCGGAGAACAAATCGCTGGAGCAACGCCCGGTCGAAGAATGGGAATTTACCGTTGACGTGAATATGAAAGGTGTCTTTCTGTGTTCCAAGCACGTCGTCGCCAAAGCGATGAAGCCCGCGCGGCGCGGCGCGATCATCAACCTGGGATCGGTCGCGGGAATGGTCGGCAAGGATCATCGCGTTTACGCGGGCACGCCGATGGGCGGTGTGACGATTGATTACGCGGCGTCGAAAGGCGGCGTGATCGCAATGACGCGCGAGCTGGCGTGCGCGCTCGCGCAACACAATATTCGCGTCAACTGCATCAGCCCCGGCGGATTTTGGCGCGGGCACAGCGAAACGTTCACGCGACAATACAGTGATCGCGTGCCGATGGGACGAATGGGACAGGATGGCAAAGAGATCAAAGGCGCGGCAGTTTTTCTCGCGTCCGACGCGTCGTCGTACATCACCGGCATCAATTTGCCGGTGGATGGAGGAATGACCGCGTGGTAAACGCGTGGCAAAAACTTTCGGTGCTCATCGCCGGTTGCGGCAGCATCGGCAAACGACACGCGCGCGTGCTGGCGCGTTTGGGTGTCGCGGATATTCGCGCGTGCGATCCGATTCACGCGCAGCGCGAGGCGATGCAAGCGCAAACTCCGGCGGTCAAGTTGTACGATTCGTTCGATGCCGCGTTGCGCGACGCGCCGGACGCGGTTTGGATTTGCACGCCGCCGGAAATGCACGTGCCGATGGCGATGCAGGCGATTCGCGCGGGCTGTCACATCTTTTCCGAAAAACCGTTGTCGGACACGCTCGACGGAATTGAGGAACTTGTCGCGCTCGCTGATGCGTGCAACAAAAAAGCGATGGTCGGCTTGTGCTTTCGCTATCACGATGGGTTGCGCCGCGCGAAAAAATATCTCGACGCCGGACAGATCGGACGATTGGTGTCGGTGCGCGCGTTGGTCGGCGAGCATCTACCGGATGTGCGCCCCGATTATCGCAATCTCTTTTCCGCGCAGCGCGGCGGCGCGTTCGATCTGATGCACGACATTGACTTGGCGCTTTGGTACGTCGGGCAGCCCGTGCGCGCGATTCGCGCGTTCAGCGGATCGTACAGCGACATCGGAATCGCCGCGCCGGACGTCGCCGAAATCCTGATCGATTTTCAAGACCGCGTGCTCGCGAGCGTGCATCTCGATTTCTTCCAGCGACCGCGCCGGCGGCAGATCGAATTGATCGGAACGGCGGGCGTCATCATCGTCGAATTTGCGCGGTGGGAGTTTTGCACCGTGTCGGTGTGTGAAGCGACATCGGGCAAATGGTCCATCGAAGAAATGGCGACTGACCGCGACGATATGTTCGCGGCAGAGGATCGCGAATTTCTGCAAGCCGTCGCCGAAAACAAATCGATTGCTTGCACAATTGCCGAGGCGCGCAAATCGCTAGAGGTGGTTGTGGCGGCGCAGCACCAGCCAACGAGGAATATTACGCAATGAATAAAGTCTTGATCTTATTTCCCGACACGCCCGACGCGGTGATCGAATACCTGAGCCGCGTGGCGCGCGTGATCGGTCCGTTTACGTCGCAGGACGATTGGCAGACGCCGCTGCGCGATTGCGACGCGGCGATCATCGTCGTGCAGCCGCAGTTCACCGGCGCAGTGATGGACAGCGCGCCCAGGTTGCGCGTCATCGGTCGCCCCGGCATCGGCGTGGACAATGTCGATCTTGCGGCGGCGACGGCGCGCGGCATTTGCGTCGTCAACACGCCGGACGCGCCGACGGAGCCGGTCGTCGAAAAAGTGATCGCGTGGATGCTGATGCTCGCGCACAATTTGCGCGGCGCGGATCGCGTCGCGCGCGTCGCGGAATGGCAAGGGCGTAGCGCGCTGCTGGGAAACGATCTGGAAGGCAAGACGCTGGGGCTGATCGGCATCGGGCGCGTGGGGAGCCGCGTCGCGCAGATTTGCGCGAGCGCGTTCAAGATGCGCGTCCTCGCGTACGATCCGCACACGAACGCCGAACGCGCGCGGCAATTCGGCATCGAGTTGGTTGCGAATTTGGACGCGCTCTTGCCGGTCGCGGATTTTCTTTCAGTGAATTGTCCATTGACAACGGAGACGCGCGGTATGATCGGCGCGGCGCAGTTGCGCGCGATGAAACCGACCGCGTACCTGATCAACTCAGCGCGCGCGCAGGTCGTGGACGAGCCCGCGTTGATTCAGGCATTGCGCGAACATTGGATCGCGGGTATGGCAACGGACGTGTTTCCAACCGAACCACCGCCGCCCGAGCATCCATTGTTGCAAATGGACAATGTGATTCTCGCGCCGCACGTTGGCTCGTTCACGCGCGAGGCGATGCTGCGGATGTTGATGCAAACGGCCGAGCAAGTGATGATGGTTTTCAACGGTCAGCGTCCGCCGAATTTGGTGAACGCGGACGTGTGGGAGCGACGTAGGACAAATTTGTAAATTTGTCCTACAACAGCACGTCAATCGCGCGCAACTGCTCCACAATCTCGCGATGAATCGGAATGCCGTCGCGGAGATTTTGATCGCGCGTTTGCCAGCCGCGTTCGCCGGGGTACGTGATCGTCAACCCAGGTTCGGCGTCGCGCAACCACGCGAGCAAATCGTCAACGCGCTGCGCGAAGCGTTCTTGATCGACAAACGCGTCAACGTCGAGCGCGATAAAAAGTTTCGACGAGTTGGGGTCGAGTCCGGTCTGATCGCTTTGCGCGATTTCGTGCGATAACATTCCACCGGCAAGCGCGCCGGTGAGCAGTTCCATCATCAGCGCGAGTCCCGCGCCCTTGTGATCGCCGAACGGCAGTAGGCGGCGGCTCGCGAGAATCGCGGCAGGGTCGCTCGTCGGATTGCCATCGGCGTCCAAGCCCCAATTCGCCGGAGCAGATTTGCCTTCGCGCAAGTACGTGCCAATTTTGCCAACGGCGGCTTGACTCATCGCCATATCGAGGACGATCGGATCGCGCGCGCCGCGCGGCACGCCGATCGCGAGCGGATTGTTGCCGAGCAGCGGACGCGTCGAGCCGTACGCAAGCATGTTCGGCACCGCGTTCGTCGCGCAGATGCCGACGCATCCGGCTTGCGCGGCGCGATACGCGTACGCGTGCGCGCGACCCCAGTGCGTCACGCGCGTCGCCATGCACGCGCCGACGCCGAATTGTTGCGCGCGTTCGACGGCGCGCTGCATCGCTTGCGCGGAAACGAAACGTCCGGGACCGTTGTCGCCGTCGAGCAAACACGCCGCCGCGCGCTCGCGCAGGATTTTGATCTGCGGATTCGGATTCGTCGTGCCGGCGCGAATGGCGCGCACGAGTCCGGGCAACATGCGAATGCCGTGCGATGGCACGCCGAGCAGATCGGCGTCCGCCATCAACTCGGCTTCAATCTCGCGTACCGGTGCGGGCACGCCGACACTCGCGAGCGTTTGCGCGATGAGCGCGACCAGGTTTTCGTATTTGATTCTGATTTCGTCGGGCATAAAAACTCCAGTGAGACCTGACAGGTTTTCGAAAACCTGTCAGGTCTGTGAGATGTTTTCCATTATACACGATTTTTCGATTGAGGGAACACAATGAAACTTGTCACGATGAGTTATCGCGACGCGACGCGTCTGGGCGCGCTCATCGCGCGCGGCGCGCAGAATTACATTCTCGATCTGAATCGCGCACAACCCGATCTGCCAGCCGACATGCTCGCGTTTTTGCAAGCCGGGGATGCCGCGCTCGCGGCGGCGCAGCGCGCCATCGCGCAGGCGGACGAACGCGCCTTGATTCCGCAAGCGGAAGTGACCTTGCTCGCGCCAGTGCCGCGCCCCGGCAAAATCGTTTGCGTCGGACACAATTATCACGGGCACGCGAGCGCGACTCCGCCGACGCATCCGGACATTTTTGCGAAATTCAACAACGTCGTGATCGGACCAGGGCAGCCCATCGTCGTCACGCGCGCCAGCGAAAAAGTGGATTACGAAGGCGAACTCGCGGTTGTGATCGGCAAGCGCGCGAAATATGTCGATCAGGCGCGCGCGCTCGATTTCGTCGCGGGGTACACGATTTTCAACGACGTGACCGCGCGCGATTTTCAAAATCGGACGACGCAGTGGACGCTCGGCAAATCGTTCGACACGTTCGGGCCGATGGGCCCCGCGCTCGTGACGAAAGACGAAATTCCCGATCCCGGCGTTCTCGATTTGTCGCTCACGTTGAACGGCAAAGAGATGCAGCGCGCCAACACGCGCCAGTTGATTTTCTCGATTCCCTTTTTGATCGAGTGCATCACGCAAGCGATCACGCTCGAACCCGGCGATCTGATTTCGACCGGCACGCCGAGCGGCACCGGCGCGTCGCAAAAGCCGCCGGTGTTTATGAAGCCCGGCGACGAGGTGCGCGTGCAAATCGAAAAGATCGGCGAACTGGTGAATCGAATCGTGGCTGAGTAAATTTATCCGCGAATCTCGCGAATCTTCACAAAGGTTTTTCGCGCTCTTTCGTGTTCTTTCGCGTCAAAGGAGGATTTTCCAAATGGCGTACTTTGAATCAGTTCCACGCAACCCAGGTTTGAACACCTTGCCGTCAAATCCGTGCAAGTTGCTCGATTTCAATTTGCTCGCGCTCGCCGACGGCAAGTCGTATGAAGGCGCAACCGGCAATCGCGAAATTTGCGCGGTCGTCCTCGGCGGCAAAGCGACGTTCGTCGTCGGCGAAAAAAAGTTCGAAAATATCGGCGGGCGTCCGAATGTTTTCTCCGGCAAGCCGCACTCGGTGTACATTCCGGCGCAAGCGAAATTCACGATCACTGCGCGCGGCGCGGTCGAGATCGGCTTGTGCAGCGCGCCGAGCGAATTGAAGACCGACGCGTACGTGATTCCGCCGGAGCGCGTCGCGACCGGCGTGTGGGGCGCGGCGAATTTCTCGCGCAACTATCATCAAATTCTCACACTCGCGAGCCAAGCCGATTTGCCCGCGCAGCGCCTCATCGTCGGCGAGACGTTCACGCCCTCCGGCAATTGGAGCACGTTCCCGCCGCATCGTCACGAAAAAGACGATTTGCCGCGCGAAGCGTACCACGAAGAGATGTACTTTTTCAAGGTCAACCCCGCCGATGGTTTTGGGATCACGCGCCATTACGGCGATGGGTTCGACAACTGCCATCTCATTCGCGATAACACGATTCTGATGGCGCCGGTCGGTTATCACACTGTCGTCAGCGCGCCGGGGTACATGACGTACTATCTCTGGTTCCTCGCCGGCAATCAACGCGTTCAAGGCACTACCGACGATCCCGCGTACGCGTGGGTGTCGAAAACGGTGCCGATGTTGAAGGCGCTCGGACACTAAGTAGGACAAATTTGCAAATTTGTCCAACGGGGAGGCGAAATGATTCTCGATCAATTCAAACTCAACGGAAAAACTGCTCTTGTCACCGGCGCGGCGCAAGGGCTGGGACAAGGTTACGCGGTCGCGCTCGCGCAAGCCGGAGCGGACATCGCCGCGCTCGATATTTCCGATGTCGCGCAGACCGAAAAGGCGATAGCCGCGCTCGGGCGTCGCTTTATGCCGATCAAATGTAATTTGCGCGATGCGTCGGTGGACGAGTTGAACAAAATTGCCGGCGACGTGGTCGCGCAACTGGGGCGACTCGATATTTTGGTGAACAACGCCGGCATCATTCGCCGCGCGCCCGCCCTCGAATTCAGCGAGAAGGACTGGGACGACGTGCTGCAAATCAATCTCAAAGCCGCGTTCTTTCTCTCGCAAGCCGCGGCGCGCGTGATGGTCAAGCAAGGCGGCGGAAAAATTATCAACGTCGCGTCGATGTTGTCGTTCCAGGGCGGCATCATCGTTCCGTCGTACACGTCGTCGAAGAGCGCGATTGCCGGTTTGACGCGCGCGCTCGCGAACGAATGGGCGAAGCACAACATCAACGTCAACGCGATCGCGCCCGGCTACATGACAACCGACAACACCGCCGCGCTCCGCGCCGATGCCGCGCGCAATGCCGCGATTCTGGATCGCATTCCCGCCGGTCGCTGGGGCATGCCGGAGGATCTACAAGGCATCGTCGTCTTTCTCGCGTCCGCCGCGTCCGATTACATGCAAGGCGCGATCGTGCCGGTGGATGGGGGATGGCTCGCGCGGTAGGACAAATTTGCAAATTTGTCCAACAAGGAGAAACTATGGCTCGCTTTACTCGACTCGAAGTGCTTAACGCAATGGTTGACATCGGACTGGTGCCGGTGTTTTACAATCCGGATTTAGAAATCGCGAAGAAAATCGCGGAAGCGTGCGCGGCAGGCGGCGCGCGCGTTTTGGAATTTACGAATCGCGGCGATTTCGCGCCCTGGGTTTTCAAAGACCTCTCGGCGTACCTCGCGAAAGCAAATCCAAAGATCATTCTCGGCGTCGGCTCCGTCGTGGATGCGCCGACCGCCGCGTTGTACATCGCGAGCGGCGCGAATTTCGTCGTCGGTCCGATTCTGAACCCGGAAGTCGCGCGACTGTGCAATCGGCGCAAGATCGCGTACTCGCCCGGCTGCGGCTCCGCGTCTGAAATTTCGCAAGCGGAAGAACTCGGCGTCGAAATCGTCAAGGTTTTTCCCGGCGATTCCGTGGGTGGTCCGAATTTCGTCAAAGCGATCCTGGGTCCCACGCCGTGGACGCGCATCATGCCGACCGGCGGCGTCGAGACGACGAAAGAAAGTATTACCGCGTGGTTCAAAGCCGGCATCACCGCCGCCGGCATCGGCTCGAATCTCGTCAAGAAAGAATGGATCGACGCGGGAAACTATGACGCGATCACCGCGAAGACGGTAGAAGTGCTCGCGTGGATCCGGGAAGCGCGGGGAAAGTGAGCAGTGTTCAGTTTTCAGTATTCAGTGTTCGGTTTTTCTGAATACTGAATACTGGACACTGAATACTGGGGGCAAACAATGGTAATCACCTACAAACAGATCAAGCCCGCCGACGCGTGCAAGTACGACGCGGTGTCGCTCGGCGAGGTGATGCTGCGACTCGATCCGTTCGATATGCCGACCGGGCGCGCGCGCCTGATGCGCGTCTTTCAAGGCGGCGGCGAGACGAACGTCGCGTGCGGACTCGCGTTCACGTTCGGCTTGCGCGCGGCAATCGTCACCGCGCTCGTGGACGACGACATCGGCAAAAACATTCGCAATCAACTGCGCGAGTCCGGCGTGGATACGAGCAAAATCGTTTGGTTCAACACGAAGAACGACGGGTCGCGTTTTTCGACCGACGCGAAAGGGACGCTGATGAACGGGATCAATTTCACGTTCATCGGCAAGGGCGTGATTCCGTCCGACACGCTGTACTATCGCGCGCATACGCCGGTGCGCGAATTGCGCGAAGGTGATGTCGACTGGGACGCGCTCTTCGGCGAGGAAGGCGTGCGCGTTTTCAATACCGGCGGCATCTACACGCTGATCTCGCCCACGTCGGCGGGGCTGGCGATTCAAGCCGTGCAAAAAGCAAATGCGTCCGGCACGTTCGTCGCCGCGGATCTGAATTATCGCTCCAAAGTCGAGCCGAACAAACAGCGCGCGCGCGAAATCAATCGGCAGATCACGCCGCACCTGGGTTTTCTCGTCGGCAACGACAGTGATTTGAACGACGCGCTCGGCTACGAAACCAAAGTCGATCCCGACGCGTCGTACGCGGAATGGATCGGCGCGTATCAGGAGACCGTGAAAAAGGTCGCGCAGGATTATCCGAATCTGAGTTTGATCGGAACGCAGTGGCGCGGCGCGACGAATGCCGACATGGTGAGTTGGGGCGCGGTGCTGTACGACGCGCTCGAAGGCAAGATGTACCAAGCGCCCTTGCGCGAAGACATTCCGATTGCGGATCGGACCGGCGGCGGCGATTCGTTCGCGTCGGGCGTGCTGGCGGCGCTGCTCAAAGGCAAAGACCTCGCGACCGCGGTGCAGTGGGGCGCGGCGCACGGCATCCTCGTGCAAGAGACGCCCGGCGATACGACGATGATCGAAGAGAAAATCGTCCTCGCCGAAGTGAAACGCGCGGCGGGGAAAGGGGGCGTGCGCGCGACGCGCTAGTTGTAGATCGAGCGGTGACTTGGGCACTAGCCGCGTTATCCTATTTTCGCTTTCCGCGAACCGCTCTATAATACCAACGAAATAAACAATCTTCTCCGATAAAGGCAAATCCGTCGAAAGGCGGAGACGCAAAGCCACGGGTCTACGTTCCACTCGGAATAGGATCGCCGGGTTGCCGAAGAGAGTTTCGAGACGCGGGATCGCCTGTTTCTCCATCCTCTCTGGAGAAGCAGGCGTTTTGTTTGAAAGGGTTCGGGGGAAAATGCTGTACGACCGAATGAGGAATAACGTCTCTGCCGCGGCAAATCGAAATGGCGGAAGCATCCAATTGTTGACTTTCAAGGTAGATGATCGCGAGTATGCGTTGAATTTGGCGAACGTCGTGCAGATCGTTCGGATGGTCGCGACGGAACGCGTGCCGCAAGCGCCGGATTCCGTGGAAGGCATGTTCAATTTGCGCGGACAGAATATTCCGGTCGTGGATATTCGCAAAGAATGCGGGTTGCCGCCGAAACCGTTTGGCTTGAATACGCCGTTAGTAATCGCGCGCACGAATGGTCACGTTCTCGCGTTGACGGTCGACGCGGTGTTCGATGTGTTGACGGTGCCGCTTGGCAACATCGAACTGCGCGAATCCGCTGCGCCGGGCATGGCGCACGTGTTGGCGATTGGCAAATTGGCAGGCCGCGCGCTCCTGATTCTCGATCCGGGCACATTGTGGATGGAACCGGCGTAAATTGATTCGGCTGCCGAAACAAAAATTGCGAGTGAAGATTTTTCTTCGACTCGCGTTTTTATTTGTGATGGTTTGGGCAAATTTGGAAATTTGCCCTACGCGGCGATTTTCGTGCTGATTTCAAATCGCGGCGGGCGCTCGAAATGCTTTTTGACTTTGCACTGCTCGGCGGCGCGGATGACCGCGTCCTTGTACTTGTCCGGAAAGTCCGGCGGTAATTGAATGTCGAGCAAAACTTTGGTCACCAATCCAGTCGCGCGATCCACTTCCAAGTTTTGGATCAAGCGGACGCCATCGGTGGGAATATTGCGCTGGCGGCAAAAGCCCAAGACGTAAATCCCCGCGCACGTACCAATCGAAGCGAGAAAAGTCGCGAATGGCGTTGGCGCGGAATCGCTGCCGCCGCCTTGCGGGGGTTGATCGGTTTTGACGGTGAACGCGCCAAAATGCGCGTCGACGCGCGCGCCGCCGGGAAAATCAATCACCATTTCCATCACGAGACCTCACCGTAAAAGGATTCTGCTGTTTAGATGCGCGCAACTCAAAAAGGTTACGTGAGTTGCGCGATGTCATTGCAAAAGAATTATAGGCGCGGTATAATTCGCACGCAAATTTCCCCCGGAAGGAGAAAATGTCAATGTCCGAAAATTCGTACCGCACCATCAAATTGCTCTTGTCGAGTACCGCGCCCGACGAGTTGCGGCAGGGACTTGACCTTGCCAAAAGAGAAATCGCGCGCGTCGGCTCGAGCGAGGCGCGCCCACTGTTCGAAATGGTCTCGGCGATCTTCTACATCGATCCGTACGATCATCCCGAACTCGCGCCGATTCTGGACGAAGCGGTGAGTCTGGTCGTCGGCTTTGGCGAGTGGGTCATTCCGATGTTGATCGAAAAATTGGACGCGGGCGATCTCAAGGCGCAGTGGGCGGTCGCGAACGCGCTCGGGCGCATCGGCGCGGACGCGATCAAGCCGCTGATGCTCGAGTACGCGTCCACGACCGATCTGACCCGGCGCGCGTTTGTTTTGTACACGCTCGGCAAAGTGAAATCGCCGAAAATCCTGCAAGCCGCGTCGCTCGCGCTTGATGCCGCGCAATCGTCTGATCGCGAACTGCGCGACACTGCGACGCGCGCGCTCGGCAAATTCATCGAGTCCATTCCGCCGGAAGACATGTCGAATGAAATGCGCGCGCAATTCCGCGAACGCCTGCACAATAATCTCTCCGATCCAAGCGCGACCGTGCGCGCCAAAGCGATTCGGAGTTTGGGCAAACTGGCGAAGTACGGCCATCTGACCGCGCCCGAACGCGAGCAACTCAAGGTCGTCTGCCAGCGCGCGCTCGGCACGGATGAGAAAACCGAGTGGGATCGCGCGTACATCGTGCGGAAGGAAGCGGAAGAAGCGCTGCGGTATGTGTGAGGGTTGCGGCGATTGAAATCGCGGCAACAATTGCACGAAGCCGACCTGCGCCGGATCGCGTTCGCTATTTGCCTTTGTCCCCTGTCCGTGATACAATTGAAAGCGCAGGGGGCAGCATGATGCAAGAAGCAAAAATACGCGCACGCCGAGTCCCGCGTCAAGCGCGCGCCAAGACGCAACTGGATTCAAAGATCATCAACGAACTGGTCAGCCGCATTGTCAACGCGGCGCATCCCCTTCGAATTGTTTTGTTCGGATCAGCCGCGCGTGGCGAAATGAACCCAGACAGCGATATTGACGTGATGGTCGTCATGCCCGAAGGGACACATCGTCTCAACACGACGCAATATTTGTACAAGCGAATGTTAGGGTTCGGTTGTCCCGTTGATATTGTGGTGACTACGCCAAGCATCCTGGAACAACACAAAGACAACATTGGCTTGATCTACCGGACGGTACTAGCGGAGGGTAAACAAGTCTATGCTGTCTGACAAGCCCAAGCCAGGCAGCGCAGCGGATTGGCTGCGGCGCGCGCACAGCGATTTGGCGTTGGCGAGCATTGCCCTGCCCGCAGGAGTGCTGTACACCGAACTGTGTTTTCACGCGCAGCAAGCCGCTGAGAAAAGCATCAAGGCAGTGTTGATTCACTACGGCATCGAGTTTCGCAAAGTTCACAACATTGACTACTTGCTGACGTTGTTGCCGAAAGAAATATCGTTGTCATCAGAGGTGGAAGACGCCGTGGGCTTGACCAGTTACGCGGTCGCGCTTCGTTATCCTGGAGATTATGAAGATGTGACAGAAGAGGCATATCGCGAGGCAATTCAAGCGGCGCGTGTGGTTGTAACGTGGGCAGAGCAAGCCATTGGCAACCGCCAATGGTAATTTGCGCGGTGGCGCAAAAAACACTCCGATCGTCTCGGAGTGTTTTCATTTCCCGACGACTGACGACTGAACGACTGATTTGCCCATTTGCCTTTGTACCCCGTCCGTGATACAATTGGAGGCAGGAGGTCAGAATGGCAAAGGAAGCGATGATTCGCGCACGCATAGAACCCCATCTCAAAGCCGAAGCGGAGAGCATTTTCGAGGAACTCGGACTGTCAATCACGCAAGCGATCACATTGTTCTACAAGCAAGTGAAGTTGAATCGGGGCTTGCCGTTTGAGGTTCGCGTGCCAAACAAGACTACCGCGAAGACATTCCGCGACACCGACGCACGGCGCAACATTGTTCGCAACAAAGACAAGCGCGAAATGTTTGACAAGTTGGGGTTGTTGTGAGGTGTGTGGCGTGTAGATATACCAAGCGGAATTGCGTTTGCAAGTGAAACCGATGCCACTAAACGCGAATAGCGCGAATCAACCAAAGAAGATTCGCGCTATTCGCGTTGTCGCGGATAGAATCTCTCGTTGGACTCGGAATGATTGCAATATTCGGGCTAGGACCATAAATCTTTCATTAATTTTGAAGCGATCACCTTGCATTTGGAAATAGCCTGTGTTAAAATATGCACAAGTAATCGTCTGATCCTGATGTCGAGGACTCGGTGTTCAATCGGTACAGTTTTTCGTAGGGAGAGAAAGGAGAAGAAATGAAAACATAAATGAAACAAAGGTAGATTGAGAGATTCTGCTTGCGCTCTCAATGGCGAATATTCAGACAGCCGTTGGAAGACTTTGATTGACAATGGAGAAAGGAATTGCAAAAGGAGGGATTATGAGGAGTACAAATGAAAACAAAAAAATTCAACAGACAGAAAGTCGGCAAATCTAAATTTGTGCAACCGCGTAATGTAAGCGCAACAACAAACAACTCAACAGTGAAGAAAATCCGGCACCACAAATATCCAATAACCAACTTGCACAAAAAAACAGGAACCCCCACACTGCAAAAGACAAAATTCTGGAAAGCAATGTCCACTTTCAGCACTGTGTTGGAACTTCTAAAAAACACAATAGCCAAAGTCACTGAAATAGTCACCATGATGCGGGTTTTTGCATCAACATTGAACAACACATAAGGGAAAGTCTCCAACCTACTCTTTCCTGAACTTGCGACACAAGAGCCACTTCCCAACAGAAGTGGCTCTTGTACATTCACAATATCTGCTTTGGCGCGCGTTTATTTGCTGCGGACCGCACGGTTGCAGATCATTTCTTGCGTGACCGCAGGACTTGATGACATTCCGCCTATCGGCTATCCTTCTGCATGTGACAATTCTTGTACTTTTTTCCGCTCCCGCACCAGCATGGATCATTCCGCCCAATTTTTTGCCCAACAGGCGCGTTCATCGGCTTACGCGCTGGCTCCGGCTTTTTCTGTCCACTAACCGCCGACCGCTGACCGCCGCTCACTGCCGACTGTTTACTGCTCACCGGTGGCTGTTCACTCGCGACCGACGACTGGCGACTGGCGACTGGCGACTGTTTACTGATCACCGGTTGACTGGTTGCCTCGATGGCTTGCCGCGCCTCGCGATCGCGCGCCGCGCTTTCCAAACGCGTCAAGCCGCGATACTGGTACGTGAACGTGTACGCGACCGTCTGCGACCGAATACGCGCGTACAAATCCTGGAACATTTCGAACGCGCGCCGCTTGTACTCCACGAGCGGATCGCGCTGACCGAACGCCTGCAAGCCAATCCCTTCGCGCAAGCCCTCGATTGCGGTAAGATAATCCACCCACTGCATCGAGACGACGCTCAGCATCAACTCGCGCAGGAGATCGCTGAACGCTGCCGCGCCGCCGCGCAGCGGCGCGAGTTGATCGAGCGATTGATTCCAGTACTCCAAAATTTCTTCGCGCAATTTCTCGCTGTCTTTGCCGACGTGCGATGCCGCGAGATGCACCCAGGGAAAGCGCGGCACCATCACTTCGAATCGCCGATGCGTTCGCTGATCGAACGCGGCGTGTCGCGTGTGCGCGAGCGAAAACAGATTGAACGCGAGCCGCGTCCCTTGCAAATCCTCCGCCGATTTGACGCGCTCGCTCAACTCGCGCTCGATGTCGGCGAGGTGTTTGTTTGCCTGTTTGGTGTATGCGTCCTCGATTGCGCTCGCGAGTTGTTCGCGCAATTCCTCGAAATTCAAATTGCCGTCGGGCGTCCAGCGAAATTCGAAATCCTGATTCGCGCGTTTCGCGACGCGCCGCGCGATTTGGTCTACGACGCGCACGTCGAACGCGCGATGCGCCGCGTCCAAGATTGCGCGTTCACCGATCTCCGCGCCGCGCTCGACGCGCACGTCGAGTTGCATTCCAACCGCTTGCCCGACGCCTTGCGTCAGCGTCCGCGCGTCGAGCGCGCGATTTTGTTCTTCGGCTTCCTGGCGCATTGTCGCGAGCGTGTTCTTGGCGAGGTCTTCGAGTTCATCCCATTTCGCGCGATAGTCGGATTCAAATTGGTTCACGACTTCAGGCACAATCGCCTGCACGATGAAATCGCGATGCAGTTCCAGCGCGCGCTGCGCCGCGTCGAGCATCTTCTTCGCGTCAGGCGATTCGCCCAACTCGCGTTGGATCAGCGCGAGCGAGTAGGGGGGCCACATATCGTTTTCGGCGCGGAAGAAACCAGGCATCAACGAATCGAGATGAATCAACAAGCGCGCTTCCGCGTGCGTCGTCTCTTTCGCGTTCTCCGCGAGGATGCGCGCGATCTCTTCCTCGAACCAGCCGCGCACGTCGTCGCGCAGATCGGCTTTCGTCAAAATGCGATAGCGCTGACCGTAAATGATCTCGCGCTGCTTGTTCAGCACATCGTCGTATTCGAGCAGATGCTTGCGGATGTCGAAATTGTAACTCTCCATTTTGATCTGCGCCTGCTCGAGCGACTTGGTCACCCAATCGTGTTCGATTGGAATGTCTTCGATCCAGACGCGATCCATCAAGCCCTTGCCGCCCATCCGCCGCATAATTTCATCTTCGAGCGAAACGTAAAAGCGCGACGAACCCGCGTCGCCCTGACGACCCGAACGTCCGCGCAACTGATTGTCAATACGGCGCGCCTCGTGGCGTTCCGTGCCGATGATGCGCAGCCCGCCGAGTTCGCGC
>DYJA01000080.1 GCA_020723345.1 Candidatus Aquidulcis sp. | reverse complement strand
ATGTCGCGCCGCTGAGCGCGCCCGCGCTCGGCGCGCCGCGCGAATTCAAGATCGTCGGAGGTGAACAGTAGCATAAAACCGCGACCCTATCCGTAAGCAAACAGAATCGCCCGTGAGAAACGCGGGCGATTTTTTATGCTTGCGCCGCTCACCCGTTGTGGTATAATCCGTGCGCGATGCAACGCCACAACCGCAACGACCTGGTTTACTACACATTCGATTCACTGCGCGATTCGGGCGCGCTCGTCCACGCGATTGCGACGCGGCGCGGCGGCGTCAGCCCTGCCCCATTCGATTCGCTCAACCTCAGCCGATATGTCGGCGACGACGCGGCAAACGTCGCGACGAATCTCCAGCGCTTGCACGCCGCGCTCGCGCTGGACGCGACCGCGACGGTAGACGCGAGCCAAGCGCAAGCCGACCGCGTCGCGGTGGTTGACGCGCGGCAGCGCGGCACGCGCATCGGCGACGTGGACGCGCTCGTCACAAACGCGCCGGGCGTGCCGCTCTTGCTGCGTTACGCGGATTGCGTCCCGATTCTCTTTTTCGATCCGATCCACCGCGCGATTGGCGTCGCGCACGCGGGCTGGCGCGGCACGATCATGCGCGTCGCGGCGAAAACCGCGCAAACGCTGTGCGACGCGTTCGGCGCGCGTCCGCGCGATTTGATCGCGTGCCTCGCGCCGTCGATTGGACCGTGCTGCTACCGCGTCGGCGACGATGTAATCGCGCAAGCGCGCGCCGCGCTCGACGATGCCGACGATCTGCTGCGCGCGCAGCCCGACGGCGGCGTTCATTTCGATTTGTGGCAAGCGAACGCGCGGCAACTACGCGCGCTCGGGATTGAACAAATCGAAATCGCGCAAATCTGTACCGCGCATCACACCGACGAGTTTTATTCGTGGCGCGCGGAGCGCGGGCGCACCGGCAGATTTGGCGCGATCATCGCGATTCGTAATCCAAAATTCTAAATTCCCGCGTGAGAAGCCGAATCTTGAATTACGAATTACGAATTTTGAATTCCCTATGCTTGAACAAAATCTCAAACTCGTCCAACAGCGCATCGCCCACGCGGCGGAACGCGCGGGACGCGATCCGCGCGAGATCACACTCGTCGCGGTGAGCAAAACTTTTCCCGCCGAAGCCATTCTGTCCGCGCACGCGCTCGGCGTTCGACACTTTGGCGAAAATCGCGTCGAAGAAGCGGCGGAGAAAATTCCGCCGATCAATCGGCGACGACAAACTGCAATTACGTGGCACTTGATCGGGCATCTGCAAAGCCGCAAGGTCAAAGACGCGGCGCCGCTCTTCGATTTCATTCACTCGGTTGACCGCGTCGCGCTCGCGCAGAAAATCGAAACCCGCGCGTCTGCGCTTGGAAAAAAGATCCCGATTTTGCTCGAAGTGAACATTTCGGGCGAAGCGTCCAAGAACGGTTTCGCGCCCGAACCGCGCGAGCAATTTTTCGACGCAGTGCGCGCGATTTTGACACTGCCGCATCTCGACACGCAAGGACTGATGACGATCGCGCCAATCGTCGCGCAACCCGACGACGCGCGTCCGCACTTTGGCGCGCTGCGCGCTTTGCGCGACGAACTTCGTGCGCGTTTCCCCGAGCGCGCGTGGCAGCATCTTTCGATGGGCATGACCGAGGACTTTGAAGCCGCGATTGCCGAAGGCGCGACGATTGTTCGGATCGGGCGCGCGATCTTTGGCGAAAGAAATCCATAGGAGAAAATTGAATGGTACTCGTTATCCAATTCGTCGACCTGATTTTTAATCTGCTCACGCTTGCGATCATCGCGCACGCGCTTTTGTCGTGGTTTCCAGTTGATCGCTACAACAATCCCATCGTCCGCGTGCTCGATCAAATCGTCGCGCCAATTCTGGAGCCGTTGCGCCGAATCGTCCCGCCGGTCGGGATGATGGACATTACGCCGATTGTCGCGCTGATCGGCTTGCAAATTCTCCAAGCGATCATCGTCACTCTGCTGCGGGGATTCTAACGATGAATTTTCAACTCGGAAAGATCCGCGCGCTCGTGATTGACGCCGACGGCGTCTTGTGGCGGGGTCGGCAGCCGCTGCCCGGCGTGCCTGCCTTTTTCGATTTTCTACGCGCGCGCAACATCCCGTACATCATCGCAACCAACAACTCGGCGCGTCCAGAGTCCGATGTCGTCGAGAAACTGGCGCGCTACGGAACACCGATCGAGGAGAGCCGCGTTCTCACATCGAGTCTGGCGACCGCGCTGAGTCTGCCGCGTGTCGCGCCGGACGCCAAACGCGTCCTCGTCGTCGGCGGCGAATGGCTAGGCACGGCGATGACGCGCGCGGGCTATCAAGTCGTCGAACAAGACGCCGATGCGGTCATCGTCGGAATTGACTGGAATCTGACGTACGAAAAACTAAAGCGCGCACATCGCGAAATTCGACGCGGCGCGAAATTCATCGGCACGAACGCGGACAAAACTTTTCCATCGGAGGAAGGGATCATCCCCGGCGCGGGTTCGATTCTCGCCGCGCTCGAAGCCGCGAGCGAAACCGCGCCCATCGTCATCGGCAAACCCGAACGAATGATGTTCGACATCGCGGTTGAAAAAATGGGCGTTCCGCCTGAATTGACCGCGACGCTGGGCGATCGATTGGAAACCGATATTCTCGGCGGGCAGCGCGCGGGCTTGCGTTCGATTCTCGTGATGACAGGCATCACTACGCCCGAAATGCTCGCGCAATCGTCGATCCAACCTGATTGTGTTTTCGATGATCTGGTCGCGCTGCGCGAAGCGTGGGAACGCGCGTAGTGATTGAATGACAACCGCAGAGAACGCAGAGACGCAGAGAAAAAAAACATAAACTCTGCGTTCTCTGCGCCTCTGCGGTTGACTTGGGACTTGGTGCGCCTATTGACTTTGACCGTTAGGTTGAGTATACTTTCAACCGTCATGCTCCACGACCAGAGGTAAGAAAAGATGTTTTACTTTGATCCGATGTACCTTGTCTTTGCCGCGCCCGCGCTTTTGCTGGCGATGTTCGCGCAGTGGAAAGTGAGTTCGGCATACGACAAGTACACCAAAGTTCGAAATGCAAAAAACATCCCCGGCATTGAAGTTGCCAAGTATCTGATGCGCGCGAACGGCTTGAATCTGAACGTCAGCGGCACGCCTGGACAATTGACCGATCACTATGATCCGCGCGACAAAACGCTGTATCTTTCGCAAGGCGTCGCGCAAACACCTTCGGTTGCCGCGCTGGCGATTGTCGCGCACGAAGTTGGACACGCGGTTCAAGACGCGCAGGGCTATGCGCCGATGCGTCTGCGCGCGTTTCTCGTCGCGCCCGCAAACGCGGGACCGTGGATCGGCTACATCTTGTTCATCATCGGCATCTTTATCAACATGACGGGCTTGGTGTGGCTCGGCATCGCGTTCTTCTCGCTCGGCTTGCTGTTCGCGCTCGCGACGCTGCCGGTCGAGTTCAACGCGAGCAGTCGCGCGCTCCAAATGTTGCGTTCGAGCGCGCTCGTCGGTCAGGGCGAAGTGGATGCCGCGAAAGCGGTGCTGACCGCCGCCGCGCTGACGTACGTCGCCGCCGCGGCGCAAGCGCTGTCGCAGTTGCTGTACTATGTTTTCATCGCGCTGAATATGCGTCGACGCGACGACTGAGTTAGACTTCCGAAGTTTTGGAAACTTCGGAAGTCTATGCTGCCCAACTTGATAGACCTGCTGAACCTTAACAAGAACGAATTGCGCGATTTTGTCGCGTCGTTGAACGAGCCAGCGTACCGCGTCGCGCAAATCGAGCGATGGACCTACGGTCGCGAACTCGTCACCGATTTCGACGCGATGACCGATCTGTCGCGCGACTTGCGCGCGCGACTGAACGAATCTGCGCGCATCGGCGCGCCGCGCGCGATTGCCGAAACAAATTCCGCCGATGGACTGACGCGCAAGGCGCTTTTACAACTCGACGATGGGCAAACCATCGAAGCCGTGTTGATGCTCTATCCTGATACGCCTGATCAGGTTTTTGATCGAGCGCCCCGAGACGCGCGGCGTACCGTTTGCGTTTCGACGCAAGTCGGCTGCCCGATTGGCTGTCCGTTTTGCGCGACGGGACAGGCGGGCTATCGCCGCAACCTGACGCCCGGCGAAATCGTCGCGCAGGTTTTGCATTTTGCGCGCGAACTCAAGCCCGCACCGCTGACGAACGTCGTGATCATGGGCATGGGCGAGCCATTCATGAAATTCGACGTGACGTGGCAGGCGATAGAGTCACTCACCGATCCAGCGCGATTCGGAATGGGCGCGCGGCGGATCACCGTCTCGACTTCGGGCGAAATTCCCGGCATCGAACGCCTTGCGCGCGAGCAAGCGCAAATCAATCTCGCGGTTTCGCTCCACGCGCCCGACGACGCGCTGCGCGACGCGCTCGTGCCGCTCAATCGCAAATATCCGCTGCGCGATTTGATGCGCGCGGCGCGCGCGTACGTCGAACAGACGCGGCGGCGCGTCACATTTGAGTACGCGTTGATGGATCGCGTAAACGACAAACCAGAACAAGCACGCGCGCTCGCGCAGATGCTGCGCGGGGGCGGGGCGCCCCCACCCCTACTTTGCCACATCAATCTCATTCCGCTGAATCCAACGAGCGCGTCACCGTATCGCCGTTCGCCGGACGCGCGCGTGAGCGCGTTCGAAAAGATTCTGCGCGACGCGAACATTCCAACGACGCTGCGCGTGGAAAAGGGAATCGAGATCGCGGCGGGATGCGGGCAGTTGAGGCAGGCAGCGGTAAAGTCGCGAACCACGGATAAGGAGGAAAAATGAAATTCAACATTACGCTTGATCGCGATGAAGATGGAGTTTGGATCGCAGAGTGTCCAGCAATTCCTGGGTGTGTCAGTCAAGGAAAAACGAAAGAAGAAGCGGTGGAGAATGTTCACGACGCAATTCAACTGTGTTTAGAAGTGCGCGCGGAACAGGGCTTGCCGCTGACGATTCAGACGCGTCAGGTGGAGGTCATGGCGTAATGGCATTTCTCCCCGTTCTCAGCGGGCACGAAGTAGTCCAAGTGTTTGAACATTTCGGATGGCATGTCGCGCGATCACACACTCACATCATCATGACCAAGCCCGGTCACATCGCGACGCTGGCTGTGCCCAATCACAGAGAAGTAGCGCGGGGAACATTGCGAAGTCCGATCCGTTCCGCAGGTATCACTGTTGAAGAATTCATCGACGCGGCGAAGCAGGTTTGAGCGCGAACATCCTGACAACGCTGCGCGTGGAAAAGGGAATCGAGATCGCGGCGGGATGCGGGCAGTTGAGGCAAAAAATCGGGGGAGGCATGTAAAATGGTAAGAACGCCGTTCCAGGTTCTTGTCTATCCCTATCGCCAAACCGATGACGGCGGATTTGAGTACGCGTTACTGAAAAGGCAGGACTCGCAATGCTGGCAAGGCATAGCCGGCGGCGGTGAAGATAACGAGTCCGTTCTTGAGGCAGCCAAGCGAGAAACTCACGAGGAAACCGGCATACCGAAAGATTCGTTCTTTCTCCAACTGGACACAGTCGAACCGATTCCCGTCACCGAATTCAGAGACAGTTACCTTTGGGGCGGCAGCGTTTTTGTTATCCCTCAATATTGTTTCGGTGTCCTGGTCAAAGCTGGAAAAATTGTGCTCTCACGCGAACATACTGAGTACAAGTGGTTGAAGTATGCAGAGGCACGCAGTTTACTAAAGTACGACGGCAACAAAACAGCGTTGTGGGAACTGGATAGGAAGTTGAGAGGTTTGGGACCGCGAGATTGACCGATCATGAAAATCTTGAAACGCTCCAATCGCTTTTACGACACGTCTCGTTTCGGGCAACCGCAAATCCGCGTCTATCACCGCAAGGGAAGCGGCAAACAATGTCCGCGCTACACGCTCCGCTGCGGTGATTGCGATCAAAAGTTGGAAATTTACTACGCGGAAGATGGCTTGGAGATCGGCGGGGTGAATGGCGCGATTGAGGATTGGCGCGAGATTCTGCTGCCGTTGCTTTGGATCAAAAAGAAATGATGATCTTTGAAATCGGCAGCGAGATAACCGACATCGAAAGCATCGCGATCGGCAGCGCGATTCGGGATATCGCGCGTATCCGCAAGCGATATGGCGCGGGACGCTGACGCAAACTCAAAGGCATTGCAACCGTTCGCCTTGATAACGGAGACGTGCGCCGAGCGGAAATTCATTGGTGCGAGGCGCACGGAATCGGCAGGAGAAAATTGAAAATCAAACGATTTCTGGATTGACTATGAAACCACAAAAGACCACACGCAAATTTGTCATCTGCATACGCAACGAAGGGAGCGACGATTTGGTTCGCGGTAAAGTCTATTCGGTTCTGCCCGACGCTTCTGCGGCGCGGAGTGATTACCTCCGCATCGTCGATGAATCAGGCGAGGACTATTTGTACCCCGCGAAATTCTTCGTGCCGATCACATTGCCCATTGCCGCCAAGCGCGCACTAGGTGCAACCGCGCGCTTGGCGACTGCGTGATGGCGATGAAGTTCACCCAATACTTTCTCGCCACCAGAACACGCCCTGATCGATCCATCATTCGAGATGAATGGATTGAATTCGTGATCGCGCACCCAATCGGACGGCAGAATAAGGCGGTGGGCGCGCATCGCAGAAATGGGAAATCGGGCGCTGAGGATCGTGCTACTCGAAGATGGCGAGACCGTTCATAATGCGTTTTTTGATCGGTCATTTGAGAAATAACAAAATGAAGATTCAATATTTTCCAGACACCGATACCGTTTATGTGGAACTGAATAACGATCCAGTCTTTGAAACCAAAGACTTGGACGAAAACACTGTGATTGACGTGGACGCTCGCGGTAATCTTGTGGGAATTACTATCGAGCACGCGAAGGAACGCGCCGACATCACAAACTTTGTGTTCCAGCAGGTCACAACGCCCGTCGCCGCCTAGCCATTTGAAATGATCAAACTTGCACCCTCCATCCTCTCCGCCGATTTTGCGCGGCTGGGAGAACACATTGCGGAAGCCGAACGCGCAGGCGCGGATTACATTCACGTCGACGTGATGGACGGGCATTTCGTCCCGAACATCACGATCGGACCGCTCGTCGTCAAAGCGATTCGTCCGCACACGCGCCTGCCGCTCGACGTACATCTGATGATCGAAGCGCCCGAGCGCTACATCGGCAATTTTGCGAACGCAGGCGCGGACATTATCACCGTTCAGCAGGAAACGTGTGTCCATTTGCGCCGCGTCGTCGAGCAGATCAAGGGGTTTAATAAGAGTGCGGGCGTCGCGATCAATCCCGCCACGCCCCACAGCACGCTCGAAGAAATTTTCCCGTACGTGGATTTGGTACTCGTGATGACGGTGAATCCCGGCTTGGGCGGACAATCGTTCATCGAGACGATGCTGCCGAAAATCGCGGCGATGCGAAAAATGATCGACGTGCGCGGCTTCGCTTCGCGGATCGAACTCGAAGTGGACGGCGGCATCAACGCGGAAACCGCGCCGCGCGTTGTCGCAGCAGGTGCGCGCGTGCTCGTCGCGGGGAACGCGATTTTCAACAGCAAGGCGAGCGTGGCGGAGGCGATCAGAACGCTCCGTGAGTCTGTGAAATGAAAAAACCAGCGCACTCATCGCTGAGCCGCTGGTTCACTTGTGCGAAAGCAACATCCTAACCATTCTTGTTGAGCGTTCGCAAACATTTCGCGCAGACATTCATCTTTTGCTTTTTGCCTTGATAGACAATCGTCCGCTTGTTGATATTCGGCATGAAACGTCGGTTGACCGCGTTCATCGCGTGACTGCGCGCGTGACCGTACAACGGTTCCTTGCCGCAAATATCGCATCGTTGAGCCATGAAGATTCACCTCTTTTCAAAATATTGCGCTGATTGAAACGGGCAAGACTATACCACAATCGTTCGATTTACGCAAATCACTCGGCTGTCATTGCGAGTTGCTTCGCATCCTTCGGCTCCGCGACGACCCTTCGACTACGCGCGGGGCGTCGCTCCGCTCAGGACGCTCGCAATGACAAATGGATTTTCACGCATGTCAGAAGAAAATTACCTGGGACGAATCGAAATTTCGCCGAATGCGATCGCGAGTCTCGCGGGGCAACAAGTCCTCGAATGTTACGGCGTCGTCGGGATGGCGAACAAGAATCTGCGCGACGGCATCGTCGAAGTCTTGACGCGCGGCAATTTTCGCCGCGGCATCGACGTCAAAGTGATCGAGCGCGAAATATTCATTGACCTGTACGTCGTAATTCAATACGGCACGCGCATTTCCGAAGTCGCGCACGGGATCATGAACCGCGTCAAATTCAGCGTGGAAAAAGCGCTGGGCATGCCTGTCGCACAGGTGAACGTCCACGTCCAGGGTTTGCACGTGGACGAGCAATCCTGATTAGGACACAGATGAACACAGATGCGCGCTGATCGAATCTATTCATCTGTGTTTATCCGCGTTAATCCGTGTCCAATCCTTTTTGTCGGGGGAAGTTTTGTCAGACGATCCAATTCAAGCACCCGCCGCCGAGCCACTGCCGCCGCTTAAAACCATTGGCGGGCAGGAACTGAAACAATTATTCGCCGCCAGCACCGTGTGGCTGGAACGCCACGCCGCCTACGTCAACAGTCTCAACGTGTTCCCCGTACCCGACGGCGATTCGGGCACGAATATGTTGTTGACGATGCAAGCCGCGATCAAAGAAGTCGGCGCGTCGCCGGAGCACGCGGCGGGCGCGATGCTCAAGGCGATTTCGCATGGCGCGCTTTTGGGCGCGCGCGGCAACTCGGGTGTGATTCTATCGCAGATCATTCGCGGCTTTGCGCGCGCAACCGAAAAGAAAGATGCGATTAGCGCGAGCGATTTCGCCGCCGCGCTGGTCGAAGGCGCGCGCACCGCGTACAAAGGCGTCGTCAAACCGGTCGAAGGGACGATCCTCACGGTCGCGCGCGAATCCGGCGACGCCGCGACGATTGCCGCGGCGCAGAGCGACGACTTGCGCGTCGTCTGGGGCAAAACGGTTGAAGCCGCGCGCGTCTCGGTCGTCAAAACGCCGATGCTGTTGCCGGTGCTGAAAGAAGCCGGCGTCGTCGACGCGGGCGGTCAGGGCTTGCTCGTCATTCTCGAAGGCGCGCTGAAATATTTGAACGGCGAGCCGATGGAACTCGCCGCGGCGGGCGCGGGCGCGCAGGCGCTCGGACAAATTTCGCGCGAAGAGGGTTGGGGCTTTGACATTCAGTTTCACATTCGCGGCACGAACCTCGATCCCGACGCGATCCGCGACAAAATCGCCAGCATGGGCGAATCCGCGCTGATCGTCGGCGACGCGACGCTGATCAAAGTTCACGTCCACGCGCCAACGCCCGGCGCAATTCTCGATTACGGTTGTTCGGTTGGCGTCATCACGAACGTCATCGTCGAAAATATGCAAGAGCAGTACATTGATTTTATGGCGGGACAAAGCGCGCGTCCGCCGATCACCGCCGAAGACATCGCGGGGATGACGACCGTCGCCGTCGTGCCCGGCGCGGGTTTGGTGCGCGTGTACGAATCGCTCGGCGTCGGCAGAATCGTCGCGGGCGGACAAACGATGAACCCGAGCATTCAAGATATTTTGCAGGCGATTGACGCGGTCAAGACCGACAAGGTGATCGTGCTGCCGAATAACAAAAACATCATTCCTGCCGCCGAGCAAGCGCAGCAACTCGCCAAGAAACAAGTCGCGCTCATTCCAACCAAGACGATTCCACAAGGGATCGCCGCACTGCTCGCGTTCAATTTCCAAAGCGATCTCGAAACGAACGTCAAAGCGATGACGCGCGCCGCGCAAAACATCCGCACCATCGAAATCACCAAAGCGACGCGCTCGGTCAAACTCGACAGCATCGAGGTCAAAGAGGGTCAATTCATCGGCTTGATCGACGATGATCTGGCGGGCGCGGGCGATGATCGTACGGCGATTGCGCTGGAGATGTTGAAGCAAGCCCACATTGAAGACTGCGAGATCGTCACAATTTATTACGGCGACAACGTCAGCGCGAACGAAGCCGAAGAATTGAGCGAAGCGATTCGCAAACAATATCCGTCGCAAGAAATCGAAGTCGTCAGCGGCGGACAACCGCACTATCATTTTATTATCTCGGTGGAATGACGATTTGCCGTTTGTCATTTCTCGCTGCGCTCGAAATGACACGACCCAAAACCAAGTATGCCGCGAGTAAAAATTCTCACCGACAGTACGGCAGATTTGCCGCCCGGCGTCGCCGAAGAATTGGACGTCACCGTACTGCCTCTCACAATTCAACTGGGCAACAAGAAACTGCGCGACGGCATTGACGTGACGCCCGCCGATTTCGTCGAGCGGATGTCGCGCGCCTCCGCGCCGCCCATTTCTCTGCCGCCCACCGCGAAACAATTCGAGGAAGCGTTCGCGGAATTGACCAAAGGCGGCAACGCCGTCGTCGCGATTCACGTGTCCAGCAAACTGAGCCAGACTTTTCGCGCGGCGACGCGCGCGGCGTCGCCGCTGCTCGGTCGCCACAAAATCGTCGTGATCGATTCACAACTCGTCACCGTTGGGCTCGGAATGTTGGTGACGGCTGCCGCGCGCGCCGCCGCGAACAACGCTTCGCTCGACGAAGTCGTGCGACTCGTGCGCGGCATGATTCCGCGCATCTATATCGGCTTTTTCGTCGAGACGTTGGACTATCTCGAACGCGGCGGGCGGATCGGCAAAGCGCAAGCGGTCCTGGGAACGATGCTGAACATCAAGCCGCTGCTGATTCTCGAAGAAGGCGAAATCGTCGCGCTCGAAAAAGTTCGCAACCGCGCCAAAGCCATCGAAAAGTTGGTCGAGTTCATTACCGAATTCACCCACATCCAGAAATTGGTCGTCTTGCACGGCAACACGCCGCTCGACGTGCAAACGCTGATCGAGCAAACCAGTCTCGTGATCCCGAACCTGGACATTTCGGTTGATCATTATGGTCCTGTCACCGCAACCCACGTCGGCACAGATGCGCTTGGCGTCGTGGTGTACGAAGGCATGTAGGAGTAAGACCGATGGCGAACGTCAAAATTCTCACCGATAGTTTGGCGGACATTCCGCAGACGATTATCAAAGAACTCGACATTACAACTGTTCCCTGCACCGTCCGCTTTGGCAACGAAGAATTTTTGGACCGGGTAAATTTATTTCCGACCGAATTCTATCGCCGTTTGGTCGCCAGCCCGACTCTGCCGACGACGGCGTTTCCGTCCAGCGAAATGTTCGAAGAAGTGTATCGCAAAATGGCGGAGACGACCGATCGCATTCTCGCGATTCATACCATCGCCTCACTGACCGGGATCTACAACGCGTCACGCATTGCCGCCGATAACATCACGAACGCGCGCATCGAATTGATTGACTCGGAGCAAGTCAGCATGTCGCTGGGCTGGCTCGTCATTCTCGCGGCGCGCGCGGCGAAGGAAGGCGCGTCGCTCGCGCAAGTGCGTTCCATCGTCGAAAATGCAAAGACGCGCGTCCACGTGATCGCGATGCTCGATACGCTCGAATACGCGCAGCGCGGCGGGCGTTTGGGCAAAGGCGCGGCGCTGGTCGGCAGTATGCTCAACGTCAAGCCGCTCGTCTCCGCCGTCCACAGCGAAATCGTGCCGGTCGAAAATGTCCGCACGCAAAAACGCGCGCTGGAACGCCTCGCGGAAATCGTCTTGGCGTCAGGACCGATTCAGGAACTTTCGGTCATTCATGCCGACGCGCCGCAGCACGCGCTCACCCTGCAAAAGTTATTGGCGAAGACTTTTCCGGTCAACCAAATCGTGATGAGCGAAACGGGACCCGTGCTCGGCACGCACACGGGACCCGGCGCGGTCGGAATCGCGTGGCTCACCGGAAGATATTAGAATTTAGGATTTACGATTTAGGATTTTTGGCTCATCTGGGACAATCAAATCTTAAATCCTAAATCTAAAATCATAAATCTGAGGTTGGGATGTCGCTGGCTTTCAAAGATTTGGAACGCATACTCAGCAACGAACAAAAAAAATGCGACGACCATCTGGTCATTGGCGGATTAGAAAAGTTCATTAACAACTTCACGGCGCAACAAAAGCAAGCAGAACGTGGCGAGGCAGAACGCGCCGCGCGCGTCGAACAGGCATTGCGCGGGTACAGCGCGGCTGCACCCGACGCGCGCCACGAAATGCTCGAGCGCGCGCTGGCGATCTTGCGCGAGGAGAGCGCACCCGCGCCAGTCGAAAGCGCGGAGAGCGCGCAGCCGCCACCGCCCGAACCGCCGGACGAATTTGACGACGATGAGGACGAAGAGACGGAACCAGCCGCCGCGAAAAAACCGCGTCCGCGCGCGCCGATGCCCGCGCCCGGCTTTGGACTCGATGCGCCCGTCACGCGCTTGCAGAATGTGGGACCCGCGCACGCGAAAAAATTACAAAAACTCGGCGTCTATACCGTCGGCGATTTGCTCTACCATTTTCCGCACCGCTACGACGACTACAGCAAACTCAAAACGATCAGCCAGTTGATGTACGGCGAAGAAGTGACTTTGCTCGTGACGGTGTGCGAGGCGCACACGCGCGAAACGCACCGCGCGGGCTTGACGATCACGACGGTTTTGCTCGCGGACACGACCGGCAAAATCAACGCGACGTTTTTCAATCAGCCGTTTCTGCAACAACAATTCAAATCGGGGCGGCGCATTGTGATTAGCGGACGCGTCGATCAAGACCTGGGACACCTTTCATTCAAGCGTCCCGAATGGGAACCGTTCAGCAAAGAACTCGTCCACACCGCGCGCATCGTGCCGGTCTATCCGCTGACCGAAGGCATCACGAATCGCTGGCTGCGTCGCTTGATCAAAGACGTCGTCGAATACTGGGCGCCGAAAGCCGCCGACGCGTTACCCGAACCGATTCGCGCGCGCGAAAATCTGCTGGACGCGCCGACCGCGTTGAGCGAGATTCACTTTCCGTCCGCGCTGGAGAAAATGGACGCGGCGCGGCGACGGCTCGCGCTCGACGAGTTTTTGCTGATTCAGTTGGGCGTCCTCCGTCAGCGCCGCCAATGGCGCGAACAGCCGGGGCGCGCGTTACGCGCCGATGACGTGTTGCACAAGAATTTTCTCGCGTCGCTGCCGTTCCAACTGACGAACGCGCAGCAGCGCGTCCTAAAGGAAATTCTCGGCGACATTCAGCGCGCGCAACCGATGAGTCGGCTGCTGCAAGGCGATGTTGGTTCGGGCAAGACCGTCGTCGCCGCGGCGGCGATGCTCGCGGCGGTCGCGAACGGCGCACAAGCCGCGCTCCTCGCGCCGACCGAAATTCTCGCGGAGCAACATTACAAAACGCTCTCTGCGATTTTTGCCAAGCAAGCGAATCCGCCGCGCTTGCGCCTGCTCACCGGCAGTTTGAAAAATCGCGAGAAGGAACAAGCGCGCGCCGAAATCGCGGCGGGCGAAATTGACGTCGCGGTCGGGACGCACGCGCTGATCCAAGAAGATGTCGACTTCAAAGACCTCGCGCTCGCGGTGATTGACGAACAGCATCGTTTTGGCGTAGAACAGCGCGGCACGATTCGTTCCAAAGGTTATCATCCACACATTCTCGTGATGAGCGCGACGCCGATTCCGCGCACGCTCGCGCTGACGCTGTACGGCGATCTCGATCTGTCGATCATCGACGAGATGCCGCCGGGGCGTCAGGAAATCAAAACGAAATGGCTGGAGCCGCGCGAGCGCGAACGCGCGTACGCGTTCATCGCGAATCAGATCAAGCAAGGACGGCAGGCATTCGTCATCTGCCCGCTGATCGAAGAATCGGAGGCGATTGACGCGAAGGCGGCGGTCGAAGAGTACGAACGGCTGCGCCAAGACGTTTTTCCAAACTTGCGCGTTGGCTTGATTCACGGTAAACTAAAGCCGAGCGAAAAAGATGCGACGATGAACGCGTTCCGCGATCACGCAATCGACATTCTCGTTGCCACCTCGGTGGTCGAAGTCGGGATCGACGTACCGAACGCGACGGTGATGTTGATCGAAGGCGCGGATCGCTTTGGGTTGGCGCAGTTGCATCAATTTCGCGGACGCGTTGGGCGCGGGGAACATCAGTCGTACTGCTTGCTGCTCGCGGAAAAATCGGGCGCGACGAGCGACGAGCGCTTGCG
This sequence comes from Candidatus Aquidulcis sp., assembly GCA_020723345.1. Classification (GTDB taxonomy): domain Bacteria; phylum Chloroflexota; class Anaerolineae; order UBA4142; family UBA4142; genus VGOB01. The sequence continues at coordinate 12,293 of DYJA01000080.1, read as the reverse complement.
CGTGATCGAATCTACGCAAGATGGTTTTCGGCTCGCGGAAGAGGATTTGAAATTGCGCGGGCCCGGCGAATTTTTCGGCACGCGGCAATCGGGCTTGCCTGATCTCAAAGTGGCGAAACTGAGCGACGTGAAAATTTTGGAAGAGGCGCGCAAAATCGCGCAGGAAATTTTCGCGCGCGATCCCGAATTGAAACTGCCCGCACATCAACTGCTCGCGCAGCGCGTCCAGGAATTTTGGAAAAGCAAGGGAGACCTGAGTTGACCATCGCCATCTATCCTGGCTCGTTCGATCCGATTCACTATGGGCACATTGACATTGCGACGCGCGCGGCAAAGATTTTCGACACGCTGATCTGGGCGGTGTACGATCGCCCGCTGAAAAATTTGCTGTTCAGCGTCGAAGAACGGCTCGATTTCATGAAGCAAGCCGCGCGCGATTATTCGAACATTAAAGTCATGCCGTATCACGGACTCACCGTCGAATTTGCGCGCAGTCAAAACGCGACGGTGATGGTGCGCGGTCTGCGCGTCACGTACGATTTCGAAGTCGAGTACCAAACCGCGCTCGCCAATCGCCAACTCGCCGAAGATATCGACACGGTGTGCTTGATGACTTCGCTCAAGTACGCCTTCGTCAGTTCCAGTACCTTGAAAGAAATCGCGTTTCTCGGCGGCGCGATTAGCGAAATCGTTCCGCCGTACGTCGAGGCGGCAGTGAAGAAACGCCTCGTCGCATTGGGCGATGGCAGCAGCGACAAGGTCAGTTTGGTTTCGTTACGCGAGTAACCCCCACCCTGCCCTCCCCCGTCGTCATCTTCGGAGATGACGACGGGGGAGGGTACGGGAGGGGGTACGAAAGGGGATGATAGCCATAGACGTTCTCTACTTGGTCGATCGCTTGGAAGCCCTGCTCAACAAGGGGTGGCGCGTCCCCCTATCGGCGAAGACGATGATCGACGAGGACGAGTTCCTCGACATCGTCGACCAGATGCGCATCGCGTTTCCCGAAGAGATCAAGCAGGCGAAAAAGATCGTGCAAGAACGCGATCGTATTATCGCGCAGGCGCAGGAAGAAGCGAAACACGTCATCGAAATGGCGAAGGAAGACGCGGCGCGCCTGACGAACGAACACGCCGTCACCAAAACGGCGCAGCAGCAAGCCGCGCAAATCGCGCAAAAAGCGCAGACCGATGCTTCCGCGCGCGAGAAAGGCGCGGACGAGTACGCCAAACAAGTGCTGACGGATTTGCACGGGCGGCTCGCGCAGTTCGCGCAACAGGTCGCGCAGATGCAGACTCAGGTGTACAACGGGCTGAATGTCTTGCAGCAAGAACCGCCCGCCGCGGATGCGTCGCAAAAGACCGAGCAAAGTTCTTGACACATTCTTGGACTCGGCTATAATGGGCAACGTTTTGTGATTTAACCTTGCGAAGGTTGTCTTGCAATCCGTGAGACAAATATGCTCAACCTTCGCAAGGATAGTGAAAATTCTTATGCGTTACAACGTCGCCCAATTGCTCAAAGAACAAAGCGGGCACACGCGCCAATATTCCCTGCACGAAGACATCAGCCATCTCGATCCGGAAATCGTACCCTTGAGCGCGCTCGACGGCGACATTCAATTGATTCGGAGCGCCGACGGCGTTTTCGTGTTGGGCGAGTTGCACGCCTCGCTCGAACTGACATGTGCGCGCTGCCTGGTTCAATTTGCGTTGCCACTCAAATTTTCGCTGGAAGAAGAATTTCGCCCGACGATTGACATTCACACGGGCGCGACGCTGCCGGTGACTGCCGATGACGAAGCCGCGACGCGCATCGACGCGCATCACGAGATCGATTTGAGCGAAGTGGTGCGCCAAGATATTTTGCTGGCGATTCCGCCGCGTCCGATTTGTCGAACCAAATGCGCGGGGTTGTGTCCGACGTGCGGCAAAAACTGGAACGCAGGTCCGTGCGACTGCAAGACCGATGAAATCGATCCGCGTCTGGAAAAACTGAAAGAACTACTCGACGAAAAAGAAAAACCACAATAACCGAAAGGGATTTTCCAAACCATGCCACCCCAACCAAAACGAAAATTGTCGAAAGGACGCCGCGATCGCCGCCGCGCCCATCTCGCGCGGATTAGCCCGAATCTGACGCCGTGTCCAAATTGCCACAAGATGCGCCAGCCGCATCATGTTTGTCCGCACTGTGGACACTACGCGGGCGAAGAAATTTTCACCGTCGAACAAAAACCTGCCGCGCGCAAAAAATAATCGCGAGGGCATCAACGAATCGCTTCGCCACGAATAAACGAATGACCACTTCCCTTATTTCCTTCATTTCCCTGAGTTCCCGTCTTGCAGGGAAATAAGGGAAATAAGGGAATTTCTTTGAGGTGCCTTTGAAAACCGCATTCGTCTTCCCAGGTCAAGGTTCGCAGTACGTCGGAATGGCGCAAGATTTAGTCGCCGCGTATCCAGAGGCGCGCGCGATTTTCGAGCAGGCGGACGCGACGCTTGGCTTTGCGCTCGCGTCGCTCTGCTTCAACGGTCCCGAAAATGACCTGACCGATACGCTCAACGCGCAGCCCGCGCTGCTGACGCACAGCATCGCTGCGCTGCGCGTTTTGCAAACACTCCAGCCCGATCGCGCGCCCGCGTTCGTCGCGGGACATTCGCTCGGCGAGTACTCCGCGCTCGTCGCCGCGGGCGCACTGGAGTTTGGCGACGCGCTCAAACTCGTGCGCGAGCGCGGACGCGTGATGAAGGCGGCAGGCGAGAAAACGCCGGGCGCGATGGCGGCGCTGATCGGGATTGACACCGCCGCGCTCGAAAGTGTCTGCGCGGAAACGGGCGCGCAGATCGCGAACTATAACGCGCCGGGGCAAATCGTGATCTCCGGCGAAAAGGACGCGCTCAACCGCGCGGTCGAACTGGCAAAAACGCGCGGCGCGAAACGCGCGATTGTGCTCGCGGTCAGCATCGCGTCGCACTCGCGCCTGATGGAAAACGCCGCGCGCGAATTTGCGGGCGCGGTCGCTGCCACGCCGCTGCGCGCGCCGAAAATGCCGGTGATTTCCAACGTCACCGCGCAGCCGCTCGCCACCGTCGAAGAAATTCGGCGCGAACTCGTCGCGCAGTTGACGTCGTCGGTGCAGTGGATCAAGACAATCGAGTACATCGCCACGCAAGGCGTGACCAAGTTCATCGAGATTGGTCCGAAAGATGTTTTGGCAGGACTGATTCGCCGCATCAACAAAGACGTGCACGCGGTCAGTGTGGGCGATGTGGCGAGTGTGAAGGGGTTTGGAGGGGCAGTGTAGTCAAAGCGTGGTTTCCCGCATCTTATATGCGGGAAGCATGCAAAATTGGTATGCTTTACGCAAGTGCGTGAAGCAAGTAGTTGGGCGACATTCCGTTGAATCCGTGACGCGTCTTTCCACTGTGGATTGACGGCGACAGAATTTGGACTATAATTATAGTCATGGTACACCGACCTAAATTTACCCTCGAATTTGCCCCAGAAACCGTAGACCACCTTGACGCCGTTGAGCGTAAATACCACCGGCTCATCGCTAAGACAATTGATGAGCAGTTGAGTTTCGCGCCAGACCAAGAGACGCGCAATCGCAAGCCGCTTGAACGTCCTACGTCTTTTGGCGCAACATGGGAATTGCGCTTTGGGGCAAACAATCGCTTCCGCGTTTTCTACGAGGTAGACTCGATGGAACAAACCGTGGAAGTCTTAGCCATTGGAGAAAAAGAGGGCAGCCAGTTGTTTGTCGGTGGAAAGGAGGTTCAGATATGAAAGTCGCATCGCTGGCGGACGTTAAGGCGCGCCTGAGCGCATATATCGAGGAATTGCCAACAAGGGGACCTGTTGTCATCACGCGCAATGGAAAGACTGCGGCAGTCTTGATTGCTCCAGAAGATGATGAAGACTTGGAACGCCTGCTCTTGGCGCGTTCACCACACTTCCAGGCATTGTTGAACAAGTCACGACGAAGTATCAGGGAAGGCAAGGGTCTATCGCGCGATAAGTTTTGGAAAGCCGTGAAAGAACGGAATCGCAAATAGGGCGCGCGAACCGAAGACTGAACACCGCCAAACACTCACACCACGACAACGGCGGGGCGGCTTGCAATTGGAAGATGCTTTCAATTCACCCGCCGTTGCGTGGTGCTGTAGCGTTCCGACGCACCGTACTCATCTCGCTGGGGTTGATAGAATTGCAACAGTTGTCGCAACATAGAATCACAAACGAGGAGGGCAATTCATGACTGATCTATCCAACAAAATCGCCGTCGTGACCGGCGGCAGGCGCGGCATCGGGCGCGCGATTGCAGAGTTGCTCGCGCAGCGCGGCGCGGACGTGCTGATCGGTGATTGCACCGAGGACCCCGGCAGAGGTACCGCCGCGGAGATCGCCGCGGCGACCGGTCGCCGCGTGCAGGCGCAGTGCGTCGACGTGGCAAACAGCGCGAGCGCGAAAGAATTTATCGAGTACGCGATTGCGCAATTCGGACGCGTGGATATTTTGGTGAACAACGCCGGCATCACGCGCGACGGCTTGCTCATTCGCATGAGCGACGAGGATTGGGATTTGGTATTGAACGTCAACCTCAAAGGCGCGTTCAATTGCTGCAAAGCCGTCGCACGCCAAATGATGAAACAGCGCGCCGGGCGGATCGTCAACATCACCTCCGTCGTCGGCTTGGCAGGCAATGCCGGGCAAGCGAACTATTCTGCTTCCAAGGGCGGATTGATCGCGCTGACGAAAACGTTGGCAAAAGAACTCGGACCGCGCAACATCACCGTCAACGCAGTCGCACCTGGGTTTGTCGGCACCGCGTTGACCGACGTGCTGCCGCAAGAATACAAAGACCTCGCGATCAAGATGACGCCGCTGGGACGATTCGGCGCGCCCGAAGACATCGCGCGCGCGGTTGCGTTTCTCGCGTCAGACGACGCGGCGTTTATTACCGGACAAATTTTGTCGGTTGATGGCGGAATGGTGATGCAGTAGGACAAATTTGGAAATTTGTCCTACGAAATTGTGAGGTTCTGATGGAAGAAAATCTGGGAAACGTGACTATAGCGCCGGAGGTTCTGCTCTCGCTCGTGCGCTTGACCGCGCTGGCGACGCCCGGCGTCGCGCGTTTGTATCCCGGCACGCCGAGCGGCGTCCGGCGTTTGTTCAGCGGCAAAGCGGCGGAAGGCATCAAGCTTGAAATCGAAGATCACACTGTCGCGATTGATCTGTACGTCATCGCCGAACCGGACGCGCACATGCTGCCGCTGGGTCAGACGCTGCAACGCGAGATCAATCGCGCGATTCAGGACGTGGTCGGAATGCCGGTCAAGGAAATCAACGTCCACATCGAAGACGTGGCTGATCGTCTGCCCAGCGTACCGGCAGACTAGGGGAATGTGTGAAGATTCGACGCCAAGCGCGCGCCGTCGCGCTGCAAGCCCTTTACGAAATCGACAGCGCGGGTCATCCCGCCGCGCAAGTCGTGCAGTACTTGGCGGAAGACGATAAATTGCCGGAGGAAGGCGCCGCGTTCGCTTCCGCGCTCGTCACCGGCGTACTCGCCTGTTGCGCGCAACTCGACGCGATCATCCGCAAGCACGCGCCGGAGTGGCCCGTCGATCAACTCGCGGTCGTCGACCGCAACATTCTGCGAATGGCGCTGTACGAATTGCAACACAACCCGGATGTGCCGATCAAGGTCGCGGTCAACGAAGCGGTCGAACTCGCGAAAACTTTCGGCAGCGACACCGCGCCGCGTTTTGTCAACGGCGTGCTCGGCGCGTTTCTGCTCGAACACCCGGCGCGCGAATTGCGGAAATAGATGAGCAACGACACTCGCCGCGCTGCAGAACATTTCCAGCGCGGCAACCAATTCGACGAAAAAGGTCAGAGCGACCGCGCGATGGAAGAATGGCAAACCGCGCTCGATCTCGATCCCGATCACGCGGAAGCGCATTACAATCTCGGCATCGCGTACGCGGACGCGGGCGAACTCAAACTCGCAATCGAGGAATTGAACGAGGTCGTCCGGCTTCGCCCTTTCGATCGAGACGCGCCGCGCGAACTTGCCAGAATTTTGTTGGAGCAAGGTGATCTTGGCGCGGCAATCGCGCGCTTGCGGCAGATTTTGAACGCGACGCCGCACGACCGCAAAGCCGTGCGCTTGCTGGCAGAAGCGCATCTCGCGCAGAACAACTTTGGCGAAGCGACGCGAACGCTCGACGCGATCAGCCGATCAAACGACGACGCGGCTTGGTTGTTCGATCTCGGCAAATCGTTTGAAGACGAACATCAGCGCGATCAAGCGCTCTGGGCGTACCAACGCGCGGTCGCCATCGATCCCAAACACCGCGACGCGATCCTGGGAATCGCGCGACTGACGCGTCCCGATTCCGATTACGATGTTTCCCTCGCCAGCACGCATTTGCGGCGCGGCAATCAGTTCGACGAGAACGGCGACGGCGAACGCGCGATTGCCGAGTGGCAAGAAGCCATCGCGGTCGATCCGAATTGCGTCGAGGCGCATTACAATCTCGGCATCGCGTTCGCGGACGCGGAGCATTTCGATCTCGCGATCACGGAACTGCGTGAAGTTGTCCGACTCGATCCGCTGGACGTTGACGCGCGGCGCGAACTGGCTGAGATCTATCTCGAGGCAGACAAACCAGACGCGGCAATCGACGAACTGCGCCAACTCTTGAACATCGCGCCGGATGCCGCCGCCGCGCACCTGCTCGCGCAAACGTATTTCGATTTCGAAATGTGGGACCAAGCCGCGGGCGCGCTCGAAGCCGGGGGAATGCGTCAAGAAGACGCGGCTCTGTGGTTCGAGTTGGGGCAAGTGTACGAGCAACAATCGCGCCGGCTCGACGACGCGATCCTCGCGTACCGCCGGGCGATGATCGCCAACCCGGAACACACCGGCGCGCGTGACGCGTTGCAGCGTTTGAACGAGCCAATCGAAGAACCGCCCGACGAAGAGCCGGACGAATTTGAAGAGGAAGAATAACGCGACGCACCCTGCCGGTGCGTCGTACTTATGCGAACGGATGAAAATGTAGCGCGGGCGGCTCGCCCGCCACTCAGCGAGCCAGCGGCTGCCCGCCACTCAGCGAGCCAGTGGCTCGCGCGACGGTTTTTTTTTCGACGGAGGAATGATGAAACAGGACAAAGTCGTCATCATGGGTGCCGCCGGGCGCGACTTTCACAACTTTAATGTCTACTTGCGCGATAACTCGGCGTATCACGTCGTCGCATTCACGGCGACCCAAATTCCCAATATCGCGGGACGCGTTTATCCCGCCACGTTGGCGGGCGCGCTTTACCCGAACGGCATTCCCATTTTCCCGGAAAACGATTTGCCGAAACTGATCCGTGAGCATCAAATCGATCAAGTCATTTTCGCGTACAGCGACATTTCGCACGAAACGGTGATGCACCGCGCGTCGATTGTGCTCGCGGCAGGCGCGGATTTTCGATTGCTCGGTCCGCGCGCGACGATGCTCAAAGCGATCAAGCCGGTCGTCGCGGTGTGCGCGGTGCGGACCGGCTCCGGGAAATCGCAGACGACGCGCGCCGTCGCGCACGCTTTGCGCGCGCTCGGCAAACGCGTCGTCGTCGTACGCCATCCGATGCCGTACGGCATCCTCGACGAACAAATCGTCCAGCGCTTTGCCACGCGCGACGATCTCGTCAAACATCAAACGACGATTGAGGAACGCGAAGAGTACGAACCGCACATCGATCAAGGAACGATTGTCTACGCGGGCGTGGACTATGAAAAGGTTTTGCGTCGAGCCGAAGCCGAAGCTGACATCATTTTGTGGGACGGCGGGAACAACGACTTTCCGTTTTTTCGACCCGATTTGATGATCGTTCTCGTCGATCCGCATCGCGCCGGACATGAAGTGCTCTATCATCCCGGCGAAACGAATTTGCGGATGGCGGACGTCATCGTCATCAACAAAGTCGACACCGCGAACGCGGAAGATGTGAACTGCGTACGCGCGAATGTTCGGCTCGCCAATCCCGACGCGACGGTCATCGAAGCCGCGTCGCCGATCTCGGTGGACGATCCGGGCGCGATTCGCGGCAAGCGCGTGCTCGTCGTCGAAGATGGTCCTACGCTGACGCACGGCGGCATGTCGTACGGCGCGGGCATCGTCGCCGCGCAAAAATTTGGCGCGCGCGAAATCGTCGACCCGCGTCCGTACGCCGTCGGCTCGATCAAAGAGACGTACGCGCAATATCCCGGCACCGGCGCGGTCTTGCCCGCGATGGGTTACAACGACAAACAGATTCAGGAACTCGAAGCGACGATCAACGCGACGCCGGTTGATTTGGTTTTGATCGCCACGCCGGTCGATCTGCGCCGCGTCGTTCGGATCAAACATCCCACCGACCGCGTGCGTTACGAACTGCAAGAGATCGGTCAGCCGACGCTGGCGGACTTGCTGAGAGCCAAGTTCGGTGGATGATTTCACGCATCACGCATCACGATCATTGTGCGTGATACGTGATGCGTGATACGTGTCTTTCCCATGTCCTCAACCACCCGCACCTTCGCCGCCAAGAATTTTCGGCGCAACTTTACTTTGGGAATCATCAGCGGCGCGAGTTTCGGCTTCGTCGACAGCATCGTCTCGCCGTACCTCGTGTTGTCCGTTTTCGTCAACGCGCTCGGCGCGCCGAATTTGCTCGTCGGCTTGCTCCCCGCGATTAACAATGGCGGTTGGTATTTGCCGCAGTTTCTGATCTCGCACCGCATCCAGCAATTGCCGCGCAAACAAGTCGTCTACCGGAGCGCGGCAGTCGTGCGCGCGATTTGCTGGGTTTCGTTAATCGCGGCGACGTTTCTCATCGCGCACAATCCCGCGTTGCTCTTGGTGATTTTCTTCGCGCTGTACACGATCAATAATTTGGCGGCGGGCTGCGCGGGCACGCCGTTTATGGATATTGTCGCCAAAACGATTCCGGTCGAGCGGCGCGGCTCGTACTTTGGCGGACGCGATTTGTGGGGCGCGCTGACCGCGCTCGCGGCAGGATACCTGGTCAGTCTGCTGCTCAACCCAAACATCGCGCCGCCGTTTCCAACCAATTTTGGTTTGATTTTTCTGTTCGCCGGTATCGGCGTGTTCTTTGGGTTGGGAACATTTGCGGCTGTCCACGAACCCGCCGAAACGTCTTCGATCAAATCGATCACGTTTCTCGAACAGGTACGCGCGGCGCGGCATCTCGTCCGCGCCAATCCGATCTACCGCCGATTCTTACTGACGCGGATCGTCCTCGCGATTTCGGATATTGCTACCCCCTTTTACGCGATCTACGCGACGCGCGTCCTGGGTATCCCTGCCGAAACGATTGGCGCGTACATCGGCATCGCCACCCTCGCGGGCTTGCTTGCGAATCCGCTGTGGAGTCGGATGAGTGATCGGCGCGGCAATCGGATCGTACTGCTCGGCGCGGCGAGTTTTTTGTTGACGCTGCCGGCGCTCGCAATCCTCTTTGGTTTTCTGCCGAGCAGTCCCGCGCTCGCGCTGCCCTTCGGCATCCTCTTTTTGTTCAACGGGATCGCGCGTCCCGCCGCGAACATCGCGTATCCAAGTTACCTGCTCGAAATCGCGCCTGCGCCGGAACGACCGCTCTATATCAGTTTCACGAACACGATCCTGGGAATCGCGACTTTTGTGCCGGTGATCGGCGGCGCGTTGCTCGATCTGTTTGGCTTTCGCGCGCTATTCGTGATCGCTCTGATCGTCTCGCTGCTCGCGTGGTGGCTCGCGCGCGGGATGATCGAGCCCCGACAACCGGCAAAGTAATTTTTGATTTTCGATTGCCGATTTTCGATTGCGTCAATTGCAAATCGAAAATTGAAAACGAAAAAGCCCGGTGCCTCCGCCGTGGAGAAACCGGGCTTGCTGATTACTGCGTCTGCGGACGCGCGCCCAACGTCACCTTGAGATCGATTTGCTTGTTATCCCGCAGAATCGTCAGAGTGACCGTATCTCCGGCTTTGCGTTTGAGCAACAACGCGGTGAGCGCATCCTGATCGAGTTTTTGCCCGTCGAACGACAGAATCACGTCTCCTTCTTGCACCCCGGCTTTTGCGGCCGGCGTGCCCGGCTCGACCCGGCTAACCACAACGCCGTACGTTGCGTTCAAATTCAAGCCGCTCGTCGACAACGGATCGACCGGCGCGTACGTGATGCCGAGATACGCGCGTTCCACTTTGCCCTTGGCGATCAATTGCGACGTGATTTCGCGCACTAGGTTCGACGGAATCGCAAAGCCCAATCCTTCCGCGACGTTGCCGTCGTTCGTGCTGCGTACGACGAGTGTATTGATGCCGATCACCTGCCCCAGTGAGTTAATCAAGGGACCACCCGAATTGCCATTATTGATCGCCGCGTCGGTTTGAATCAATCCCTGCATCGACCCGATTTGACGATTCAGCGCGCTGATGACGCCCATCGTCACGGTCCCGCGAAAATCGCCCAAGGGACTGCCAATCGCAATCGCGACTTGTCCGGGCTGCAATGCGCTCGAATCGCCCAATGGCGCGACCGCCGGCATCGTTCCGTCTACTTTGAGCACAGCCAGATCGGAAATCGAATCGGTGCCGATCAACTTGGCGTCCAACTTGGTTCCGTCCGACAAGATCACCAAAAGTGATTGCGCGCTGTCCACGACGTGATTATTCGTCACCACGTACCCCTTGCCATCAATGATAATGCCCGAGCCCGACGACGTGGGTGAAACCGATCCGCCAAAAACGCCGCGCCGCGACGCCATGCGATTGACGACGGTCACGACGGCTGGCTTGACTTTGCGGACCGCGTCAATCACCGCCGAATCTTCCTTCAACGTAATGTTCGTCACCGGCGCGGCGGAAGGCGCGGTTGGATTCGTCGCGATTGTCGTCGCGGCGATTGGGCGCGCGGTCGGCATCACGTTTTGCGCGGCGTAATAGCCCATCATGCCGCCCGCCACTCCACCGCCTACCACGCCAAGCAAAACGGCTAGCAGTATGATGCACGACAGCAACGTGTAATTTGATCTTTGCATTTTATTTTCCTCCGATACTTTTCTGCAGCAGATTATCTCGCAATCGGATTAAGCGCAAATGAAAATGGCGTAAAGAAAGCATGAAAAGTAGGACAAGTTGGAAACTTGTCCTACGGTAGCCGCTTGGCAAAATCCTCCAACGTATCGTGGTACGAAACGCGAATGCGATGCAGCGTGTACAATTCGTCGGCGCGCTGACGATAACCGCTGGCGAGCGTGACCGCGCTCTCGTACCCCGCGCGTCTGACCATCTCGATAGTCGCAGTGTTGTATTCGCCGAACGGATAACAGAACGCGACGACCGGCTTGCCCAAACGTTTCTCCAACGTCGCTTTCGATTCCGCGATTTCTTTGAACGCCGCGTCGGGCGCGAGCGCTCGCAGATGCGGATGCGTGATCGAGTGCGATTGAATGTCCATGCCGCCCGCCACCATTTCTTGCGCCTGCGCCCACGTCATAAACTCGGTATGATCGAGCGGACGCGTGTACAGGAAAAATGTGCCGCTCAAACCGTACTTGGTCATAATCGGAAACGCGGTGGTGAATTGCTCCGCCCAGCCATCATCGAACGAAATGATGATCGGCTTGGCAGGCAGTGGCTGACGATGCTTGAGGTGCGCGACGAGTTGCGCCATCGTAACGCTGCGAAATCCGTTGCGCGCGAGCCATTGCATTTGCGCGTCGAAATTTTTCGGCGTGACCGTCCACTCAAGTTGCAATTGACTCGCGTCAATCGGCAAATCGCCGATGTGGTGGTACATCAAAATCGGCACGTTCGCTTCGCCGCCCGGCGCAGGCGCGGTGACGAACGGCGTCGGAATGATCGTCGCCGTCGGCTTGAGCGCAATCGTCGGCGTCGCGCTTGGCAACACGCGGGGCGTCGCAACAACTTGAACGATTTGCGCGGTCGGCGTAGACGCGACGATTGGCGGATCAGCCGTCGCGCACGCGCTCAACGCCAAAACTATGGCGATTGTTGTCGCGAATGTCCCTCCAAATCTACAATTCATCCTTCATCCTTCCACCCTCATCCTTCATTTCCCGATATTCCAATCCTGCGCGAACGTTTCGGACAAGATTTGGATCAAGTGCGCGTCGGTCAGCAAAATCCCTAGTTCGCGCTGCGAATCCAACGCCGCGGTCGAAATATTTTGCGAGCCGACGAACGCGCGCGCGCGATCCGCGACGATCAATTGGGCGTGAATGTACGG
>DYJA01000079.1 GCA_020723345.1 Candidatus Aquidulcis sp. | reverse complement strand
TTTTTGAGATGGCGGTTTGCAACCGTCGGCAACCGCCGAATGGAATTCGGCGTCTAACAAGGTGGAAATCCGATGAATCGGATTAAGCGCGCGCTCAACACGGTTCAACGTGTTTCCATTTTTTTGAGATGGCGGTTTGCAACCGTCGGCAACCGCCGAATGGAATTCGGCGTCTGACAAGGTGGAAATCCGATGAATCGGATTGAACGCGCGCGCCCAACACGTTTCAACGTGTTTCCACCTATTGCGACGCCGAATTTATTCGGCGGTTTGTCGTCTTTGCGTTTTCGTGGTAAACTCTGCACCATCTGAGGGAGAGTGATGGATCGACAAAAACTGGATCGCACGCTCAATCGAATGGTCAAACGTCTTGTCCGCCGCTTTGATCCCGAACGGATCATTCTTTTCGGTTCGTATGCGCGCGGCACGGCGCATCCCGCTAGCGATATTGATTTGTTGGTGGTGCTGCCACTAAAAGGATCCAAGCGCGCCAAGCAAGTTGAAATGCGTGTGGCGTTGCACGATATCCCTGTGCCAAAAGATATTGTCGTCGTAACCCCCGAAGAGATGGCGCGACAACGTCACGTCGTTGGAACGCTGGTCAAGCCCGCGTTGCAAGAGGGAAAAGTGCTGTATGTCCGCCAACGCTGAAACTCTGCGCGTCATTCGCCAATGGGTTGAAAAAGCCGAGAACGATTTGAAGAATGCGGCGCACACTTTGAAACTGGAGCATGATTGTCCCACCGACACGGTTTGCTTTCACGCGCAACAATGCGTCGAAAAGTATCTCAAGGCGTTGCTCGTGTTTGAGGGCAAGGATATTTCCAAGACGCACCACATCAGCGAACTGATGCGGATGTTGCCTGCAACCATCCGCCCCGATTTATCGCCGCGCGAACAAGAACTGTTGACGGATTACGCAGTGTCCACGCGCTATCCTGGCGATTATGACGCGATTCCGTTGACAGAGGCAAAGCGCGCGGTGCGAATCGCGCGGCGCGTCCGTCGTCACGCGCGCGCACTTTTGCCGCCCGCCAGTCTCAAACGAGGATGAATTCTATATGCTCATCAAAAATCATCTCGCCGAGCTCGTCAAGCAAGCCATCGCCGCCGCGCAGAGCGCGAACGCGCTCCCCGCGTTTCCGATGCCCGACGTTTTTGTCGAGCGTCCGCAGAAAAAAGAGTGGGGCGATTTTGCGACGTCCGCGCCGCTGAAATTGGCGAAGGAGGCAAAACGCGCGCCGCTCCAAATCGCGCAAGCGATCGCCGCGCACGTCCCGCCCGATGAAACGGTTGCCAAAGTCGAGGCAAGCGCGCCAGGTTTTGTGAATTTCACCTTGAGCGACGCGTGGCTCGCGCGCCAGGTCGACGCGATTCTCGCGGCAGGCGCGCGCTTTGGCGATTTGGAACCGCCGCGCCGCTTGAACATCCAAGTCGAGCACGTCAGCGTCAACCCGACGGGACCGATACACGTCGGCCACGGGCGCAACGGCGCGATCGGCGACACACTCGCGAACGTGCTCGAAGCCGCGGGGCATCAAGTCCAGCGCGAATTTTACATCAACGACAATGGCTCGCAGGTGCGGCATCTCGGCGAAAGCGTTTTCGTGCGGTACGCGCAAGCATTGGGCAAAGACGAAAAACTTCCCGACGATGGTTATCACGGCGCGTATGTGATAGAAATGGGAAAACAATTCGCGCAAGAACACGGCGACAAATTCTTGCAAATGCCGCGCGCGCAAGCGGTGCGCGAACTTGGCGTGCTCGGAATGAAGATCGTGCTGGAGCAATTGCGCGGCACGCTCGAAAAAATGAACGTGCGCTTCGACAATTGGTTTTCGGAACGCTCGCTGTACACCGGCGGAACATTCGACGAAGTTTTCAAAATGCTGCAAACCAAAGGACTCGTCGTCGAAAAAGATGGCGCGGTCTGGTTTGCCGCGCAAGAACTCGGCGAGGACAAAGACGCGGTGCTGATTCGCTCGCCGCAAGTCATCGCCGATCCCGACGAACGCCCGACCTATCTCGCGTCCGATGTCGCGTACGTGTGGAACAAACTCGCGGTGCGAAAATTCGATCGCGCGATCTACGTCTGGGGCGCGGACCATCACGGCGATGTACCGCGCGTCCTTGCCGCCGCGCGCGCGCTCGGACTTGATTCCGAACGCGTCACGCTGTTGCTGTACCAAAACGTCACGCTCAAGCGTAGCGGCGAAACGGTGAAGATGAGCAAGCGCACGGGCGAGTTCGTCACGCTCGACGAGTTGCTCGAGGAAGTGGGACCCGACGCGGTGCGCTTTATGCTCATCACGCAATCCGCGAACGCGACGATTGATTTCGATCTCGATGTCGCGGTCAAACATTCCGACGAGAATCCGGTGTACTATGTGCAGTACGCGCACGCGCGCATCGCGAGCATTTTGAAAAAAGCAATCGAGTCGGGCGTGAGTTCCGAAGGCGGCGACGTTGCGCTCCTAACGCATCCCGCCGAACTCGAACTGATTCGCGCGATGTTGCGCTTGCCGGAGATGATCGAACTTGCCGCGACGAAATTGGAACCGCATCACCTGCCGCACTACGCGATTGATCTCGCCGGCATTTTCCATTCGTTCTACAAACAATGCCGCGTCGTTTCATCCGATCCGGCGGACGCGGCGATTTCGCGCGCGCGCCTGAAACTCGTCGCCGCCGCGAAGAACACGCTCGCGCGCACGCTGAACCTGATGGGCGTGACCGCGCCGGAGACGATGTGATGAAGACAGAGGGGAAAAGAGGGGATGAGATGGCGTAGAGGGCAGAGAGGGCAAAGAAGGCGCGGGGGGTGAGAGGGCGCGCGCCTTTGCCATCTTCGCCATCTTCCGCCTTCTGATGCCTTCTTATCCCCTCTTATCCCTTCTCTGGAGGGCTGATGACGAAAGACGAATATATCGCGAGTCTGCGCGCGCTCAAGCGGCGCGTGTTCATTCTCGGCGAGCGCGTCGAGAATGTGGTTGATCACCCGCTCATTCGCCCGTCGCTGAACGCGTGCGCGATGACGTACGAACTCGCGCAGCAACCCGAGTACGCCGATTTGATGCGCGCGACATCGAATCTCACCGGACAAACGATCAATCGCTTCACCCATCTGCATCAGAGTACCGCCGATCTCGTCGCGAAAGTCAAGATGCAGCGCGTGCTCGGACAAAAGACCGGCTGCTGTTTCCAACGCTGCGTTGGGATGGACGCGTTCAACGCGCTCGATTCGGTGACGTGCGAAATGGATCGCGCGCTCGGGACAAAGTATCACGCGCGATTTCGCGCGTATCTGCGCGATGTTCAAATGCGCGATCTCGTCGTCGACGGCGCGATGACCGATCCGAAAGGCGACCGCCGCTTGAGTCCGTCGCAACAAGCCGATCCGGATCTGTTTGTGCATATCGTCGAAAGAAAATCGGACGGCATTGTCGTGCGCGGCGCGAAGTTGCATCAGACCGGCGCGCTGAACTCGCACGAGATCATTGTCATGCCAACGCAATCGCTCGCGGAACCGGACAAGGATTACGCGGCCTCGTTCGCGATTCCGGCGGACGCGCCGGGGATCGTAATGATCGTCGGTCGCCAGCCAGCGGACACGCGCAAACTCGAAAGCGGTCAGCGCGATGTCGGCAATCGCGAGTTTGGCGGACACGAAGCGGTGATTGTTCTCGACAATGTGTTCGTGCCCTGGGATCGCGTTTTTATGGCGGGCGAGCACGCGTTCAGTGGAATGTTGGTGGAACGCTTCGCCGGTTATCATCGTCAAAGTTATGGTGGCTGCAAGACCGGCGTCGGCGATGTGTTGATCGGCGCGGCGCAATCGCTCGCGCAGTATCAAGGCACCGACAAGGCGTCGCACGTCAAAGACAAAATCGTCGAGATGATTCATCTCAACGAAACGCTGTACGCCTGCGGCATCGCTTGCTCAATCGAAGGCAAGCCGACCGCGTCGGGCACGTACCTGATTGACCTTTTGCTTGCGAATGTGACGAAACTCAACGTGACGCGTTTTCCGTACGAGATCGCACGACTCGCGCAAGACATCGCCGGTGGTTTGCTCGTCACCTTGCCGTCGGAAAAAGATTTCGCGAATTCGGAAGTAGGCGCGGTTCTGGAAAAGTATTTGCGCGGCGTCGCCGATTACACAACCGCCGATCGCTGTCGCATGTTGCGTTTGCTCGAAAATCTCACGCTGGGTCCCGGCGCGGCGGCGTATCTCACCGAATCGTTGCACGGCGCGGGCTCGCCGCAAGCGCAGCGAATTATGCTGGCGCGTCTCGCCGATCTGGAGACCAAGACGCGCTTGGCGAAACGGTTGGCGGGAATTGGAGATTGATATGCAAGCAATCAAACAAGTGCGGCTTTTCTCTCCTCCGGCTGCTGCAGATCAGGTGGAGCGTGGCGTGACCACAGAGCAATTGCCGCGACTCGACACTCATCCTGAACTCCGGGCGCGTATTCTGCCCTTGTGTCGGTTGCGCCATGGCGAAATTTGGCAAGACCCGATTCGGGGGCATCGCGTCGGTGTCTTGGACGCTGCCGATCACGCCGATGTTTGCGAAATTATGGGCGATGAGAAAACGTCTTTGATTGTTAACGATCCACCATACAACGTAAGGGTTGGGAATGGAGATTCGACGAATCTTGGCAAAGTTGGCCTTGATGAGTACTTGATTTTTTCGCGACGGTGGATTCAGAACGCGCTGGAGATTATGGCTGCTGACGCGCATCTTTACTTGTGGATCGGCGCTGATTATACGGACAACTTTCAACCTTTGCCCGATTTGATGATCATGCTGCGCGACTTTCGAGAACTCCGTCCCAGGAACTTGATTACGCTGAGAAATCAAAGGGGCTATGGCACTCTGAAAAACTGGATGTGGGTTCGGCAAGAACTGTTATACTATGTCAAAGGCAGTCCAGGTTTCAATGTCGAAGCGGAATACACAGACATTCCCAAGATTCTGCGCGGTTATTATAAAGAGGTGAATGGACGACTCACCGAGAATGGCGAGCGTAGCAAGTCAGAAAATATCCGCGCGGGAAACGTGTGGGTAGATGTTCAGCAAGTTTTCTATCGCTTGGAAGAAAATGTGCCGGGTTGCTATGCCCAAAAGCCGTTGAAAGCGATTGAGCGTATCGTCCAATCGGGCAGTCAGGAAGAAGACTTAGTGGTTGATTTCTTTGCTCACTCTGGAACGACGTTGATTGCGGGGGAGAAACTCCATCGCCGAGTGTTCACTTTTGATATTGATCCGATCTTTGCGGAACTGACGATCAGGCGATTGGAACGCTATCGTAAAACCGGGAAAACCGGATGGCAGTGGCATAATCCGTTTCCCGAACTACATGATTCAGTTGAGGCAGCGCGGCTATGAATACCCAAGAACTGCGCGTCCATCTCGACCGTTTGATCGAGTCGCTGAAAACGGAGGATCGCAAACTCTTGCAGGCGCGGCTGAAAAGCCTAGTTTCTGTTTTTCCATTCAACGAGTACGAGTACATCTTGACCTTCCTGGTTGATCGCGGAGTGATTTCGTTTGGTCAGTATGAGAAACTCCGCCGGAACTATGTTTCGTCAAACCGATACCTTGATCTATTCGGCTTGGCGCCAAGAGTTTTTGGACAGATCTGGGGCGAGAAACACTTGATGGATTTGGATTCGCGGTTTCGTAAACCTGATCCGTCGCTAGACCCTCAGTATGATGGTCAGTACGACTTATGGCTCGCGGGAGTGCTGGTCGAAGTGAAAGCCGCACGTGCAATCAACACGAAAAAGCGCGGCGATCTGGTGTCCAAAGCTCTTGACTTTGGCGCCGCAGAGCCGTTCTGGATGAATTTTCAACAGTTGAAACCAGGCGCCTGTGATGTATTTGTGTTTATTGGTGTTTGGGTTGATCAGATTGTCTATTGGGTGTTGTCGAATGACGAGGCGAAGATGAACAAATATCTCAGCCATCAACACAGGGGCGGGATAGAGTACCAAATTGGGATCACGCACGATAACATCGCAGAGTTTGATGCCTATAAAGTACAGGGCGCGTTGCTAGCAGATGTGGTGATTCGTAAGGGACTGGGCACGAACTCGCCCGGTGCAAAGGGAAAATTTGGAGGTGACACATGAAACGTTGCTCTTTGACACTAGTGGCATTTGCAGCCGCATTTGTTTTGTCCGGCTGCGGCGCTTCGCCAACCCCAACCGTTGTTCCAACACCGGTCTTGATTCAAGTCGTCGCGACGCCTGTGCCGCCACCGCCGACGCCTATTCCATCGCCAACGCCTGTGCCGACGATCACGCCGACGCCTGCGCCGTTGACGCTTGCCGCGCTCAAGAGCGCCGAATATCAAAATGAATTTGTCACAGGCGGCAAAGCCAAATTGACGGATGGTGTGTACAAAGAATCCGGCGCGCCCGGCGCGGCGACCCAGGTTGAGATCCGATTGTTGGACGCGGCAGTGTTGGCCGATCTCGATGGCGACGGTGTCGGCGATGCAGCGGTTATTTTGAGCGTCGCGCCAAGCGCCAGCGGTACGTTTTATTATCTTGCCGCGCTGACAAATCAGAATGGTGTACCGCATCACGTCGCGTCATTGTTGCTGGGCGACCGCGTCCAGATCAAAGGGATGACGTTTCAGAATGGCGAAATTGTCGTGAGCATGACCGCGCACGGCGCGCGCGATCCGATCTGTTGTCCGACCATCGCTGCCACGCGGCGATATAAATTCCAAAGCAACAAACTGATCGCGCTCGCCGGTCGAGCGCCAACCCAAGTTGCGGTGACCGCGCCGACCCAGGTTGCGGGAACGACGCCCGCGCCAGCCGCGACGGTCGGTCCCAAAGCCACCGCAACCTCGCCCAAGCCACCCGCGCCGAAAGGATACGTCGCGTACCACTACAAGGATCACGATATCGACCGCGTTGCGATGGTGAATCTTGAGACTCGCCAAATCCTCCCGCTCTTTGACGTCGGTCCCGTGCTCGACATCGTCGAAAACACCGGCGCGTCGCCGCTCGCGTGGTCGCCGGATAATTCCAAAATCGCGTACATCGCGGCAGTATCGCTCGGCGGATCGAATTCGCTCAAACTGTACGACGCGGGATTGAATCAAACCATCGGAGTCTTTTCGTCCGACGCGGGCGGCGGACTTTCCAGCCCAACTTGGTCGCCCGATGGGAAGCAGATCGCTTTTGTGCGCTGGACTGGTAACAAATTGAATTGGGTGATCAACAGCGTCAATGCGGATCGAACGCCTTGCGCCGACGGCATTCAATGGTGTACGATCCGGACTGCCGCGCCAACCGAACAATTTCGCGGTGGGTTGAGTTGGTCGAAGAGCGGCGTATTCGCGCTTGGCATGAATACGACGGGCAAGAACGATATTTTCACATTGAATAGCGACGGCGGCGGTTTGAAAAATTTGACCAACCACGCCGAAGACGATAGCGCGCCCGCGTGGAGTCCCGACGGCAAACTCATCGCGTTCACGTCGCGTCGCGATGGGCGCGAACAGATTTACCTGATGAACGCGGATGGCACGGGGTTGCGCCGATTGAGCCAGACCAAAGACAAAGATTTTTCGCCGACTTGGTCGCCGGACGGCAACTGGATCGCCTTTGCGTCTTTCCGCGGCGCGCAAACCGACATCTATCTGATGGATACACACGGCGGCAATGTTTCGCGGCTCACGACGGTCGGCACGGCGGATCATCCGGCGTGGTCGCGGTGAGATGAAAGAGATTGCCATTGGTTGCATCGGTGCGATCCTGGGTCTCGTCGTCGGAATCGTCTTGACCTTTGGCGCGCTGTCGCTCTTGCCGAAAACGGATCCGGCGGAGAAGGTCGCGTCCGCTGTCGGCGCGTCGCGCGCGGATGCGATGGTTACGGTCAGCGCGAGTTATCTCAACGCGCAATTGCAGCAAATCGTCAAGCAGACGGGACTCGCGAAGCAGGCAACGCTCACGCTCGTCGCGCCGAATATCGCCCAAGTCGTCGTCGCGGTGGATACAAAAATCCTGGGGCAAACGATTGCGGGCAACGCGACGGCGCGGCTGCGGGTCTCGGCGCAGAATGGGCGCGTGTTGCTCGCGATCGAAAAACTCGACGTGAGCGGCATCGGCGTTTCGCAATCGCTCGTCTCGCCGATGGTGGAGCAACTGCGCGCGCAAGCCGAAGATCAAGTCAACAAAATGATCCAGCGCGAATTGCAAGGCACGGGGTTGCGGTTGTCCAACATTCGCGTGACGCCGAGCGAGATCGCGGCGGAGTTGGCGGCGCAATGATTTCGTGTTATAAGACCGGTGAGCGGAGGTTCTAATGATTGGGCAAGCCGTCAGGCGGCTTTTCACAACCGAAGAATATCATCGGATGATGCAAAACGGCGTTCTCACCGAGGATGATCGCGTCGAGTTGATCGAAGGGGAGATTCTGGAAATGTCACCAATCGGCAGTCGTCACGCCGCGTGTGTTAAACGCTTGAACCGTTTGTTGTCGCGTCTGGTTGGAGCGCGCGCGATTATCAGCGTTCAAGATCCAATTCACTTGGGCGCGCGCTCAGAACCGCAGCCCGATTTGGCTTTGCTGCAACCGCGCGCCGATTTCTACGTCGACGCGCATCCCGAACCCGAAGACGTTTTGCTGGTGATTGAAGTTTCCGAAACCTCGCTTGATTTTGATCGTGCGACGAAAATTCCGTTGTATGCCCAAGTGGGCATTCCCGCGGTGTGGTTAGTGGATTTGGCGGGCGAGGGCATGCAAGCGTACACCCAACCGACGCCGAATGGGTACGGCGAAATCCGTCAACTCTGGCGCGGTCAGAGTGTCACGTTGGACGCGTTTGCCGATGTGTCAATTCCCGTGACGGAGATCCTCGGCTAGAGTGTTATAGACCTTGAGGAAATGATTTGGCATCCGAGACCTGTCAGGTTTCCAAAACCTGACAGGTCTTTTTATCAGAAATCAACTTTGTCAGGAGGTCTTGATTTGTGTTATACTATGCGCAGTGATGTCAGTTGATGGCTGACCTATCGCAAAGGGGCGCGTTCGAATGAAAAGATTGTCTCTCAACCTCAATCTGATGACCCGCGTGATTCTCTTGGTCACGGTGGGTTTGCTAATTATGTTTGCCGGTTTGGCGTTCCTCAGTTTGCAGGCAGTTCAACAAAGCACCGATCGAACCTTGCAGGAACGCCTGCTCGTCGCGCGCATCTCCGCCAGCCGCGTGGACGATCTGCTGCAACAAAAGATCGCGATCCTCAAGACCATCACCGCCGAAGCCGCGATGGATCCCGACCACGCGAGTTCCGAAGCGATCACCGCGGCGTTGCGGCTAGTGAGTCAGGCGATTGGCGACTTTGCGCAATATGTCGCGCTCGTGGACCGCCGTGGCAAAGTTGTGTGGACCGAGCCATACATTCGCGATCTGATCGGCGCCGACCTCTCCCCGAATCGCTATGTCGCGCGCGTGTTCACGGAGGGGCAGCCCGTCGTTTCCGGCTATTTTGCGCCGGAGAATATCGAGCCAACGGCGGCGATCATCGTGCCAAACCAAAAAGGGAATGGCGCTGCCGATGGTGTGGTGATCGTCGCGGTTAACCTCAAGCATCCCAGCATCACGCATTTACTCGGTCCATTGGGCATTGGCGAGCAGGGCTATGCCGAGATCGTCGACGAAGAAGGATTTCCGCTCGTCAGTACGTCCGAAGAAGAATCGTGGCAGAATTGCCGCTACGGCGACCGGTTTGCGACGCTCATCAAGGACAAGGGGATGACGGTCGGGCGTTGTCACGATTGTCACACCACTTCGGCGTACCAGCATCGCCAGAACGGCGTGATGGCGTTCGCGTCCATCTCGACCGCGCCGTGGGGAATCGTCGTGCAGCAGCACGAACGCGAAGCGTTTGCCTATAGCGAAACTTTGCAGAGGAATCTATTGATCCTGGGCGCGATCGCGCTCTCGATCACGCTGATCATTGCTTGGCTGTTGACGCGCAGCGTGGTCAATCCGATCCACACGTTGATCGCGGCTTGCCAGCGCATCACGGCGGGCGATCTCACTCAGCCGATCCCGCGCGTCGGCGGCGCGGAGGTCAGCATCCTGGCGCGGTCTTTCGATAGGATGCGCGAACGGCTCAACGAATCGTTGCATGAGATTCAAGAGTGGAATCTCGAACTGGAGCACCGCGTCGAGCAGCGCTCCCGGGAATTGGACGGCGCCGAGCAGGGACGCCGCGAACTCTTGCGGAAACTGGTCGTCGCGCAGGAGGAGGAGCGCCGCGGTTTGGCGCGCGAACTGCACGACGAAACCAGCCAGGCGCTCACCGCGCTCGTCGTCGGGTTGGAAACCGCCACGACCGCGCCCGCCGCGAGCGTCGCGGAAATGAAAGATCGGTTGATCCCGATCAAGGAGATGGCGACCGAGATGCTGCGCGAAATCCAACGCATCATCCACGATTTGCGCCCGGCGATTCTGGACGATCTGGGATTCGTCCAGGCGATTGACTGGTACGCGGAACATCGCCTCAAACCGGCGGGTATCCAACCCGTGCTGGAGATCGTCGGCGCAGAAAAACGCCTGTCATCCGAAGTCGAGACGGTGGTCTTTCGCATCGCGCAAGAAGCGATCAACAACATCGCGCGCCACGCGCACGCGGAGAATGTCAGCATCACTTTGGATTTCAGCGACTCGTTCATCGCCTTGGAGGTGGAGGACGACGGGCAAGGGTTCGACGTTTCTGCCGTTGCCGCGCGCGCCAAGACTAGTCCGTCGTTTGGACTGCCCGGCATCCGCGAACGCGCCGCGCTCTTCGGCGGAACTGCCGCCATCGAATCGCGGCTTGGGCAGGGCACGCGGGTCGCGGTCAAGATTCCCTTGAAAGGAACACGCTCAAATGGGCAAGATACGAGTCCTGTTGGTGGACGATCACATCATGCTGAGGGAGGGGCTGAAGGCGCTCCTCAATCTGTGTGAGGACGTTCAAGTAGTCGCGGAGGCGTCGGATGGGCGGCAGGCGCTCGCTTGCGTCCGGGAACATTCGCCCGATGTCGTCGTGATGGATATGGCGATGCCCGGCATGGACGGCTTGGAAGCGACCAAGCGCATTGTCAAGGAGCACCCGCAAACCAAAATCCTCGTTCTCAGCCAGCACGACAACGAGCGCTACGTTCTGCCGATCCTGCGCGCGGGCGCGCTGGGTTACGTCCTCAAACGTTCTTTCGCCTCCGAGTTGGTCACCGCGATCCGCGCCGTGTCGCGCGGTGAGTGTTTTGTGCCGCCGGCGATTACCAAGATGCTGTTGACGAACTATCGGCAGCAAGCGGAGCCAGCGCAAGTTGAAAGCGGCGATGTGTTGACGGATCGCGAAATAGAAGTTCTCAAATTGGTTGCCGAGGGGCGTTCCAGTCAAGAGATCGCCGATCTCCTCAACGTGAGCAAGAAAACCGTGATGTGCCATCGCGCGAACATCATGGCGAAACTGGACATCCACAATCGCGCGAATCTGATCAAGTACGCCATCAATCACGGTCTCGTCGAACTCGATGGCTAGGTACCGCCGAACCCCGATCTAGATAATTGTGCCGATTGTCGAATCGGCGCGACGGGCATACACTATCGCAGAAGAGGATCTTGTGCCGAGTACGCATAAACCCGCCGCGCGATTGACGCGGCGCGAGTTCGTCAAACTGATGGGGGGCTTGGCTGCGTCGGGGCTTGCCCTTCTTATTTTGCGACCCCAGCCGGCGTTCTCCAGCGTTCTTCCTCCGGGCGCTGTTCTTCCCGCTAATCGCTTTCGCGCGTTGTGTCAGCGCTGCGGCAAGTGTGTCGCGATCTGCACGCGTCGCGCGATCCGCCAAAACGCGGAGGGGTTACCTTTCATTGATGGTTTGAGCGGCTGGTGCGATTTTTGTATGGACTGCGCGCGCGTCTGTCCGACCGGCGCGATCCAAATGGTGGAGCCCAAGCAAGCCAAACTCGGCGTGGCAGTCATCGAACGCGAGCAATGCCTCGC
Organism: Candidatus Aquidulcis sp.; assembly: GCA_020723345.1. Taxonomy (GTDB): domain Bacteria; phylum Chloroflexota; class Anaerolineae; order UBA4142; family UBA4142; genus VGOB01. The sequence goes on along the minus strand of DYJA01000079.1, from coordinate 15,685 downwards.
GTGGAAATGGATCGGCTGTCGACTCTGTTACGAGAAATGCGCGGGGCTGCAAAAGGCAATCGAACTGGATGGAGATTTCCAAGTGTACGTGTTGAGCGACCGCTGTAACGGTTGCGGCGCGTGCGTGAATGTTTGTCCGCAACCGGATGGCGTCCGCCAGAACAAAAATCTTGGCAGAGCCGTCGCGCTCAGAGCAGGTGACGATGAATCCGGTTCTTGACGAGATCCGCGCCGAGCCGGGCGCGCGTCCCGCCGCGCTGCGACAACGCGCGGCGCGTGTTTCCTGGTCGCGCGTGCGCGCGGTCGTCACGATGGGCGTTCTGTTGGCGATTGGCGTCGCGGCAGGGCGCGGTTTTGATCCGCCCACGTTTTCCTCTTTTCGTGTCGGCGCGCTCGAAATTTCCTGCCCGCTTGGCGTCGCGCAATTGCTCGCCGCGAGTCAAGAGTTTATTCCGGCGGTCGCGCTCGCCGGTCTGGCTGGAGTTTTGTCAATCGGTTTGTTGGGACGCGCGTTTTGCGGTTGGCTCTGTCCGGGGCGCTGGATTTTCAATCGCGGTCCCTGGCAAGCGCGCCAGCCGTGGCGTTATCGCGCGTGGGTTCAAGGCGCGCTCGCGAGCGGCATGGTGGGCTTGGCATGGGTTTGTCATGCGCCGGTATTTTGCGTGATCTGTCCCGCCGGTGTGGTCTGTCGCGGCGCGATTGCCGCCGGGACGGGCGCCGGTCTCGCGCCGACGATCGGGTGGTTGAGCGCGCTCGTCGGATTCGAGTGGCTCAGTCGCAGGTCGTGGTGTCGCGACTTGTGCCCGCTTGGCGCGACGATCGGGCTGGTTAGCCGCTTGAACCCCTTTGTCAAAGTCAAAGCGGATCCAGAACGATGCTGCCCGTGTCTCGCCTGCGAAAAGGTGTGTCCCGAAGGAATGAATCTCTCACGCGACGCAGACCTGTCGGCGTGTACCAAGTGTCTGGCATGTCAATCCGGCTGTCCGCGCGGGGCAGTCGAGATCAAATGGTTTGATCGGTTCCCCGGTCGCTCCGAAACCCTTGCGAAAAGGTAGCCCCTTCGCAAGGGTTTTCGTTTGAGCGGGAAATCTAGGTACTTCGGTTCCGCAAACTAAAGCATCTGACCGATTGTGAGAGCGACGCTTGCCGAGTACACTATCCTCGGGAGCGGGCATGGACAAGATCAGATTGTTGCTCGTGGAACATAACGCGCCGCTGACTTGTCAGATCAGGCAGATTTGTCGCGAAGCCGGGTTGGCAGTCGTTGGAGAAGCCACTTGCGCGGCGCACGCGTTTGCGCTGATTCCGCAAATCGCGCCCGATGTTATCCTCATGGATGTCCTTTTGCCTGACATGGGCGTGCTGGAAGCGATTCCACTTGCGCTTGCCCATGCGCCTGCCGCCAAAGTGATCCTGCTCGCGGACGACGATGAAACGCGCTACCAGAGCGCGACCGAGCGCATTGGCGCGTGCGCCTGTCTCAGAAAAGATCTCATCGCGACCGAATTGGCGCAACTCGTGAATGTGGTCGCCGGAACTGAGACCCGTCAGGTTTCCAAAACCTGACAGGTCTCGCATCCCAGATTATTTTTTCCAGGGTTCATTGTATGCCGAGAATTTCCTCAAAACGAATTTGCCTTGCCTTGATCTGTTGCGCGGCGGTGAGTGGGTTGATGACCGCGTGTGGACCCGCGCCCACGCCCACGCCGATGCCCACGTTAGTGATCATCCCGTCGCCAACACCGCCGCCGTTCCCAACGCGAGCGCCGCGAGATGTCGCCGCGATTACCAAAGCGATCGCGACTTCACCCTATCTGGACGGCAAGCACGCCGCCAAAGATATGCAATGCGCGACTTGCCATACGGCGATGCCCCCCAAGGAAGCGCCCGCCAACCAAACGTGTCTCCAATGTCATTTTGGTTCATACACCGCGCTGGCGGACAAGACCAAGAGTGTCAGTCCCAATCCGCACAAATCGCACGAAGGAGAAATTCCCTGCGCGGATTGCCATCGCGGACACGAGGCGTTTTTCTTCAAGTGCGGCGCGCCGTGTCATACCGAATATTCGAACAATCGCTTCAAATAAATGTTTCGCTCGCCTTCGTTCGTGAAGGTGAGCATGAATTCTATTCACATTTCTTGAGGAGGTGTGGTTATGAAACGACTGTTGGTATTGCTTGCGTTCGTGGCGATCGGACTATTGATGGCGGCGTGCGGTCCTTCCAAACCGGCTGTCGTGATGGACGAACCGATGCCTGCCGGAGCGGAGGGCGCGCAGGTGGTCGAACTGCAATTCACGCCGACCGACATCAAGCCGGACAAGGTGACGATCAAAGCCGGACAAAAGGTTCTCTTTGTGATCAAGAACACCGACACCAAAGAGGATCACAATCTGGTCAGCCCCGATCTCGCGATCAAGGAAATCCTCGTGGTGCCCGGGCAAACCGCGCGACGATTGTGGACGCCGCCGACCAAGCCCGGCGAGTATCCCGCTGGCTGCACGATTCACCCGGACATTCGCATGAAGTTCACGTTGCAGTGAGCCAGCGCACCGGATCGGAAAGGAGGGCTTAACGAGTGTCCTTTGCGTGGATTGATCAATCTCAGTTAAACCGATGGAGGGAAAAATGTCAATGAATCTGACTCGGCGTGAACTACTCAAAGACCTCGGCCTGCTCGGCGCAGGCATCACGCTAGCGCCGGCGAGCATCGTCGGAAACACGGTCTTTGATTGGGATAACGAACAAACGCCCGCGTTGAGCCGTCCCAGTTGGGTGCGGACCGCCGACAAACCCACGATGGAAATTGATTGGGAGAAGATGCAGCGTTACTCCGAGTGGCGCACCACCCGCGGCAGTTTCGTCGAATACGTGGGCAAGGAGCGTGACGACCGGCTGACCAAACTGCAAACCGAGAACCTGGATCGGTGGCTGAAGCAGAACAAGCCCGGCTACACGCTCAAGGATCGCGCGCTCGGTGTTGCCACTGGACAGGGCTCCGGCGCGCAGGGTTTTCTCCCGCCGAAAGACGCGACCACCCCAGAAAAACTCGGCGTCCCGAAATGGACGGGTTCGCCGGAAGATGCGGCGCGCATGGTGACCGCGGCAATGCGCCACCTGGGCGCAGGCACGATCGGCTTTGTCCAGTTGGATACCAACACGACCGAAAAACTGATCTACGCCCAAGACCCGGACAAAAAGGAAATGAAGATCGCCGATGTAGATCTGCCGTCGGAGGACGACAAGACGCGCGTCATTCCGAAGAAGGCGCGCTGGGTAATCGCCTGGACTATTCCGATGTCGCAAGAGACGATGAAAACCGCGCCGACGGTGCTGTGCCAGTTGACGACGGGACTGACCTACACCCTAAATCGCAGTCTCCAACTCCGGCTCCAGTACTTCCTCGCCGGGCTAGGTTATCTAGGGTTGGGCGAAGCCAGCACCAACGCGCTGGGTATCTCACCCGCGTTCGGAACGATGGCGGGCTTGGGCGAAATGTCGCGCTTGAATCGGCTCATGACGCCGGAATGGGGACCGATCACGCGCGTCTTTAAGATGGTCACGGACTTGCCGCTTGCGCCCACCAAGCCGATCAACGCCGGCATGTTCGAGTTCTGCAAGGTGTGTAAAAAGTGCGCCGACTTTTGTCCATCCAAGGCATTGAGTTTCGATACCGAACCGACCTGGCAAGTGCGCGGTCCATGGAACAATCCGGGGCACAAGGCATTCTTCGAAGACTCGACCAAGTGCCGCGCCTATTGGCGGCAAGTGGGCACCAACTGCGGTCTCTGCTTTACCGCGTGTCCATTTGGCACGAAGAATCATGCGTTCTTCCACGAGTTTCGCAATGCGCTCGCGTCAGCCACGCCGGTCTTTGACGGCGCGCTCAAGGCAGTGGATGACTGGATCAACCCAGGACCGGCGAATCCGGAATTGGGCAATCCGTTCAAGGATCCGGAAGCATGGTGGAGACGCACCGACTTGCCCATCTTCGGCATCAACACGTCTTCGGGTCTGAGTGAGATATAGGAGGTCAACAAATGATGTGGCTCATCCTTGGATTGATCATCGGCGCTGGAGGTTGGTGGCTCGTGTCGTGGACGCGCGCGCGCAAGTTGGGCGTGCGCTGGTATGAATGGCTGCTTGGCGCGCTGGCGGTCGCGCTCGCGCTGCTCGCCATCCAGAACTACACGGCGTTCTTGAGAGAAATGGAACCGTACGCCGCCAGCGTTATGCTCGCGCTGCTCGGCGTTCCGGGGCTGATTCTCGCGGCGCTCGCGGTCTTTTTGGTATGGTGGCGCGGACGCAAGTCGCCTACCAAATCCACCGCGTAATTCAAAGAAAGGTGCGGGTACCCCTTCCCCGCACCTTTCGCTTGATCGTCTTGGGCATAAGGTGATTTCTTGATGAAAGCCAAGCACTGGATTTTGGTCATTGTCGTACTCGCGCTCGTCGTCCTGCCGGTACCTACGCTGACCGTCGCGAAATCGAACACGGCGCGTTCGTATACGATTCTCGCGCGCCAATTCAACTACACTCCTTCGATTATTCGCGTGCAGCAAGGCGACCGGGTCAAGTTGACTCTGGAAGCCGAGGATGTCATGCACGGTTTGTCGCTGGACGGCTACGGCGTCAATCTCGAAGCGATCCCGCGCCAGGAAAAAGAATCGAGCGCGGAGTTCGTCGCCGATCGCGCGGGGACGTTTCGGTTCCGCTGTTCGATCACGTGTGGCGCGATGCATCCGTTTATGATCGGCGCACTAGTCGTCGAGCCGAATCCAGCGTTTCCCATCGCCGCAGGTTTAGCGTTTCTCGTCGCGATCGGGACTGTCGGCGCGCTGAGTTTGCGAAAAGAGAAATCGCCGACCTCTAATCCGCGCGATAGCGATTGGCGCATCGAACTGACGCAATTCAAGTGGGTGAAGCGATTGCTGATGCAGCGCTGGTTCCAGTACGTCTTCTTGCTCCTCAACGCCTTTTTCTTCGTCATCATTTTCATCGCGGCGTTTCTGGGCACCCCGGTCGGCAACGCCAACTTTGCGATCATCTTCGTCTGGATCGTCTGGTGGGTCTTGCTCATCGCGCTCTTGATCCCGATCGGCGGACGGATTTGGTGTATGATGTGTCCGCTGCCTGCGCCGGGCGAATGGATCGAGCGGCGCGCGTTCGTGCGCAAGGGCTTGGAAAAGCCGCTCGCGGTTGCCGTCAAGTTGTGGCCCCGGAAACTCAACAACATTTGGCTGCAAAATGTTTCGTTCCTCACCGTCGCGCTTTTCAGCGCGATCATTCTAACGCGTCCGGCGGTCACCGGCATCGTGTTACTGCTCTTCGTCGCGATCGCGATCGGGTTTTCGTGGGTTGGCGGCAAGCGGCTCTTTTGTCGCTACATCTGTCCGGTCGGCGGATTCATCGGGCTGTACTCGATGGTCGCGCCGGTCGAGTTGCGTGTCAAAGATCCGGACGTGTGCGCCAAGCACGGCGAAAAGGAATGTATTCGCGGCAGTGAGAGTGGCTATGGTTGTCCCTGGTTGGTTTATCCAGGCACGCTGGTTCGCAATACGTACTGCGGCTTGTGTACCGAGTGTCTCAAGACGTGTACGATGGACAACATCGCCGTGAACGTGCGACCGTTTGGCGCGGATCTGTTTGTGAACAAGGGACGCGGTCTGGACGAATCGTTCAAAGCGTTTATCATGCTCGCATGCGCGGCAATCTATTCGGCGGTCTTTCTGGGTCCGTGGGGATTCTTGAAAGACTGGGCGAACATCAGCAGTATCCCGGAATTTCTGCTATACGCGGTCATGTTCTTGGGCACGAATCTGGTACTGATCCCAGGTTCGTACTATCTCGCCGTGTGGGCAGCCAAGACGATCGCGGAAGGGCGCGCACCGGCGCGCCACGAAGCGCTCGCCATTCTCGATCCGCTGCGCGCGATTCTCAATCGCCTGGCGCGCCGTCCTGTCGCCGCGAATGCGCGCCACGCGCAAACGTCGTCCGTCGGGCATCTTCCGGCGCTGCCGCAACTGTTCGTGGATTACGCGTACGCGCTCGTGCCGATGGGGCTTGCGGCTTGGATCGCTTTCAGTATTTCGTTTATGCTGGTCAACATCTCGTACGCGATTCCACTTCTTTCCGATCCGTTCGGTTGGGGATGGAATCTGCTGGGCACGGCGACTTGGCCCTGGACGCCGTACTTTCCTGAACTCGTCCCGTACATTCAAGTACCCATTCTGTTGGTGGGGCTTGCTCTGTCAATCATAACCGCGTATCAGATCGCGCGTCCGTACGCGTCCGACAAGACGGTTGCGATTCGCAGCGTCGCGCCGGTGTCCGTGTTCCTGCTTGGCATTACGATGGTTTTCTTTTTGCTATACATGTGAGGTGAAGGATGAAAGGATTCAAGATTGTCGGCATTCTCGTGGCAGTCGTCGGCGTGCTCGTGGCGTTGACGCCCACAGTCCTCCTGCCGGTCTGTCAGGAATTGGTCAAGACGGCGATGGGCGCTTTTGTCCCGATGCGCTGTCATTACACCGCGCAAGCCGAAATTGCCGTGGGCGGACTGCTGGCGTTTGTCGGCGTGCTGCTCTTTGTCTACGGCGACGGCGCAAAGATCAATGGCGTGTTGAACGCGATCGTGTTCGCGCTCGGCGGCGTCGTCACTCTCATTCCAACTGTGCTGATCGGTACGTGCGGCGCACCCGACCGCGCGTGTAATGTCGGCGCGAAACCCGCGCTGATTCTTCTTGGCGCGTTGACGATGCTGATCGGCGCGGGCGGAGTTTGGCAGGCGTGGCGTGCGGGCGCGCCGCCAACCGCGTCAGCGGCGGCGGCATAGAATCAATGAGCCGATTGAATCTGCGCTACATTATCATCCAGAATCTAAAACGCAAACCGTACCGGACGCTCGCGCTGGCGGTCTTTGTGATGATGGCGACCGGGACGCTTTTTGCCGCGACGCTCACGCTGCGCGCGGTGCAAACCAGTTTGCAAGTCGGGTTGGAACGACTGGGCGCAGACGTCATCGTCGTGCCGCGCGGACAGCAGATCACCGCGCAGGAAGCGTTCATCGTCGGTCAGCCGACGACGTTCTACATGGATCAGCGCGTCGAACAGGAAATCGCCGCGCTGCCCGGCGTCGGGCGCGTGTCCGCGCAAGTCTTCGCGCAGACCTTGACGAACGCGAGTTGCTGTTTCGGCGAGTTCTTTCTGGTCGGTTTCGATCCGCGCAACGATTTCACGATCAGCCCCTGGCTCGCGACGCATCTCGCCGGTCGCGCGATCGCGCCGGACGAGATCGTCGTGGGCGACCGCATTCTGCTGCGTCCCGGCGAGACCGTGTACTTTTACGGATCGTATTTCAAAGTCGCGGGCGTCTTAGCGCCGACCGGGATGGGCATTGATCGCACGGTCTTTGTGCCAATCGAAGGGATGCGTCAGATGATCGCCGCGTCGCCTACGCGCGCGGAAAAACCCTTGACGATTGCGCCGGATCAGGTCTCGGTCGTCCTGGTCAAGGCGCAGCCGGGCGCGAATCCCAACGAACTCGCGGAACAAATCGAGAGAAAGAACGCGGACCTTCACGCGCTCACCGCGTCGCACATGATTCTCGCGGTGAGCAAGCAGTTTGCCAATTCGCTTGGCGTCATCGTCGCCGTGATCGCGATCTGGTGGCTGATGGCGCTCGTCGCGATCGCGCTCGTGTTTACGCTCATCGTGAACGAGCGCCAACGCGAAATCGGTTTGCTGCGCGCGATGGGCGCGCGGCAAGGATTCGTCTTTCGCCTCATCGTGGGCGAAGCGGCGGGGTTGACCGGTCTGGGCGGCGCGATCGGCGTGATCGTCGGCGCGATTCTGCTCGTCAGTTTTCAAGGACTGCTGGAGCAGCGCTTGCGAATTCCGTTTTTGTTTCCGACGCCGTTCGAAACGATTGCGCTGATCGCGTTGCTGATCGGTTTGGCGCTTGGCTCCGGCGCGGCAGCCGTGCTCCAGCCCGCGTTTCGCATCAGCCGCCTCGAACCGTACGAGGCGATTCGGCAAGGTGAATGAAATGACGTCAGCGCAGATCGATATTCACGGATTGTCCAAGTCGTATCGGCAGGGCGAGAACATTGTAACGGCGGTAGACGATGTGAACCTTGAAATTCGCGCAGGCGATTTTGTCGTCATCACCGGACGCTCGGGCGCGGGCAAGACCACGCTGCTCAGTCTCATCGGCAGATTGACCGATCCGACGGCGGGAACGATTTGCATTGACGGCGTGGATTTGCGCGCGCTGAACGACGCCGCGCTCGCGTCGCTGCGCGCGCGCACGCTCGGTTTCGTTTTTCAATTCGGCAGTCTGCTGCCGACGCTGACGGTGCTGGAAAATGTGCGCCTGCCCAGTTTGTTCGCGGGCGAGCCTGTCCTGAGCAAAGTCGAAGGATTGGCAGATTCCGCGCGCGCGGCGGAACTGGTGCGGATGGTTGGCTTGGGCGACAAGTTGCATAACTATCCGCCGCAACTTTCGGGCGGACAGCGGCGGCGCGTTGCGATCGCGCGCGCGCTGATCAATCATCCCGCGATCCTGCTCGCCGACGAACCGACCGGCGATCTCGACGTGGACACCGAAAACGAGATTCTCGATCTGTTTCAATCGCTCAACGCGCAAGGGATGACGATCGTTCTCGTCACGCACAGCGCGAATCTCGCGCCCTACGGCAAGCGCGCGTTTCGCATGGAGCGCGGGCGGCTGATCGAAACACCGTGCGAGGAAATGACGCTATGTCGCGCTGGGCGCGTGTTAGCATCATCGTTATCTTGAGTTTGTTCGCCGTCGCGTGCGGCGAGCAAGAACCGGTGCGCTGGCGTTTCAAGACCGGCAGAGAAGTCGCCGCCAGTCCCGCGCTTGCGCCGGATGGGACGATTTACGTCGGCTCGCACGATAATTTTTTCTACGCGCTGAGTCCCGATGGAAAACTCAAATGGAAGATCGAGACCGGCGGATGGGTTCATTCATCGGCGGCGATGGGCGACGATGGTACGGTGTACTTTGGCTCGTACGACGATTATCTCTACGCGGCGACGCCGGAGGGCAAAATCAAATGGCGCGTGCGCCTCGAGCGCCAGATCGAATCGTCGCCCGCGATAGGATCCGACGGCACGATCTATCTTGGCGATGACGACAAACAGTTGTACGCGATCACACGCGAGGGTCAGATCAAATGGACGTTCAAGACCGGCGATCTCGTGGTGGGCAGCGCGGCAATCGGCGCGGACGGCGCGGTGTACGTCGGTTCTGGGGACAAGAACCTGTACGCGCTCAATCCCGATGGATCGCTGAAATGGAAATTCGAGACGGGCGGCGAAATTTTTTCTTCGCCCGCGCTGGGCGCAGACGGCGCGATCTATTTTGGTTCGAGCGATCGTTTCATCTACGCGCTCGACGCCGATGGCACAGCGCGCTGGCGCTTTCAGACCGGCGACAAGGTGTATTCGTCGCCCGCGCGCGGCGCGGATGGCGCGGTGTACGTCGGCTCGCTCGATGGGCACCTGTACGCGCTGAACGCGGATGGGACGCTGCGTTGGAAAACGAATGTGCGCGATTGGGTGATCTCGTCGCCTGCTGTGGGCGCGGATGGCATGGTGTACGTCGGCGCGTACAACAACGCGCTGTACGCGTTCGATCCCAAAGGACAAATCGCGTGGAAGTACGTCACGCAGCGATTTGTTTTCGCGTCGCCGACGCTTGCGCCGGATGGCACGTTGTACGTCGGATCGGACGATGGTTACGTGTACGCGCTCAAGACGACGAGTCCGGGTTTGGCGGCATCGACGTGGCAGAAATTTCGCGGCGATGCGCGCAACACCGGGCGCGCGCGTTGATGGGGGTTGGAGTACAGAGATGAAACGAATGGAAATTATCGGCGCGCTGCTGGTGGCGCTCGTGCTCGTGGCGATGCCGGTCGGCGTGTTCGGCTATCAACTTTCAGGGCAAGCCGACCAGGGGTGCAAGGTCATCATCATGCGGACGTACGAGAACGGCAACCCGATGCCGCCGGAGACGCGTGTGAAAAAAGGCGAAAAGGTGTGTCTGCGAATCACCAGTTACGACGTGACGCACGGTTTCGTCATCAGCGATCTGGGGATTGACGCTGGCGAAATTCACGCGGGCAAGTGGAGCAAGATCGAATTTGTTCCAACCGAAGCGGGCACATTCAATTACGTTTGTTCGATTCGTTGTAGTCCCATGCACTCGCGCGTGCGCGGGCAGATTATCGTAGAGGAGTGAGCGGAAAGGTTCAGGCGTTTTGCGCTTTCATTCTTTTGTGATATAATCCGTTCAGCACATTGACAACCAATTCATACTCGCGCAGAGTTTGTCAGCGCGAGGTGAGCCGCAGAGGTGACTCGCTGCGAAAGCGCGAGCATAATAGGGGAAGTTCGGTGCAAAACCGACGCTGTCCCGCAACTGTGAGTTAGTCAACTAGTCAACTGGTCAACTAGTCAACTAGTCAAAAACCGCGAGGGGTTTCTGACTAGGCGACTGATTGACTAATTGACCGATTGACTGAACGAGCCAGGATACCTGCCTCTGTCGCGCGCGATGAATTTGATCGCGCGTGATTCCAACGCAACCTTCGCGAGAAAGGGGGCAGGATGATCTATGTCGTAACATGAATCAATCCCCTTGTCGAGAGGCAAGGGGATTGTTGTTTTGTTCGCCGCCGATTGGAAATCGGCGGCTCAACGAGGTGGAAATCGGTTGCAAACCGATTGCATTCTATCTGACCCATTCATACCAACGAGGAAAAAATGAACACGCAGAAAGATATTGTCGCGCGATTTGTGTTGCTAATGGTTCTGACCGCGCTAACCGCGTGCGCGCCCGCGCCGACGCCGACGCCCGCCGCGCAAACAATTACCGACGACGCGGGACGCGCGATTGCACTGAAAAGTTCGCCCACGCGCATCGTTTCGCTCGCGCCGAGCAACACCGAAGTCCTCTACGCGCTGGGACTTGGTGATCGTGTGGTTGGCGTGACTCAATACTGCGATTATCCGCCCGAGGCGAAGCAAAAACCCAACATCGGCGGATTCTCGAAAATTGATCTCGAAAGAGTCGTCGGACTCAATCCCGATCTCGTTCTGGCGACGAATATCCACAACAAGACTGTCGTGCCTGAATTGGAAAAACGCGGCATCACCGTCGTCGTCGTCGAGCCGAAAAATGTGGACGACGTGCTTGCCAAGATCACGTTCGTCGGCAAAATCACCGGCGCGTCCGATGCCGCCGCCAAGTTGACCGCGCAAATGAAAACGCGCATCGACGGCGTCGCCGCGAAGACGGCGACGGCTAAAGTCAAGCCGCGCGTATTCTACGAAATCGACAAGACGTTGTACACGCCGGGACCAGGTTCGTTCATCGACGATATGATCGCTCAAGCCGGTGGAATGAACATCGCCGCGGACGCCAAGAGTGCCTACGCTCAACTCAGCGCGGAAGTGATCATCGCCAAAGACCCGCAGGTGATTTTGCTGGGCGATATGAATTTCGGCGAATCGCCCGAAAGCGTCAAGGCGCGACCGGGCTGGTCGAACATCAGCGCGGTCAAGAACGGACGTATCGTTCCGCTCTCGGATGAGAACCTTGTCTCGCGCCCGGGACCGCGGATTGTCGACGGATTGGAGATGCTTGCGCGCGCACTGTATCCCGAGTTGTGGAAGTAGGACAATTTTCAAAATTGTCCCACGCGATAACAATGCAATCTACTTTTCCCTCGCGCCAAAATCGCGGACTGCTCTTGCTTGCCGCGAGTTCGATTATGATCGCCATCGGCGCAATCGCGGTGACGTTTGGCTCCATCGCGATTCCGCTGGACGCGTTGGCGCGCATCCTCGCAGCGAAATTGCCGAGCGCGCAAATCGCGCAATACTGGTCGCCGACCTGGGAGACGATTCTTTTCGACATTCGTCTGCCGCGCGTCGCGCTGTCCGCGCTCGTCGGCGGCGCGCTCGCGACATCGGGCGCGACGTACCAGGGCTTGCTGCGGAACCCGCTCGCCGATCCGTACTTGATCGGCGTGTCGGCGGGCGCGGGACTCGGCGCGACGCTCGCGATCGTTTTTTCGTTCGGCGCGATTTCGCTGTGCGCGTTCGGCGGCGCGATTGGCGCGACGGCGCTGATCTACGCGCTCGCGCGCACAGGCAGCCGCACGACGCCGACGACGTTGATTCTCGCGGGCGTCGCGCTCGGCGCGTTTCTCTCCGCGATCACGTGGTTTTTGACGTTTAACAGCGACAGCGCGTTTCGCACGCACCAAGTCGTCGCGTGGATGATGGGAAGTTTTGCGCTCAGCAGTTGGCAAAATGTCGCGATCATGTTGCCGTACCTGGGAATCGGCTGGCTCGTGCTGTTCTTGAACGCGCGCGCGCTGAACGTTTTGCAGTTGGGCGATACCCAAGCGCAGCAACTCGGCGTGCCGGTCGAGCGCGTGACGATGATCGTGATCGCGGCGGCGTCGCTGATCACCGCGGCGGCGGTGGCGACGAGCGGCATTATCGGCTTTGTCGGCTTGATCGTGCCGCACGCGGTTCGCCTCGTCTGGGGACCCGATCATCGTTTTCTCTTGCCGATGTCCGCGCTAATCGGCGCGACGTTCCTCATCATCGCAGATACGTTCGCGCGGACATTGCTTTCGCCGGGCGAATTGCCGGTCGGAATCATCACCGCGTTTTGCGGCGCGCCGTTTTTTCTGTACCTCTTGCGTCGGAACAAGGAGACGCTGATATGAACACGCTTTATTTGCGAGCCGAAGGAATTTCGTTCGCGTACCCCGACAAAGCGGTGTTGCGCGAAATCGATCTCGCGATCCAGCCGGGCGAACTCGTCGGGCTGATCGGTCCGAACGGGTCGGGCAAATCGACGCTGATCAAATGCTTGAGTCGCGCGCTCGCGCCGCAGCGCGGACGCGTCTGGCTCGACGGACACGAACTTGCCGCGCTCGCGCCGCAGCAAATCGCGCGGCACATCGCGGTCGTGCCGCAGGCGGTCGAGTTGCCGCCGGGCTTTACCGCGTTCGAAATCGTTTTGATGGGGCGCGTGCCGCATCTCGCGTGGTGGCAAAACGAAAACGCGCGCGACAAACAAATCGCGCGCGCCGCGCTGGAGGCGACGGGAACGTGGGCGCTCGCGGATCGTTTGGTCAATCAACTTTCGGGCGGCGAACGGCAGCGCGTTGTGATCGCGCGCGCGCTCGCGCAAGAACCGCAAATTCTCTTGCTCGACGAACCAACCGCGCATCTCGACGTGAAGCATCAAGTCGAAGTGATGGAACTCGTGCGGCGATTGAATCGCGCGCGCGGACTCGCGGTGCTGGTCGTCTTTCACGATCTCAATCTCGCCGCGCAGTACTGTTCGCGCCTCGTTTTGTTCAAAGAGGGTCGCGTCTACAAAGCGGGATCGCCGCGCGAAGTGATCGCGCCCGAAATCTTGCGCGAGGTGTACGGCGTCGAACTCCTCGTCGTGCCGCATCCGCGCAACCAACGACCGATGGCGGTAGTATGTGACACGTGACAAGGAACGTGAGACGTGAAGCGTGATGCGTGAGCATCGATTGTCACGCATCACGTTTCACGCATCACGATTGTTTGGGAGTGAACATGAGACACGGACTCGTCATCATCAACACAGGCAACGGCAAAGGCAAAAGCACCGCCGCGTTCGGCACGCTCTTGCGCGCGTGGGGACGCGGGCTGCGCGTTTGCGTCGTGCAATTCATCAAAGCCGAAACAGGAAACTGGGGCGAAATCCAAGCCGCGCGCAAATTGAATATCGAATGGCATTCGCTCGGCGACGGCTTTACGTGGCTGTCGAAAGATTTGGCGAAATCGGCGGAGAAGGCGCGGCACGCGTGGACGCTCGCGCAAGAAAAGATCGCGAGCGGCGCGTACGATCTGATCGTGCTCGACGAAATGACGTACACGTTTCACGAAAAATGGATTGACGTGAACGACGTTGTCGCGTGGTTGAAAGAACACAAGCCGCCCGAACTGCACCTGATCATCACGGGACGCGATGCGCCCGACGCGCTGATCGGGTTCGCCGATCTCGTCACGGAAATGCGCGAGATCAAGCATCCACTCGCGCGCGGAATCAAAGCGCAACCTGGGATCGAGTTTTAGATGAATGTTCCGCGCCTCATCCTCGCCGCGCCGATGAGTGGCAGCGGCAAGACGACGATCACCGCCGCGTTGATCGCCGCGTTCGCCGCGCGCGGTTTGCGCGTCGCGCCGTTCAAAGTCGGACCCGATTACATTGACCCGACGTATCACGCGCTTGCGGCGGGGCGCGCGTGTCGCAATCTCGACGCGTGGATGCTGTCGCCGGAGCGCGTTCGTGCGACGTTCGCGCACGGCGCGACGCGCGCCGACCTCGCGCTCGTCGAAGGCGTGATGGGTTTGTTCGACGGCTTTTCGGGACGCGACGACGCGGGCAGCACCGCACAGATCGCGCGTTTGCTCGCCGCGCCCGTGCTGCTCGTCCTCGACGTGAGCGCGATGGCGCGCAGCGCGGCAGCCATCGTGCAAGGCGTGCGCGATTTCGATCCGCGCGTGCGCGTCGCGGGCGTGATGATCAATCGCGTCGGCAGCGCGGCGCACGCGCAAATGACGCAAGACGCGATTGAGGAAAGTACAGGCATTCCTGTCGTCGGCTATTTGTCGCGCGACGACGCGCTGAACTTGCCCGAACGTCATCTGGGTTTGATCCCGACGCACGAACCCGGACGCTGGCGCGCGTGGCTCGACGCCGCGCGCGAAAAAATCGCGGCGACGGTGAATCTCGATCAAGTGCTCGCCTTGGCGCGCGGCGCGCCGCCGCTGCCCGTCGTTGACGACGATCCATTTGCCGCGCACAATTCAGCAGGGCGCGCCGTGATCGCGATTGCGCGCGACGCCGCGTTCAATTTTTTGTACGAAGACAATCTCGATCTTTTGCGCGCGGCGGGTGCGGAAATCGCGTGCTTCAGTCCGCTGCGCGACTGCGCGTTGCCGCGCGGCACGCAGGCGATTTATCTCTGCGGCGGCTTTCCCGAAATTTATGCGGCAGAACTCGCGGCAAATGAAATGCTGCGCGCCGAAATTCGCGCGGCGCATCGCGCCGGTATGCCAATTTACGCGGAATGCGGCGGGTTGATGTACCTAACGGAAGCAATCGTAGACGCGCAAAACGCCGCGCATGCGATGGTTGGCATTTTGCCGGGCAAATCAGTGTTGACGGGGCGGCTGACGCTCGGCTATCGCACGGTGCGCGCGCCGCGCGATAATTGGTTGTGGCGCGCGGGCGAAACGACGCGCGGTCACGAGTTTCATTATTCGGTGTGGGACAATCGTCCACCCGACATTTTGCCTGCGTACGAAATCGTGCCGAGCGAATTTCAGCGCGACGCGCGAGAAGAGGGCGCGCAGCGCGACGATCTGATCGCCTCGTACGTGCATTTGCATTTCCTCGCGCGCCCCGAACTCGCGGCGCGTTTGATCGCGGCGGGCAGCCGAATTCCGAATTGGAAAAGAGTTGTCCATGCGCTTGACCGCGCGCCCGTAGTGAGGTAAAAATCATTTGGACACAGATGTACACAGATAAATACAGATTAATTGTTACTACTCAGCCATGACCGAACTTGAATCGAATTTGTATTGCAAAGCACAC
>DYJA01000078.1 GCA_020723345.1 Candidatus Aquidulcis sp. | reverse complement strand
CGCCAAAATTCATTTCGTCACTTGTTGCCTTGCACTAATTCTACACATGAGCGGAATCCCGTATAAAGGCTCAACTACGGCGACAGGGTGTCTCAACAAGAGAGATCAAGGTCAGATTGAAAGTCTTTTTGTGCCATGCTTCTAATGACAAGGCGGTAGTGCGCGACCTATACCAACGTCTGAGCGTGGACGGCGTGAGCCCTTGGATGGATGAAAAAAGCCTAGTGCCGGGACAGCCATGGCAGGCAGAGATTGCGAAAGCAGTACGCAATTCTGATGTTGTTTTGGTTTGTCTTTCGAGAAACGCTGTCCAGAAGTCAGGCTTTGTTCAGAAGGAGATACGCTTTGCTCTGGATGCCGCTGATGAAAAGCCCGAAGGGACTATCTACATTGTCCCAGTCAGACTTGAGGTATGTGATGTTCCTGAAAGATTGTGTCATCTGCATTGGGTTGATCTCTTTGAGCAACAAGGTTACGAACGTTTGCTCCAAGCATTGAACAAGCGCGCTACAGAATTAGCCAAGCAACCTATGCGCTCTCAGGTTTGATGTACGTCTCGTAATTTCTCGATTTGGATGGTTAGTCCTTCCCCCCAATCCAAAATCACAAATCGAAAATCCAAAATGATCCGCATCATCTGCACCGCCGATAACCATCTCGGTCGTTATTACGGCAAAATGAATGACGCCGATTCGAAATCGGCGTCTGAGCAAGGTGAAAATCCGATAAATCGGATTGGCGTCTGCGCAACACGTTTCAACGTGTTTTCACCTGGTTGAGCCATCGAATTCATTCGATGGCGGCTGATGCAACGCGAAGATACTTTTCAAATCCAAAATCACAAATCGAGAATCCAAAATGATCCGCATCATCTGCACCGCCGACAACCACCGCGACGCCGATTCGAAATCGGCGTCTGAGCGAGGTGAAAATCCGATAAATCGGATTGGCGTCTGCGCAACACGTTTCAACGTGTTTCCACCTTGCTGAGCCATCGAATTCATTCGATGGCGGCAAATCCAAAATCACAAATCTGAAATCAAAATGATCCGCCGCCGATTCGAAATCGGCGTCTGAGCAAGGTGAAAATCCGATAAATCGGATTAGCGTTCACGCAACACGTTTCAACGTGTTTTCACCTGGTTGAGCCATCGAATTCATTCGATGGCGGCAAATCCAAAATCCGAAAATCGAAGAATCCAACATGATCCGAATCATCTGCACCGCCGATAACCACCTCGGTCGTTATTACGGCAAAATGAGTTTAAAGCAACTCGCGGAGCGCCGCGCGCGCTTGCGCGACGCGTTCGCGCGCGCGGTTGACTTTGCGATCAGCAAACGCGCGCACTTTTTCTTCCACTGCGGCGATCTGTTCGACCGCGAATCGCCGCCGCCCGCCGAACTCACGTTCGTCGCGCAGCAATTCCAGAAGCTGCGCGAGGCGAACGTCCGCATCTACGCGATCAGCGGCAACCACGACATGCCGACCGCGAGCGACGGCGCGACGCCGGTACGCATTTACGACGCGCTGCGCGCCGCGCGCGTGTTCAGCAAGCGCACCGAGATCGAATTTGACTTTGTGAAAGTGGAAGGCGCGACGGTCGCGATTGGCGGCATCGCGCCGGACCCGCGCCTGGACGCGCGCGCCGATCCGCTCGACGGCGTGACGTACGCGCCGCCGCAAGCGGATGTCGCGCTGTTGCTGTTGCACTGCGGCTTTGAAGGCAACGTCCCGCCCGATTTTGGCGAAGCGGTTTTGCCGAAAGCGCGCGTCGCCGCGATGCAAGGGATTAACTATTATTTTCTTGGCGACATTCACCACACACACAAAGCGGTCGTCGAGCGCGCGACCGTCATCATTCCCGGCGCGACCGAGCGGATGACGTTCGGCGAAATCGGCGAGCGCGCCGGGTTTTACTACGCCGAACTCGACGGCAAGGATGCGAAGAAACTCCAGCATCAGGAAATCGAACCGCAAGCGATGCGCCGCGAAATCATTCGCACGACGGACTTGCCCGCCGACGCGCCAACCGAGTACGTCTATGATTGTCTGCGCGAGTGGGCGGACCCGGAACAAATGATGCAATTGCGGCTTGAAGGTCCCGTCTCGCGCGAGATGTATCATCACTTGAAATTCTTCGACATCTGGCGGCTCGGTAACGAACTCAACTTTTATTTCGACCTGGATCGCGCGCAAGTCGAAGTGAAAAGCGAAAACGCGAACGGCGGCGCGGGCGGCGGCGAAATCGTCAGCATCCGCGACGAGATCGCGCGCGTCGCGAACGAACTTGCCGCGCCGCGCGAAGGCGATGATCGTGCGTTGATCGAAGAAGCGCGCGAGTTGATCATGACGCGTATTGGCAGGGAGGCGTGATGAAAGCAACGACCGACGAACTCAAGCCCGTCGTCGAGCGGCTCGTCAACGAATTTCAACCGGACAAGATAATTCTGTTTGGATCGCATGCGTGGGGAGTTCCACATTCTGACAGCGATTGGGATTTGATGGTGATTGTCAAATCGTCCGATGTCGCGCCAACGCGCCGCGCCGCGCGCGCGTATCGTTGCCTGCGCGGTTTGCGAATCCCAGTCGAAATCATTGTCAGCACACGACAGGAAATTGATCGGTATCGCTCGGTGCCTGCATCGCTCACGACCAGAATCTTGGAGAAAGGACAGGTTCTTTATGGATGACCCCAAGACCGCGTTGGTCAATTCGTGGCTGACAAAGGCGCGCCGTGATCTTGAATCTGCCAAACGCTTGGCGAGCGAACCCGCGCCATATCTCGACACGGCGATCTATCACTGTCAGCAATGCGCCGAAAAAGCGCTGAAAGCTTTCCTGATCCACCACGATGTCAAGTTCGAGAAAGTTCATAATCTTGACGTTCTTCTTGAATATTGTGCAGACGTTGATCCTGGTTTTGATGTTTTGTCTGACGCGGCATCGAATCTCACACCGTACGCGACTGCCTTTCGTTACCCCGACGAGTTTTTTGAGTCAGAACCCGAACGGCAACAATTCGATGAAGCGCTCCAACAAGCGGAACAGATTTTGGAATTTGTGATCCAGCGCTTGCCTGAGAGCGCTTTGTAGGCATTGGGTGTGGACACGATGCTTGTCGCTCAATTGTCGCATCTTGCGCCTGATCAATTTGGGCAATTCCGCGCGATCTACGACGACAGTTTTCTGCCGCACGAACGCGCGGAATTCGCGTCTCTGACCGGCAGCATCGCGTCCGGCGCGCGCTGGCTGTTCACCGCGACGCGCGGCGACGACTTGTTCGGTTTCGCGATCATCGTGCCGTACATCGCGCGCGACGTACACTTGCTCGAATATCTCGCGGTCGCGCGTGACGCGCGCAGCAGCGGCATCGGCGGCGTGTTGCTGCGCGAGATCGTCGACGCGCTGCGCGTCACCGGCAACCTCGCGGGCATCCTGCTCGAAGTCGAACCCGACGACGAAGGCGACGCGGACGCGCGCGCGCTGCGCCAACGCCGTATCGCGTTTTACGAGCGGCACGGCGCGCGCGTGATTGACGGCGTACCGAATTACCGCGTGCCGCTCGCTGACCGCACTGGGACGATGCGGATGAAGTTGCTGTGGCTGCCGATTGCCGCGAACTCCGACGCGCCGCGCGGAGAAAAACTGCGTGAATGTGTGGGGGGAATTCTTGAGAAGAGTTATGGGATTCGCGACGGAGAACTGTTGCAGAAGGTATTGCGTGGCGTGATAAACTAGAATGGGAATGGATCAAGATGCATAAACAGACTACCCCAAAAAGGGCACCCAAGAGACTGCGCGAACCATCAGCATCGTACGCGCGCAACCAAGTGATTCCTTCTTTCTTCAATCAGCCATTGCTCAAAGGGACGTACGCGGCTATGTCCACCGACCGATTGGAGCAAAAGACGCCTACTCTCTTCTACACTCATCCTCATGGACAGATCTGGGCTGGGGATGCTGTCGCGTGGTTGCGCGCACTGCAGAGCGAATCCGTCGATCTCGTTTTCGCTGATCCCCCGTACAACATCAACAAAGCCGAATGGGACACATTTGAATCTCAACAGGAGTACGTCAATTGGTCGCTTGAATGGATCGAACAAGCCGCGCGGGTTCTCAAACCCACCGGAACACTTTATATCTGCGGCTTTTCGGAGATACTTGCCGATCTACGTCTCCCTGCCGCGCGTTTCTTTCGCGGTTGTCGGTGGCTGGTCTGGCATTACAAAAATAAAGCCAATCTCGGCGCTGATTGGGGGCGTTCTCACGAAAGTATTTTGCATTTGCGCAAAGGAAAGCGATTTACATTCAACGTTGATGATGTCCGTATTCCGTATGGAAACCATACCTTGAAATATCCTGAGCATCCCCAAGCGGAAACGAGCCAGTACGGCGGGAAAAAGAACAAAGATCGTTTGTGGCAACCTCATCCCCAAGGGGCAAAGCCGCGAGATGTTCTAGAAATACCTACGACCTGCAATGGGATGCACGAAAAAACTCCACATCCGACTCAAAAACCAGAAGAACTGCTGAGACAAATCGTTCTGGCATCCTCGAATCCGGGCGACATGGTGATTGACCCATTTCTGGGATCTGGTACGACGATTGTCGTAGCCGAACAACTCGAGCGAAAATGGAAAGGATGCGACATTTCGCTTGAGTATTGCCAATGGGCAGCCAATCGGATTGAACTGGTCGAAGATTGGTCGATCGAGAAATGGATCGACTATGATCGAGAAAATGCTGAGCGGAGGAAATCGATCCGATGAAAACTGCGACCCTGGCGGATTTGCAGGCAAGCGTTCAAGACAAGGACGCCTTTGGAACCCTGCGCGATTACCTGACGATTAGTAAAGCGTACTTGAGTTTTGTCGCAAAGACGCGTCCTACGCGCATCGTTTCTCCCTCACATCCCAATTACGCTTTTTACCAGTACGGCAAAGATTACGGGCACAAGATCACACGTCCTTTGAACAGCGACTTGTTCATCGAATCGCCGAAAGATCTCCAGTCGAGATTTGAACGCCTGATGCTTTTTCTTGTCGATCTGCGGAAATACCAGGCTGACATTGCGAACCAAGAAGGCAAACAGCGTTATATTGACTCTCAAGAAATCAACCAGGTTGTTTATACTATTCAACAGACGATTGGAAGCATTGCCGATTCGTTTGACAATCCCAATCAATCCAGGAAGCGCGCGGGGCAACTCTTTGAGACACTGATCAAACTCCTCATCCAAGAAGTAGGCGTAGAATGTGAACCTCGGACAATCAGTATTCCGATCCCTGATTATCCCGGGTACGCAATGCCGTATGAATTGGATTTGGTATTTTCGCGGAACAAAGCCATCATCACCGCAGAAACAAAATTTATCCATCCTTCCGAAGTGATCGGATCGGTCAAGACGGTCAGCAAAGATAAGATTGACAAGGTTTTCTTGGACAAATATTTGCTCACCCGATTGCTTGGCAGAGATATTCCTGTCATCGCGATCTTTCTGCACGATGTCCAACGCGCCCAAAAAGGCGACAGCATCTTCGGAATCAATTCGACTTTCAAGAGTAATCACTTTTTGGGTTACACTGTCGCGTTGAACAAATTGGATGGCGTATACTATGTTGATCCCAGACCGGAGATGGTTGCCAATGAGCGTCTCCGCGAGCAGATTCACGATTTTCAGCAATTCCTTGTAAAAGATTTGTGGGTACTCTCAGGCAGGTAGTGGATGATCCGATTCCCCAAACGCATCTACCGCAACCCCATTCACCTTTTCCAAGACCTCGCGTACTTGTTTGCCCACGCGCCGCGTTCCCGCGCGCTCGTACGCGGCGCGATTTCGCCTGCGTTCCGCGAACGCTTGATGATGGCGGTCACCTCCGTCAACGCGTGCCGGTTCTGCGCGCACTTTCACGCGCAAGTCGCGCTCACGACCGGTATCAGCCGCGCGGAGATCGAGCAAATTCTGGATGGCGTTTTCACGCGCGCGCCGGAACGCGAACTCCCCGCGCTGTTGTACGCGCAACATTGGGCAGAGACGAACGCGCAGCCCGATCCCGCCGCGCGCGCTAAACTCATCGCAACGTACGGCGACGACACCGCGCAAGCTATCGAATTCGTCCTGCGAATAATCCGCGTCGGCAACTTGCTGGGCAACACGTTCGACTACATTTTGTATCGCTTTTCGTTCGGACGGCTCGGCTTGCCGCGCAAACAACCCACACCAACGGTATAACGCGAAATGACTCTACACACACTCTCCCCTAATCTCGCGCGTCGCCTCGCGATCACGCGCCAACATCTTGCCGGACAACGCGCGCCCGCAACTGCCGACGACATTCTGAACATCGTGCGCGATCTCGGCTGCGTGCAACTCGATCCGATCAGCGTCGTCGCGCGCAGTCATCGGCTCGTCTTGTTCAGTCGGCTCGGCGCGTACGATCCGGCGCACCTCGACGCGCTGTTGTGGCGCGAACGCAAACTGTTCGAGTACTGGGCGCACTGCGCGTCCATCGTCCTGACGGAAGATTATTCGATTCATCGGTCGTTCATGCGCAACTACGCTACCGACGATTCGGCGTGGTCGCGCCGCGTCCGCAAATGGCTCAAGGACAACGCCGCGCTACGTCGCGCGATTCTCAACCGACTGCGCCGCGAAGGTCCGCTCCCCGCGCGCGTGTTTGATGGCGAAGAAGCGCGCGCCTGGGTTTCGACCGGCTGGACTTCTGGACGCAACGTCAGTCGGATGTTCGATTTCCTGTGGCTGAGCGGCGCGGTGATGGTCGCGTCCCGCGACGGTTTGCAAAAGGTGTGGGATTTGTCAAAACGCTGTTTGCCGGAGTGGACGCCGCGCGAAAAATTGAGCGAGCGCGAAATCGTCCGGCGCGCCGCGCAACGCTCGCTGCGCGCGCTCGGCGTTGCGACGCCGCGCCAGATCCAACAGCATTTCATTCGCGGGCGCTATCCCGATCTCGCGCGCGTGCTCGCCGAACTCGAAAAGGAAAAGTGTATCGAGCGCGTCCAAATTGTCGAAAATGGAGACGCGTGGAAAGGCGATTGGTACGTTCACGTCGACGAGATTTCGCTTCTCGAAAAATTATCCGTAGGCGATTGGGAACCGCGCACGACACTACTTTCGCCGTTCGACAATTTGATTTGCGACCGCGCGCGCACGAAATTACTTTTCGATTTTGATTTCGCAATGGAGATTTACACGCCCAAAGCAAAACGCAAGTACGGCTATTACGTTCTGCCGATTTTGCACGGCGATCAATTCGTCGGCAGGATGGACATGGCGATGGATCGCGCGCGCGGCGCGCTGGTGATTAACGCGGTCTACGCCGAACGCGCCGCGCCCAAGACGCGCCAGTCCGTCCGCGCGGTTGCGGACGCGATTGAACGACTCGCCGAATTTCTCCGCGCGCAGAAAATCGAATTGCCGCGCCGCGTGCCGCGCGGCTGGGAATCCTTGCGAAGATGAAATCGCTCAGCGATTTCGACATTCGACACAGATTACGTTTTGGTCAAGTCACGCGATCTCGAAAAGGCGATGCGCGTGTTGCAAGAGGCAGGACACATCATCGAGGAGAAACACGAATGACAAAACCAACGAACCGCTGCGCGTGGGGTACCACCGATCCCCAAATGATCGAGTACCACGACACTGAGTGGGGCGTTCCCGTTCACGACGACCGCAAACTGTTCGAGTTTCTCGTGCTCGACGCGTTTCAAGCCGGGGTGAGTTGGGCAATCGTCCTCCACAAGCGCGAGAATTTCCGCCGCGCGTTCCACAACTTTAACGCGCGAAAAGTCGCGAAATATGGCGCGAAAGAAACGAAACGACTGCTGGCGGACGCCGGCATCATTCGCAATCATCTGAAGATCGCGGCGACGATCAACAACGCGCGGCGATTCCTCGAAATCCAAAAAGAGTTTGGCTCGTTCGACAAGTACATCTGGTCGTTTGTTGGCGGCAAGCCCATCGTCCACAAATTCAAAACGCTCAAGCAAATTCCCGCGACGAGCAAAGAATCGGATGCAATGAGCGAAGATTTGAAAGCGCGCGGTTTTAAATTCGTCGGCTCGACGATTTGTTACGCGTTCATGCAAGCGGCGGGATTGGTGAACGATCACACGACGCGGTGTTTCAGGTATCGCCAAGTTAATCGGTCAATCGGGCGATCGGGCAATCGGTCCACCAATTGACGGATTGCCTGATTGACCAATCGCCTGATTGACACCAAATTTTGACTCGACGCGGACTCGCCTCTGACTTGACAAAAGTAGAATTGGAATGTATGAATATGTTCGGACGATTCACTGAGGTGGGTGAATTGCTCGCACAATGACGTTGCAAGCAGTATGTTTTTGAGGTGACGAATGCCTTTCTGCTTCGCTGGAGAGGCATTTTTTGTTTCTGGGGAAAATGCCCAAAGATCAATCTTCGGGCTGAGCAAATGAAGGATGCTCAAGCGTCCTTGAACCGCTCCGCCCCGTCGTTGACGACCGGGGCTAATTTCTGGAGAGGATTATGCGCCTGCGTAGATTCACTTTCTTGATCGCGACGCTGTTCGTCGCCGCCCTCGCGATTTTGCGCGCGCCGACTGCCCGTGCGGATGGACCGGGAACTGCGCCCCAGCCCGCGCAAGTTGAAAACAAAGTCTGTTTGACGTGCCACGCGAACCGCGAACTATCCATGAAACTGCCGAGCGGCGAAACGCTGGGGCTTTACACCGACGAAGCGCAGTTCAACGCGTCGGTGCATGGCAAGCAAGGGCAGCGCTGTACCGCGTGCCACACGAACATCAGCGGCTATCCGCATCCGGCGACGACTGCGCGCGACGCGCGCGATTTTTCGTTGCAGATGTACACCATCTGTAAACAATGCCACGATAAAGAATATCAACAACAACTCGATTCGATTCATGCGAAGGACATCGCGGCGGGCAATCGCAACGCCGCCGTGTGTACCGATTGCCACACCGCGCACGCCGCGACGCCGCCGGACAATCCGCGCTCCAAGATTCCGCAGACCTGCCGCAAGTGCCACAGCGCGATCTTCGATCAGTACAAATCGTCCGTCCACGGCGCGGCGCTGCTCGATCAATCCAATCCCGACGTGCCGACTTGCATCGATTGCCACGGCGTCCACAACATTTCCGATCCGACCACGAACGCGTTCCGCCTGAAATCGCCGGAGATTTGCAGCAAGTGCCACACCGACAAAGTGCGGATGAAGAAATACAACATCTCGACGAATGTGTTGAACACGTACGTCGCCGATTTCCACGGCTCGACCGTCGAGTTGTTCGAAAAGCAATCGCCGAACGCGCCGACGAACAAACCTGTCTGCTACGATTGTCACGGCATCCACGATATTCGCAGCGTCAAAGATCCCAAATCCATGGTCGTCAAAGAAAACCTGTTGAAGACGTGCCAGCAGTGCCATCCCGACGCGACGGCCGATTTTCCCGGGTCGTGGATGAGCCACTACGACGCGAGCCCGACCAAGTATCCCGCCGTGTACTACGTCAACCTCTTTTACACGATTTTCATTCCGGTCGTCATCGGCGGGATGCTCGGCTTTGTCTTGCTCGACGCGACGCGGCGCGTCCTGAATCGTCTTCAAAAATCGGGGAGTCACTGAGCCATGAGCGAACAGAAACAATACCTGCGCTTTTCCGTCGCCCAGCGCATCGAACATTGGGCGCAGATGCTCTCGTTTACCGGCTTGGCGCTCACCGGCATTCCCCAGAAATTCGTCGGCAACAGCTGGGCGGAAACGTGGATTCAATTGATGGGCGGCGTCGAAATCGTCCGCACGATCCATCACGTCTCGGCGGTGGTGATGGCGCTTGCGTGCATCTATCACGTCGTCGTCGTCGCGTACAAAGTTTTCGTTTTGCGCGTGCGCTGGAGTATGTTCCCGCGCTTGGACGATGTGTTCGACGCGCTCGATGTCGTCCGCTACAACCTGGGTTTGACGAAAGAAAAAATCAAACTCGACCGCTTTTCGTTCGAGGAGAAAGCGGAATACTGGGCGTTCGTCTGGGGCGCGATCTTGATGGGCTTCACCGGCTTTATGATGTGGAATCCGATCAACACCGCGCGCTTTGTCCCCGGCGATTTGATCCCCGCCGCCAAAGCCGCGCACGGCGGCGAAGCGTTGCTCGCCGTCCTGGCGATTATCGTGTGGCATTTTTACGGCGTCCACATCAAGAACTTTAGCAAGGCGATGTTCACCGGCAAGTTGAGCGAAACTGAAATGGAACACGAGCACGCGCTCGAACTGGAACGCATTCAAGCCGGCGCGACAGACCCGCGCCCCAATGCGGAAACCATCAAAAAACGCGAACGCTTTTTCATTCCGGTTGCCGCGATTCTTTCCGCGCTGATGCTTGTCGCGCTCTACTTGTTTGTCACGTACGAACAAACCGCGATCACGACGCTGCCGCGTCGCGCGCAGGTGCCGATCTTTGCGCCGATCACGCCGACGCCGACCTTGCGTCCCGGCGCGCCGCCAACGCTCCCCGCCGCCGCGAAAGTTTTGCCTGACACTCACGCTGGACGCACGACGTGCAACAACTGTCACGCGAATAACATCGGACCCAAGAATCCCGCCGATCACGCCGGTCGTACTGACGCGACATGTACGGCGTGCCACAAACTGCCCGGTGCCGCGCCGGCTGCACCGCCCCCTTCGACTCCCGCTCAGGGCGCGCCCGCGACCAAACCGGCTGGCGCGACCGCCGCGCCGACGGGCGCGCCGGCAACGAAACCAGCCGCCACTGCCGCGCCGGCAGGCGCAGCCAAGCCGTTGCCCGCAAGTCACGCCGGACGAACGACGTGCAATGCGTGTCACGAAACTGGTGTGGCGGGTCCAAAGAATCCGGCTGACCACGCCGGGCGCGCGGACGCGACGTGCGCGGCGTGTCACAAACCGGCAGACGCTGCGCCCGCGCCGACGAGCGCACCGGCGACGAAACCGGCTGTTGCGCCCGGCGCGCCGACGACTGCCGCGACGACTGCACCGGCAAGCGCCGGTCCCAAAGTTTTGCCCGCGAGTCATGCCGGACGCGCGATCTGCAATGCGTGTCACGAGACCGGCGCGGCGGGTCCCAAGAATCCGGCGGATCACGCCGGACGCGCGGACGCAACGTGCGTCGCGTGCCACAAATTACCGTAAAAGGTTCGTCGTATCCGCTTAAAGCGGACACACATTGCGCTCAAGCGCATACTACGAACTTTATGTGATGTCTTTCGACACAAGCCCTCGCGGTGTTTGCGAGGGCTTGTGTATTGCTGCCCACTTGACCAATCGTCGCCCTGCGCTATAATGCGAGCAAGATTCAAAATTGGATTTGTCATGGTGGAACATTCACACGCACATTCCCATCTGGGTGATGTGAGTCAGCAAAATGCTGCACGGCTCGTCGTATCGCTCGTCATCACACTCGTGTTTGTCGGCGTCGAAGCGATTGCCGGTCTCTGGTCGAACAGTCTCGCGCTGTTGACCGACGCCGCGCACAACTTTACCGATGTGATCGCGCTCGCGCTCAGTTGGCACGCGATTGCGCTCGCTGCGCGTCCGGCGAATGCGCGCCGAACATTTGGTTATCATCGCGCGGGCATCCTTATCGCGCTCGTCAACTCGACAACACTCGCGCTGATCGCGTGCGGCATTTTTTACGAAGCGTACCACCGCTTGATCGCGCCGCCGCAAGTGGATGCGGGGATCCTCACGGTCGTCGCCGCGATCGCGTTCGTTGTCAACCTGGGGACCGCGCTCCTCGTCCGGCGCGGCAGCGAACACGACTTGAACATGCGGAGCGCGTTCGTGCACCTCGCCGGCGACGCGGCGTCGACCTTTGCCGCGATTCTCGCCGGGATCGGCATCGCGCTCACCGGTTGGCAGTGGCTCGATCCGCTCGTGAGCGTTTTGATCGGCGCGCTGATTTTGTGGAACGCATGGAGCATCATGCGCGAGACGATGGTCATTTTGCTGGAAGGCGCGCCGCGCGACGTCGACCTCGCCGACATCGTGCGCGATTTGAAACGCGTCAACGGCGTCAACGATGTCCACGACTTGCACGTCTGGAGCATCACCCAAAGTATGCGCTCGCTCTCCGCGCACATCGCCACCGACGATATTCCGATCAGCGCGAGCGCGCCGATCAAGCAAGAGATCGGCGAGTTGCTTTTTCACAAGTACCGCATCGCGCACGCGACGCTGCAATTTGAATGCGTCGGTTGCGAGTCGGACTTGCTCTATTGCGATCTGGAAACGGCGAATCATCACGCGCATCGCTGAGAAAGAATTCTCTGGGCGGACTGGCAAATGTCAGACCGCCCAGATACTTTTGAAAGCAAGAATTCGCAATGCAAAGGAGGTTTCGCTTGCCCTTGCCCTCGCCTGAAGAGTCCATGTCTGCCAGCGAACGCGCGCGGCACCACCCCATCCGTCTCATCGCGATTAGCCGGTGGCTCGTGCCGCTGATTCTCTCTGCGCTGGGAATTGGCTACGTCATCTGGGAAAACCTCATCATCGATGGCTATGCGCTTTTCTCCTCCCAAACGTTGGTGGGCGTCGCGCTGCTGGGCGTCATCGGACCGCTGCTGGCGTTTCTGACGCTGACCCTCGCCGTGCGCGCCGAACGACAACGCGAGCGGCAACGGCAACACCTCCTTGCGCTGAACCGGATCGGCGAGGCGGTGAATCAATCGCTCGAACTTGATCAGGTCTTGAATCGCGCGATTGATCAAGTGTTGGAATTGATGCGCTTGGAATCGGGCGAGGTGCGGCTGATCGAAAACGACAAACTCGTTCTGCAAGCCGCGCGCCGCGTCTCGGACGAGTTTATCGCCGCAGAACGCGTGATTCCACTGGGGCAATGCGCCTGCGGCAAGTCCGCGCAAACCGGCGCGCTGATCGCGATTCACGACCTGGAACGCCACACACCCTTGGCGCAAACGCCGTGCGCTTGCGCCAAGTTTCGCGCCGTCCTCTGCGTACCGGTGCGAACCACCGATCGCGTTGTTGGCGTGATCCATGTGGCAAGTCACGCGCCGCGCGAATTCGACCACGCCGATCGCGCGCTGCTGTTGGCGCTCGGACATCAAATCGGAGTGGCGATTGAAAAAGCGCGTTTGCACGCGCAACTCAAAGCGCTGAACCAAGAACTCGAGTCGCGCGTGCAGGAACGCACCCGCGAACTAGCCGCGCTGGAAGCGGAAATGGCGCGCAAAGCCGACGCGCTGCAACAAGTCCTCGTCGAGGAACGGCGCATCGAGGAGAAAACGCGAGCGCGCATCGCGCACGATTTGCACGACGGCGTTCAGCAGTTGATCATCGGCGCATTGTTTGAAACGCAAGCGGCGCGGGATGCGCTGGCGGACAAACCAGAAACAACGGCTTCGCGGCTGGTCGCGACGCAGGATCTGTTGCGCCGCATCGAAACAGAGATGCGAAGCGCGATCTATAGTTTGCGCCCCGTCACGCTGGACGCGCACGGGCTGGTGCCCGCGCTGCGCGAGTACGCCGAAAGTTTCGCGGCGCGCGCGGGCGTGGCATGTCACGTGTCGGTCGAGGGCGCCCCGCGCCGCTTTAGTCCCGACGCCGAAGTTGCCGTATTCCGGATCGTGCAGGAAGCGCTCAACAATGTTGAGACGCACGCGCACGCGCGGCAAGCGCAGATTCATTTCTTGTGGGGCGTGCGCGATCTGCAAACCGACATCGTCGACGACGGCAGCGGGTTTGATTTCGCGCAAGTCACACACCAAGCGCGCACCCAACTCGGACTGATCGGGATGCAAGAGCGCGCCGCCAGCGTGGGTGGCACACTCACGATCACTTCGCGCCCGAACGAGGGCACTCGCGTGTCGTGTCGCGTACCGGTGAACTGACAGTGATCAGTGAGCAGTCAACAGTGAACGGTGACTGTTGACTGTTCACTGTTCACTACGCTTGAGGAGGAAGATGAGTGCAATCCGTGTGCTGATCGTGGACGACCACCCGGTTGTTCGCCAGGGAGTCCGCAGCGTATTGGCAAATCACACCGATATCCAGATCGTCGGCGAATCGGAGGACGCGTCCGCGCTGTTGACGATCCTCGAGTCGCTCGAGCCGGATGTCGTGCTGGTGGATATTCGTCTGCCGGGGATGAATGGCATCGAAACAACCCAGCGGTTGAAGCGCGACTATCCGAATGTGAAAGTCATTGTCTTGACTACGTATGACGACGACGACTATCTGTTCGGCGCGCTGCGCGCGGGCGCAGATGGTTACTTGCTCAAGAGCGCGTCGCCGCAAGTCCTCGCCGATTCGATTCGCCAGGTCGCACGCGGCGAGCGGCTGCTCAGCCCGAATCTCGTCGGCAAAGTGATGCGCGAGTTTCAGGACTTGGCGCAAGACAAAGCGCGCGCCGCCTCGGGCTTGACCGATCAGGAACTGCAAGTCCTACGAATGATCGCGGCTGGCGCGACCAACAAAGAAATCGCGGAGAAGGTTTTTTGGAGCGAAGTGACCGTCAAGCGCAAAGTGCAAGACATTCTCGAAAAACTGGGCGTTGCCAACCGCGCCCAAGCCGTCGCCGAGGCAGGCAAGCGCGGGTGGCTGTGATCCGACCAAACCTTGCGAAGGTTGACTCAAAAGCGTAGCCGAATTTCAGGTCAACCTTCGCAAGGTTTTCTTTTCTCTGGCGAATGTCTCGCCCCTACTCCATGGCTTGAGCAATCGCTTGCTCCAGACTCTGCGCGCGTCCCGCCGCGCGCGCAGTTTGAAACGCGACGGGTTCCAATTGGATGCGGCTGACGATCCACTCACGATCAGATGCGATGGGACCGGCGGTTTCGCTGGGCGCGCCGGGCGCATCCAATAACGCGTCGGCTGCGCCGATCACTTGCGCGGCGCGTTCGGGTTGACGCTGCAGCGCGAGCGCGCCCGCGATCCCGTACAGCGCGTCGGCGATGTAGCGGCGACGGCGCAATTCTTTGAACAGCGCCAATCCTTCGCCGAAAAATTCGCGCGCGGGTTCCGCGCGTTCCTGGCGCAGCGAAGCATAGCCCAGGTGGACGAGCAGATTGGCGAGACCGAATGAATCACGCAAGCCGCGCCAGACCGGCAAACCCTCCTCGAACCGCGCGCGCGCCGTGTCGTACTGTTGCAAGTGGTACGCAATCACGCCAAGATGGGTGAGCGTCTGCGCGATCCCGCGCTGAGCGCCGATTGCGCGAAACGCGGCGAGCGCAGACGTGAACAGCGTCCGCGCGCCCAAGTGATCGCCCGCGCGCAAACGCGTCGCGCCCAGATTGAAGAGCGCGTTCGCCGATTCCCAGGGATTGCCCGCGCCTTGGAATTGTTCCCACCCCGCGTGGTAGAACGATTGGGCTTGCGCGTGCTCGCGGCGCGCTTGCGCGAGCCAACCCAAACCACACAGCGCGTACGCGGCAGACCGCTGATCGCTGGAAGCGCGCGCCAGCGCGAGTCCTTGTTCGAGCAATTCGCGCGCATTCGCGTCATCGGCTTGCCGCAGCGCGAGGTACCCCGCGCCGATCTGCGCGGACAATCGCGCTGCCGCTGCTGCCGGAGTGTACGGCAGCGCGAGAATTTTCGCCAAGCGTTCGCGACCATCGCGCCAATAACCGCGCTCATTCCAAAATTGCCACAGCGCGCCGCCAAAGCGGAACGCAACTGCCGCGTCCTGCGGTCGGCTAATCGTCCAATCGAGCGCGGACAGCAGGTTGGCATACTCGGTTTCCAAGCGCGCGCGCCAGATGCCTTGCTCCGAACCGTGCAGATTCGGCTCGGCTTGAAGCGCGAGCAAAAGATAGTCGTCGCGATGATTGCGGCGCATCGTTTCTTCTTCGCCTGCGGCTTGCAATTGCGCGAGCGCGAATTGCCGAATCGATTCGGGCATATAGTATCGCGTCGCGCCGCTGGATGGACTTGGATCGATCAGCGCCGCGGTGACCCCCTGCGCGAGCGAGTTCGTCGCGTCGAGATTACCCGCGCCGCTGAACGATTCGACCGCCGCGGACGTACACCCGCCGACGAACACGGACAGGCGATTGCACAGCGCGCGCGCTGGCGCGTCGAGGCAACGATAACTCCAATCGAGAACCGCGCCCAGCGTTTGTTCGTGCGACCGCGTCGCGTCACTCTGTATCGCCCATTGATTTTCGAGTTGCGCGGCAACCTGTTCCAATAATTCATCCAAAGCCGCGGAGGTCGAATTCGTCTGCGCGTATTCCCCACACGCGTTGCGGCTCGTCGGCGCGTCCGCCGCGACGCGCGCCGCCGCGAGTTCGACGGCAAGCGGAAGCGCATCCACGCGGCGACAAATGCGCGCGATGCAAGCCCGCTGCTCGGCGGCGATCTGGGAACCCAGCGTTGCCGCGCCAATGCGCTCGATGAAAAGTTGTTCGGCATCGGAGGTGGAGAGCGGCGCGACGTGGTAAATCGCTTCGCCAGAAATATTCAGCGATTCGCGACTGGTCGTCAGAATACGCACGGCTGGGCACGCGCGCAAAATCGTTTGGGCGAGTTGCGCGCACGCGCTGCGCAGATGTTCGCATTGATCGAAGATAAGCAACAAGTTTCGGTCGCGCAACTGTTCCGCCAAGGTCGCGACCAACATTCGGCGCGATTCCTCGCGCACGCCCAGCGCCGACGCGATGATTTGTGGAACCAACATCGGGTCGCGCCACGGCGTAAATTCCGCCAACCATACGCCGTCCAAAAACTGATCGCTCAATTGCGCGCCGACGGCTAACGCGAGCCGCGTCTTGCCGATGCCGCCCGCGCCAACGAGCGTCACGGCGCGGTGCGATTCAAGCAAGCGCGACACTTGTGCGATTTCTTCTATGCGCCCGACGAAACTGGTCGCAGGTTGCGGCAAGTTCGTGCGCGCCGTTTCGCGCGGAGCCGTGACTTGATCGAGCGCGCGGCATACTTCGGCTGCGGACGCGTAGCGGTCTTGCGGATCTTTCGCCAGTAGACGAAGAATGATTGATTCGAGCGCGGGCGGCACGTCGGGGCGCGAGTGACTCGGCGGCGTGACCGATTCGCGCGAGTGCTGCGTGAAAATGGTGTCCGAATCGAAATCGGAAAATGGCGCGTGCCCAGTCACCATTTCGTACAGCATTACGCCGAGCGCGTACAGGTCTGCGCCGACATCGGCGGGCTGCCCCGCGATGACCTCCGGCGCGACGTAGCCGCCGGTACCGGCGACGCCTTCGTTTGGCAAGTTCTCCATGCTGTGCGCGCGCGCCACTCCAAAATCTACCAACTTGGCGACGTAATGATCGCCGCGCGCTTGTACGAGGACGTTCCCTGGTTTCAGATTGCGATGCGCCAATCCTTGCGCGTGAGCGTACTTGAGCGCGTCGCAAATCTGCCAGGCGATTTCGACGATCTGCGCGTAGGTCAGCCCGCGCACTTGGTCGAGGTTTTTGCCTTGAACATATTCCATGACGATGTACGGCGTGGGCTGTGGCGCGCCGGTCTTCACCGCGTCCGTCGCGTAAACGGCGACGATGTGCGGATGATTGAGTTCGACGGTGATCTGCGCTTCGCGCAAAAATCGTTCGCGCGCGCGCGCGTCCGCCTCGTCCAAGTTGATGACCTTGAGCGCCACCGCGCGGTCGAGTCGAACGTCGTGCGCGCGGAAGACGACGCCCATACCGCCTCTGCCCAATTCCGCGTCCAGGCGATAACGCTGCGCGAGCAGCGCGCCGACGCCAATCGTCGTCGCGAGCGCGTCGCTCGACGCCGCATGATCCTTCGGCGCGTCGCGCTGAACAAGTTGCTTCAAGCCATCAAGGAATTTCATGGTCACGAAACAGATTATATTCATTCCGCCGCGCTTGGCAAACGCCCCCAGTTTCCTTTCGGAATCATCTGTGTTACAATCGTCGCCGTGCGTATCCTCATCGTGTCCGACATTCACGCGAACCTTGCCGCGTTGGACGCCGTGCTCCGGGATGCGGGCCAGTTCGATCAGATTTGGTGCTTGGGCGACATCGTTGGCTATGGGCCCGACCCGAATGAATGTATCGAACGCTTGCGCGCGCGCGATGCGATCTGCCTGGCGGGGAATCACGATCTCGCGGCAATCGGCAAATTGGACGATGCCGATTTCTCTTCGGACGCGCGGCGATCCCTCCGCTGGACGCGCGACACACTTACGCGCGCCAATCGCGAATGGTTGGCAACGCTGGCTCCATCGGCAGTTATCGCGGGGTACGGCATCACGTTGGTTCACGGCAGTCCGCGCGATCCGATTTGGGAATACATCGCGACACCTTCGATTGCGCGGCTGTGTTTGGAGCGCATGGCGACGCCGATTTGTTTGTACGGACATACGCACGTTCCGGTCGTTTTCCGCAAGCCGGCGTACTGGCGAGGAATTTCCGCGGAATGGTCCCACGTCGATTTGCCGCTGTTACTTACGTTGGATCGTCTCCTCATCAATCCGGGCAGCGTTGGACAACCGCGCGACGACGATCCGCGTGCGGCGTATGTCCTTCTCGATCAAAGCGCGGTGAAGTTGACTTGGCGGCGCGTGATTTACGATGTCTCTGCCACTCAGAAAAAAATGAAGGAGGCGCAACTACCGGACGAACTGATCCGACGGTTGCGTTTTGGGCAATAGCCCTTCTTCCAAGCCGACTTGGGGGTAAACCGGCTCTCTTCTGATACGTTTTCTCCCCACGATGACCCTTTTGTACGTCGCTCCGCAAGCGGCATTGTGCTACTATTCCCTTGTGTGATGTGTCTATGCGCCATGGCTAATGATCGGCTTGGCGTGATTGTCCAGCGCAGGGCAAGGGAGGAGCACACACGATTGTGCCGGCCCGGTTGTTATGCCCGGGTCGGCGTTTTTATTTGCGGGCGAACTATGTCTTCAAACCCACCCTCAGATGTGGCGGTTCGAGTCTTGCGGCTGGAACAGCAACTCGATTCATACCGGCGCCTCCATGCGGAAGAATTGGAACAAATTCGGCAGGCGGTGGCAGAACTCAAGGCAGTTGTGCTCGCGCTGGCTGCGCAGGAGGCGCATGCCATCGAAACACAAACGAAAACGAATGAACGTTGAAGGGGTTGGCAACCTTGCGAAGGATCATCCTGAGCGGAGTCGAAGGATCATCCTGAGCGGAGTCGAAGGAAACCTTCGCAAGGTTGAGTTGAATCAAGAGGAGGATAGAATCAATGTCTGTTTCACGACGTGATTTTCTCAAACTCGGCGGCGCGACGGTCGGCGGACTGTTGCTGGGAAACGGTCTGCCGGACGCGGTAGCCGCCGAAGGAGAGCCACAATTTCTCTTGCACAAAAAAGTCGGAGAGATTGCGACGATCTGCACGTACTGCGCGGTCGGGTGCGGTCAGATCGTCGGCGTGCAAGGTGGCAGGGTCGTCAACGTCGAAGGCGATCCCGATCACCCGATCAATCGCGGTACGCTGTGCAGCAAGGGCGCGGCGAACTGGCAGGTGATCTACAGTCCCGAACGCGTGACCAAGGTGCAGTATCGCGCGCCGGGTTCCGACAAGTGGGAAGAAAAATCCTGGGATTGGGCGCTCGACCGCATCGCGCAAAAAATCAAAGAGACGCGCGACAAGACCTTCGTCGCCAAAGACAAGGATGGCGCGACCGTCAATCGTACCGAAGGCATCGCGTACTTGGGCGGCGCGCAGCACACGAACGAAGAAGTCTATTCCTGGGTCAAAGCCGCGCGCGCGCTCGGCATCGTCTACCTCGAACACCAAGCGCGGATCTGACACTCCAGCACCGTCGCCAGTTTGGCGGCAGCGTTTGGACGTGGCGCGATGACGAATCACATCGCCGATTTCGCGAACTCGGATGTGATTTGGATCATGGGCGGCAACCCCGCCGAAAATCACCCCTGCGCGTTCAAGTGGGTGACGAAAGCGATGGAAAAGGGCGCGAAACTGATCGTCGTCGATCCGCGCGTGACGCGCAGCGCGGCGGCGGCAACGCTCTACGCGCCGATCCGCTCCGGCACCGACATCGCGTTTATGGGCGGGTTGATCAGTTACATCCTCGAAAACAAATTGTATCAGGAAGAGTACGTCCGTGAGTACACGAACGCGTCGTTCCTCGTCAATCCCAAATTTGAATTCAACGACGGTCTGTTCAGCGGATTCAATCCGACGACCAAAGCGTACGACAAATCCACGTGGACGTATCAACTCGACGACAAGGGTATCCCCAAGCGCGACCTCACGCTGAGCGAGCCCCAGTGCGTTCTCCAATTGATGAAGAAACACTATGCGCGTTACACCTTCGACAAAGTGTCCGCGATCACCGGTACACCGAAAGATTTGCTGGAGCAGGTGTACAAAATGTACTCCGAGACCGGCAAGCCGGACAAGGCGGGCGCGATCATCTACGCGATGGGACAAACGCAACACTCGTACGGCTCGCAGAACGTCGAATCGCTCGCGCTCGTGCAGTTGCTGTTGGGCAACGTCGGCGTCGCGGGCGGACAGGTCGCGGCGATGCGCGGCTTGCACAACGTCCAGGGTTCGACTGACATGGCGGCGCTGTACAACAACTTGCCCGGCTATCTCGCGACGCCGATGGGGCGCGAGCAATCGCTCGCAGATTATCTCAAGCGCGTGGTTCCAACGACAAACGACCCCAAGAGTCTGAACTGGTGGAAGAACTATCCCAAGTACATCGTCAGTCTACTCAAAGCATGGTTCGGCGACGCGGCGACCAAGGAGAACGATTTCGCGTTCAATTGGTTACCCAAGATGGCGGCGGGCAAAGATTACTCGCACATCGCGCTTTTTGAAGCGATGAACGCCGGCGACATCAAGGGCTTTATCGTCATCGGACAAAACCCGGCAGTTGGCGGACCGAACGCGGGACTGGAACGCGACGCGCTCGCCAAACTCGATTGGATGGTCGTCTCGGAATTGTGGGAAACGGAAACGACCGCGTTCTGGAAACGACCCGGTGTGAAACCGGCAGACATCAAGACCGAAGTGTTCCTGCTCCCTGCCGCGTCCTGGGTCGAGCGCGAAGGCAGCGTCACCAACACCGGACGCTGGGTGCAGTGGCGCAACAAGGCGATTGACCCGGTCGGCGACAGCAAACCGGACTTGTGGATCGTCAATCAAATCATGAATCGCGTGCGCGCGTTGTACAAAAGAGACGGCGGCGCGTTCGCCGATCCGATCACGAAACTCGATTGGAATTACGGCGACGGTCTGCCGCACGCGCACACCATCGCGAAAGAGATCAACGGTCGCGCGACCGCGGACATCAAGGACGACAAGGGTACGGTGTTGATCGCGGCGGGCAAGCAAATTCCGGCGTTCGCATCGCTGCGCGACGACGGCTTGACGACGTGCGGCAGTTGGATTTATTGCGGCTACTACACCGATGCCGGAAATATGGCGGCGCGGCGCGACAACAGCGACCCGACCGGTTTGTATCTCTATTCCGGCTGGGCGTGGAACTGGCCCGTCAATCGGCGCATCCTCTACAATCGCGCGTCGCTCAGTCCGCAAGGTGTGCCCTGGGATCCAAAACGCGCGCCGCTCAAATGGAATCCGGAGACGAAAGCATTTTCGGGCGATGTGGTGGATGGCGGCGGCGCGCCGGACGCGATCTATCCGTTCATCATGAACAACGAAGGCGTCGCGCGCTTGTTCGCGCCCGGTCTCGCCGAAGGTCCGTTCCCCGAACATTACGAAGCGTGGGAAAGCCCGGTGCAGAATCTGCTTTCCAAGCAACAGAACAATCCGATCGCGAAAATCTGGGAATCGGATTCGAACAGGCGCAGCGACGCGGCAAAGTACCCCATCGTCGGCACGACGTATCGCCTCAGCGAGCACATGCAAGCCGGAGCGATGAGCCGCAATCTCCCGTGGCTCGTCGAAGCGCAGCCCGCGCCGTTCGTCGAAATGAGCGAGCAACTCGCGGCGGAAAAGGGCATCAAGAACGGCGACCGCGTGATCGTCGAAAACACGCGCGGCAAAGTCCAAATGGTCGCGGTCGTGACCAAGCGCATCAAGCCGTTCAACATCAACGGCAAGACGGTGCATCAAGTCGGCTTGATTTGGCATTGGGGCTACGCAGGCGCGTCGACCGGTGACAGCGCGAACTCGCTCACGCCGCACGTCGGCGACGCCAACACGACGATTCCCGAATACAAGGCGTGGTTGTGCGATGTGAGGAAGGTGTAACATGACAAAAGCAATGCTGATTGATACTTCGATTTGCATCGGCTGCAAAGGATGTCAAGTCGCGTGCAAGGAATGGTGGAATCTCGCGCCGACGAAGACGACGCAGGTGGGCACGTACGAAAATCCGCTCGACTTGAACGCGGATACGTGGACGCGCATCCGTTTTAGCGAGTACGAAGCGGGCGGCAAAGTGCGTTGGCTCTTTATGAAATGGGGTTGTATGCAATGCGCGAACGCCGCGTGCGTCGATGTCTGCCCGACCGCCGCGCTCAAGAAAAACGCGCTGGGCTTTGTCTCGCTCGAACGCGATCTGTGCAACGGCTGCGGCTACTGCTCGCAAGCGTGCCCGTTCAACATTCCGCGCCTGGAAACGATCAACGCGCTCACTGGCGAAGCGAAAGCAACCAAGTGTACGTTCTGCCAGGATCGGATCACGAACGATTTGATTCCGGCGTGCGTCAAGACGTGCCCCGCCGCCGCGCTCGGCTTTAGCGATCGCGGCAAGGTGCTCGCGACCGCGAAAACGCGCGTCGAGGATTTGAAGAAACTCGGCTACGCCGAAGCGCGCGTCTACGGCGAGAGCGAACTGGGCGGCTTGGGACGCGTGTACGTGCTGACCGCGCCCGCCGCCGCGTACGGTTTGCCGGAGAAACCGGAATATCCGGTGCTTGCGAATTTCTGGCAGAATCTCTTGCAACCCTTCGGCTATGTCGCCGTGGGGGCTACGGCACTCGGCTTGGGCGTCAACTGGGTCTTGACGCGCCGCGCGCGGTTGGGGGACGTGGAGACGGTCGAACCGGAAACGTGAAACGTGAAACGTGATGCGTGAATAGCGCTCGCACATCACGCATTTGGAGAGGAGAAATCACAATGGCATCAATTGCAATTGATCTCGTCGCGCGCGGTCGGCAGGCGCTGGTCGTGCGTTTTACCGCCGCCGAGCGACTGGCGCACTGGGTTCACTTTGGGGCATTCACCGTTTTGCTCGGCACCGGCTTGTTCGTCTACGTGCCGTGGTTTCAACCGTTTGCCACTGGCTCCGCCGGCGAAGCGAGCCGCCTCGCGCATCGCATTGCCGCCGTGGTGTTCATCGGCGCGCCGCTGATCTATCTCGTCTTTTCGCCGCGCGAATTTTTCTACTCGCTCAAAGAGTCGTTCGCGTGGGGCAAAGATGACTGGGGCTGGCTGCGGAACGCGTGGAACTATTACACGCACGGACACGCGGGGACGATGCCGCCGCAGGGCAAGTACAACGCGGGACAAAAACTCAACGCGCTCACGCAGATCGTCACGTTCGCGCTGTTCACGATCACCGGGCTCGTGATGTGGTTCGGCAAAGGCGTCGTCGCGCCGACGATCTTTATGTGGAGCGTGGTGATCCACGATTTGTCGGTAATTGCGACGGTGGTGCTGTTCATGCTCCATCTCTATCTCGTCGCGGCGCATCCGATTCATCGCGAGTCGATCACTTCGATGTTCGAAGGCACCGTCACGGAAGAGTACGCCCAAGAGCATCACGGCAAGTGGCTGACTGAGCGCGTGTATCGCAAGCGCGGGGAGAATAAAACGTGAGGCGTGATTGGTTTGTCTAAAGGGGAGTGCTCTCCCCTTTTTTGTTTTTGACACCTCCTGCTCCGCGCGTCATAATCGAACTCGCGTTGGAAATGACGCAAGCCGCGCGGGTTCGTCGATCGGAACATTCGCCAGGAGGAAGAAATGAAAACGACCGCGTCTGCTCTTTTCGGATTATCGTTCTGCCTCGTTGGATTTCTAATTGCGTGCGCGAGCGCGTCGCCCACTGCGCCGCCAACGCTCGCGCCGCAAGCCACGTACACGCCTCTGCCGACGTACACTCCGTATCCCACACCGACGCCGCTTCCGCCGCCGACGCAAACTGCGACTCCGTTGCCCACGCCATCGCGCACGCCGACGCTCACCGCGAGCCAGCGTTATCAATCCGTGTTCGGCATCGATTACGGCGCGCCCGAAAAGTATCTCGCGCAAGGCGAACAGACGCGCTTGTCGAATCCCAAGATCGTCGATTCGCTGCGCGGCAAACCGCAGAGCATCGCGCATCTGGGCGAGATTCATGCTTGGATCCGACGCGGGTTCAGTTCGTACGCGGCAGGCGGAACGTTCATCGGCAAAGTCACTGCCGATCAGTTGATGAATGAACGCCAATTAAGCGGCTGTCACGATTGGGGCTTGGTTTACGCGTCGATGGCGCGCGACCTGGGCTATCCCACGGTGCTGATCGACGCATCGAGCATCGTCTTGGCGAGGGAATTGCAAGCGGGAAAAAAGATGGCGTGGTACGGTCACGTGTTCGTCGAAGTGTTTGTCGACGGCAAATGGGTGCGCGTGGATTCCACGGCTGGCTGGTACGTCGAGAATGGTTATGATCCCGCGAACGCGATCATCCCACTCAAGGCAGATATTCCTGGGTCGGATCAAAATACGTACGGCTATTACGTGATGCGGAAAGGGCTAGACAACGTGGGGGTACGGAATTCGCAGTGTGGAGGAGTTGAACAAACTCCAGTTGCAAACCGGGATGCAACTCAACCTCAAAGAGATTGTCTATCCGCCGTACAATTTTCAGCGGTTCAAGTAGTTGAGGAGGACGTACTCAGCCCGGCAACGCGCACCTGATCGCGGCCCGCGTGTTTCGCGTCGTACAGCGCGGCGTCGGCTACGTCGACTAATTGATGGGCGTTCTGCGCGTGATCGGGAAACGCGGCAATGCCTTGACTGACCGTCGGCTTGGGAAATGCTTTGCCGGATTCGTCCAGCAGTGGTATCGTCACCAAAGTTTGACGAATGCGCTGGGCGACGAGCTGCGCTTGCGCCAGCGTCGTTTTCGGCAGGATGATTCCAAACTCTTCGCCGCCCCACCGACCGACAATATCGGTGCGCTTGATGTGCGCGCGAATCACTTGAACGATCAAGCGCAGCACCAAATCTCCAACGACATGTCCGTACGTGTCGTTGTATTTTTTGAAATAGTCGATGTCGAGCATAATCAACGCGACCGGTCTTGCGCGATGGCTTTGCGCGACGACGTGTTCCAATTGCGCGACAAAATATCCGTGATTGTACGCGCCGGTCAGCGAATCGCGGCGCGCCTGCTCTTCCACTTGCGCGTGATGCCGCGCGTTGTCGAGCGCGAGCGCGACCTGGCTTGCGAGGTTGCTCAGGAGTGTGATGTCATCCTCTTTGAACGCGTTCGCCTGGTAACTCGCCACCGCAAGCACGCCGGTGAATTCATCGCGCATCAGCAGCGGTACGCCCAGCCACGATTCCGATTGGCGGCGATTGCCGACCGGCACGCGCTTGACCGGCAAGTTGTTTTCTTCGACCGATAGCCGTCGAACCAAAAGGGGTTGGCGTCGTTCGATGACCAAACTCGACAGCCCCTCGCCGTACGGAATCTTTTGTTCGGCAAATCGTTCTCCGTCATCGACGACGATTTGCATTGCGACGAACGCGTCGCCGGGCGCGTGGAGCCCAACATAGTACGAATCGGTCGGGATGACGCGGCTCAATTGCTGATAGATCGAGTCGAGCAAGTCGTCCAGATCGATCGTCGAACTGAGCGCGCGCGCCACTTCGTTGAGAACCGCCATCCGGGCGGATTGCCGACGAATGGTATTTGCCAGCGTCGCGGCAAGATATCCGGCGGACGCGTAGATCAGGAGAATGATTGCCTGGGATGCCCAGGTGAGTGGCGAGGGAATCGCATCGAGCAGAAGCACGATGGAACTCGCCGCGGCGCACACGACCGCGACGAGGATCGCCATCTTGTGTCCATAGCGGATTCCGACGACGGAAACGATCAAGACGTAAAAGACTTGGACTTCGGCGCGCAGACCGGCAAAATAATTCACGCACGCGATGAACGCGACTCCGGCAAAAGCAGGGATGTAGCGCACCCAGCGCCAGCGATAGATTTGCCGGATCAAGACGCGATAGTAGATTCCCGTGTAGAGCGCCGCCGCAAATACGACGATGTACATCGCGCGGCGATTGGCAGGTTCGAGCGGAAGCAGATCCGTAACCACGAATCCCGCCGCGATCATGATCCAAGAAATGATCTCGATCGGCTTGGAGAATCGTTTCAAAAGTTCATTCGGCTCAAGCAAACTCATTTCGCCGCCTTTGTTATCTGCCATTATACAACCGGCGACGAAAAAAGGAATAGTGTGTGATTCCTACTACACTCGCTTTTGTATCGCAGAGTCTAGCAGTTTGTCGGAGAACCCCGTAACATAGCCGCTTGTCGGCGTTTTTGCCGCGAGATCACGGACGCCCACGAGGGGCGATGTTACTAGTACGCGCAACCGATCCCTTCGTAGGTGAAACTTGGATCTCCCCGCACCGTCGAGTCGGCGGCAAAGTTGACATTCGCGATAATCGGCTGCGGCGGATTGGTGGTTAGGACGCCGGAAAAAGTGCTGCCGGTTGGAATCGCGGTGTTATAGCGCTGATCGAAGTTGAACATCGGTCCGCTGGGCGAGACGGCATAAGTTTGTTGGACGGTCGTCCCATCGTTCAGATAGTAGGTGAGTGTCACAGTCGTCGCGCTGCTACCGGCCAAACGCCCGGCAACACCGGTTCCCCAGGTGACGCCC
Source organism: Candidatus Aquidulcis sp. (assembly GCA_020723345.1). Taxonomy (GTDB): domain Bacteria; phylum Chloroflexota; class Anaerolineae; order UBA4142; family UBA4142; genus VGOB01. The sequence continues at coordinate 1,218 of DYJA01000078.1, read as the reverse complement.
GTCGCCGCGTCACTGGCATTCTTTTTCAACGTGGGCAGGCAAACGCGCGTCGCGGCAGCGTGGCTGGGAGCGGCGCGATACCCAGCCGCGCGGATTCCACGATTGCTGTCGTAGTAGGTCACCAGATTGACTACCGCGACAATCGGTTTGTCGGCGGTCAATTTGGCAGTTCCATAAAAGCTCCCCGGCAACACTGCACTGTAGCGTAGATCGAATGCGCCCATCGGCGCGGCGGTTTGGCTCTGAGTGTACACACTACCGCTGCTACTCTGATACGTCACAGTGACATTGGCGGAAGTGCCATCCAAGGGCATTAGAACAATGGAACTTGCCCACCAATATCCTGAGCCACTATCATAAATGTCCCTGAGTAGTTGCGAGAGGTAGAGCGTAGTACCGGCATTCGCTGTCCCAAGCCCGGCAAACGACACGAGCAGATTTGCCGTATAGTGATGATACACGATGGCGACCGGCTGGGTCGAAGTCAGGCGCGCGGTGCCATAAAAGTTTGGCACACCCGACAGCGCGCTGTCGCTCGGCAGATCAAGCGTCGACGCGCCGCCGGGCGGAATGATGATGCCGGAATGGACGTACTGGCTGCCGCTGCTTTGCGTGTACGTGATCGTAACGTTCGCGCTGACCGCACTGGCGTTTTGAATCGAGATATTCGAGTTGTAGGTCATGTTGGTGCCGGCGTCGTAAATGGACTTGAGCAATTGGGGAAAGGCGAACTCGTACCCCTCGGCAACGGTAGACGAAGCATTGTACGCGTCCACTCTAAAGTTCATGCCGTACGTGTTGACGTTGCCGTTGTACTCGTACACAAACGCGCCAAACGGCTGACTCGCGTCGATCATGGCGGTACCGCCAAAGTTGGTGGGCAAGCCGACTTGGCTGGGTTGGTTGATGGTGAGCGAGCGGTACGGCGAAACGTTGTGGCTGGTGGTCAACACGGGACTCCCGCCGAGATTGTAGTACGTCACGCGCGCGGTCATGCTTTCGAGGGCGTTCATGTTTTGCGCGACGAGCGTGGTGTAGAGCGTGCTGGAGCCCTGCGCCTGCGCGCCGGGAATCACGGCTGGCGCGCCAAGCGACGCGAGCACGAGCGCGGCTGCGAAGAGAATGAGTTTTGTCTTGGTGCCAAGCGCTGGGACTTTGAAGAGTTGGGACGGTTCCCTGCGCCGTGATATGTCCGAGATATTTGTGGGCTGAACTTGG
>DYJA01000005.1 GCA_020723345.1 Candidatus Aquidulcis sp. | reverse complement strand
TTGCACGCGTCGCGTACGGGTCCCTAAATTTGTCGGTAGTCGTGCTACAGTGTCGATTTTTCCCCCCCTCGACGCGATTTTTCCCCCCTTTGACGCTGGATTTCCCCCCTCGCGCGGATTTTTTCAGGGGGGAAATCTTTTCCCCCGAGGAAATCTTTTCCCCCTGGGAGGAAACCCTTTCCCCCTCGCGATTTGGAATCTGATCGGGCAGACTGCGGAGCAATTTTGTGTTGAGGGTAAAGCGATTGGTTCCGCGCGGACCGGCGTTGTACTCGATGCTCACTTCTTTGGAATCGAGTAGTTGTTGCAAAACGAATCGCACATTGCGCTCGGTCTGCCTGGCGTATCGCGCTAACCGTTCGGTCGAGGGGTACGCCCCCGTTCCGTCGTCGTGCGCGTGATCGGCAATCGCAAGTTCCATCAACAAGACACTCCCTTTGTTGCGCGAATGTCGCCAAACGAGTGTCATCATTTCGATGCTCATCGGTTTTCCTCCCTTGGAGTTACGCGATGTTTTGGGTGTTCAAGTGCCACTCTCCGCCAATCACGACGATGCGACGCGTTTGCGCGCGGCGGCCGGCAAGCGTAATCTTGCCGGCGCGTTCTAGGCGACGCAGGTTGTACGCCACGACGGAGAGAGACGACATATCACAGGCGCGCATGAGTTCGCGCAGAGTTGGGGAGTTGCCATCGTGCTCGGTTTTGTACTGGACGATCCAGTTGAAGATGCGCTGGATGTCATAGAATCCTTTTTCGCTCGTTTGTTTCATTGCGTACTTATCCTTTCTGTGGTAAAGTATCGGTGGAGAGCGGGACGCTTCGCGGGCTGAACCCGCTCCCCACCGTGTTTCGTGCGCGGCATCCTATTGCCGCGCTTTTTTTATTGAGTAACGGAAATCCGTGATACAAAAATCACGGAAAAATCACTGATTGTAGGGATAGCCACATCAGAACGCGTGTGCTATGCTGGCGCGGCAAATCTTTTTGGCAATTTGTGGAGGATTCATGCAGATTGCAGAGTGCATCGCCAGCTTCCTCGTGGCTTGCCGCGCCGCTGGTCTTTCGCCCAAAACGACCAATTGGTATGCTGGCATGTTGCGAACGTGGTCGGAGGCGGTCGGTGAACGCTGGCTTGACCCCGATGCGACGCGCGGTTTTATCGTTTCGCTCCAAACGCGCGCGGAGCGATACGTGCATCATCCCAAGCGGCGAGTGCATGACGGCGGATTGTCGGTCTTCACCATTCGCGGTTACGTCCGAACGGTCAAGCGTTTTTTCAAATGGCTGCACGACGAAGGGCGAATAACCGTCAATCCGATGACGCGGCTACAGATGCCGAAAAAGCCGAAACTGCTGCCCCGTGCGATCACTAAAGATGATTTTGAGAAGATGATGGAGTCGGCTCACCTAGCGCGAGACCGGGCGCTCTTACTCATTTTGCGGGATACAGGTTGCCGCGCTGCGGAGATCGCCGGACTCAGGATCGATGATGTTGATCTAGCGCGGGGCGTAGCGCTTGTGTGTGGCAAGGGAAATCAGCAGCGATTTGTGTTCTTGCAGCCGAAGACGCGCCAAGCGTTGACGGATTGGTTGCAAGAGCGGGGAACATTCGCGAACACAGATCACGTGTTCACGACGCAAAAGGGGAATTTCACGCTGAGCACCGTCTATCAAGTGCTGGCACGTCGCGCTCGCGACGCCGGCATTGAGGGACGTTTCAATCCGCACTCATTGCGCCACGGATTCGGTCGGGACTGGGTCTTGTCCGGCGGAGACGTCTCATCGCTTGCCGACATGTTGGGGCATTCAGACATTGAGACGACGCGTATCTACCTGCGCTTCAACACGGCAGAACTGCAGCGACTGCACCAGCAACACAGCCCGGTGCGGGACTAACGAGCAGTGTATTCTCACGGGGGATTTGCCAACAGTGACGATCTGTGCCATAATGCCCGTGTTCGGAATTCAACCGAATTGGATTTTCGCCGCCCAATCGGGCAAATTCCACAAATAATGGCAGGACATTGAGAGACGACTGAGGATTTGACTCTGGATCAGTTAATCGTGGTTCGAATCCACGTCTCCCAGCAGAGGTGAGGACAAGCCGGGTGATGATCGCAGCGGCTTGTCCTTTTTTATGCGGGTTGAGGTTCGGCGATGCGGAAAATTCTTCTGACAGTTCTCGTGACATTTCTCAGCGTGAGTGGAATGTGGAGTGCCGCACACGCGCAAAAACCGATCGTGCGCGCAGTGTTGTTTTATTCCCAGACGTGCCCGAATTGCCATTTTGTTTTGCAAAATACGCTGCCGCCGCTTCAGCAAAAATACGGCAGTCAATTGGACATTCGTCTGCTGGAAGTAAACGAACCGGCGAATTATGAATTGTGGATCAGCGCCGTCGAAAATTTTCGCATTCCCGACGATTCGTATATTGTCCCGATGCTATTTATCGGCGATCAAGTGCTGTTGGGCGCGGACGAAGTTGATGGACGTTTGCCCGGCTTGATCGAAAAACATCTCGCGACCGGCGGAATCGAGTTGCCGAAAATTCCCGGCTTGAACAGTCAGTCGTCCACCGCGCCCGCACCGACGATCACTCCGATCAAGCCAACGTCCACCGCCGCGCCGACCGTCGTGCTGCTGATCGCGCCGACATTCGCGCCGTCGCCCACCGCGACGCGCGCGCCGACGATCCTGAGCGATAGTCGAAGGACGCCAACCATCGCGCCCACAGCCAAGCCAGCGCCAATTCACATCGCATATTTCTATCAAACCGGCTGTCAAGAGTGCAGCCGCGCGCAACTGGACATCCAGTACATCCAGAATCGCTATCCGCAAGTGATCGTCGACGAGTTCAACATCTACGATCATACTCCGCTGGCGCAATGGCTGGCAGACCAAATCGGACGCGCGTCGTTCGAGACGCCCGGCGTTTTTATCGGTCAGGACGCGCTGCTGGGCGCGCAAGAATTCACGCCGCAAAATCTGCGCGCGCTCGTCGAAAAATATCTGGCGACCGGAACGGAGCGGGTGTGGGCAAAGTACGACTCGAGCGCGGCGCAAAACGAGCTCGTCGCGCGCTTTCGTTCGTTCGGCGTTTTGACCGTCGCGCTGGCGGGATTGATCGACGGCTTGAATCCGTGCGCGTTCGCCGCGCTGATTTTCTTCGTGTCGTACCTCACCCTGAGTGGTCGGCAAGGCAAAGCGGTCTTGTTCGTCGGCAGCGCGTTTACGCTGGGCGTGTTTCTAACGTATCTCGCGGTTGGGCTGGGTTTGTACAAAACGCTCGATCTGATGGGCGGATGGCTGACGACGGTTGGGCGTTGGGTGTACGCGCTCACCGCGCTCCTCTGCGCGATTTTGGCGGCGATCAGTTTCGTCGATTTTTTGAAGGCGCGGCGCGGTCACGCCGAAACGATGACGTTGAAATTGCCGGGTGTGTTGCGCGGTCAAGTGTACGCCGTCGTGCAATCGAGCGGCGGCGCGCCCATTTACATCCTGGGTGTCTTTGTGACCGGCGCGCTGATTTCGTTGATCGAGTTGGCATGTACGGGGCAAATCTATTTGCCGACGATCGTTTTCGTGATGAGTATTCCCGAATTGCGCCCGCAAGCGATCATCTATTTGGTGTTGTACAATCTGCTTTTCATCGCGCCGCTGATCGTCGTCTTTCTGTTGGTCTATGGCGGGACGACGGTGTTACAGTTGGGTGATTTCTTGCGGAAGAATATCGCGCGCGTCAAACTCGCGATTGCCGGAGTGTTCGCGCTGTTGGCGATTTGGCTGACGTTCACGTTATTCCGGTAGGGGCGAAGCATTTGTCAGATTTCTATTGTTGGAAGAACTTGCCGGCATAATTCCAACCAACTTGGCGATCCAATCTGTCGAAACAAATGCTTCGCCCTTACTTTGTTTTTGCGGAAACGACGACGGCGCGATATAATGAGCATAGAAGCGCGAGGAGACAGTCGGGGTGCGTTCCAAAATACTCTTGACCTACAATATTCTTCCGACGACGTTGGAAGAATATCGGCAATTTATGATGAACGTCTTTATTCCAACCTTGCAGCGATTGGGCTTGGAAAATGTGGGCGTGTGGCACACGGTGTACGGCAACTATCCGACGCGCTTGCTCGCGTTCGTCGCGGAGGAAAAAGACATGCAGGCAGCGCTGAACGATGAGCACTGGAAACAAGTGGAAGCGCGGCTCAAGCAGTACATCACCGATTACACGCGCCGCATCGTGCCGTTCGCGCCGGGCTTTCAGTTTTGATGACAAGACCCGAAGGGTTTCCGAAACCCTTCGGGTCTTGTGCTTACGTCATCTTGACGACGATGTCGCCGAGAATGTTCGCCGCTTCGTCGCCGCGATCTGCCGCGTTCGACAAGTGGCGATAAATCTCGCGCATTTTCAGGATCTCGATGATGTCTTCGACCGTCTTGGGCTCTTTGAACAAATCGCCGACGGCGGAACGATAAACGCTCTCCGCGCGATTTTCCAGCGCCTTGGCGCGCGTCGCGTGATCGAGCGCGACTTGGGGATGCGCTTTCAACTGGATCACGCCCAAGTACAGTTCGTCGGCGGCTTCGCGCAGGATCGACACGAGCCGCTGCAAGTACGTGTTCGGTTTGATGCCGAGCGCGACCATTTCGTCCAGCGTGGTGTACTCATAGTCGAGCACGTCGTCAATCGTGCGCGAGAGCGCGTACAAATCTTCGCGATCAATCGGCGTCACGAAAGTGCGGTTGAGATCGTCAATCAAGATCCGGCGTAGTTCGTCGGCTTCTTTTTCGATGGCTTGGACACGCTTGGCTTGCGCTTCGTCGCCGTCCTTGAGGTACGCTTCGAGCGCTTCGAGTCCTTCGCGCGTTTTCTGCGCTTGTTCGCCGATGGCTTTGAGAAAGTCTTTTTCGCGCGAACGAAATGGATTAGGCAAATTCATCGATAAAATCTCCCTTGAAAATAGCCCGCCGCAAACGACAGGGCTGAGCGGTTCAAGGACGTTTAGCGTCCTTCGTCCGTTCAGCCCGAAGATTGATCTTCGGCTATTTGCCTGAAACGGCTTGATTGGCGCATTATATTCCAACACAGGAAAAACGCAAAACGCACACGTTTGCGCGAACGAAGTCGCTCATCCGCCGACCGTGCCTTCGAGGATAGACAAGAATATCTTGACGACCCGCGGGTCGAAAATCTTTCCCGTCATTTTCTGCAAATACGCGTGTGCTTGCTCGTGCGTTTGCGCGGATTGTTCGGGTGTTCCGACCGTGAGCGCGTCCCACGCGTCTGCGACCGCAAAGATGCGCGCCGCAAGCGGAATTTGCTCGCCCATGAGTCCGCGCGGATATCCTTGCCCATCCCAGCGTTCGTGATGGCAATATGGAATATCGATGATCGGGCGCAAGTGCGCGTTGGATGAAAGAATGGCGTACGCGTGGCGCGGATGTTCGCAGACGATTTGTTTCTCTCGCGGCGTGAGCGCGCCGCGTTTGCGCCGGAGCGTATCGGGCACACTCAACATGCCGATGTCGTGCAACAGCGCGCCGTGGCGCAGATGGATCAATTCCGGTTCGCGGATTCCCAGCGCGCGCGCGAGGCGGATCGTCGATTCGGTCACGCGTTGCGCGCGTCCCGCCCGCGCGGGGTCGCGTAATTCAAGTGTGCGCGACCAGCCGGCGATGGTCGCGTCGTACGCCAACGCGAGTTCCAGATTGGAGCGCTGCAAATTATCGAACAACTCGGCGTTATCCATCGCGATGGCGGCTTGCGTACCCAAGGTTTCCACAAAGTCGAGCCAATCGGAATTGGGATAGAATGCCTGACGATAGAAAATTTCCAGCACGCCCTTGATTTGACCTTTGGCGATCAGCGGGACGCACACGCAACTGACGAAATTTTCGTCCGTGCAGAGAAAGTCGCGGAGCAAGGTCGCGCGTTGCGCTGACAGATTAGGCTCACTGACGATACGTCGTTCGAGCGCGGCGCGCCCGGCATATTCCGCGCCCAAACGAATCTGCGAAGATTCGATGGCTTTGCCGCGAAAGCCCTGCCCGGCAACGTACTCGAGCATTTGCGAATATGGCGTGTAACGCAAAATAGCCGCGGCGTCGGTGAGGAGTTGCGTGGCGACTTGAGTTAGAAATACATCCAGGGTGACATTGAGGTCGAGACTGGCGGTGATCGTCATGTCAATCGTGCGTAATGCCTGGGTTTGGCTCAGCCGATGTTCGATCTGCTCGTGCAGTTTTGTCCGACGAATCGCGCTGGCGGCTTGATCGCCGATGCTGCGCGCGAGGCGCATTTGATCGGCGGTAAAGGGTTCGCGTCCGGGCGCGCGCGCTTCGCCGAGCATCAACAAGCCGAGCGCGTGTCCGCCCGCGTGGAGCGGCACAAGGCAGAGCGTCTTCGCTAGATCGCGCAGCAGGAACTCGCGCTCGACGACGCTAGTTTGCGGCGCCGGATCGAGAACGAGGATTTCATTTTGCTCCAACGCGCGGCGGCAGTCAGGCAACTGGGACAGAGGGACGCCGGTACCCCTGCCCAAATCGCGATCGAGGACGCGAATGGGCTGCGTGGCTTGTACGACCAGCGTGTCGCCTTCGACAAGCGCGATGCGCGCGAAGGTGACGTGGATCGTCGCGATAGCGGCTTGGACGACCAAATCGAGAATGGTGGCAAGCGTGTCGGTATTCGCCAGCGCGCGCGAGAGATCGTACAGCGCGGCGAGTTCGGCGCGGCGCGTTTGTTCGGCTTGAAAAAGATGCGCGCGTTCGAGCGCGACCGCGACTTGATTGGCGAAGAGCGCGACGAGGCGTTGATCGGCGGGCGTAAACGCATCCACGCGCGTGTTGGTGACGACGAGCACGCCAAAGAGATGTTGTTCGCGTTCCACCGGCACCCAGTACGCGGAATGAATCGTCGGATCAATCAGAATCCAGCGCGGGTCCGCCAAAGCATCGGCGAGGTAGAGGGGCGTCCGTTCTGCCGCCACCCAGCCGACCAGACCGCGCGGCTCGCCCGAAACGAACTTGAGCGTACGCAGCGACGGGATGAGATGATCCGCATAACCGCCGCCGCTTTCGAAGGCGAGCGTGTGAGTTTCAGGATCGTACCGATAGAAATCGGCGCGGTCAGCATGGACGCTCTTGCTTGCGATCTCGAGCAAATGTTGGATGACTTGGCGCGGTGCGATGGCGCGATTGAGCGTCAACACCGCGTCGTACAGCAAAGCGAGTTGCTCGGCGCGCTGCTGGGTCTGTTGGAGCAGGCGCGCGTTATAGACCGCGCTCGCGGCTTGCGCGGCGAAGAGACTCAGCAGGCGCGTGTCGGTCTCGCTGAACTTGCGCGTGGACGCGCCGATTTCGCTCACGTCCAGCACGCCGATCAATTCGCCGCCGTACAACATGGGAACTTGGAGGACGGCGGAAAAGGGAATCGGATCGAAGGTGGAGAGGCGATGTTCCCAGTCGTTATAATTTTCGACGCTGAGGGGCTGCCGCGTCTGCGCGACGCGCCCCGCCATGCCCTCGCCCAGTTTCACGCGCACGGGTGATGCGATCGGATAGCTTTGCGCCACCACCAGTTCGAGATCGCCGCGTTCGGCGTCGTACAGGAAAATGGAGCCGGTTTGCGATTTGAGCAGCGTCGTCGCGCGCGTGACGATGGTGCGCAAGAGCGCGTCCAAATCGTTTTGCGTCATCAGGTCGCGCGCCGTTTCGTACAGCGCGATGAATTCATCCGCGCGCGCGCTGGTTTCGGTGAGCAGGCGCGCGTTTTCGATCGCGATCGCGGCTTGATCGGCGAAGAGACTGACCAGCCGAATTTCCTCTTCTTGGTACGCGCCAGTCTTTTCGATGTCGGTGACATTCAGCACGCCGATCACCCGGTTGCCGGATTTGATCGGGACGCCCAAGATGCGGCGAAATAAAGTGTTCGCGAATCTGGCGGCGCGTCCTTCCCACTGACTATAATCTTCAATCATGATCGGGCGACCGGTTTGCGCCACGCGTCCCGCCACGCCTTCGCCCAAGCGTAGCGTGACATCCGTGTAATTGCCGGGCTGGTTGTAACTGACGGCGAGGCGCACGGTTTGATTGTCGGGCTGCATCAAGTACAACGCACCCATGCGCGCGCCCACCAAATCGGCGGCGCGATGGACGATGGTGGGAAGCAGTTGGGCGAGATCGATCTGCGCGTTGATTTCGAGCGAGGTGGCGTACAGCGCCGCCATCTGTTTCGCCGAGCGCGCTTGCGCGTGTTCGGCGCGCCGGAGTTCGGTCACGTCGCGCGCCATCGCGCGCACAATCGGCGCGCTGACGCCTTCCGTCCGCAGCGTGCTGGTGTATTCCAAGATCCGCTCTTCGCCGGCGCGCGTTTGAACGCGCATCAGTCCGCTGGCGTAACCGTTTTGCTGAACGGTCGTCAGGTACGCTTCGAATCGATCGCGGACGTGCGGCGCCAAAGTATCCCGGACATTCAGCCGGGTGAATTCGTCGGTCGTGCAGCCGAGGAGTTGGGCGGCGGCAGGATTGGCGGAAAGGATGTTGCCCGCCAGGTCGTGCAGGATGATGATCACCGGACTGGCTTCGACGAGGTCGCGGTACCGGTCTTCGCGGTCGCGGAGAATTTCTTCCACGCGCTTGCGTTCGGCGATGTCTTTCATCGCGCCGATCATGCGATAGATTTGCCCCGCCGGATTGACGAGAAAGACGCCCCAGTCTTCGATGCAAGTGTACGCGCTATCCTTACGGCGAAAACGATATTCGACGTGGTACTCGCGGCGCTGTTGCTTGGCTTGGCGCAATTGCTCCAGCGCGCGCGCGCGATCCTCGGGATGAAGCATCTCCTCCCAGCCGGAAATATCGACCGTGGAAAATTCCTCCGGCGTGTATCCGGTGACGGCTCGAATCGCGCCCGCCCAATTGATTTGCCCGGTGATGGTGTTGTAATCGTAGATCATTTGCCCCGTGGCATCGGTGGCGTAGCGATACAATTCTTCGTTCGCGCGTAACGTTTCCTCCATCCGTTTGCGTTCGGTAATGTCGGTGAAGACTGCCAGCGAGCCAGCCCATTGAGCGTTTTCAAAGCGCGGACTACCGGCGACGAGAACGGAGAGCCGCGCGCCATCTTTGCGAACGATCTGCAATTCATAACGATCAGCGATGCCTTGCGCGCGGCGTTCGTTGGCGGCTTGGACGATGGCGTGTTGATCGGGTGGCACGATGCTCGTCCAATGCTTGCCGATGAGTTCATCCGGCGTATAACCCAACAGCGCGGCGGCGGCAGGATTGACAAAAGTGAAATTACCGGCGCGATCTTCGGCGGCAATGCCCTCGGTCATGCTCTGGATCATTTCGCGATTGAATGTTTCGAGGCGCGCGATTTCGCTTTCGTGTTGTTTCCGCAAGGTCACGTCGTGATGCGTGACGACGATGGCTTGGATCTCCGGATCGTTCAGCAGGTTCTTGCCGGTGCTTTCGATCCAACGCCAAGTTCCGTCTTTCTGTCGAAAACGGAATTGACCGGTGAGCGTTCCGCCCGGTGTCTGAAGCAGTTTGTCGAGGGCGCTCTTCGCGGCGACATGATCATCGGGATGCAGCAATTCCCAAAAGGAGCGCCCGAGGAGTTCCGTGCGGGAGTATCCTAACACGCGTTCGCCCGCCGCGCTGATGTAGATGGATTTGCCCTCGGCGGACAGGAGGGACATGCCTTCGGACGCGCTCTCGATGAGCGCGGAGAGACGCGCGGCGCTTGGGCGGAGCGCGGCGGGATCGTCTTTGGGTTGAGGGTGGCGTCGGACGCGACGCCAGAACTGGGCGAACATCGTTCGCATTGTATCGCGAATCGCCGGGAACGTCAATCAAATTTGAAAATAAACCGTATCCGCGCTATACTAAAAGTACCGCACAGGGAAGTGCGCGATTCACATTTCGTATCCAAGGAGGGAATCGGAATGAGACCAGTCTATTGTGTGTCCGGCGGCGTTTCCAAATTTGCCAAGGCGCGTCCGGACAAAACGTTTCAAGCCGTCATCAAAGAGGCGTACGATTACGCGATTCGGGACATCGGTTTGGATTTCCAGCAGTTTACGGAAATCGTGGATGGCTCGGTCGCGTCGTATTTTTCCGACCACTTTAGTCGGCAATTGATGGCGGGGATTATGGCGCAAGATTATCTCGGCTTGTGTCCCAAGCCCGGTCATCGCGTCGAAGGCGGCGGCGCGACCGGCGGCATTTGTTTTCAGGAAGCGTGGAAGCAAGTCGCGTCCGGTTACATGGACGTGTGCGTCGCGTACGGTTTTGAAACGATGTCGCACGTCGAGACGTGGAAGGGGAACGAGTTCATCGCGCTCGCGAGCGACGTCAGTTTCGATTATCCGGTCGGCGGCTTTTACTCCGGCTATTACGCGATGATGGTGACGCGTCACATGAAAGAATTCGGCACGACGGTCGAGCAGTTGGCGCACGTCTCGGTCAAGAATTACATGAACGCGGTCTACAATCCGTACGCGCAAAAGCACCAACGGTTGACGGTGCAAGATGTACGTAATTCGCCGATGGTGGCGTGGCCCCTGACGCGGCTCGATATTTGCGTGATGAGCGACGGCGCGGCGGCGGTGATTCTCGCGAGCGAAGACGGGCTGGCAAAATTGGAAAAGGCGTCCGGTAAACGAATTCCGCGCGTCAAGGTCTCCGGCATCGGCAAGGGGACCGACGCGATGCGGATGGCGGACCGTCCGCACGACGACTATGACAAGTTTATGAAATCGTACGCGCTGCCGCACGAAGTCGGTAGCAAAGAAACCCAGGCGTACTATAAAAAATTGTGGGCAAAGGGTTTTCGTTATCCGGGCGTTCATTCGTTCCGCGCCGGTCGCATGGCGAGCAAGCAAGCGTACAAGAACGCGGGCATCGCGGATCCGTTGACCGAAATCAGTTTCGTCGAACTGCACGATGCGTACACTTCGTCGGAAATTCAGACGTACGAGGACATGGGCTTGTGTCGGTACGGCGAGGGCGGCGCGTTCGCGACATCGGGCAAGGCGTTTATGCCGGGCGTCAAGTACGGCTTGAAGTTGAAAGAGAAACCGATTTGTCCGGTGAATCCATCAGGCGGCTTGATCGCGTGCGGGCATCCGGTCGGCGCGACCGGGTTGATGCAAGGCGTCTTTGCGTTGTGGCAATTGCAAGGGATGATCAAAAAGCATTTCAAGGACGAGACGCTGCAAATCAAGAACGCCAAGCGCGGCGCGATTCACAGTCACGCCGGCACCGGCACGTACGTCACCGTGAGCATTTTGGAGAAGGAGGCGTAGGACAAGTTTCCAAAACTTGTCCAACAAAGCGAGGATACCATGCCAAAGAAAAATACGAACACCAAACGCGAGGAAAACCTGGAAGGGACGATTCTGTTCAACGTCCCGTTTCCGAAAAAACTGGACAAGCAATCGCTCGCGGCGTTGAAAGAAATGACGCCGATCGTCAAACGCCAGCCGTACCACGTCGAGTACCTGCACTCGTACGGGCAGGACTCGCCGTGGTTCGCGGGCTTGGCGAATCGCGTCTTGCTCGGCAATCGCGATCCCAAGACCGGGTACACGTATCCGACGCCGCGCGGTTCGGATATGTACACCGGCGCGGAAACGGAATGGGTGCAACTGCCGAACGAAGGAACGGTGCACGCGTTCACCGTTTGTCATTTCGGCAGCGAAGAATTTCTGCCGGAGACGCCGTTCGTGCTCGCGCTGATCGAGTTCGAGGGCGCGAACACGCTGTTTCTCACGCGGCTCGTCGGCGTGGACCCGCACGAAGCGTCGCTCGATTGGATCGGAATGAAGGTGCAAGCGCGCTATTTGCGTAACAGCAAGTTCAAGCCGACGGACGTGTACTTTGTTTCGGCGGACGCGGGGGATGAGTAGATAGCGAGACCCGGAGGGTTTACTAAACCCTCCGGGTCTATACTTTCTCGAATAGTCCTGTCCACATTTCTTTTTCTGCTGATTCCTGCACGCACGCGACGTATCGCAAAAACGGCGCCGCGCCCCACTTGCGCTTGAAAAACGCGACGCCCGCGCCGATCCCCAATCCCAGATTCACGTACCGCTTGCCCTCCGCGCGCGCGTGCTCGACGATGTGCGCGAGCAAAAGATCCGACGCGCCGGGAACGCTGTGCTGGCGTGAGCGAAAGTTGAACATGTAGAACGCGTACTGTCGCGCGCCAAACTCCGCGATGTCGAACGCGACGAGGTTGCCGCGCGCGTCGCGCGCCTCGAACACGCGCGCGGTGTCGCATTTGGCGTACTCCGCGACGCGCGAGAAGATGAACCGCGTCGCGTCGTCGAGGCGATGCGCGCGCAAGAATTCTTCGATGAGTTGTTTGTGTTCCTTGCCAAACTTGCCTTCGTTCACCGATGCGTCGCGCCGCGCGCGCGCGAGCATGTTGCGCGTTTTTTGCGAAATGACGAGGCGCGCCAAGTCCAAACGATAGTACTCGTCCGGCGGCGGCGACGGCGCGCAATCTTTCAACCCGGCGGGCAGCGCGGGCGCGATGATCGAAATGACGCGCGGCTCGAAACGCGCTTTTGCCTCGTCGAGCGATTTTAGCATCTGCGCGTCATCGCAATTTCCGCTCAACGGGTAGCCGACGAAAATCAAATGCTCGCCGCGCGCGTGCGCGACAAAATCGCCGATGAGAAACGGTTCGGTCTGCGAAATCGCGGTGACGTAGTGCGGCAGATGCTCTGGCACGTACGCGCGTTCGGCGATGTAGGCGCATTCAGCGGGCGTAATCATGCGCGCACCTGCGCCACGTTGTAGCCATCGTCGCGCAAAAGTTTGGTCACGCCGGGAATGTGCGGAAAGCCGATGAACGCTACCGCGTCGTCGCGTTCGATAATTGGTTTCATTCGGTCGAAGAGAATCTGATCGCGCGCGCCGACGACGACGGGACCGCGCGTGACGAATCGCGCAGTGAGCGTCATCATCTTTTCCAGATCGCCGTCGAGAAAAATTTTGACGTACTCGTTTTTGTAACTCTCCCAATTTTCGATGTCGTTCAACTGCCGCGCGATCCGCTCCAGCGGAATGTGGTCGAGCACCGCGAGTTGCTCGTCGAGCGTTTCGAGAAAATGAATTGGCTTGCCGAGTTTGCGCGCGATCTGATAGCCCTGCAAGTCCATCGAATATTTCCAACCGAGATACGTTTGCCAGATCGAGAAGAACGCCGCCCAGGGACGCACGCCGCGCGTGAACGTCTCGAAATAAATTGGCTTGCGCTCAACGAGCGACAAGAGCCACGTGTCGCCGTTCTGATTGTCGAGCCGGTGGCGGAGGATGCGTTCGATTGCGCGAATCGCTTCGGGCGTCAGCAGTTCGACGAACGTCGGCGCGTCCGCGCCTTGCCTGCCGTACTCGGCGATGCGCGCGGAACTCGCGTCGTCGAGCGGACCCTCAAACAGTACGGTCGCGGCGTCTTGCATCAGGCGCGCGAACGCGCGCGCAAAACTGTACGGGAAAAAGTGCGCGGTGCCGACGAGGTGCGCCGCGCGATGATTCTTCTCGACGCGCCAGATCATTCGCAGCGGTTTTTCGTTCGACCAGAAACGGAGGTTCATAGAATCCTGAATTTGTCATTTCGAGCGGAGCGAGAAATCTCCACATCGCGATTAGAACGAGATTTCTCGTCGCAGATTACGCTCCTCGAAACGACAGAGTGGTTCACAGTTTGTCTCCCAACAGCAGATCCACAATCGAAGTTTGTTTTTCCGTTCCGTAATAACACTCGCAGAACTCGTAATTCAAGTACGGCTTGCCGCCCCATTTCGTTTTGAATCGCGTGATCCCCGCGTTTACGCCCAAGCCGAGATTGATCGACGGTTTGCCGCGTTCGCGCGCGAGCGCGATCATTTCGGCGAAGAGCAAATCGGACGCGTGCGGCGCGTAGTTTTTCTTCGAGTGACAGCCGAGCACGTACGTATCGAATTGTTCCGCCGCGAGTTCGACGACGAAGAACGCGGTCAGTTTGCCGCGCGCGTCGCGCGCGTTCAGCACGCGCGCGGTTTCGCAGTGCGCGATGTAATCAGGCATCGCGCGGTACAATTCCGTGATCAGCGGCGGCAATTTCTCGCGGCGCATAAGTTCGTCCGCGAGCGACTGATGATCTTTTGTCCACGCGCGCGCGCGTTCGACGGTAAGCGACTTGGCGGCTTGAGTGACCTCACGTTGCAATGACGCTTTGATCGGTGTCGGCGCGAGATCGAGACGATAGTAGTTGTCGCTCTGACGCGCGCGGTAATCGCGCGCGAGCGCCGGAGGAATTGCGGGTCCGATAAACCAAAGGTATTCGGCGGGATGCATGGCGCGAACACGCGCGAGGATTGCGTCGCAGCGCGTTGAATCGAATTGAGTTTCAAGCGGATAGCCGACGAAAATCACCCAGTTGTCTTTTGCAAAGCCGAGATAATCTTCGACGAGAAACGGCGCAGCGCGCGAAATCGTCGCCATCAAACTGGGAATGTGTTCCGGCACGTACGCGCGCGCAAGCGCGTACCGTTCGTCGGCGGATGTAAATGTCATTGTGGATGAAGATTGCGCGCCCATCGTTTTCACTCGAATGAACCTGGGTCAACCACTCCGATTCTACAAGAGAATGTCGCGTCGGTCAAGCAAACAATCTCGCTCGCAACGTTTTGTCATTGTCATTTCGAGGAGGCGACTTTTGCCGACGAGAAATCCCGTTTTCGACGGCGGAGATTTCTCGCTCCGCTCGAAATGACAAGGCGTACTCGACTTTGAAAGCCCCATCTTGGCTGATTGCCAAAAACCACTGCCGAGATATAATGGCGGTGATGGCATCTTTCTCATCTCGCGATTCAATTGACGCTCTGCTGAACGCTTGGCACGCAGATGCGCGCTTCGGCTCGAACATTGCCGCGCAGCGAACGATTCCCGCGCGCGCCGCGCGCACCGTCGCGTTTCCCGATGACGTGCATCCCGCGTTGATCGAAGCGCTACGCGCGCGCGGCATCGCCGCGTTGTACACGCACCAGGCAACTGCGTGGCAGCACGCGCGCGCGGGCGAACACATCGTCGTCGTGACCGGCACCGCAAGCGGAAAAACGCTGTGCTATAACTTGCCTGTGCTCGATCGTTTGTTGCGCGATGATCAAGCGCGCGCGCTGTACCTTTTTCCGACGAAAGCGCTGGCGCAAGACCAAGTTGCAAATCTCAAGGATGAAGGCGGAAGGATGAAGGATGAAAAAGAATCCTCATCCTTCATCCTTCATCCTTCATCCTTCGCTACTTATGATGGCGACACACCCCAATCCGCGCGCGCAAACATCCGCGCCCACGCGCGCGTCATTGTCAGCAATCCCGATATGGCTCACGCGGGCATTTTGCCGCATCACACAATTTGGGCAGAATTTTTTCGGCATCTGCAATTCATTGTCATCGACGAGATGCACGCGTATCGCGGCGTGTTCGGCTCGCACGTCGCGAACGTTCTCCGGCGATTGAAACGCGTCGCGGCATTCTACGGCGCGTCGCCGCAATTCATTCTGACGTCCGCGACAATTGCGAATCCAACCGAACTTGCGGAACGATTGATAGAAGAACCGGTCGCGCTCGTTGACGACGACGGCGCGGCGAAGGGCGAGAAACATTTCGTCGTGTACAATCCGCCGGTCGTCGATCAGAAACTGGGTCTGCGGCGCAGCACGATTCTCGAAAGCGTCACGCTCGCGCAAGAATTGTTGGCGCGCGATGTGCAGACGATTGTTTTCGCGCGCGCGCGGCGCACCGTCGAATTGATCCTGCGATACCTTTCTCCCTCCCCTGTGGGCGACGGGGGAGGGTCAGGGGTGGGGGTGCGCGGCTATCGCGGCGGTTATCTGCCAACGCTGCGTCGCGAGATCGAACGCGGGCTGCGCGATGGGACGGTGCGCGCCGTCGTCGCGACGAACGCGCTCGAATTGGGGATCGACATCGGCGGGATGGGCGCGGCGATTCTCGTCGGTTATCCGGGAACGATTGCCGCGACGCGACAGCAAGCCGGACGCGCGGGGCGCGGCGATGACGCGTCGCTCGCGCTCCTCGTCGCGTCGGCAGATCCGCTCGATCAATTTCTCGCGCGGCATCCCGATTATTTGTTTGATCGTTCGCCCGAACGCGCGCTGATCAATCCGGACAACTTGTTGATCCTGCTCGCACATTTGCGCTGCGCCGCGTTCGAGTTGCCGTTTCGTCGGGACGAAGAATTTGGTCACGTTGATTCATCGCGCGTTGCCGAATTTCTTCAGTTTCTTGCCGAGTCGGGTGTGGTGCATCAATCGGGCGAGAAATATTTTTGGATGTCTGATCGTTATCCCGCCGACGCGACTTCGCTCCGCAGCGCGTCGGCGCAATCGGTGGTGTTGCAGGTTGACCCCCACCCTAACCCTCCGCCGTCGAAGACAGGGGAGGGAATCCCCCACCTTAACCCTCCCCCGTCCAAAACAAGGGAGGGAATGATCATCGGTGAAGTGGATCGCGCGAGCGCGGACTGGATGGCGCATCCCGAAGCGATTTATTTGCACGAGGGTCAAGCGTACATCGTCGGCGAACTCGATTTGGAACATCATATCGCGCGCCTCGTCCCGACCGACGCCGATTACTACACCGAGCCGCGCAAAGAAACGCAAGTGCAATTGCTCGACAAACTCGCGCAAGCCGATGCGCGCGGCGCGACAAAAGCGCACGGCGAAATCGCGGTGACGACGCAAGTGACCGGCTACAAAAAAATCAAATGGTTCACGCACGAAAATCTTGGCGCGGGCGTCGTCGCGCTGCCGCCGACGGAATTGCGGACGACCGGCTACTGGCTCGCGGTGAACGACGAAACGGTCGCGCGTTTGCGCGATGAGGGCTTGTGGACGAACGCGCCGAACGATTACGGACCCGACTGGGATTCGATTCGCGCGCGTGTCCGTGCGCGTGATCGCTATCGCTGTCAGGGTTGCGGCGCGCCGGAGAATGGCAAGCCGCACCACGTTCATCATCGCATTCCATTTCGCGCGTTCGCGTCGCGCGAGCAGGCGAATCAACTTGATAATCTCGCGACGCTTTGCCCGAACTGCCATCGCCGCGCGGAACTCGCGGTGCGGATTCGCAGCGGACTCGCGGGCGTCGCGCACTCGCTCGGACATCTCGCGCCGCTCTTTTTGATGTGCGACGCGCGCGATATCGGCATTCACTCCGATCCGCAATCGCCGCTGACCGACGGTAAACCGTGCATCGTGATTTACGATCAAATTCCCGCGGGTATCGGTTTCAGCGAGCGGCTGTTTGAACTGCACGACGAGTTGATCACGCGCGCGCTTGAACTCGTGCGCGATTGCGCGTGCGAGGACGGCTGTCCGTCGTGCGTTGGCCCCGGCGGCGAGCAGGGGTACGGGGGGAAGAAAGAGGCGCGGGCTCTACTTTCGGCACTTGTACGCGATAATGTTAATCAACAATTGACAGAATAGTGGAGAAAATGTAAAGTGAAGACGCATCCCGTCGCGGCGGACGATGCGCGGCTCAAACGGATCGCGAACAAGCACGGACTGGAGACCAGTTATGTGGTTGGCAGATTCCCCACACCTGGGTTCGCGCAGTTCGTGTGGGGTGGGTTGGTGTTCTAGCGAGCGGGTGGCTGGCGTGCGGTGGTACTGGGGGAGACAAGGAGTACGGGGGAAAGCGCGAGGTGAGGGCGGCTGGGAATTGACGCAACGTGGGGTCTGTGATATTCTTGACGTAGGAAACTTGAGGTTAGTTAAATGGTCAAGAGCAAAGGCAAACCAGAAATCAAGAGTTTGTACTATATCACCCATGTCGACAACCTGCCTTCGATTCTCTCTATGGGTATTCTTTCGCATCGGTACATTGAAGATCGTGGTGTGGCATACAAGGCAATCTACGATGCCGAGATCGTCAGCAATCGCAAATTGAAGCATACACCAGATGGCCGAAGTCTTTGGGAATTCGCAAACGTTTATTTTCAACCAAGAAATCCGATGCTCTTCCGCGTTGTCCATGAGAAGAGTCCCAATGAGATTGTCGTGCTCGGTTTGAATCGGCGTGTGCTTGAGATTCCAGGTTCCTTCATTACCAACGGGAATGCCGCAAACAACGCGACTGACTTCTTTAGCTACAAGGATGGCGTACAAGCGGTGTCGAAGATCTGGGACACGATCAGCAACGAATGGTGGAACTCGGTAGATGGATCCAAGAGAAAGATTATGGCTGAATGTCTCGTACCCGGCGCAATATCACCAGATCTTGTCCACAGCGTTTATGTCGCGAGCCATAAAGTGGCTGACTTGGTGAGATCTATTATCCCGAGACAGATTCCTGTTATCCCAGAACCGCCTATGTTCTTCTTTCCGAAGAAGCAATACCAGATCGCCCAGAATCTGTTTCTTGCGGATGGAGATATGTTTTTCTCCACTATGCAGACGTTGACAGTTAGTGTGAATACTGTAGGTATAATGGGAAAAGGACTTGCTTCGCGAGCGAAATATCAATTCCCAGACGTTTACGTGGTTTACCAAGACGCATGCAAAAACAGATGGCTAAGAATGGGAAAGCCATATCTTTACAAGCGAGAGGCTTCCTTTGACGATGTACTATTCGATGAACCTGGAAATCTCACCACCCCTAATGGAGTCAAATGGTTTCTTCTTTTCCCAACCAAACGTCATTGGCGTGAAAATTCGGACTTGAAAGGCATTGAAGAGGGGTTGCATTGGCTCGCGACAAACTACAAGACTGAGGGGATTACATCTATTGCTCTACCGGCGCTTGGTTGTGGACTCGGTAACCTCGATTGGAGAGATGTTGGTCGAATGATGTGCCGCTACTTGGCCTCCCTTGAAATACCTGTGGCTATCTATCTTCCAAGAGAAAGAGAGAGCCCCTCGGAGTTTCTGTCTCGCGAATATCTGCTTCCCGAATGAGCGAGTACATGAGGATCAAGTCCACACCCTGTTGCTCAATCAGGTTACCAGGTGACGCGAAAGTCACAAAGTCACAAGAGCGCGTATGCCCCTTGCACGCTCTTTTCATTTCTGCCAACTGCGCCAAATTGTGATATACTTGCCACAAACAATCAAGGAGGTTCGACAAAATGGCAAAAGACCCAGGCGTCGGCTATCGCGTGGTTGCCACGGTGACAGAGGCGAAGGGAAAATGTCACGCCGGACATCAAGTGGGCGACACGTTTGAAATCAGTTGTCACGATCCCGCCGGGCTGTGCGGCTTTTTCTATCACGATCTCTTTCCCGATTTATCCACGTTCCAATTTGGCGGCAGTCTCCCGTGGTGGAAAGGCGACGTGATTCACGCGCAATGTCCCGATTCGCAAAATTGCGTGACCTTGAAATTGGAACGCTTCAAGCGAACGTGACACCAACTTCCAATCTCTAATCTCCAATCTCTAATTTCCCATGCCCACCCTCTCCGACAAACTAAAATCCCTCGGCGTACAAGTCGGCGCGCAAGATTTGCCGCCGCCCAAGCCGCGCGTCGCGCGCTCAACCGCGCGCGCGATTGAAAACGTCGTGCCGGGACGCGCGCACGCGACCCCGCTCGGCGAGACGTTCGTCGTACAAGCGACGTACCCGCCGGAGTATCGGCACGGGCAAATTGCGCTGCCGCTCAACGCGTCGCTCGCGACGATTGCCGCGTGGGCAACTGAGCCGCGTCTCGCGCAGTGCGAACCCAGCCGCTTGGTTTTTCTCGACACGGAGACGACGGGACTCGCGGGCGGCACCGGCACGTTCGCGTTTCTGATCGGGCTAGGACGACTCACCGGCGCAGAATTTCGCGTCACGCAGATTTTCATGCGCGATCCGATTGAAGAACCTGCCGCGCTTGCCGCGTTGAGCGAATTCTTACAACCCGATGACGCGCTCGTCACCTTCAACGGCAAAGCGTTCGACGCGCCGCTGCTGCGAAATCGCTGCATCGTCAATCAGCACGCGGTTCCGTTCGTTGATGCCGCGCATCTCGATCTGCTGCCGCTCGCGCGACGTCTGTGGCGCGACCGTCTCGAATCGCGCGCGCTCGGATCGCTCGAGCAGCACATTTTGAAAATGACGCGCACGGAAGAAGATATTCCCGGCTGGCTGATTCCTCAAATCTACATTGATTATTTGCGGAGCGGCGACGCGCGCGAACTACGCGGTGTGTTTTACCACAACGCGATGGACGTCGTCGCAATGGCGGCGTTGCTGAATCACATCGCCGCGCTGCTGAACGATCCGCTCACCTTCGCGGTCGAGCACGGACTGGACGTGATCGCGATCGGCAAACTGTTCGAAGACTTGGGGCGCTGGGACGACGCGGTGATGTTGTACGCGCGCGGGCTTGAACTCGACTTGTCGGAGGAATCGTTCCGCGAAACCGTGCGGCGATACGCGCACCTCCAGCGGCGGCGCGGCGACGTGTCGTCGGCGGTGGAGTTGTGGCGCGGCGCGGCAGGCACGCGGCAGGTGTACGCGTTCGTCGAACTGGCGAAGTATTACGAGCATCGCGCGCGCGATTACGCGGAAGCGATCGCGCAAACACGCGCCGCGCTCGCCATCGTCACCGCTGCCGAATTTCCGCGCGACGCGCGCTCGCAGTGGCTCGGCGAGTTGGAGCATCGGCTGGCGCGGTTGGAGAAGAAGAAGAACGGAACGCGGAGGGACGCGGACGAACGCGGATAAAAAGACCCGAAGGGTTTGCGGAACCCTTCGGGTCTGTCATTTGACGCGACGTACTTCAACGTCAGTCGCTCACTATCCTTACAATTTTTGCGACGACTTGCTGCATCTTCTGCGATGTCAACACGCCAGCGCGATACAAAACGATTTTCCCGTCAGCCGTAAAGAGACGATTGGGACGGACGTTGCTTGGTTGATGCAGCCCACCTTCAGTGAAATCGGCGTCTGCGATTGAAATGGCGTACTCATCGACCATGGCTTTGCTGGTGATCTGGCACAAAAGTACATCGTCTCCCGCGAGCGCAGCCACGACCAACGCGGGGCGTTTCTTGGTTGCGCTCAAATCCGAGAACGGAAACGGCGCGACCACCACATCACCTTTTACAAATTTGCCCATGCGATGTCTTCTTCAGGGTGATCCCAATCGCGGCGCAGAACTGCTTCCGATGCCAACATCGTTTGAAAGGCATCGGAGAATTTTCTCTGCAATTGTTCTGTGTCGCGTTCGAGGAGATACGAAACGAAATCGTACACGATGGCGAGTTTTTCGTCGGGCAATTTTTGCAGACGCTCAGTTATTTGGTCAAGCGCAATTGTTTGCATGAACCTTACTCCTCGGTGCGTATCATATCACAAGCGCGACGAATTGACAATGCGCCAATTCTCGAAATTGGCGAGGAGACCTTGCCCCTACAACTATCCGATCTTGTCCGGAATCTTCGGCTGCGCGGCGTCGTAGTGCTTTTGGCCGAGCCAGCGGAAATCACCTGTGTAGGTGGGGACGCGCTTGAGTCCGAGTTTGGCGTGGTTCGGATCCAGTTCGCGGAGGAGCGCGTGGAGCGCGAGGACGCCAGAGCGGTTGACTTCGTCCAAGCCGCCTTCGCGCAAAATTGGCGCATCCGATGGCTTGACCTCTGGGAACAATTTGCTCGTCGCCTCTTTCGTCAGATTCAATTCGTCCTCGAAACCCGATTTCTTGATTGTGTCCGCGCCGAAGAAAGAATTGACGGCGGGCGCGACGAGCGGCAGCGCGGTTTTCAAAACGCCCGCGATGAAATTTGCGTACGGCGCGACGCGCTTGACCCACTCGCGGTCAGCGTCAAATTCGTAAACGCCCACACCTTTTTCGATGATCGGATGTTGGCAACCGTCTGCCTCGCACCACAAATGCAGGCGGTAGCGTTTGGCGAAGAGTTTCTTTTTCCAATCGGGATCAATCGGCGTGATGGTGAAGAGCCGCGGACCTTCTTTCGATTCGCTGGCGATGGCTTGCATCACCGCAAAGACGTAGTTGGCGACGCGGCTGTCCAAGCCGTCGAGTTTCGATTCAATCGCGCGCAGTTGTTCGCCCCAGCCCATTTCCTCAAAGCCGTAGAGCAGTTCCACGATGTTCTGCCGTTTGGTGCAGGACTGACAGCGAATCGTTTCATCGCCGTCCTCAAGAAATTTCCGCAGCGCGTCAATGCGAAAGCGACCATCACACGCTTTTCCATCAATGCGATTCTTGCACGGCACGGCGAAATAGTAGCGCCCTTCCATCCCGGGCCAGTTGTCGGTGATGAGTTTTTGCAGCGTCTTGCGGAGGACGTTCATAAAGAATTCGGGCCAGATGGCTTGCGCGTAGATGTGAAATTCGCGTTCACGCAGTTCGAGCATCGCTTCGCCGTGACGCGTGTTCCGCAGAAACATTCCCTTTTGCCAGTGCAAGCGGTGTCCTGACGAATCGTACGCGTAATCGTGCGTGCGGACGATCATCCACGGCACCAAGCCAGGCGGCGCGTCGTCCATCGCGCAAACCATCGCGATGCGGCGATTGCCGCGCGTCGGTTCTTCATCGGACAACCAAGGCAGCGCGGGGCGCACTTGCGGGACGTGCTGCGCGACGAGCACCGCGTTCCCTTCTTCGAGCCGATACGACACGTCGTACTTTTCCATCAGCCGTAGGAAAAAGGGATAGAGCAGCGGCTCATATTTTTGCTCGCCCTTGAAAGGATGATCCCACCAGACTTCTTTCAAACGATCGTCGGGCAGGATGCCAGCCATCTCTTGCGTCTTGCGATCCTCCAGGACAAAGCCAATCGCTTTGGTCAGCCATTCAGGTTGAAGCACCACATCGTTTTTCAATCGCTCGTCGTCGCCGTAATAGACGACGTAGCCCAAATCGTGCATCAGTGTCGCGAGCGTCTTGGTCGAGATGTCGTCCAAGCCGTGACGCACGCACACATCGGCAAATTTGGGGTAAGCGATGCACGGCTCTTTCATCGCAAGAAGTTCGTCGCGCGCCACGCGCCAATCGCGATTGAATAACATTCCCATCTGCTCAAGATTCTTTGCCGCGTCCGCAATCATCGTCTTGAGTTCCGCGATGCCGACTTTTTGCCCCGTTGCGGGATCGTCCACCAGACTATCCACCTCGTGAAAGCCGACGATCATCGAGCCAAAGTCGCGTATCAGCACGGGCTTGTCAATGCGCGCGATCCGCCCACCTGTTTTGCAGTGCGTCGAGACGATGATGACGCGCGCATCGTCGCCGACGCGCAGACGAATGATCTTGAGCCAATCTTCCACCTGAGATGCTTGCACGCCTTTGCGCGGCTCCCACACGAGCAGATAGATGGAGCGGCGGCTGAAAAAGAATTGGTGCGTGACGCGATAGACATCTTGCCCGCCGAAATCCCACGAGTTGAATTGAATCTCCACCCTTCGCTTTTCTGGATGCGGCAGAAGCAATGCCTTGACATCAATTTTCGCGCCGTGTGTAGTGGGTTCATCTGCGCGCGGTTCTTGACCCGTCAATGCTTTCAGCAGAGTTGTTTTACCGACTTCCCCTTCGCCTACAAGTAGTAGTTTTGCTTCGTAGAGTGGTTCTGCTTCTTCAAGACTGCGGAGATACGCGCGGAGCGCATCCCAACCTTGTCTAGCGAAAATTTGTGACACAGGGTCAAGTAGTTTGACACTGTAGGGTCCACCGAGGTCAAGTGTCTCAAGCCGTTCAAGTCGCGCCATTGATGTTGGTAGCGAGTGTAGGGGATTGTCGTAGAGCCATAAGCCCTCCAGGCTTCTCAGATTGCCGAATAATTCTGGTAGTGTTGTTAGTTTATTGTTGCCGAGCGCAAGAGACTTCAGGTTAACGAGTTTGGTAATGGAGTCGGGAAGTACTGCCAGTTGATTTCCTCTGAGGTCTAGCCATTGCAAGTTGATGAGGTTGCCCATGGACTCGGGGAGCGTTTCCAACTGATTCTCACTGAGGTCAAGCCCTTTCAATCTGATGAGTTTACCAATTTCAGCGGGAAGTTCTGTAATGCCTCTTAAAGGTAGGGCAAGTTTCGTCTGTTTCTTTCGCGCGGCTTTTTCAATGATCGCGAGGAGTTCTTCGCGGGTCAGCAGTTGCTGTGTTTGGTCAGGCATAAGCGGCTCCGGGGGGGTGGTGGACAACGGACAAGTGCGGATTAAACGGACAAACCAGTGGGGACGCGTCCGTTGAATCCGATTTAGTCCGTTGTAATCGTTTCGCGCAATTTCTCGGTGAGCCAAACATTGATGAGTGTTTCGGCAGAGATGCCTTCTTGCTCTGCCTTGCGGCTGACTTGTCTCAGCAACTTGGGTTCGAGCGCGACGAGATAACGGCGGTGCTTGAGATTAACCTTGAAATGCGCGGGGCGCGTCAAGTCCCAATAGTCCGCTAGAGAGTGCGAGTCCCAAAATTCGGCGGCTTGTTCGATGGATTTAAAGTTTTCAGGAATTGGATCGCGTTTGATTTTATTTTTTGCCATATTTTCCTCGTTCGTCGTCTTCCATCTCGCGTGCGCTGATGACCAATGCCTCATACTGCGATTTGCGGATGAAATAGACGATCACGTAACGGCCTTCGTCGGTTTGTCCCATTGCAGAGTAAAGATTCTCGCCTTCGACTTTGCCTTTTTCAAGGAAGCGGAAGCGCGGACGATTGGAAAACACTTGCTCAACTTCTTCGGTAGTCAAGTGGTGCCTGCGTTCGATCTTTTCGATGATGTCACGGAGCCAGATGACCGTCTCAATGTTCATCGGAGGATCCTCAAGCCGACTGCGCGCGCTGAAGGTGCGACCATGCGGCGTCCTCCTCGGGGCGATTCCAGTCTGCGGCAAGCGCGCGTTCGCTCAGCAAGGCAGTTTCGGAGATTGCGGCGATAGGCGTTTCTTCCAAGACGACGACGCGCGCGCGCCGTGTGGCTGGCAAATGCGTAGGTTTCAACAGACGCACGGTTCCCTGCTCGTCAATGGTTGCTTCAAGCGTCTGGATCATTTTTGCCTCCGTCAGTACCGATATTACAAGCGAACGCGGGTCTGGTCAAATCACGCGCCACGTTCCGAGTACTCAACCGTTTTGCGCGGCTCGTTCGATGATCGCGAGTAGTTGTTTGCGGGTCGGCGGTTGCTGGGTTTGGTCAGGCATAAGCGGCTCCGTGGGGATGACAACGGACGAGATGGGATTGAACGGACAAACCTGCAAGTGCGCGTCCGTTCAATCCGTTTTTGTCCGTTGTAATCAGGTTAGGACAACGGACAAGTGCGGATTAAACGGACAAACCTGCAAGTGCGCGTCCGTTCAATCCGATGCAGTCCGTTGTAATCTTCTCGCTCACGCGGGCGCGTGAACCTTGCTTGCGCGCGTTTTGGCAAACGCAGGGGAATGTTCTTCAATTCTTCGCATCGCCTGGCGGTCGAAGATTTTTTCGCCGCAGACTGGGCACTCGTAGAATTCCAACAAGGGAACTGTGTAGGATTTGCCGTGAGACTTGGCAGACCAGTTGCGTCGAACCTTTTTGATTTTGCGACTGCCGCAGGTTGGACAGAATGTGATTTTCAGCATACTTACCTCTCGTCAGAGAGCTTTCTTTGAGGAAATCAGGAAATAGTAGGTTTCGGTATCCGCTTCACGCACGAGTTTACCTTTTGTGTAAATCATCAATCCATTGAGATTGGTGCTTTGGATGACGTACAAGTATTCTCGCGGGTGGGTTCGAAAAAGACTGCGCGAACGAAGCGTTTTGTAAATCGCGACAGCATTGGTGATAGATTCCGCCACATCGAGTTCCGTGATGCCGTCCGCCTCCATTTCCATGCGCGCCTTCTCGCTGAAGGCGTAACGACCTGCGAGAACCGCGCGCTTGATTCGCACCAGGATATCGCTCATGGATTATTCCTTCGTTTCGTAGGATAGCACCGATACTGTGTCTGGTCAACTGCGGCTGCGGCAGGGTTTTTCGCGCGCGACCTCTTCAAAGATCGCGAGCAATTCTTGGCGGGTCAGCGGTTGCTGTGGTTGGTCAGCCGTAAGCGGCTCCGTGGGGGGATGACAACGGACAAGTGCGAAAACAAACGGACAGACCTGCGGGCAAGCGTCCGCTCAATCCGTTTTTGTCCGTTGTCATATCCTACGCTGGCACAAGAAATCGCGCGAGATCAATCGGCACGCTCTCGGCAACGGGGCGCGAAAAGCGTTTCTCAAAGTCAACAATCGTTACGCCGATGGCGCGGCGCGTTCGCGTATCCAATCGCACGAAAACGCCCGCGCTGATTTCCTCGTCAATGCCTTCTTTGGGCGCGTCAAATGCAAAACACAGAACGTCGGCGGCTTTGTCGTATGAGATTCTCAATCCGTTGATTTTTCCTTTGCTCATCTGACTGGATTCTACAAGAGAATCCGAGCAGTGTCAAACATTCTGGGGATTGCTACCTGGAAACGTCCCGCACAAATGCCCCGCCGCGCGGCAGAAACAAAAAGCCCCCTTGCGTTGCATAACACAAGGAGGCAAAATCATCCATCCAACCGCGTCACACTTTCTTTTCGTGCCCGTTTCCATTTCCGTTCACAATCAATCCGTCGCGCACGTGAATCGCGCGTTGCGCTTGCGCGGCGACGTTCGGATCGTGCGTGACGAGCACAATCGTCATCCCTTCGCCGTTCAGGCGTCTGAAAATGCCCATGATCTCCGCGCCCGATTTGGAATCGAGGTTGCCGGTCGGCTCGTCGGCGAGAATGATGCTGGGATTGTTGACCAGCGCGCGCGCGATCGCGACACGCTGCTGCTGACCGCCGGACAATTCGTTCGGGCGATGATGCACGCGATCCGCCAAGCCAACCGATTCCAGCGCGGCAAGCGCGCGCGCTTTGCGATCCGGAACGCCGGCGTACACCATCGGCAGTTCCACTTGATCGACTGCCGGTGTGCGCGGCAACAAGTTGAACGTTTGGAACACAAAGCCGATCTTTTTGTTGCGGACATTCGCCTGTTCGTCGTCGCTCATCTTGGAAACGTCGACGCCGTCGAGAACGTATGATCCGCTCGTCGGCGTGTCCAGGCACCCGATGATGTTCATCAGTGTGGACTTGCCGGAGCCGGAAGGCCCCGTGATCGCGACCATTTCGCCTTGTCTGACTTGTATCGAAACGCCGTTGAGCGCGGGCACTTCGATATCGCCCATCCGATAGATTTTCTTGACGTCATTGATTTCGATGACTGTTGACACGATTATCCTCCGTAGCTGCTTATCGCATAAATGGAATTCCAAAACCGGGACTGGCGCCGGGACCGCTGGTCGTGCGCGTCGTCGTTTGATTCACGACGACTACATCCCCTTCCTGCAATCCGCTGGTGATTTCAACGGATGTATCGTTCGACAAGCCCGTGGTGACCCGCATTTGAGAGAGTTGACCCTGGGATTGCACGGTTACGATCTTTTGATTTCCCTGCGTCCGCACTGCGCGCGTCGGAATCAGCAAAACGTTGTCGCGGCGTTCGACTTCGATAGTCAGGTTCGCGGTCATTCCTGGCTTGATCGCGCGGTCGGCGTCGGTCAACACGAGAATCACCGGGTAATTGACGACGCCTTGCGTGACGGTGCCGGAAGGGCTGATCGCGGTGACCTTGGCGTTGTACGTCGCGCCGGGCAGCGCGTCCAGCGTGACCTGCGCGGTGTTGCCCACTTTGACTTTTGCCATGTCCACTTCGGCGATGGTCACTTTGATCTGCAAGTTCGATGGATCGACGACCGTCACCGCGGCAGTCGAACCGGTCGAATCGCCAACGCTGTAATTCACCGCTGCCACCATTCCGTCGAACGGCGCGATGATTTTGGCTTTATCGAGATTCCGCTTTGCCTGATCGAGCGAAACTTGCGCGTCGTCCAGTTGCGCTTGCGCGACGCGCATTTTCGTATCGAGATTTTTCTGCGCCTGTTCGAGCGCGACTTGATCGCTGGCG
This sequence comes from Candidatus Aquidulcis sp., assembly GCA_020723345.1. GTDB lineage: Bacteria > Chloroflexota > Anaerolineae > UBA4142 > UBA4142 > VGOB01. The sequence goes on along the minus strand of DYJA01000005.1, from coordinate 134,721 downwards.
TACTGCGCTTGCGCGGCTTTGAGCGCAGAATCGTTGATCGTCGCTTCGGTGATTTTGTAATTCGCCAGCGCGGTTTGATAGTCAATCGTCGCCGATTGCAGGGCGGTGGCTTCGGCGGACATTCCAACATCGGGACGCCACGCGATTTTGTTATAGTTGCCCTGCGCTTGTTGCAGCGTGACCGTCGCCTTGTCCAGCGCGGCTTTGGCGACGGTGAGCGAATTCGGATTCTGGTTATTCTTCGCGCTTGCCGCGTCCAAATTCGCTTTGGAACTCGTCAACGACGATTGCGCGTTGCGCAGCGCAAAGTTCAAATCGGCTTTGGTTTGATCGAAACTCGCTTGCGCGCTCGTCAGATTGGTCTGCGCGGTTTTGAGCGCGAGGTTGAGATCGGTCAGATCCAATTCCAGCAGCACTTTATCTTTTTTGACGGTATCGCCCACCGCGACGTTCACTTGGGCGACGACGCCGCTCGTCTGAAACGCAACGGCGACTTGGCTGGGGGCAGAGATGTTGCCCGCCGCGCCGACGGTCGCCGCGAGCGAGCCGCGCCGGACGGTGGTAGTCTGCACGCTGGCGGCAGTCGTCGTCTGCGCTTGCTGGTTCTGCCAGACGACGATACCGACGACGATTAGCACAATCAAAACAATTCCGCCAATGATGATCCTTCTGCGTTTCATAAACCCCACCTCCGGCCCCTTTACGCCCGGATTGTAGTTCATCTCCCTTAAAATATCCCAAGCCAATCCTGAGAATATGATGAGAATTTATGGCGCTTTTCTCAGCATTTTCTCAATATTCACTCAGTATCATCTCAATCGAATATGTTATAATAGGATTGGAGATTTGGAAGAATTCACATGGCAACCGTACTCGTTGTGGACGACGATCAAAAACTCTTGAATATGCTGCGCCGCACGTTATCGTACGAGGGCTTTCAAGTGCTCGCGGCAACGGACGGCAATGCCGCGCTCACGCAAGTGCGCGAGCATCGCCCCGACGTGATCGTACTCGATTGGATGATGCCGGGCTTGGATGGCATTGGCGTGATGAAGCAGTTGCGCGCTGCCGAGGACAAGACACTTGTCTTGATGCTCACCGCGCGCGACGCCGTCGAGGATCGCGTGGAAGGATTGGAGACCGGCGCGGACGATTATCTCGCCAAACCGTTCGCGCCCGCCGAATTGATCGCGCGCCTCCACGCGCTCTTGCGCCGCCCGGCGGTCGTCAGCAAAGACGAACCGTTGACGTACACCGATCTCTATCTCAATCCGGTCACGCGCGAGACGCGCCGCGGCGAGCGCGCGTTCGAGTTGACTTCAAAAGAATTCGATCTGCTGCACTATTTGATGCGACATCCGCGCCAGGTTTTGCGGCGTGAACAAATTCTGCAAGATGTCTGGGGCTATGATTTTGGCGGCGACGATAACGTGCTCGAAGTTTACATCGGCTATTTGCGAAAAAAGATCGAAGCCGCGGGCGAGTCGCGTTTGATTCAAACTGTGCGCGCGGTGGGATATGTGTTACGGGAAGAATAACGCGCAGTGAACAGTAAACGGTGAACAGTAAACGGTGGACTGTTCACTGTTCACTGTTCACCGTTTACTGATTCCCATGTCCATTCGTTTACGTCTAACCCTACTCTACATCGGAATTCTCGCGCTGACGTTGATCGCGTTCAGTGTGGGCTTGTACGTCATTCAGAGCCAAGCGACGTTGGAGACGACCAAAAGTACGCTGGCGCGCCAAGCCCAGGAGATTGCGAATGGACTGCGCCGGTTTACGCCGCGCGGCGATGCGCCTATGTCGGCGACAATGCCGGGGCGCTGGACGCAGATTCGCAGTCTCGATGGTACCGTGCTGCGGCGCACCGGGGATCTCGGCGATACAACGTTGCCGCTCAGCGAGGCGGGTTTGCGCGCGGCGCAAACAGGCGCGCCCTGGGTCGAAGAGGCGGTAGTCGATGACGATCCGCTCTTGATCTACAGCCAGCCGATCAATTTACCAGACCGCGTGCCCGAAATCGTTCAACTCGCCGCGCCGATTGCCGAGCGCGAACAAATGCTGAGTACCTTGCGCGTCATTTTGATCGCGGGCGATACGCTCGTCATTCTCGCCGCGTTCGCGATCGGTTGGGTGCTGGCAGGCGCGGCGCTCCAGCCGATCCATCGCATCACGCAGACCGCGCAAGCCATCGGCGCGGAACGCGATTTTCGTCGCCGCGTCCAACACGTCGGACCCAATGACGAGGTGGGACAACTTGCCGCGATGTTCAACGCAATGCTGACCGAACTCGAATTGGCGTACCGGCAGGTGGAGCAGGCGTTGGACACGCAGCGCCGTTTTGTCGCCGACGCGTCGCACGAATTACGCACGCCACTGACGACGCTGCGCGGCAACATCGAACTCTTGCGGAACGAATTGCCGATGGATGCGAAAGAGCGCGCGGACGTTCTCGCGGATACGAAAGAAGAAATCGAGCGACTGATCCGTCTCGTCAATCAACTTTTGGTGCTCGCGCGCGTCGATGCCGGGCGCGTACTGCGCCGCGAACCCGTGCCGCTCAAATCGCTGATCGAAGACGTGTGCCGCCAAGCCAAACTGCTCGCGCCGCGCCGCGCGATCACCGCGGACGCGGTGGACGATGTGATGGTCGTGGCGGATCGCGACGCGCTCAAACAAGTGCTACTTATCTTGCTCGACAACGCGCGCGTCCACACTCCGACAAGCGCGGCGATTCAAGTGACGACTGCGCTTGCCGATCAGCGCGTCGCGATCAAGATTCGCGACACGGGTCCCGGCATCGCGCCGCACTTGCTTCCCCACATCTTTGAACGCTTTTATCGCGGCGATGTCTCGCGCAGCGGCGACGGCACGGGCTTGGGTTTGTCGATCGCAAAAGAATTGATTCAAGCGCAGAATGGAAGTATTGTGGTGGAAAGTCAGATTGGGCAAGGGAGTGAATTTACAGTAACTTTGCCGCAAGCGGAGTGACGCAGTTCGTCGCAGGCGATTCATCGCCAACCCATTGCGCTAAAGCGCATACTACAAACCGAGTCACTTGATCGCGCCAAAAGAAATTTCCGTCAGATTGTCGACGCTGACCTTGCCTCGGTTCACGTTGATCTGGAAAATCCAACGCAGGTCGGGCGACTTTTCGTCCAGCCAACCGCGATATTTGACGACGCGTTTGGGATCCGCGGCATCCCAAATTTGCGCGGCAAGTTCGCCGTCTTTGCCGAGCGCCAACAACAAGGTGTACCAAACATTCGGCGCGAATTCGGGATCGTCGCTGAAACGCTCGCTGCGCGGAACGGCAAAACCTTGCCAGACTTTGGCGCGGATGCGACTGTTGAACAGGTTGACGCCAAACCTTCGATACGGCTCGGTGTTCCACGACGGTTTTTCGAAATGAAATTCAAATTCAGCGCCGGGCGTAAATTGAAAGCGGAGCAGGACGCCTTGTCCCGCAAAAAATTCTTTATAGCGCGACGCGGATGCTTGCCAGGGTTCTTCGCCAAATATTTCGAGAGCGCCGTTGGCGATGCGTTCGGTTTTCCAGCGCGCAGTCCAATGGCTGATCGCGCACGCATCGTCAAATTCGTCGAAGCGCAGCACGCGCGCGCCGGTCAACGCGTCGGACACGAAAGGCGGAGGCGGCGGTAGAGTCACCGGCGCAAATGGCGTCAGCGTCGGCGTCGCGGCGACCGTCGAAAAAGTGGAGAGGTGCGCGCCAATCGGATTGTGATCGGAAATGTCTTGCGCGTTGAGCGGCGGCTGAAACCGATTCGCGCTCGTCCAGCGCGCGGCAGCGTAGACCCAGATTTGATCGATGCCCCAACTCGGTTCGATTGCCATCGGCTGCCATCCGGCTTGTTCGAGGAATTGATACTCGCGCGAACGCGGCTGGAAATTCAGATCGCCCATCAAAATCGTCCATTGCCCGGTGTACGGTTGCATTTTTTGAACGAGCGCGTTGATCTCGCACACGCGCGTATCCGCAAAAGCCGGATCGAGGTGGACGACGAAAACGTTGAAGGACTTGCCATCAGGCGAAACGAGTCGCGCGCGTAGTACGCCTTGTCGTCCGATTTGCTCGGAAAGATTTTCCGTTTCGACGATTTCGAACTTGGTGATGAGTCCCAAGTGAAATCCGCTGGGAACGCGCGCGAGATAATAGTTCATGCCAAGTTCTTGCGCGACCTGTTGAATGATCGGCGGAGTGCCACGCTCCCAGCCGGTCGCTTCTTGAATGCCCCAGATGTCCGGGTTGATCGTTTTGACGGCAGCGATGAGATCGGGCAAGCGATTTTTGCCGACGAGATGCGGCAGTACTCCGATGTCGTACTGTCGGTCGACGCCTGCGCCGTACAGAATGTTGTACGACAGAACGCGTACGTTTGCCGGAGGCGTCGGCGTTGGGGACGAGGTCGGCGTTGCCGTGACGGTGGGCGTCGCGGTGACGGTGGGCGTCGCAGTCCGCGTCGAAGTGGGAGGATTTGTCCGCGCCGCGCGCGTTGCGGTCGGCTCTGGAGTAATTGGCGGCGCGGCAGTACAAGCGATCAGGAGCGCAAAGAAAAGTAGAAAAACCCGTGTCATCGTTTCTATTATATCGCGATGGAGAGATATGACCAAAACGCGCAGTGCAGACGTCGAGTTGCGCGCATCAATGGGTGAGCGCATCTGGGATCGGAGCTTGCTCATCACGGCACTCGCGGTGGCGGTCGTCTCCGCGCTTTCTGTGGGGATGGCTTGGCGCGCCGCGACCGGTTTCGCGCTGCCTCTTATCTGGCTCGCGCTCGCGCCCGCGTTGAGCGCGGCGCTGCTCAGTTACGCGTTGCGCGCGTTGCGCTTTTACTATTTTCTCTCGCGGAGCGGCGTCGCGATTTCGTTTCCCAGCGCGCTGGTCGCGCAAATGGTGGGCTTTGCGCTCGGAGTGACGCCGGGGCGCGTCGGCGAAGTGTTCAAGTTGCACCTGATTCGCGAGCGCGCCGGCACGCCGGTCGCGCAAACCGCGCCGCTGTTGCTTTTGGATCGTTTGACCGAAGGCGGCGGTTTTATGATCCTCGCGCTCGCGTCCGCGCCGCTGCTGCCCGCGCTGCGTTCGCGCCTGCCTATTTCCGCGTTGACACTCTTGGGCTTGGTGCTCATCGTCGCGTTCGCGCTGACGCGCAATTTTTGGGGCAAGCGCATCGCAAATGTCGGCGCGCGTTTGCCGGGATCGCGCGTGGGGCGATTCCTCGCGCCGCACTTTCAAAATTTGTGGCGCGGCATCGAAACGAGTTTTACGCCGACGCAAATCGTGGGCGGGTTGACGTTGAGCGCGGTCGCGCGTTTCGCCGACGGTTTGGTCGTACTTTTCGCCGCGCAAATGCTGGGTGTGGAACTTGAATTGCCCGAAGCCGTTTTTATTCTCGCCGCGAGCGGATTGACCGGCGGCATTTCGTTTTTGCCTGCCGGACTGGGCGCGGTCGAGACGACGATGGCGGGGTTGCTCGTGCTCGTCGGCGCGGCGTGGTCGAACGCGGTTGCCATCGCGTTGGTGGCGCGGCTTTTCACGTTGTGGCTCTGGGTCGCGCTGGGGCTGGGCGTCGCGTTTCTGTTGCGGTTGCCCGCGTTTCGCGTTCGATTCAAACGCTATGAGGAATATTGATGCGCGTCGCGCTCGCTTCGATTCACCCCCGACCATTGAGCGGACAAATCGAAGGATTGGCGGGCTTGGCGCACGCGCTCCAGGCGCGCGGACACGCGGTTCACGTCGTTTCAGCGTTTCCAAGCCGCGATTTGTTGAGCGCGGATCGCATGTCGCTTGCCGCAAAATCGCAGCGCGTCATTCTCGATCAGCCCGCGCGCATGACGCGGATTCTCATTCGTCTCGTTCGGCTCGCGCCGCAGGTCGACGTGATTCAATTGAATCTGCCGACTCCGGCATTTTCGATCTATGCCGATCTGTTGCAGTTGCTCGTGCGCGCGCCGGTGATGGTCGGTTATGAGGCGCACCTTGTCCGCGCGCGTGATTTGCTGCGGCTCGACCGATTGCGCGCCGCGCCCGTTTTCTATTTGCCGCGCTTGCTGATCAACAACCGACTCGTCGCGCGGTTGACCGGACGACGCGCGGCGGGGTATGTGGTCAGCAGTCAATATCAAAAATTGGAATTGATTTCGCTCGGCGTCGCGCCGGAGCGAATCCACATTCTCCCGCCGATTTTGCCGCCGGACAAATTGACGCGCGCGCCGCGCGAGATCGCGCGTTCGACGTTTCCGCCGGGGCGGCTAATCACTTTTGTCGGACATTACAATCACGTCAAAGGCGTCGAGACGCTCGTGCGCGCGTTTCAATCGCTCGCGCCGCGTGTGCCGGACGCGCGCCTCGTCCTCGCGTGGAGTGGAATCGGATCGAACCGTCGCGTGAACGCGTTGCTGGCGCGTCCTGAGCCGCGTCCTGAGCCGTGTCCTGAGCGCAAGTCGAAGGACGTGCAGTCGAAGAACGCGTTCGCCGGGCGCGTGATTCAGTTGGGGCAAGTGCGCGTGCCGGAATTGCTGAGCGCGAGCGATGTCGTCGTGCTGCCGTATCGCTTGACGATTGGTCAAGCGGCGTTTCCCGCGACCTTGCTCGAAGCGTTCGCCGCAAATGTGCCGCTCGTGACGACGGATCTCCCGCTGCTGCGCGAACTAACGAACGGCGGCAAGACCGCGCTCCTCGTTCCGCCCGACGATCCAGTCGCGCTCGCCACGGCGATTGAGCGCGTGTTGAACGATCCCGCGCTCGCCGCGCGCATGACGGCGGCGCAGCGCGACTGGGTCGAGCAAATTCAGCCATCGCGCGTGGTGCATGATTATGAACGACTCTACGATCAAATCGTCGCAAGCCAAGCGCGCGTTTTACTCGCAGCCGCAGATCGCGAGTGAGTACGCCGAATTGCGTTTCGGCGGCGCGAGCGGCGCGTGGGTCAACGCGCGCGAAATCGAATTGGTGCGCGCGCTGTTGCCGGAGTTTCAGCGCGCGCTCGATCTCGGCTGCGGCACCGGACGGTTGACGCGCGCGCTCGTGCCACACGGACGCGTCGTCGGCATCGACACGTCGCGCGCGATGCTGACGCAAGCCCAGCGCGAAAATGTTTTGGCGTTGGCGCAAGGCGACGCGTTTGCGTTGCCGTTCGCCGACGCGAGTTTCGATGCGGTCGTCGCGCTGCGCGTCGCCTTTCACTTTGCGGATTTGGAAGCGCTGTTGTCCCAGGTCGCGCGCGTCATCGCGCCGCGCGGCGTTTTTGTGTTCGACACGTACCTGTGGAGTCCGCGCGCGTGGCTGCCGCTCGCTCCGGCGCGCTGGGGCGGCGGCGTATTCGTTCACCCGCCCGCGCGCGTCGAAACGCTCGCGGCGCGGATGGGTTGGCAAGTCGCGCGGCGCGAATTTTGTTTTCTCTTTTCGCCGTACATTTATCGCCGCCTGCCGCTCGCAATCGTGCGCGCGTTAGCGCGGATCGAAACGCGCGTGCCGGCGCGGTTGCGCGCGCGTGTGTTTTGGAAAATGGCGCGTGTGATGTAAGGGCGAAGCATTCGCCAGATCAATTTTCTTGAGTAATAGAGTTGGCATAATGCAAAACATCTCGCAAGCAAACAAGATTGCGCGAATGCTTCGCCCCTACGCGACGCGCATCGGCATCGCGCTCTACGCGCTCGCGAGTTTGGCGTACCTTTTCCTCGGTCAGGTCAACGGCGACGAGGGTTGGTACCTTTACACGAGCAGACTCATTTTACAGGGCGCGCTGCCGTACCAAGACATCGCGTACACCCAGATGCCGCTCGTCGCGTACATTTACGGCGTCGCGCAAATTGTCCAGCCAAGCATGTATCTCGGCAGGATCACTTCCATCATTGTTTCGTTCGGTACGCTTTTGCTGGCGGTCGCGACGGCGCGGCGATGCGCGGGCGCGCGCGCGGGTGCGCTCACCGCGTTTTTCTTTGCCGCGTTCGCGTTTGGCATCTATTTCAATTCTATCGTCAAGACGTACGCGCTTGTTTCGTTTTTTTTCGCCGCGACGCTGTTTGTCTTGTCGCTCGATTTACCGGAGACGCGCAAGTATCCGCTCGCGATTTTATTCGCGCTGGCGAGCGTGATGGTGCGGGTCACGGCAGTCGTTTTTGCCGCGCCGCTTTTGTTGTACGTGCTGATCGCCGCGCGGCGATGGACAACGCGCGCGCTCGTTGTGCTGGAATGTGTCGCGGCAACCGCGCTGGCGGGATTTTTTCTCCTGCCGGATTGGCAAGCCGCGCGCTGGGGTTTGTTCGACAGCCATTTGCGGCACTGGGCGGGCGCAGGCATCTCGACGCAAATCAATTTCATCTTGTCGCAGCGGCTGACGGACATCGTCCAAAATTTCGGACTAGTGCTCACGCTCTTTATCGCCGCGATCTATTTCGCAGCGCGCGCACGCGGATTCGCGCGCGTTCTGCGCGATGATTTGCCGATCTGGATCGTCGTTCTCGGCTTGGGACTTTTCGCGGCGGCGCATCTCCCGAACGGGTTGTGGAGCGTAGAGTATCTTGTGCCGGCGATGACGGCGTTCTTGCCGATTGCCGCGATTGTTTTGGCGCGCGTGTACGACGCGCCGGAAGCGCAAACGCGCGTTTTGTTGCAAGGCATTCTCCTCGGCGTGCTCGTTTTGCTGCCGTTTAGCGAAAGCATTCAGCACGTCGACATTACCGGTCGCCGGTTGCCGCTCGCCGAAGTGGACGAGGTCGCCGCGTACATCGCGCGCCATTCGCAGCCGACCGACAAGGTGATCGCGCTCGAAGCGTTGAGCGCGGTCGTGAACGCGCGGCGTTCCACATTGTCCGGCTTGACCCTGGCGCAATTTTCAGCCCAGTTGATGGACGCGCCAACCGCGCAGCGACTGCGCGTCGTCAACGCGGCGATGCTCGCGGACGCGGTGAGGCAAAAACAAGCCAGGGTGATCGTGCTGACCGAACGCGATTTCGGTTTGCTCGATTCGCAGGATTTGGCAAGCACGAACGCGCTGCGCCGCGCGCTAAATCAACAATACGATTTGACAATGACGATGCAGTTGTTCGGACAGTACGCGCGTCCGGTGTACATTTATCTGCTCCGCGAGTAGGGGCGAAGCATTTTTCCGATTGCGCGCAATCGGAAAAATGCTTCGCCCTTACACCGCGATTCGATAGATCACAACAAGGAGCGTTGTGATGAAACGTTTGGCTATTCCTGCCGCGATTTTCGGATCCCTCGTACTGATCATTCTTTCTGGCTGGCTCGGTTACGTGAGTGTGGATTGGTCCCCCAGCATCAATTTGCCTTTGGCTGCCGCATCGCCAACGCCGAGCACTCAAACGCGCACTGTGACCGTCACGCGCGGCGATGTGCGCCAAGTGCTGACGGTGCCGGGCTCCGTCGTGGTTTCGCGTCAACAAAAAATGGGCTTTACCGCGAGCGGCAAACTGATGGAAGTTACGATTCGCGCGGGCGATACGATTACCAAAGGACAAACGCTGGCGCGTCTCGATACGGAACCGTTGAAGCTCGCGGTCGCGCAAGCGCAGGCGAACTTGGATGCCAAGCAAGCCGCGTTCGATAAACTCAAGCAAGGCGCGACGAGTTCTGATCTGGCGTCTGCCAACGCCGCCGTTCGCGACGCGCAAGTCGCGGTGCAGAACGCGCAGTACAATCTGGCGGTCGCGCAAAAAAGCGATACGGTCTCGAAAACTGTTCGCGAGCGCGAGTACGAAGCGAATTGGTACGAAGTGAACTATGGCGAGATGTTGAAGAAGTATGAACAAGGGAAGATCGACAAAGATCGGTTGGACATTGAGTACAATAACTTGATCACCGCGAAGGAACGACTCGAAACCGCGCGCACGCAAGCCGCGCTGTCGCTGAGCCAGGCGAATCAACAAATCGCCAGCGCGCAAGAAACGCTTCGCAAAGCCCAAGCCAATCTCGCGGATTTGAAGGCGGGCGCGACCACGGCGGATCTAAAATCCGCCGAAGCCAATTTGCAGTCCGCGCAATTGGCGTTGAAAGAAGCCCAGGTGGATTTGGCGGGCGCGGTTTTGGTCGCGCCGTTCGACGGCAAGGTGCTCGCGGTTACCGCGCAGACCGGCGATATCGTTTCGGAGAACGCGGCGTTCATCACGATCGCGGACATGACCAAGTTGGAAGTCGAAGCGACAATCGGGCAAGCCGATGTGATCCAGGTTCAGCCGGGGCAATCTGCCGCGATCACTTTTGACGCGCGTCCGGGCGAAACTTTTACCGGCAAGGTGAATTATCTTGTGCCGACCAAGGCGAGTACTTCGGGCGCGGTGAACTATACTTTGTACGTCGCCATCGATCAACCGCCGCCGGGCTTGCTGCCCGGAATGACTGCCGATGCGGACATTATCGTCGCCGAACGCAAAAACGTGTTGACGTTGCCGCGCCGTTCGATCCGCGCGCGCGCGAACGCGACGATTTCGCTCCAGGTTTTGCAAGATGGGCGGACGATCACGCGCAGCGTTGCCATCGGCATCGTGGGTGATCTGAATGTCGAGATTCTCTCCGGTTTGCAGGAGGGGGATCGCGTGGTGTCGGCGCAGTGAGCGAAGCGATTATTCAAGCCAACGAATTGAGCAAAGCGTACACCAAAGGCGGTCGCCAGATGTTCGCGCTCCGCCGCGCCACGTTCTCGATCCAACAAGGCGAATTTGTCGCGATCATGGGACCCTCCGGCTCCGGCAAGTCCACTTTGTTGTACACGCTCGGCTGTCTGGTGCGACTGACCGGCGGACAATGCTGGCTCGCCGGACGCGACATTACGCGATTGAGCGAACGCGAGTTGGCGCAAGTCCGCAATCGTTACATCGGTTTCGTCTTTCAATCGTTTCAGTTGCTGCCGACGCTCAGCGCGCTGCGAAATGTCGAACTGCCATCGTTGTACAGCCAACAGGCGCGCCACGCGCGACGCGAACGCGCGCAGCAACTCCTCGAACGCGTGGGGCTAGCGGAACGCATGGGGCATCGTCCGACGGAACTATCAGGCGGCGAAGCGCAGCGCGTCGCGATTGCGCGCGCGCTGATGAACGATCCGCCGCTCATCCTCGCCGACGAGCCGACCGGCAACCTGGACAGCGCGAACGGCGCGTCGGTGATGGCGTTGCTCGACGAATTGCACGCTGAAGGGCGAACTGTGATCATCGTCACGCACGATCCGGAAATCGCGCATCGGCACGCCAATCGGATCCTGTACATTCGCGATGGAGTTTTGGAATAGTAAAAATGCGTCTCTTCGATAGTATCCAAACCGCGTTGGAAAGTCTCGCGCACAATACGTTGCGATCTTTTCTGACCGCGCTCGGCATCATCATCGGCGTCGCGTCGGTGATCGTGATGGTCGCGCTCGGCACTGGCGCGCAGGAAGCGGTCCAAAGTCGTTTTCGCGGTTTGGGATCGAACGAAATGACGATCAGCCAGCGTCGGCAATTCGGTTTTGGCAATCAAGGTGTCACGAGCAAAGCGATCACGTACGATGAAGCCGTCGGGCTAAAAGATTTGCCGCAAATCGTTTCGGTGCAAGCGAGTTTGAGCAGTTCGGGCACTGTTGTGCGCGGACGCGAAACGCTGGAGAGTACGACGATCCTGGGTGTCGCGGCGGATTGGATCGCGACGCAAAACCCAGGTTACGTCGCGCAAGGCGACTTTTTCACCGAGATTGACGTGGAGGACAAGACGCGCGTGGTGGTGATCGGGCAAACCGTCGCCAAGCAATTATTCCCGGACGAAGATCCCATCGGGCAAGAATTGCGGATCAATCGCGTGCGCTTTGAAGTGATCGGTCTCATCAAAGAAATCGACGTGACCGATCCGCGCGTCGATCCGAACAACCAAGTCATCTTGCCGATTGCGACGGCGATCAACGATCTGTTTGGCAAAGATCGTTCCGTCTCGGTGCGCGTGCGCGTGAAAGACGAAAAACAGATTGCCACGGCGACCGAAGCGATCAAAAAGTATTTTCGCCAGGCGCACGACACACCGGAAGACGCGCAAGATGATGTCGAGGTTTTCAGTTTGAGTTCGGTCACGCAAGCGCAGTCGGAATCAGCGCAGACATTCGCGCTGCTGCTGATCGGCATGGCGATTGTATCGCTGGCGGTCGGCGGCATCGGCATTATGAACGTGATGCTCGTTTCGGTGACAGAACGAACGCGCGAGATCGGCGTGCGGTTGGCAATCGGCGCGCGGCAGTGGGACATCGTGCAGCAATTCTTGATCGAAGCAGTCGCGCTGAGTTTGAGCGGCGGATTCATCGGCGTCGCGGTCGGTATTCTCGTCATTCCGATTTTGACGCGCTATCGTCCCGACTTGGCGGCGGTGCTGACTTGGCAAAGTATTCCGCAGGCGTTCGGCGTCGCGCTGATCGTGGGTACTGTTTTCGGAATTTATCCGGCGATCCGCGCGTCGCGCCTCGATCCGATGGAAGCGTTGAGGTACGAGTGAACAGTGAACAGTGAACAGTGAACGGTGAACAGTGAACAGTGAACAGTGAACAGTGAACGGTGAACAGTGAACAGTAAACGGTGAACGGTGAACAGTCAACAGTGGCGGCAATTCGCGACCGAATACTGAAAACTGAATACTGTTGACTGTTGACTGTTGACTGTTGACTGATTTCCGGGGTGATAGATGAAGCGTCCAATCCTCATTGGAATTATCGCGTTGCAAATTCTGTTGATGGGTTCTGCGTTTGTCGGCGGGCGAATGTTGGCGGATCAGAATCAGCGCGGTGCGCGCTCGCAGTTTGCGAACCAACTCCCAACGCAATTGCCCAGAGAACCGGCGGCAGGGTCCGGCGCGGTGCAACAGATCCAAGGTAACATCATCACGCTGACGCGCGCGCGTGCCGGTGGACAGGGCGCATCCAGCGCGAGTAATCAATCGGATGTCGCGGTGACGGCGGAGACCAAGTACTATAAAAGTGTTTCATCATCAAGTCCGGGCGCGCCGGGCGGTGGACAAACTCAAATCCAAATCCAAGACGCTAGTCTGACCGACGTCAAAATTGGAAACCAGGTTATGGTGTGGGGAACAAAGAATGGCGAGCGCATCACAGCGGAGGTGATTTACATCCTGTCCACCGGGCGTTGAGTCGATCTGAATTTGCCGCGAAAAAATGAAAACGCTTGTGCGCGGCTTGTCAAGCGCGCTAAACTTTCGTAAGAACTCGACCCAGGTTCGCGGGTTCTTTTTGTTTTGCGCGGAATGTGAGAATCTCCTCATCAAACGTTAAGGCGCGACTTAGGTCGTCTCTCTAGGATGAACACAATTGTCGTGAAGATTGCGACATGAAATCTGATGAAGGAGGAAGAAAGTGTCTACCCACTTGTTTCGCCATGCCGCGATGTTTGCGGCGATCATTCTGTTCGCAGCCGGATGCGCGTCCACTCCAGCGCCGGTGATACCGCCAACGCCCGTTGTCCCAGCCCCAACCACCGCGCCAACCGCGGCTGCTCCTGCGCCAACTACTGCGCCGACTGCCGCACTAGTCCCCGCGACCGGCGCAAATACTTCAAGCACAGTGGTTCGTCTCGTCATAGTCCCGGAGAAGAGCGAAGCGCGCTATCGCGTCCGCGAACAATTGGTCGGCGTGAATCTGCCGAATGACGCGATTGGGCAGACGAAAGAGATCACCGGAACCATCGTCGGGAAAATGGATGGAACGATCGTTGCGGGGGAGAGCAAGTTCGTCGTCGATCTGAGCGCGCTCCAGAGCGACCGCGCGCAACGCGATAATTTCCTGCGCCGCAACGTCTTGCAAACGGATCAATATCGGTACGCGACGTTTGTGCCGACGCAAGCCCCCGGTCTTCCGACGACTGCGCCGGCGTCCGGTCAGGTGACCTTCAAGTTGATCGGCGACCTGACGATTCGGAATGTGACCAAGCCAGTTACTTGGGACGTCACGTGCAACCGGCAAAGCGATCAGGGGACGTGCCAAGCCAGCACATCGTTCAAGTTCGAGTACTTTGATCTCACGATCCCGCGTGTGCCGGTCGTGTTGAGCGTCGATGATAATATTCGCCTCGAAATTGACTTGGTCTTGCAAAGATCAAATTCTTGATGCATGCCCGTACGTAGTGAAATAAAGATCACAGAGACCGCGTGTCGGCGTTGTGACAAAACGATGACTGCTTTTGGCGCGGGCGCCTTTGCGCCACCCTTGCGCCGCGTCAATTTGCCATAACCGTTCATCTGTGCTATAATGCGCCCACCTTAAAGATTGCCACAGACTGGAAGGGAGTAACGCATGGCGTTAAAGAAGGCAGAGAAAACCGCGATCATGGCGCAATATCATACTCACGCCACCGATACCGGTTCGCCCGAAGTGCAGATTGCCCTTCTCACCAATCGGATCAATCAACTCGTCGAACATCTCAAAGGGCACAAGCAGGATAATCATTCGCGACGCGGATTGTTGAAGATGGTGGGAGAACGACGGCGGCATCTCAAATATCTCAGCAAAAAAGATGCCAGCCGGTACAAAGAGATCGTCAACAAGCTCGGGTTGCGGAAATAGCCAACCAAGGACGAGTAGATGTGGTGCGCGGCAAACCCATCTACTCGTTTGTTTGTATTAACAATTCAAAACGACTGACCCATCGTCGAGGGCGGGAATTGGAGAGTGCGTTTCAGTTTCCAGTATTCAGTATCCAGAAGGTTGAGACTGAACACTGAAAACTGAATACTGATTATTGGAACTCAGTCTCCAGTCCCTGACCTCCGATGGGCAAATTAGTCATCTAGTCAAATAGTCGCATAGTCGAATCAACATGCCGCGCGATTTGACTATCCGACCACTCGACTACATGACTATCCGACTACATTCGGAGGTTCAAAATGAACGACACTCACACTTTTTCGATTCCGTTCGGCGACGGTACGCTCACAGTTGAAACCGGCAAACTCGCCGGACAGGCAAACGGCGCGGTCACCGTTCGTCACGGCGACACCGTAATCCTCGCGACCGCGACCGCCGCGCCGCAACCGCGCGAAGGCGCGGATTTTTTCCCGCTCACGGTAGATTACGAAGAGCGGCTCTACGCGGCAGGTAAAATTCCCGGCGGCTTTTTCAAACGCGAAGGTCGCCCCGGCGAACAAGCGATTTTGCTTTGCCGTCTGACCGACCGTCCCCTGCGTCCCTTGTTCCCCAAAGGTTTCCGCAACGACGTCAACATCGTCGTCACCGCGCTTTCCGCCGATCAAGAACACTACATCGACATCCTATCGATCATCGGCGCGTCCACCGCGCTCACGATCAGCGACATTCCGTTCAACGGTCCCATCGGCGCAGCGCGCGTCGGCATGATCGACGGACAACTTGTCTTCAATCCGACTTCTACGCAAATGGATAGTTCCAAACTCGATCTGCGGCTCGCCGGAACGAAAGGCGCGGTCATCATGGTCGAGGCGGGCGCGCAAGAGATCAGCGAAGAGCAAATGCTCGACGCGCTGGAAAAGGGTCACGCCGCCATGCAAGCCGTGATCGAACTGCAAGAAAAAATGCGCGCCGAAATCGGCAAAGCGAAAAAAGAATATCCGCTGCACGTTTTGAGCGACGAACTCAAAAACGCCGTCGCCGGAAAACTGGGCAACCGCGTCACCGAGACGATTCGCGTCAGCGGCGCGAAATCGGAACGCAACGACGCGCTCGACGCGTTGAAAGAAGAAATGCTCGCCGCGTTCAAAGAGCAATTCCAGCCGACCGATGTCGCGGAAGCGTTCGAGTATCAAGTCAAAAGCGATCTGCGCGCGATGATCCTCAACGAAGGTCGCCGCGCCGACGGACGCGATTACTCGACGATTCGCCCGATCACTTGCGAAACCGGTCTGCTCCCGCGCGCGCACGGCTCCGGCTTGTTCACGCGCGGCGAAACGCAGGTGCTCACGATTGCGACGCTTGGGATGCCCAGCGAATCGCAGACGATTGACTCGCTTTCGACGGAAGACGAAAAGCGCTATATGCACCACTACAATTTCCCGCCGTACTCCGTCGGCGAAGCGCGCTCGTCGCGCGGACCCGGACGCCGCGAGATCGGACATGGCGCGCTCGCCGAACGCGCGCTCGCCGAAGTGATTCCCGATTCGAGCGAATTTCCGTACACGATCCGCCTCGTCTCCGAAGTGATGTCGTCGAACGGCTCGACTTCGATGGCGAGTGTGTGCGGCTCGACGCTCGCGCTGATGGACGCGGGCGTGCCGATCAAAGCGCCGGTCGCCGGAGTCGCGATGGGCCTCATCACCGAAGGTGACAAGCACGCGGTTCTCACCGACATTATCGGGATGGAAGATTTTCTCGGCGACATGGATTTCAAAGTCGCGGGGAGCGCGACCGGCATCACCGCGCTGCAACTCGATTTGAAATTGCAAGGCATCGCGCCAGATCTGTTGCACCAGGCGATGTTGCAGGCGAAAGAGGCGCGCCTTTACATTCTCGGCAAAATGCTCGACACGATTGCCGAGCCGCGCACCGACATTTCGCAGTACGCGCCGCGCATCACCGTGACCAAGATCGATCCGGAAAAGATCGGCGCGCTGATCGGTCCCGGTGGCAAGAACGTTCGCAAATTGCAAGAAGAATTCGGCGTCAAGATCGACATCGAAGAAGACGGCACGGTTTTCGTCGCGTCGTCGACGCGCGAAGGCACGATCATGGCGCTGGATCGGATTCGCGGCATGACCGAAGTGCCCAAGCCCGGCAACATCTACACCGGCAAAGTCGTCCGCGTCGAAGATTACGGTGTGTTTGTCGAACTTGCGCCGGGCGTGGACGGCATGGTTCACGTTTCGCAACTTGCGGATTTCCCGGTCAAGAACGTGCGCGATGTGGTGAAACTCGGCGACGAAATCATGGTGATGGTGACGAACGTGGACGAAGCCGGCAAAATTCGACTGTCGCGCCAAGCCGTGTTGGAGGGCTGGACGGTCGAGCAGGCGCTCGAAAAAGATCGCGGCGGACGCGGCGGTGGCGGCGACCGCGGCGGTGATCGCGGCGGACGCGGCGGCTTTCATCGCGGCGGCGGTGATCGTGACCGGCGCCCGCGTCGCGATGATGATCGCGGTGAACGCGGCGGTTATCGTTCGCGACGATAGTGAGCTCTGAAAGTGACAAGTGACAGGCGACAAGGGGAGTTTCATGTTTTCCTTCCCTTGTCACTTGCTACGCGTCACATTTTTGCCCAGAGGTTTGAATGCGCGTTCACGTAAAATTCTTTGCGATCTTTCGTGAAGTGACCGGCGTGAAAGCCGAAGAGAAAGAGATCGCGGAAAATACAACGGTTGGGCAATTGTGGCAAGAGTACGCCGCGCGCAACTCGCGCGCCGGAAATATTCGCGCGGCGTTCGCGGTGAATCAGAAACTCGTCAGCGCGGATCACCTTTTGCACGATGGAGACGTAGTTGGGTTCTTGCCGCCGGTGAGTGGTGGCGCGACGCGAAAGGACGCGAAAGCGGCGCGAAAGAAAAAAACCTCTGGGTCCCCTGCGTCCGCTGTGGCTAAAGACGCGCTCATTACGCGCCAACCGCTCGATCTCGGCGCGTTTGTCCGGCGCGTCGAGTTTCCGGGCGCAGGCGCGATTGTCACGTTCAGCGGCGTCGTGCGGGATAACGCGCGCGGCAAGGCGGTCAAATACTTGGAGTACGAAGCGTACGCGGAAATGGCGGAGCAATCGCTGCGCGGCATCATCGCCGAAATCCGCGAACGTTGGGCGGACGCGCGTGTCGCCATCGGACATCGGACGGGGAGACTGCGAATCGGCGAGGCGAGTTTGATGATCGCGGTTGCCGCGCCGCATCGCGGGGAAGCGTATGTGGCATCGCGTTACGCGATTGAGCGGATCAAGGCGGTGCTGCCGGTGTGGAAAAAGGAGTTTGCGGCGGACGGCGCGTCATGGGTCGAGGGTCCCGCGGCAGGCGAGTTGACCCCGGCGGACGCGGTGGCAGTGGCAAGTCCGACTCTGCAGAAAGAATAGGCGAAAATCGTTTTTTTGTGCTATTGTCTTTCCTCGCGATTCGAGATATAATGGGCAGGTGAGCAGGAAAAAACTTCTCCGTTCTTCGTTCAGAGTTGAATGACATGATCCTATCCAAAGCGTTTTCCCATTCACGCACGAGTGAGTTTTACGCGCAATTCTTCAAACCGCGCTTTGACGCGTTTCAGCGGACAGTCCAACAAACGCCGCTCGTGATTATGCTGTGGGGACCGCGTCAGCGGACGCGTTTGTGGTCCAACAAGCGGCAGCAGATTCGCGACAATCTGCGGCGGATGGGTCACACCGTCTTTTTCAGCGAGCAATTGGGTGTGCCCCTGGCGGCGATCACCAAAAAGGGCGTCGAGTTTTTGCAGAGCGAAACCGCCGATCTGATCATCGTGCTGCAGTCGTCGTACGACACGGTAGGCGCGGTGCAGCACTTTGCCGAGTTTCGCGTCGTCGGTTCCAAAATGCTCTTGTTCATCGACGCCGCCGCGCCGGACGAGCGGTTGTATCGTCGCGCGTTGGATGATTTGACGGTTTGTTACAACAACGTCGCGTCGTTCAACTTTCCAGACGATGTCGTGCAGGACAATTTGACGATCAAGATCGTCGAAAAAGTCAACGTGATGCAGTTGGTCAAATACTGCGCGAACAAAAAAGAGCACGGCTGGCGACTGGGCGGCGACGGGGTGGGCGTCCCGCGCACGGCAGGCGGCGAAGTCCAACCATTTCGCTACAATCTGCTCGAACTGTACCGCGATCATCGCGACGAGATCGACGTGTTGGCGGATTCGGCGGCGATGTTCGTTTTGGCGTATACAAATTATACCGGCACGATCACCGTCAAAGCATTGGCGCACCAAGTCGGACTTGCCGAGACGCTGTTGCAGAGCGTGTTGGTGCCGCTCTTGCGGAGTCAAATGATGATTCAGCGCGATGATGTTCTGACCGTTACCGGCTTCGGTCAGCGCACGTTGACCAGTATGGGCTTGGTTGGAATGATGGCGCCGCCGGTGCAAACGCAGACGCCGGCGTTCGCGTTGCCGCGCGTCACGTTCAATGTTCGCAGTGTCGGCATGGCGTTCGCGGCGGTCCTGCTATTTTTCGCGCTGATGTTTTACTGGTCGAACACAACCCAGACGCAACTGCCGCTGGAGTACACGCCAACGCGTCCGGCGGCAACCCGCACCGCAACGCCCACACCGCTGCCGGGGATCGCACCCGCGCCGACGATTGGAAGATAGAATAAAAAACCAGGTTTCTCACTGAAACCTGGTTTTTCGTTCTAGAGATATTTCTGCCACGTCGAATGTCCGCGTACCTCGCCCATCAACACAATCGCGACAAAGCGCGGGCGCGCAGGTTTGGCAAGTAACTTCATCTTGGCTTCATCGGGTGTGCGGTCGCCTTTGCGATGATTGCACGCCGAACACGCCGCGACGGCGTTTTCCCACGTCGTCGCGCCACCGCGCGAACGCGGAATGACGTGGTCGACGGTCAGTTCATGCTTGTTCGGTTGTCCGCCGCAGTACTGGCAGGTGTACAAATCGCGCGCGATCACCGTTCGGCGCGTCAACGGCAAAGGCAAATGCCGCGGCACCGGCACAAAGGCGACTAGGCGAATGACCAGTGGCAGACTGATGGAATAACACTCAGCCCGCAATTTAGTTTGCGCCGCTTCGACAACTTCCGCTTTTTCTTTGAGGAGGAGGACGATGGCGCGTTGGACGGAAACGATGTTCAGCGGCTCGTAGGTGGCGTTGAGAACCAAGACGGCGCGTGATGCAGTCTCCATTCCGACTCCTGGGTCTATTTTACCGAATCGCGCGAATCTGTCAAACTGATTGGGGCTTTGGCATTATCATTGCGAGGACGGTTATTGTCCGAAGCAATCCAAGTCGCTCGGGGATTGCTCGCTTCGGCTTCGCTCAGCACCGCATCCGTTTCAGCAATCGGTCGCGGCAAGCCAACTTTTCGTGGCACGCGCATCCTCGTGTGGCAAGTTTTGTCAATGATCGCACGTGGACTAGACTGGGAAACTATAATCGAACGATGTCACAATAGCATTACCAAAGACGCGCTTGTCGAAGCAGTCAAACTATCGAGCGAAGCGTTTGTGAATCATGCGAACGAATTTGCGGTGGAGCGCATTCCCGCACGAATATTCTGGACGAGAACATTCTCGCTGACCAGCGCAAGTTCTTCTGAATTGGCGCATTCCGTTTCGTCAAATTGGCTATGACCTTGCGCGGATTCGCCATCGCGAGTTCAGCACCCATGCCAAACGCATGGGTGTTGTTAGGCGCGCCTCCTATTCTGGATTGTCGGCGTGGCGTCCGCACGCCAAACAAGAATGGCATTAAAAATGGAAATAGATTTTACTTCCCAAACGTATTTACGCCCTCGATGAACCATCCTCCCTTGAGTTGGCTCAGGTAAAACTGATATTCGAGTCCATCAATTTGCACTTTGGCAACGGCTTGCTCCACGCGCGGGTCCGTTAACAGCATCGGCACGGATTTGCCGGTCGCGTCACGCCCCATGTACGTGATTTCCCCAAGCACCAACTGCCGCCTTTTGTCCGCCCATTCCTGCACCATCGCGCGTACGTTCGCCGCGTACGCGGACGATTGACTCGTGTTCCAGTACGTCAGCGCGCCGTTCACATCGCCTCTGGCGACCGCCGCGATAAAATCTTTGAGCATCGTCGCCGCTTCGCTCGAATCGCCGGGTGGAATGAGATTGAGCGTTGGCGTCGGGGCGACAACTGTAACGCGCGTCGGCAGCGGAACCTGGGTCGGCAAGGGCGTCGCAGTTGGATTGACGAGCAGCGGTACGGCAACGCGTGAACAGTCGACGGTCAATACCGCAAACAAAAAGAATATTCCGATTCGCATTTTCATATCAACCCCCTCGTTCCTTTTCTCACCTTCTCTATTTTAACGACGTTCGTTTGAACCGACAAGTTCCGAGTGTGCGTCACGTTTTGTGGTGCGACCGCCGCCGATTAGAAATCGGCGTCTCAGTGAGGTGAAAATCGGTTGAAAACCGATTGACGCCAACTCGACTTTATCGAGTTTCCATCTTTTGAGCCGTCGTTTTGAAACGACGGAAACATTTGCAAACCACCGCTTTTTTGAGTACAATGACATGAAACCGAGTGGATGACGATGGACATTCAGACGCTGCTCGACAAAATAAAATCATATAATCCCGAAGCGAATCTCGACCGCGTCCGCCGCGCGTACGAACTGGCGAACGCCGCGCACGCGCCGCAAACGCGTTCGACGGGCGAACCGTACATCACGCATTCCCTCCGGGTCGCGCACACGCTCACCGATCTCTACCTCGACGAAGACACGATCATCGCCGCGCTTTTACACGACGTGCCGGAAGACACGACTGTGCCGCTCGAAACGCTCCACAAAGAATTCGGCGAACAAGTTGCGAAACTTGTCGACGGCGTCACCAAATTGTCCGGCTTGCGCCTGGGGCTGGAGCAAACGCACGCCGAATCGTTGCGCAAAATGTTTATGGCGATGGCGGAAGACGCGCGCGT
Organism: Candidatus Aquidulcis sp.; assembly: GCA_020723345.1. Classification (GTDB taxonomy): domain Bacteria; phylum Chloroflexota; class Anaerolineae; order UBA4142; family UBA4142; genus VGOB01. The sequence goes on along the minus strand of DYJA01000005.1, from coordinate 113,141 downwards.
CGTTTTGATCAAACTCGCCGACCGCTTGCACAACATGCAGACGCTTTTCGCGCTGCGCCCGGACAAACAGCGGCGCATCGCGCGCGAGACGATGGAAATTTTCGCCCCGCTCGCTAACCGCCTCGGTATGTATAACATCCGCCGCGAACTCGAAGACCTCTCGCTCAAATACCTCGAACCTGACAAGCACAAAGAAATCGAAAACCTCCTGCTCGAAGACCAAGCCGATCAACAAACGTACATCGCCGAGACGATCAAGTTGCTGCGCGACCGGCTCGCAGAAGAAAAAATATTCCCGCTCGAAATCGGTGGGCGTCCCAAGCACATCTACAGCATCTACAACAAGATGATCCGCAAGGGCAGGGATTTCGATCAGATTTACGACATCCGCGCGATTCGCATCATCGTCGCCAGCGTGCGCGATTGCTACGTCGTCCTCGGCGTCATTCATAGTTTGTGGACGCCGATTCCCGGCGAATTCGACGACTACATCGCCAAGCCGAAAGAGAATATGTATCAATCGCTGCACACCGCCGTCATTGGTCCGCGCGGCAAACCGATTGAAGTGCAGATTCGCACGCCGGAAATGCACCACATCGCGGAATTCGGGATCGCCGCGCACTGGCGTTACAAAGAGCCGGGCGCGCGCGTCGATCCGGCGTTCGAAAACAAAATCAATTGGATGCGCCAACTGATCGAATGGCAGCAAGACATCGCCGACGCGCGCGTCTTTGTCGATTCGCTCAAGACTGACATCTTTCAGGATCAAGTCTACGTTTTCACGCCGAAAGGCGATATTATCGAAATGGCGGCGGGCGCGACGCCGATCGATTTCGCGTACCACGTTCACACCGAAATCGGCAATCGCTGTCGCGGCGCAAAGGTCAACGGCAAAATCGTTCCGCTCGATTATCGACTCAAGACCGGCGACCGCATCGAAATTCTGACGACGAAAAAAGGTGGACCGAGCCGCGATTGGCTAAACCCCGGACTCGGACTCGTCCGCACGGTGCGCGCGCGCGGAAAAATTCGCCAGTATTTCAAACATCAAGCGCGCGCCGAAGCGATTACCGAAGGGCGCGTCATCCTCGAAAAGGAATTACATCGGCTCGGTCTCGATCAGGGGAATTTCGAAGAACTCGCGAAACTCTTCGAGTTCAAAAATGTCGACGATTTTCTGGAAGCCATCGGTCACGAAGACCTGAGTCTTCAGACGATTAGCGTCCGCCTGCTCGACGCCGAACGCGAGAAAGCGCCGCCCGCGCCTGAGATGCCACCGCCTGCGCCGATCATGCCCAAAGCGCCCGAGGTGACGCTGACCGTCAAAGGCGTGGACAATCTTTTGCAACACGTCGCGCATTGTTGCAATCCGTTGCCCGGCGATCCGGTGATCGGCTACATCACGCGCGGGCGCGGCATCACGATCCATCGCCGCGATTGCCGGAACATCGTCACCGAGGATGTGGAAAGCGAGCGGCTGATCGCGATTGATTGGGAAAAGACCGACGAGCGCGCGTACCCGGTTCTCGTCCAGGTTCGCGCGTTCGACCGCGCCGGACTGATTCACGATATTTCCGGCATCGTTTCGGCGGAACACGTCAATATGAGCACCGCCAGCGCGGTGACTGGACGCAGCGATCACATCGCGATCATCACGGCGACGCTGGAAATTTCGAGCGCGGATCAACTGACGCGCATCCTCAACAAAATTGATCGTCTGCCGAACGTCGTCGAAGCGCGGCGCGTGACGAGTTAGTCGCGCGAAATGATCTCAAGCACCTTGAGAAATCCCCACACCAGTCCCGCCAGCAACAGCGCGCCGACAAAAAACGCGAGCGCGGTGAAAAACGCGTCGCGTCCCCAGATCAGCGCGATTAAACCTCCGCCGACGATCAGCGTGATCAGGATCGCGCCCGCGATCAATTCGCGTTCGACCTGACCGCGATAAGTGCGGGAATTGAATTGTCGTTCCGGCTTTTGGGTCATTCGTGTTTCTCCATGATATTGTGATTATACCACGAGTTAGAATTATGGTTCTGTTTAGGGCTTGGTCAAAGTCAAGCGCCCCTTGTCATTTCGAGCGGAGCGAGAAATCTCCGCCGCTGAAAACGAGATTTCTCGTCGGCAAAAACCGCCTCCTCGAAATGACAAGCCGCGACATTGACAAATCCCTGGATTTCATTTTCATGCTCTTGTCAATTCCCCTCTCTTGCGGTAAAATAATTGCCGCGGGACAGAAAAAATGTCACACTGGCTTGGTTTGGACGACTTGATCGCGATTCAGCAATTGCAAACGCGCGGCGTGCAGTTGGATCTAGAGCGCGCGGTGTTGTGGCCCCACACGCCTTTGCAAGCCGCGCTGGCGGGACATTTGCCGATCAGCGCCGTTGGCGCGGAGACGATTGTGTTGTACCCATCCGCGACGCGCCGCGTCCGCGCGGTCGGTTTTTTGCAGGCGCGCGCGCGCCGCGGTCGTCCCGAAGCCGACATTTCTTATCTCGCGCCCGCGCTCGACGCGCACGACGACGCGGTTTCGATTTGGTATCGCCTGCTCGCCGAGTGCGCGAAAGAAATCGGCGCGCGCGGCGGTCAACGCGTGTTCGCGCAAATTCCGCCGGGCAACGGGATGGAGGAAGTTTTTCGCCAAGCCGGTTTCAATGCGTACGCGCGCGAAGATATTTTTTGTTTGGACGATTGGCTTCCCGGACTAACGAAGACGGATTTGCTGCGTCGTCAGCGCGCGCGCGATGGTTGGAATTTGCTGCGGCTCTACACCGAACTCACCCCGCGCCCCGTGCAACTCGCCGAAGGCATGTTGTCGCCGGAAGGTCAGGGCGGCAAGATGGGCGATTGGTGGGATCAGTCGCGCGGCGCGGGCTACATTTTGGAAATCGACGGCGAACTTGCCGGCGCGGCGCGCATCCGGCGCGGACGTGCGGCGTATTGGCTCCGCTTTGGTTTGCACCCCCAAGCGCGCGAGCACGCCGACGAATTGCTGCGCGGCGCGCTATCGTTGCTGTGGGCAGCGCCGCATCATCCGATTTATTGCAGCGTGCGCGATTACGAAAGCGGCGTCGCCGCCGCGCTCGAATCCGCCGGGTTTGAGCACCGGCAGACGCGCAGTCTGACGGTCAAGTTCATCGCCGCGCGCGCGAAAGAACCATTCTTGAAAATGTTGCCGGTGTTGGAGAAGCAGCCCAAGCCGGTTACCAGTATCCAGGTTAACAAGTAGACAAATTGCAATGCCTATTTGTTTTCTTGTCTACGTGTCTACTTTGTATTCCTTTCCACTCGCGGTATAATGCCCGCGCGATGAAATCCGTGCGATCATTTTCCCCGCCAACTCTCGAACGCGCCGCGCTCTTGCTGATCATTCTGCTCGCGTTCGCGCTGCGCGTGTACCGCCTGGACGCGCAGGCGATCTGGTGGGACGAAAGTCTCAGCGTCTACCGCGCCACGCGCGATCTGGGCACAGTGCTGGCGAACACGATTCTGATCCAAAACATCGTCACGACGGATACCGTGCCGCAGTGTTATTTTCTCATGCTCCATTTTCTCGTCCGCGCGTTCGGCACGAGTGAGTTCGCGCTCCGCTTTTTCTCCGTCCTCGCCAACGTCGCGACGATTCCGTTGCTGTACGCGCTCGCGCGCCGCTGGCTCGGTAGCCCGGCGGCGTTGATTGCTGCATCGCTGGGTGCGCTCTCCCCATTCTACATCTGGTACGCGCAAGAAGCGCGCCCGTACGCCCTCGTGTTGTTCTGGAGTACGCTCGCGGTCTACGCGCTCACGCGCGCGTTTGATACAGGACACAGATTAACACAGATTAACACAGATAAAGAAAATTTGATCAGTGTTCATCAGCGTTCATCAGTATCCTATTTTGGGTTTTTTATTTATTGTCTTTCTGCAATCGCCACGCTGTACACACATTATTTCGCGCTTTTCCTTTTTCCGTTCCACGCGCTTCTGATTTTGGTTCTCGTCTGGCAAATGCCGCGCGCGCGCTGGTTTGTTTTTCTGCCCGCGCTCCCGTTCGCGTCCGTGATCTTTCTAATTCCACAAGTATCGACGAGCGTGGCAGGCAACGCGAACACGGGACCCTATTTCGTCCCGCTCGACGTGATGCTGCGCGATTTGCTCAACTCGTTCAGCGTCGGCATCACACTCGATTGGGCACAAGCGATGTGGTTCGATGCAGTGATGCTTGTGTTGTTCGTGCTTGGCACCTTAATTCCTAATTTGAAAATCAAAATTCAAAATTCAGATCCACTCAACACGCAGCATGTATCACGCAACACGCAACACGCAACACGCATTGCGAATTGCGAATTTCGAATTTTGAATTTGGCATACATCTTCCTTCCGATTCTCGGTGTCCTCGTCATTTCACTCGTTCGCCCACTCTATCAAAACTCACGCTATCTCATCGCGATCAGCCCGGCGTTTTATCTCGGCGTCGCGGCGGGGCTTGCCGCGCTCGCGCGTTGGCGGCGACCGTTCGCGCTTGCCGCGCTGGGTGTGTGCGTGGTCGGCGCGATCTTGTCCCTGAATAATTGGTTTTTCGATCCGCGGTTCGGCAAGGACGATCATCGCGCGTGGGCGGAATCGCTGCGCGAGCGCGCGCAGCCCGGCGATTTTCTCATTCTCAATTCGCCGCACACCGAGGAACTGTATCGCTACTACGCGGACGATCGTGTGCCGATGACGACGCTGCCGATCTTGCGCGCCGACGGCAAACCATCGCCCGACGCCGATCGTGCGGTGGTGCGCGACGCGTATCGCAACAACGCGCGCGTCTGGTATCTCGCGCTGCATGTGCCGTTCGACGATCCGGACGCGCGCATCGAAAAATTGCTGAACCAGGAAGGCGTTCTGCTCGATCAGGCGCAATTTCCCGGAACGAGCACCGAAATCGCGCTCTCACTGTTCGCGCGCGCGTTGCCGGTTGCGCGCGCGCCCGACATCGCGCATCCGCGCGACGTTGCGTTCGACGGACATTTGCGATTGCGCGGGTACGCCGCACCGACGTCCGTCGCGCCGGGTGCGCGCGTGATTGTTAAATTGTATTGGCAGATCGACGAGCTGGTCGGCGAAGATTACGCCATATCGTTGCGTTTGGTGGATCAAACCGGTGCGCGCGTCGGACAATGGGATGCGATTCCGTTGGGTAATCGTTCCGGCAGCTCGACCTGGGAAGCAAAAAAGATCATCGTAGATACGCGCGCTGTGTTGATCGCGCCGAGCACGCGACCGGGCAAATATCGTTGGCAAGTCGTGCCGTATCACGCGGCGACCGGTAACCCGCTTGGGGAAATTGTAACGCTCGGCGGAATTCACATCGATTGAGGCAGAGTGAAACGCGAGGACATGTTGATGTACCCGGCAGAGTACCGGGTGATGTTCGAACTGGAGGATCGGTATTGGTGGTACCGCGGCGTGCGGACATTGATCAAGGCATGGCTGGATCGTTACGCGCCGCGCGACGCGCTGATGCTCGATGGTGGGTGCGGCACGGGCGCGAACTTGGAACTGCTGCAACAGTACGGCGCGGCAATCGGCGTTGACATTTCCGATCAGGCGATTGATTTTTGCCGCGTGCGCGGGATCAAACGCGCGTTTATCGCGTCGCTAAACGAATTGCCTTTTCCGAGTGACTCGTTCGATCTTGCGATTTCATTTGAAGTGATTTGCAACATTGCCGACGACCAGACGACATTCGCCGAAATTGCGCGCGTGCTGAAACCCGGCGGACGGCTGATCGTTCAGCTGCCCGCGTATCAATGGTTGTGGAGCATGCACGATGTCGCGGTCGGGCATCAGCGGCGCTACTCCGCGCGCGATCTGCGCGCGGAGATTACGCGCGCGGGGATGACCGTCGAACGACTGACGCACGCGAACGCGCTGATGTTCCCGGCAATCGCGGCAGACCGTCTGTTGCGGCGCGTGTTCGGCGAAGGCAAAACGATTCGTTCTGATCTCACGCCGCTGCCGCGCGTCGTCAATGCGATCTTGGGCGCGTTGTACGTCGCGGAAATGCGGCTGGTCGCGCGTGCAGATGCGCCATTCGGAGTGTCCCTGCTCGCGCTGGCGCGGAAACGCTGACAGATGAAAGATGAGAGATGAAAGAGGGCGCGTAATCAATCGAACCTGGGTTGCGGTTTTGGCGATCACGTTGGTCGCGTTCATTCTGCGCGTGTATCGCTTGGATTTCATCTCGCTGCGCGGCGACGAAGCGTTCACGGTGATTTTCGTGCAGCGTACCTGGGAAGGATTGTGGAAAGGGATCAGCACGATTGAACCGAATCCGCCGCTGCCGTACCTCGCGCTGCGCGTCTGGATCGCCGTCGCGGGCGCGAGCGAGTTTGCGACGCGCTATTTCTCCGCGTTCTTCGGCGTCTTGTGCGTGCCGTTGTTGTATCGGTTGACGCGTGTTGTCACTGTGAGGAGCGACGCGACGAAGCAAGCTCCTCCGCCGCATTGGGGATTGCTTCGCTCCGCTCGCAATGACATAGTCGCATGGATTGCCGCCGCGCTGATCGCGATCAATCCGTACCAGATTTGGCATTCGCAAGACGTCCGCAATTACACGATGTGGCCCGCGCTCAGTTTGCTCGCGCTGATTTTTTTGTGGCGGTGGTGGCGGTTGGAGATTGGAGATTGGAGATTAGAGATTGGAAAACGGGGTTTGTCACACCTGCCCTGGCGGGCGGTGCCAGGGTTTGTCATTTTTAATTTATCATTGTACGTTCTCACCACTCTCGCCAGTCTCTACACCCACTACTACGATACCTTCATCCTCGTCGCCGAAAATATTTTTGTTTTTGCGTTTGCGCTCTCCGCGCGGCGATGGCGGACGCTGGCGCGTTGGATCGGCGCGCAAATCGTGATTGGTTTGCTGTACGCGCCCTGGGTCTTGTTCGGCACGAATCGCATCACGACGTACGGCGAAGCGAGCGCGGAGAGCGGCGTTTCGTTGCTCGACGTGTTCAGCCGGACGTTGGCGAGTTTTATGCTGAGCGACACAGTGCCGGATGATTTCAAAGCGATAGTGTGGTTGCCGCTCGCGCTCGCGCTCGTCGCGATTCTGATTTTGCTCGCGCGACAAAATCGCGCGCTTGCCGCGTTTTTGTTTCTCTGGATCGCGATTCCAACGCTCGCGCAGTTCATCGTTTCGATTGGTCGCCCGCTGTTTCTCGAACGCTACTTGAACGGCATCGCGCCGGCGTACTATTTGGCGTTGGCGATTGGACTGAGGCAAATTCAGTATGCGGTATTCAGTATTCAGAAGGCGAGATTGCTAATTCGCAATTCGCTATTGGGGTTTGTGGGTTTGTTCTTCTTGCTCACATCGCTCTACGCGCTCGGCAACTATTATTTCGATCCGGCGTACGCCAAGTCGCCCAATTGGCGCGCGCTGATGCAGTACATCAAAGACCGACGCGAGCCCGACGATTTCGTCGTCCAGAATTTTGCTGAAATGGCGGCGATCTATTATCGCGGCGATTTGCCGGTGCTGACGGTGCCGAAAGATTATTGGGGAACGCCCGCCGACGAAAAAATTTTGCGCCAACTGAATAGCGATTATCGGCGCATCTGGTTCATTCCCGCGTCACCCGGTTGGTGGGACGACGGACAATTCGTCGAAAAATTTTTGGCGCGGAACGACGAACGCATTTCCGAAACGCCGATTGACATTTTTCGTTTGCAGTTGTACTTGACGCCGCGCGAATTTGAATCGAAAATGATCCCGGTCGACGCGCGCGTCGGTAACGCGACGCTGGTGGGCTATCGCGTCGAGGGTGCGCGGAACTTGCATCTTGTGTTATACTGGCGCGCGGACAAACCAGCCGCAAAGGACTTTACTGTCTTCGCGCACGTCGTCGCGGCGGATAACCGCGTCGTCGCGCAGCACGATGGCGCGCCCGCGTTCGCGTTCCATCCGACGACGGCGTGGCAGCCCGGCGAACGAGTCGTCGACGTACACGAGATTCAAATCGACGATGCCGGTACGTACACGATTCGCGTCGGCATGTACGATCCGACCACGCGCGCGCGCGTTCCCGTTTTCGACGCAACCGGCACGCGTTTGCCCAACGACCAAATTGTGTTGACGCAAATCACTATCGCGCCATGAGCCAAATCATAAATCCTAAACCTGCCCTGAGCAAAGTCGAAGGGTCGAAAATCATAAATCTTCTCCCGTTTGTGCTCCTCACCGCGCTCGTCCTCCTCTTCTTCTGGCGCATCATCACGCCGCGCCTGGAAGACCGCGCGGTTTTTCCCCCCGGCGATTTCACCGATCAGTTCTGGGCGTTTCGAATGTACGAGGCGCGCGCGTTCGCGGAAGGACGCTTGCCGCTCTGGTCGGACAATTTCAATGGCGGTCATCCGTTTCTTGCCGATGTGCAGAGCGCGATCTTTTACCCGGTCGGTTTGATCTGGACGCTGATCGTCGTCGCGCTGCGCGGCGCGAATTTTGCGCTGCTCGATCTCGAAATCGAAGCGCTTGTCCATTTCATTCTGGCGGGCGCGTTCACGTACTTGTTTGCCAAGCGATTGCTCGGTTCGCGCCTCGCCGCGCTTGCCAGCGCGTTGACGTTTACATTCGGCGGATACCTCACGTCGTATCCGCCGCAACAACTCGCGATATTGGAGACCGCGACCTGGCTGCCGCTCGCGTTGTTATTCGTAGAACGCGGACTAGCGCGGACAAGCGCGGATGGAAAAGAAAATCCGCGTTCAGCCGCGTTCAGCCGCGTCCCAATTGATTTTATCGCCGCTGGCGTCACACTCGGCATCGCCGCGCTCGCGGGACATCCGCAGACGTTTATGTTCGTCGCGTACGCGTGCGCGATTTATTTTGTGTGGCGAGTGTGGCAAGAACGGAACACGGAACACGCATCACGGAACACGCATCACGCATCACGTTTTGCGCTGACGATTTTCATCGCACTGGGAATCTCCGCCGCGCAATGGCTGCCGACGCTCGAATACCAGATGATTTCGACGCGCGCCGCGATCAGTTGGGCGGAAGCCGCGCGCGGTTTTCCGACGCTCGATCCGTTGCAAATGATTCTGCCCGGCTTTGTCAGCGCGTTTCAATCGCCGTTGTACGTCGGCATCTTGCCGCTGTGGCTGGCGATCTTTGCGTTGTGGGTCAATCATTCGCGCGAAAAAATTTTCTGGGCAATGCTCGCGCTCGGTTCGCTGCTGGTCGCGTTCGGCTTTTACGTTTTTGCGTACGCCCTGTTCTATCTTTTCGTTCCCGGCTTTGCGCTCTTTCGCGGACAGGAACGACTCGCGCTCGTCATCAGTTTTGCGCTCGCGATCCTCGCGGGTTATGGTTTCCGCGATTTGATGCGCGCGTCGAGCGACGTGAAACGCGCGCGCCGCGTATGGGCGTTGCTTCCCGCCGGTGTGACGATCAGTTTGATGTTTGTTTGCACGCTCTACATTTCCGGTACGCTGAAACAATCCGGGCAAGTCGCCTTTCTTGGCACGCGCGCCGGATTGATGACGTTGCTGTTTGTGCTGGCAAGCGTGTTGGTCGCGTGGCGAATCCGGCTAGCGGACGATCAATCGTCCGCCTCAATAGATGCAAGCCCGATGAATCGGGCTGGCGCGCAATCGGCTTTAGCCGATTTTCACCTGCTTCAGACGCCGAATTTATTCGGCGGACTAGCGATTGTTCTCATTGTCTTCGATTTGTTTAGCATCAATTCGCAAGCGTATAATGCCGAACCGAAACCGCGCTATCCGGTCACGCCGATCATTCAGGCAATCCAGGGTGATCGCGGCGTGTTCCGCGTCGTGGACGAAGGCAAAATGCCGGGGCATTTCGGCGTCGCGTACAACCTGGAAGAGATCGGCGGCATCAGTCCGCTTCGCATCGCGCGCTACGATGTTCTGCGCGACAATTTGCCCGAAGAAAAATTATGGTCGCTGCTGAACGTGCGCTATGCGATTACCGGGCGTCCCGGTTTTCAAAACGCCGAACTCGTCACAAACGACGGCGACACGCGCCTCTTGCGTTTGAACGATGCGATGCCGCGCGCGTGGTTCGTGCCGTACGCGATTCACAACGCGAACGATGATCAAGTGCTCGCGGCAATTTCATCCGACGCGTTCGATCCGTGGTACCTTGCGTACATCGCCGATGCGTCGCCGGTCGTGCTGCCCGCGCCGCCGATTCGTCGCGAAACAAGTCGCAGCGCGCACGCCGCCGATTTCCAGCGCATCACGCCAGAACACGCGCGCGTCGTCGTCAACGCGCCCGCCGATGGCTTGCTCGTCCTGAGTGAAAATTACTATTACCCCGGCTGGCGCGCGGTCGTTGATGGCACGCCTGCGCCGATTCTGCGCGCGAACGTCGCGTTGAGCGCGGTGCCGGTGCGCGCCGGGACGAAACAGGTAGAATTCATTTTCGATCCGTGGTCGGTGAAGGTGGGGATTGCGATCACGGTGGTGACACTTCTTGTAATCATAGCAACGTTATTATTCGATCGATCAGCAAAATTGCATTGAGGAGCAAAGTAAATGGCGCGACGAGTCGCACGTAATGTCACAAACATCCGGGGCACTGGGGTTGTTAATGCAAGTGAAGTCTGGCGCGTCTTTGAATGTTACAGGCCCGGATGCGATCAATTGATGAAGGTTTCAGAAGATTGGCTGAAGACAGAGCAAGCACAGGGACATCTTGCCGGTGCCAAGTGCCCTCGGTGTGGCTTTGAGAATCCACCCGCAATTATTGAACGAGCAAGCCGCTGGAAGTATTGCCGCGTCTGCGAATGGTTACAACCGCTGGAGAACTTTCACAAACACAAACCGACAGGCCGATCATTTCGTTCGGGGCGGCAACTCGAATGTCGGGTTTGCAAGAACACACGAATCAATCCCGACCTGAACCCCAAACGAACCAGCGACCAGCATCGCGAAGCATCGCAAAGACGTCAGCTCTATCACTTGCTCTCCGGCGAAGAAGGCAAGATAGACAGCCGCGCTATCTTTGAACGTTTTGAGCGCCAATGCTTTAATTGTGGCAAACCACTGGTATACAAAGCGCGCAGCGCAAAAGGATACGGAATCGATCATACCTTGCCTGCCAAGTATCTTTGGCCCCTCACAACCGCGCGAGCGACGTTGCTCTGTGCCGACTGCAACAACGCCAAACATGACAAATGGCCGTCCGAGTTTTACAAACCGGCGCAACTAAAACGGTTGGCGCGATTGACCAGCATCGAGTACGATTTGCTCGATGGGGCGCCGCGCTTGAACCCGATAGCCGTTACGCGGATCGTTGCAAATGTGGATCAATTTATTGAGCAGTGGATCGCCTATCCAGAGGACATCACGAAGGTGCGCGAGTTAATTTTGGAGATGGAGGGCAAAGATATTTTCGCACTGGCGAGGATTGTGCCAGATTTTCTTAAGACGTGAATCACTGCAAGATGAGGTATTGGTGCTCTTCTACCGTCCCCTTGTCACGAATGCCATGTGACTCGCAGTGGCTGACGTTCTCTGCGAAAATATCAATCACGCGAAACCAACGCGAAGCAATTTGCGCGAGGGCTTGAGCCATGTCACACTTGCGGCTTTTGCCCAAATGAAACACAACCACGCCGCTGGATTTGAGGCGCTCGCGCGCTTGGCGGAAAATAGGCGCGTAAATCTCAAAACTGTTCTTCTGGCGTTCATCCACGAACGCGAGTGGTTGGGTGCGAAAATCCTGCGCTTCCCAGCCACAAAACCAAAGGCGCATCCAATTTGCCAAGTAAAACCGGGTGCTGTTGAAAAATGGCGGCGAAGTGATGATCGCATCCAGTTGGTCAACAGGGTGGGGCCACCATCCGGTTGCGTCTTGAAAGTACACGTCGCCTTGGACGAATTCGCTGGGACAGGCGACCATCAAACTTCGATTGATCTTGTCACGCAAGCGCGGGATCAGCGCGCGATGTTCGACTGTCCCCGTTGGAGCAAATGGCGTGATGGGATGCGAACGCCGGCTCAAGGCGTACGGACGATTCCCGTGCAGAATGTGCAAGAGCGACGCCAGCACAAGCGATTCTGACGGCGTGTGCGGCGGATGATCGAGGAAATATCGTCGCGCCAACAAGATTTGGTGAAACGTTTTGAATTCAAAATAATCGGGTAATGCTCCATTGAAGTGGATGGCTTTCGCTTTCTCAATTTCGGTCTCGGTCACATTCTGATCTCGGATGAAAATGTTCAGTGTGTCGAGTAGCGCAGCGCAATCATTCGCGTTGGGGCGACCAAGTTTGGCGGAACTGATTTGCAAGGCGGGCGGACTGATTTCAAACGCGATTGCCTTTCCGCCCTGCAACGCCACCTCGAACGGAATCGTGCCAACCCCAGCGAATGGGTCGAGCAGAGTACCTCCGCTTGGCAAAAATGTTCGGACAAGGTGCGACGCAAGCGAAGGTTTCATTTTGCCTTGATACGAACATAGCGAATGGAGCGGATGACCCCAATTGCGTTTGGCAAATGCGCCACGTTGGTGCGGCAAGTCGGATTTGAACTTCGTCCAAGCCGCGTTCCATGATGAAGCGAGGGGCGCCGCTTGTGCTTCGCGCAAAGCCCGTCGCGATGGTTTGGATAATTCGAAAGCCAGCAGCACTTGATTCAAGGGGAATCCACTGCGCGACATGCGCCGACGCAAGATGATCTTTCGCTGCAGGGTGAAATCTAGGGATGCCAAAACGTTTTCCAACAGAATGTCAGTTGGAACATGCACATTGCCATAGGATGAATCGCCAATATCAATTAGGATAGTTGCATCATTGATCAAATGTTTTCTGACCGCGCTAAAGACAGAGCGCATGTCCATAAAGAAGCTTGCCACCATTTTGGGTATGCGCGGGTCATAGGCAGACTCTTCCAAGCGTTCGATTACCTTCCGCACGGAAGGATCAATCTCATCACTCGGTTTGTCAACGGTAACGTCATTTATTCCGGCGGTCACGGCTTTGCGCCTGAACGCGGTGAGATCAGTGGATGAATTGAGACATCGTAGAAACCACAATTCGATTTTGGTGTTGCGAAAATAATTCGTGCCATTTAGATAAGGCGGACTGGTAATTACCGCCTCGATATTCAACGGGGGTAAACTCACCAGCGCGCGCGCATCTTCGCACACGAGCATCGGGCGATTCACAAACGGTGTCAGCGCCTTAAGATCTAAAGCGATGCGCGTGAGTTGATTTTGCGCTGCCGCGAGAAACTTGACGCGGCACCGTTCTGCCTCAACTGCTGTCTTGAAGCGAACATCGCCGCGGCGGATCAGCCGCGATGCAGGAATTAGACTAGCCAGCACGGCGACAGTGAGAAACCGCGCGATGATTGGCTCGGTGCGCGACAACCGGTCAATCGCTGAACGCATCCGCAACACTTGATCGAATGTCTTGTTGTCAAAAAAGCGGCTGTCAGAGAAACTATCTGTGTATGCTTGCGCCAAGCGCGAATCGGGAAGGGCGTTTTCTAATAACGTTTCCAATTCGCCAGCGAGCGTAAGAAGAGAATTGCTCATCCGGTTTCGCGTCGTCTCATTCATTCCCAGCGCGTCTGCTTTGACCTCGGCTAGGAACTGGAGCAGGGGATTGATTTCGCAGTAGAATCCTGCTTTGCCTAATCGCGCAACTGTGAGGGGAGTTGTGCCTGTGCCGGCAAATGGATCCAGAATCCGAGTCGCTTGCGGCGCGAATTCGCCCAAGACCTGTTCCACGAAACGCGGCGAATATCCCTCAAGCAAGGGATACCAGGCGTGAAGCGGCTCCGCTTGTCCGCCCTTGAAAGTAGCTTGAATTGGATCAATGGCAAACTTTTCTTCTCGCCGCGGCGTCACTTTCTGGCGCAACAAACGTAGACAATATGTGTTCGTTGCCAAACCTTCTTGTTCCGCTGATTGGCGAAGAGCGCTAAAAGTTGAGCAGCCTATCATTTCACGGAGTTCGTGGCTGGACAAAGTCCTGATCGTTTGATAGAGTTTTTCATCCTTGTCTCCGAATGCCACAGTCAGGTTCTTTTTCTGTGGAGAATCGCCGGGGTAATCGGCAAAGTAGATGTTCTTGAATTTTTGACTCATTCGTTGCCCCCCAATCCCAAGCGCTCTGATTTCCCGGAGAATATACCTTATTATGGTAGTTACTGTCAAGTGGGGTGTCCACCCTGCGTGGTATAATGTTCTCAACACAGATGCAGGTAGAACATGCAATTCCCACTAATTGAATCTCGCCACCGCTCCTTGTTATCTTTACTCGCGCTCGCTGCCGCGCTCGCGATTGCCGGTGCCGCGTCCATCGCGTTCGTGCATCCGCTCGTACCGTTCGCCGCGATAGTCGGCGTTATCGCCGCCGCCGTCGTGATGTCGAATATTGATTTCGGATTGTACGCGGTGATCGCAGTCGCGGTGTTGCTGCCGTTCGGCGCGCTGCCGATCAACCTGGGCTTCAATCCGACGTTTCTCGATCTCGCGCTGATCGCGGTGATCGCGATGTGGTTTGCGCGCGTGACGACGCGACAAGGCGAAGGCGGTTTTGTCGCGACGCCGCTCGGTTTGCCGGTGTTCGCGTTCTTCGTCCTCGCATGCTTTTCGTTCATCGCGGGCTTGGCGTACGCGCCCGCGACGACCCAGGTCTTGCGTCAGTTTGCCGAAGTGCTCGCCGCGATTTCGTTCTTCTTCGTCATCGTCAACGTCGTGCGGACGCGCGACGCGCTGCGGCAGTTCGTCCTCGCGCTGATGATCGCGGGCTTTATCTCGGCGGCAATCGGCATCATTTTGTATTTCATTCCGCGCGATTGGACGATCACGCTTCTTTCCGCGCTGCGCGTCTTCAAGTATCCGACCGGCGATCGTGTCCTCCGCTTCATCGAAGACGATCCGGCAAACCCGATGCGCGCGGTTTCGACCTCCGTTGATCCGAACGTGCTGGGCGGCTTGATGATTCTCGTCACCGCTCTCACCGTGCCGCAGTTGTTCGCGGACAAGCCGTTGCTCCCGCGCAAGTTGATTGTCGTGATGGCGCTGACGATGGGCGCGTGCATGATCCTGACATTCTCGCGCGGCGCGTTGCTTGGACTCGTCCTCGCGCTTGCGGTGATCTCGACCGTGCGCTATCGTCCGATCATCGCGCTGTTGATTCTCGGCGCGGCGGTTTTTATGCTTCTGCCGTTCACGCAAGAGTACGTCGGACATTTGCTCGACGCGTTTACGATCAGCGATCGCGCGACTCAGATGCGCGTCGGCGAATACAAGGACGCGCTGATTTTGATTTCGCGCTATCCGTTTTTCGGCGTCGGCTTTGGCGGTTCGCCGGACGTTGACACGTACCTGGGTGTCTCGAATGTGTACTTGCTGATGGCGGAAGAGATGGGGCTGATCGGAGTCAGCGTGTTTCTCATCACGCTCGGATTATTTTTCTACCACGCGTTCCAAGGATGGCGGGCAGGAATTTCGCGCGACGCGTTTCTCGCGCCGATCCTGCTCGGCGTCGCGGGCGCGGTGCTCGGCGCGCTGATCGGCGGCTTGACCGATCACTATTTTTTCAATCTCAAATTTCCACACTCGGCGGTTTTGTTTTGGTTGTACATGGGATTGGGAATGGTCGCGGTGCGATTGAAAAACCCGGAAGGTTTTTGAAACCTTCCGGGTTTTCATTCCAACTTCGCCAGTCCGCGTTTCAGCGCGAGAATCGCGGCGTGGGTGCGATCATTCGCTTGCAACTTGCTCAAGATTGTGCTGACGTAATTTTTCACCGTGCCTTCGGACAGAAATAGCGTCTCCGCGATTTCGCGATTCGTTTTGCCGTTCGCGAGATGTTGCAGCACCGCGAGTTCGCGTTCGGTCAGCGGCTCGATGGGCGGGAGATCGGGCGCGACGGGTTGGCTCGCCGCGAGCCGATTGAATTCCGCGAGGACGCGCCCGGCGACGGCTGGATCGATCCACGTTTCGCCGCCGACCGCGCCGCGCACCGCGCGCGCGATTTCCGCGCTGTCGCTGTCTTTGAGCAGATAGCCGCACGCGCCCGCGCGCAGCGCGTCGAACACCCAATCGTCGCTCGCGTACGTCGTGAGGACGACGACGCGCGTCTGCGGAAATTTTTCGATGATCGCGCGCGTCGCCTGGATGCCATTCAGTACCGGCATCTGCAAATCCATCAACACGACGTCGGGCTTGAGCCGCGCGGTCAAGTCAATCGCGTCGCGTCCGTTCGCGGCAGCGCCGATCACCTCGATCTCCGGTTCGTGTTTGAGGATCACGCTCAAACCCTGGCGCACGATGTCTTGATCGTCGACAATGAGGAGGCGGATCATATTGCAATCTCCAAAATGACTTGCGTTCCCTTGCCCGCTTCACTCTCCACGCGCAACTGTCCGCCCACATCGCGCGCGCGTTCCGTCATCCCGATCAATCCAAAATGTCCCTGCTGAATCGCGCGTGGATCAAATCCCACGCCGTTATCGCAAATCGTTAGTCGCAAGACGCGCGAATCTCCAACCCTTCGATGGAGTTTATCCTGAGCAAAGCCGAAGGACTCAGGGCAAGTCTCTAATCTCACTTCCACGCGCGTCGCCGCCGCGTGCCGCTCGATATTCGCGAGCGCTTCGTGCGCGATGCGGTACACTGTTTGCTCGGTCAGCGCGTCGAGCGCGGCAATGTCGGCGATCTGGTAATCGAATTGCGCGCCGGTGCGTTCGGCTTGCGCGCGGCATAGTTCGCGCAGCGCTTCCGCGAGTCCCAGGTCGGCGAGCGGCGTCGCGCGCAACTGCTGGATCGCGCGGCGCACTTCGTTCGCGCTGTTGCGCGCGATGGTCTGCGCTTCGCGTAATTCCGTTTTCGCTTCGTCGAGGTTGTGGTCAATCAACTTGGCGATCATCTGGAGTTGGATGCCGAGCGCGGACAGCGAGTGCGCGAGAATGTCGTGCAGTTCGCGCGCCATCCGATTGCGCTCGCGGCTTTCGGCAAGTTGTTCGGCGGTGGCGGCGCGGTGCGCGAGTTGTCGGTTCGCGTCTTCGAGCGCGCGATGTTCGCGTTGTTGCGTTTCGACCAAAAGCATCACGACGTAGCCGAGAATCGCAAGCATCGCGATCCGTCCCGCCGCGCTGAGCGCAAAACTGACGCCGAATGGCACGCCCGACCACAACGCGATTCCGAGCGCGACGTGCTCGACGACGAGAATGCCGAGCGCGCTGAACAACCCGCGCCGACCGTACTGCCACGCGGCGAGCACGACCGGCACGACGAGCCAGATCAACGGACTGCTGATCCCCAATACGTCGGCTTGCATGCCGATCACGCGCAGCGTTTCGTCGCGCGCAAGAAACGCGAACGCGATTTCGAGAACCGGCGTCAAGAACAGCCAGCCGAGCGCGAGTGGCAAAAAGCGCGCGCCCAGTTTTTTCCGTAGGACGTTCCAACTGACGAGCGCGATGAATGCTGCGCGTTCCGCGCCAATCGCGAGCAAAGGCGGCAGCGCGCCAAGTCCGGGATAGAGCGCGACGTAGAGGACGACGCCAAGCGCGATGAGCGCGCCGCGCAGCCACGCGGCTTGGCGCAGAATCAGCAGCAGTCCCGGAAGTAGGGTTTGTGGGGAGCGGGCAGAATTTTCCATCGCGGAACGATTATGCCACTGATTGGAGAAAAGTTCAAATGGAGCAAAGAAAATGGCAGGGGAAGGCATCTGCTGTTGCAGTTGTTCGGTTGAAATGAGTAAGACTGAACCGTTGTACAGGAGCGATAATCCCCTGACTCTGTACGTGGGATTGGCTCGAGAAAGGGGATAGTAGCCGCCACTACTTATCTGTCTTAGCAGCCAACTGCTCGAGTGTTTCTGCCATAGCAGTTACTTTGTCTGATATCTCCGCGATGTCTGTCTTTGAAGCCAGACACTCTAATGTCTCCGTGAGGGCAGTGGCTTTGTTCGATGTCTCTTCGATAGAAGTTAGTTTGTCTGATAGTAATTTAAAACCAAGGAACAGGGTTGCAGGAATGACACTGGAGATCGCGCCTGCTACAATAGGCAACGGATTGCAACGGTCTGATGACTGAAGGCACATCCCCCCGCCCCAAAGGACAAGCACAATCCCCATTGCCGTGAGTAGTATCCATAGCGAGAAAGTGATAACTTGTTCAATAAGAATGGCGACTCCCTTACTAGGCAACTTGCTAGCCGCACCTTTTGCTGGTTGTTCTTGCGACGAGGGTAGTGCCTCAATCACTTTGCCCAATGGTCGCCACTCATCCACTCGCTTGCGTAGTTCGAGGGGAAACAAAAATAATAAAAGTAGTAGCGAGGCTACCGAGGCTATCAGAACCAAGATCAAAAGAGTCCAGATGAGAATTTCTGCCATATGCACCTCCGGATAGAGACAGGATATTGTGTCTCAATAGCGTTTTTCCTTCGACTGCCAAGTCTGCGCGTTAAAGACTGTGCGCGTCGCGCTCTTTCGCATGCCAAAAAACAACCGGCAACCGCACGCGCGGCTGCTGTTTTTCATTCGCGCCGCCGCGCGAGTTGCGCGCTATTTCAAATCGAACAATTTGCGGAGTCGGCTGTTGACTTGTTCTTGCAATGCGGGCGACAATGCGCCAAGTTCGCGCCGCAAGAGCGTTTGCGTGGCGGTTATCGAACGATGCAACTGGAGTGTGGACGAAACGCGCAATCCCGTTGCGTCAAAATCCGCGTGCGCCGAGTCAATCACCAAATCGGTGTCCAACGAACTGTCTGGAACGCGGCTCGTGATAAACGCCAGAATGATGTGATTGTGCGGTCCGATGGCATCGGTGAGACAAACCGCCGGACGAACCTTGTTTGTGGAAAGATCGTCGAAGGGAAACGGAACAAGTACGACTTTATGCTTCAGCATTGAGCGGTTTCCCGTCCGCCAACGAGTAGATGTCCTCTTCTGGATCCTTTAGAAAATCAAAGGCGGGATTGCGCGCTGCTGCATGCAGCCACTCCGTTTCGCTCCATTCGTCAACCGGCGAATAGAGAACGATAACCCGCACGCGCTTGGGTCCAGGGATCGGGAGCAACTCGTCCAGTTGCAACTGGCGACGCTCATCAACCGTTCCTGTCAATTCTATCGCAGTCAACGCGGCTTCCATTGTGGTTCCCCTTTCAAAATAGCAAACGGCAACCCCACGCGCGGCTGCCGTTTTCATTCTCCGCCGCACGAACCAAGTACGGCTTGCTGATGGTCGGGGCAATATTGTACCCCGAAACCACCCGCAGTATAAGCGAACTTGGCGGAATCGTCAAAAGCCGCCGTCGTTTCAAAACGACGGCACATAAAGGTGGAAACACGTTGAAACGTGTTGCGCGCGTGCCGCCAATCCGATTTATCGGATTTCCACCTGTGTCAGACGCCGAATTCCATTCGGCGGCAGGTTTCTACCGCACCGCCTCCACCACCGCGCGAATATTCTCCTCCGGCGTGTCGACCGGGATCACGCATCCGGCGGCGAGAATGAAACCGCGCTCCCCGGCTTGCGCGACCGCGTCGCGCGCCTGCGCGAGCACGTCCTCGCGCGATTTCTTCGCCAGCACGTTCCACTCGTCGATCCCGCCCGCGAGTGTTTGCGCGCGCTTCGACTCGCTCCGCTCGCTCAGCGTCCGCTCAGCGCGCAGAATCTCGCGCGCCTCTTTCAGCGATGGCGCGGTGAGACGGTCGTGCCAATTGAGCACGTCCACCGGATAATTCATCAGCGCGTCGAAGTAAATGTCCAAGCCGTGCACGTGGCAAAAGACGAAATCCGGCTTTGCCGCGCGAATCGCTTCGAGCAATTGCAAATCGTACTGCGCGCCGAACGCGCGAAATTCGTCGCGGTTGACGCGCTGCGGCGTTGCCATTTGCGTCGCAAAGAAAATCGCATCCGCGCCCGCGCGCAAACTTGCCACCGCAAACCGCGCGGTCGTTTCGGTCAGCGCGCGCAGCGCGCGGTGTACCACGTCGGGATGCACGCGCAAATCGTCGAAGACGCGTTCGAGCGCGAGATTGTACGCGCAGTTGAGCGGCGAAAAGATCGTCTGCAAAATGTGAACGTCCGCGCCGAGTTGCTGGCGAATGAGTTTAATCGCGGTAAACTCGCGGACGAAGACGGGGTTGGCAGCGTCGAGCGGCGTGATCTTGTCCCAGTCGCTCACCGCTTGTACGGGCAGCGCGGCTTTTTCGCGCGTTCCTTCGCGCGCGCGTTGCGAACCGGGTGCGGGGACGCTGAACGTCGCGCCGTACATTTCGGCGGGATAACTGGACGCGGGCGTGACTTTGACGAAATCAAAATCAAACTTTTTTTGAAACTCGACGACGCGCGCGGCGAATTTTTCCGCGTGCAGGTCGTCGCCGGGAAAGTGCCGCCACAGCGCGACCGGCACGCGATCCACGAGTTCGCCGCGCAACGCGGCGGCGATGCGTTCGCGATGTTTCATCATCTTGCACCTCCAAAGTGATTTCGGTAACCTTGCCTTCCACGATCCGAAAACCGCGCACGACGGCGTACTCTGGATCCATCAACGAAATGAGCGAATAGATCGCGTCGGGATAGTACGCGCGTGCGATGTCGGTTTCCGACGGGTACGCCTCCGTCGCGCAATGCGAATGGTAAATCGCGAGATGTTCCCAGCCGTGCGCTTCAATGTCCTGAAACGCGTTGAGCAATTCCAATGGGTCGGCGTAATAATTCACACGCGGCGTCGCGTGCGTATTTTTCAGCGGATATATTTTCCGCGCGCGATTTGCTTTGCCGCCGATGATGCCGCACGTTTCGTCTGGCGCGTCGCGGCGCGCAAACCCGACTAGTTGTTGGATTTGTTTCGCTGTGAGAATCATCTCTACGTTTTCATCGTATTGGACGCGGATGAACGTGGTGGTTCGTAGTAGCGACTTAGTCGCTTTTGCTCCGGTTGGACGACTATAGTCGTACTACGAACAAGTTTCCGCGTTTGTCCGCGTCCTATTTTCTTTAGGCGTTGGTGTACACAACTTGCCCTGCGACAATCGTCTGCTCGACGCGCGTCTGCAAAATCTCGCGCGGTGGAATCTCGAACACATCTTGCGACAAGACGAGCGCGTCGCCGATTTCATTTTCGCGCAACGGCGCGCCAATGTACGCGCGCACGGTTTCCTCGACTGACAATTTCTCTGCGGGATACCAGCCGCCGCGCGGTTCGCCGTTGGCGCGTTCGCGTGTGACCGCCGCGTGGATGCCGACCCAGGGATCGAGCGTTTCGACCGGGCAGTCGCTGCCGAACGCGAGCCGCGCGCCGGTATTCAGCAAACTCTTGAACGCGTATCCGTACCGCGCGCGCGCGCCGAGCAGCGCGTCCGCCATCATGCAATCGCTCGTCGCGTGAATCGGCTGCATCGAGGCGATGACGTTGAGCGCGGCAAAACGCGGCAGGTCGGCGGAGTTCAAATGCTGCGCGTGTTCGATGCGAAGCGGCGCGGTGAGACCTTCGCGGCGCAATTTCTCGTACACGTTCAGCACCTCGCGATTTGCGCGGTCGCCGATGGCGTGCGTACAAACCATCATCCCCGCGTTTGCCGCGAGCCGCGCGAGCCGTTCGATTTCTTCGACCGGCGTTGTGGGAATTCCGCAATTGTCCGGATGACCGGCGAACGGTTCGAGCATCCACGCGGTTTGCGAGCCGAGCGATCCGTCGGCGAACATTTTCACACCGCCGATCCGCAGAAATTCGTCGCCGAAACCGCCGCGCAAACCGATGTCGAGTGCGCGCTCCAAGTTTTCCGCAGGAACGGTGTGCATCACGCGCAGCGTTAGTTTGTCTTGCGCGCGCAAACTCTGGAACGCGCGCAGCGAGACCGCGCCTTCGACGTTGTGGATGCCGGTGACGCCGAGTTGGTGCGCGGCGCGAATCGCGTTTAGCAGCACGTCGTCGGAAATGCTTGCCGCGTTGAAACCGCGTTTGCCTTCCAGCAAATCCATCGCGTTTTCGCGCAGCAAGCCGGTCGGCTCGCCGCGCGCGTCGCGTTCGATCTTGCCGCCTGCCGGATCGGGCGTGTCGCGCGTAAGGTTGATCGCGCGCAGCGCCGCGCTGTTGATCCAGGTCGAGTGTCCATCTTTGCGGTCCAGGACGACCGGATTGTTGGGCGCAATCGCGTCGAGTGGTGTCTTCGTTGGAAATTCCGGGATCGTCCAATCGAGCTGATTCCAGCCGCGTCCGAAAATCCACTCGCCGGGTTGCGCGGTCTGGACGCGCGTCGCAACGCGCGTGACGGCTTCTTCGAGCGAACGCGCGCCGTCGAGTTGGACGCGCGCGATGCCCATCGCGTAACTCGTGAAATGGATGTGATGATCGACCAAGCCGGGGATCACCGCCCGCCCGCGCAAGTCAATCGTTTCGGTGCGCGCCGTTCGCGCCGCGCGCGCGGCGTCGTCAAACGCGACGACGCGCCCGGTTGCAAACGCCATCGCGTTCGCGCGTGGGCGCGCGGGGTTCAGCGTGTAGATTTTGCCGTTGGTCAGGAGTAGATTTGGCATGGTTTGTCCCTCTGTCGAATCTTCGCCAGGTTGAGTGGTTGTCGTGTTTGGATTATATGCGCGGTCGCGCAAAAAATAAAGTGGGGACGTTCGATTGAACGCCCCCACGCCAGCATAATTTTTTACGCGCCTTCAAACGGAATCATCGAGTACACGTCGTAGCCCTTGAGCAGGTCCCGACCGCGCAAGTCGACGAGTTCGATCAGGAAGGCGACTGCCACGACTTTGCCACCCAGTTTCTCGATCAGTTGCGTCGCGGCTTTCGCGGAACCGCCGGTTGCCAGCAGATCGTCCACGAGCAGCACTTTGGTCCCCGGCGTGATCGCGTCTTTGTGGATCTCCAACGTATTCGTCCCGTACTCCAACGAGTACGAAACCTTGATCGTCTCCGCCGGAAGTTTGCTCGGCTTGCGAATCGGCACAAAGCCCGCGCCCAATTCGTACGCCAGCGGCGCGCCGAAAATCCAGCCGCGCGCTTCGACCGCCGCGACCACTTCGACGTCGCTGTCAATGTAGCGTTCGACGAGTGTGTCGATTACTTCTTGCAGCGCTTCGCCGTCGCGGATCAGTGTCGTAATGTCGCGGAACAAAATACCTTTGACCGGAAAATCGGGGATGCTGCGGACGAGCTGAGCCAGTTCCATGAGGGGACCTCCTGTCGTGATGTAAGGGCGAAGCATTTTTCGTCCTCTGACTTGGCTGCACTTCCCAGGATGCGAAAAATGCTTCGCCCCTACCCGTGTCAAATTCTACGCAAAAGGTAAAAAAATGCAAATCCATACGGCTTGTGATATAATAGGATCGGGTTGAAGATGCCGCGAATGTCTGTGTCGAAATTTTTGCGATCGATCGCGCGCGGGAGCATTTCACTCCTCGGCGTGTTTCTGATCGCGTGCGCCGGAACTGCGCCCGCGTCGCCGACGCCGATGTTGCCGACGCCGGCGATCACACAGAGTGCGCCGACATCCGCCGTGCCGGTCACGGCGACTCCAACACGTACCGTTCCCACCCGCACGCCGATTGCGACGACGAGCGCGCTCACGTTGACGCTCTGGACGACCGAAGACCTCGCGCCCGGCGCGACACCCGCCGGACGCGTTTTGAAAAATCAATTCGACGCGTTCACCGCCGCGAATCCGAACATTCACTTTGACGTCGTTCTGAAAAAAGCGTACGGCAAAGGCGGCTTGCTCGATTTCTTGTTGACGACGAGCGCAGCCGTCCCGGCGCAGTTGCCCGATTTCGTCACGCTCGATATTGCCGAAATGCCGCTTGCCGCCGAAGCCGGGATTTTGCAGCCGCTCGACGTGTGGCTGCCAAACGATCTAAAAAACGATTTCTTTCCATTCGCGTTTCGCGCCGCGCATTACCAAAATCAGTGGATCGCGCTGCCGTTTGCCGCCGACGCGCAGCATCTGGTTTTCAACAAGACGACGATCAAAAAAGCCCCGGCAACCTGGGACGAGTGCATCAAGCAAAAGACGACTTTGCTGTTGCCGCTCGGCGGCGACGACGCGTACGTCTTGCAATATCTCGCGCTCGCGCCGTCGAGCGATGGATTCTTGCCGCCGCCAACCGACGCGAATGGGATCGCGCAAACTTTGAGTTTTTTCAAACGCGCGCGCGATCTGAATTTGCTGCCGGAGACCGCGATCAATCTAAAAAGCGTCGAAGAAGATTGGCCCCCCTTCGCCGCCGGGCAAGTCGCGCTCGCGCAAGTTTCGGCGTCGCGCTATCTCGCCGAACGCGAAAAAATGCCGAACGCGGGTTTCGCCGCCGTGCCGACGCGTGACGGCAAAACCGCGACAGTTGCGAGTGGCTGGGCATTCGCGCTGATCACGAATGATCCGCAGCGTCAAGCCGCGGCGACGCGATTTATGCAGTGGCTCGTTCAGGGCGAGCGGCTCGCGCCGTGGTTGCGCGCGGCAAAGCGTTTGCCCGCGACGCGCACCGCGATGATCCTCGCGGTGGATCCGCCCGAGTACGCGCTATTTTTGCGCGACACGTTAGAACGCGCGGCGTATTGGTCGCCGGCCGCGCCGCGCGATGCGAAAATCGCGCAGGCGTGGCGGAACGCGATCGCCGTCGTTTGGAAAGGCAACAGCACACCCGAAGAAGCCGCGCGCAGTATCATCGCGGCAGCCAAGTAACGCGCAGGAGTTGATCATGATGGAGACCGCGCTGCGAGCGAACGGACAACGGCGTCTCGCGGAGCTCGGCGTCGCCGATGTATTGATTGGAATTCCCAGTTACAAGAATGCCGCGACGATTGGGTACGTGATGGACATAGCGGCGAAAGGCGCGCAGATGCACTTTCCGCTTTTGCGTTCCGTGATCGCCGTCGTGGACGGCGGATCGTCCGACGAGACGGTGCAGATCGCGTCGACGCGCGTGCTGCCACCGTCAATGCGTCGGATCGTCACGACGTATCAAGGCATCCAGGGCAAGGGCAGCGCGGTGCGCGCGATTTTCGAAATCGCGCGCGTCGTCGGCGCGCAAGTGTGTATCCTGTTGGAAGCCGATTTGGAAAGTCTCACGCCGGAGTGGGTTCAACGTCTCGCGCAGCCGATTTTGAGTCGCGAACATGATTACGCGATTCCGGCGTACGCGCGTCCGCTCGTCGAAGGCGCGGTCAACGATATTCTGGCGTACCCGCTGACGCGCTTGCTCTACAACGTGGACGTGCGTCAGCCGATGGCAGGCGATTTCGCGATCTCAGGCGAACTCGCGGGAAAACTGCACGACCGCGACGTGTGGGAGACGGACGTCGCTCGGCACGGCATCGACATTTGGATCACGACCGTCGCGATCATCGAAAATATTCGGATGTGCCAGGTGGCGCTCACGCCCAAGATCGAAAACAAGCGCGAAGCCGCTGTCGCGTTCGACCCAGGTTTCGTGCAATCGGTGGGGACGCTGTTTCGGATGCTGGAAATTTATCGTCGTCGTTGGTTCGAGGCGCGTCCGATCCGCAGTGTGCCGACGTGCGGCGGCGAGATCGCGCAGAAGGATCAGCGTTTGACCGGCGCGATTACGATTGAAATGCTCAGCGACGCGTTTCAATCCGGCACGCGGCGCTATCGGCGCTTTTGGCGCAACATTCTGGCGCCCGCCAATTACGAAGCCGTGATCGAGTTGTTCAACAAGCCGCGCGGCGCAAAACATTTCTCGCCGGAATTGTGGGCGCAAGTCGTGTTCGATTTCGCGGTAGTGTACAACAAAGGCGAAAACGATCCGGACAAGGTCGCCGCCGCGCTCCTGCCGCTGTACTACAAACGGATCGCGACGATTCTGCGCGAGACGAACGCCAAATTGGATGCGGTGGAACAAGTGATCCAAGCGCAGGCGCAAGTGTTCGCGGAATACAAACCGTACCTAGTGCGGCGCTGGGAGACGTACGTGCCGTGGGCGGCGGATGGAGTGCGATAGCGCAATCGTGCGAGTGTGCTACAGTGCGATCGCCGGATGCGCGCAATCAGAATTTGAAGGTGAAAGGAATGAGATCGAAAATCGAAAATCATAAACATCGTCCTGAGCGAAGCGAAGGATCGAAAATAGGATTGGCGGCAATCATCGCGTTGGTGGCGATCACAGTGCTCAGCGCAACACCAGCGCGCGCGCAGACGCCGACCATTGACGATGAGGTGAATCGGATCGCCAAGACGTTGTACTGTCCGGTGTGTCCGAATACACCGCTCGATATTTGCAGTACGCAGGCGTGCATCGATTGGCGCAACGACATCAAACGAATGCTGCAAGAGGGCAAGAACGAACAGCAAATTCGCGAGTACTTTGTCGCGCGGTTCGGTCCCCAGGTGCTGGGCGCGCCTCCGGCGGAAGGATTCAACTGGCTGGCGTACATCTTGCCGGTGATTGGCATCTTGCTGGGCGTGGTGATCGCGTGGCTCTCGGTGCGGACATGGTTAGTTCGGCGCGCGCCCGGCGCGGCGCCCACGGATGTGCCGGAGATTCCACAAGAGTACGCCGAGCGCATCAAGAAAGAAATGAAGGAGTTGTAACTGTGCCGCGTTGGATTCAAGTACTCGTTTTCGTTCTCATCATCGGGCTGTTGCTTCTGTTCGCGTTCGGTTTGCGCGCGCGCGGCGAAGTTCAATTGTCGTCAGGTCCCGCGCCGGATTTTTCGATCACGTCGTTTGAAGGACAAACGCTCAAACTGTCGCAGTTGCGCGGCAAGGTTGTCGTCGTCAATATTTGGGCGTCGTGGTGCGTACCCTGCCGCGACGAAGCGCCGTTCCTCGAAAAAACGTGGCGGCAGTACAAGGACCGCGGCGCGGTGTTCATCGGTGTGAACTACGTGGACAGCGAAACGGCAGCCAAGGCGTACCTCAAAGAATTCGGCATTACGTACTTTAACGGTCCCGACATCGGCAGCGAAATCTATCAGCGTTTTCGCGCCAGGGGCGTGCCGGAGACTTTTTTCATCGGCAAAGATGGCAACATCTATGGCAACGCGCTCGGTCCGATCGCGCCCAACAGCGCGTACATGACGGAGCGGCAGTTCATTCAAAAGTTGGAAGAATTGCTGGCGAAATAAAGTTGCGATGAAGAGACCAGGTTTCTCCCTTTGGGGAAACCTGGTCTCTGGTTATTACGGTTCAATCGCTGCGCGCAACTCTGCGATGATCCGCTGATATTCTTCCGGCTTGAGCCATCGCATACCGTTGCCGGGATCGAGCGGTCTGCCCGGCGCAGGATCGCCCCAGTAGCGCGGGACGATGTGCCAATGGATGTGCGGCACAAGATTTCCCAGCAGTTGGTAATTCATCTTGTCTGGTTTGAACACGCGCGCGATGGCTGCGCCCGCGCGCGCCAGATCGCGCATCTGCGCGGCTTGTTTCTCCGGTGACAGATCGTGCAATTCGGTCGCGTGCTCGCGAAAGATCAGCGTGCAGTAGCCGCGCGCGTACTGATTTTTCGCCAAGCGTAGATTCGACGTTTCGAGGTGCGCGACCAGAAAACTGTAACGGTTTTCCGCGAGTCCCACCTGTTCGCACATCGAACATTTTTCGCCGCGAACGCGCGCGTCCCATTCTTCGCGCGGCATCCAACGCCACGACGCGCGCACCAGATTCAACACTTCACCCAGAGTCATCTTTTCCTCGCTCTCCAAACGAGCCAGCCGATTAACGCCAGCGTCGTCGCTGCGAACAACCCCGCGCCAATCTTGAACGATAACGGATCGTACAGCAAACGCACGCGCTGCGCGCCCGCCGAAATTTCCACCGCGCGGAACAAATAATTCGCGCGCAGTACTTCAACTTCGCGATCACTTACCCACGCGCGCCACCCCGGATAAAACACTTCACTCAAAACTAGGACGCCCGCGCCCGTCGCGTTCACGTCCAGCAGAATCTCATTCGGTCCATAGCCCACGATTTTGACCGCCGCATCCTGAGCGGAGCGAAGCGGAGTCGAAGGTTCTGCGGTCGGCAGTCGGCGGTCGGCGGTCTCTAGTATGACAACTTGCGCGGGATCAAACTCCGGCGCGCGTACCGCGTCCAGCGCGGCGGCGTGATTTGCGACCACGCGCGCGTCGGTGACGACGAACGCGCGCGGCAGAACGCGCGTGTTTTCGTACACGTTGAACGCCGCGTCTTGGTACGCGAGTTTGAATTTGTCGCGATCCACCGGCGCGCCTTTGCGCGCGATCAGGTATTTCGCGTTGAGCAGATCGTACAGACGCGACGACCGGCTGCCGAGCGATTGCCAGTATCGCTCGAAATCGGCGAGGACGAGCGGATTGTCGCCGTTCACGTCAAAGATGCCGTACAGGATCGAAGTGTCCGGCGTCCAGACGTTGTCGACGCCGGTCTCGCGCGGATCGACGCGGAAGAAACTGCCGTCGCTTTTGAAAAAAGCAACCGCGTCCGGGTGCTCGAACACACGCGACGGATCGTCGGTGCTTGCGTCCACGTACGCGCCGAGCGAAAACAGATCGAAGAAAATCAGCGCGAGCGCGAGGACTGTCCACGCGCGCGGTCGAAAATAGCGCGTTGCGCGCGCGACGATCAGCGCGACCGAGAGCGCGAACAGCAGAATGAAAAACGCGAGCGCATTCGTCGCGTTCGCGATGCGCGCGAACAAGACCGCGTCTTGCCCCTGCCCCAGAATCAGAATCGCGTACGCGACGGCTCCGGCGGGCAGCGCGATTAGCAAGAACGCCCACGGCGCGGCGCGGACGATGCGCTTGAACGCGATTTCGCTCGCGCGCGGCAACGCGTGCAGCAGCGCGTCGAATCCGAACGCGGCGAGCGCGGCGAGCGCGAAATCCATCAGCACGATAAAACGCGCCGGCGCGCGCAATTGCCCAAAGCCGGGGACGAATTGGTACAGCCAACCGTGCAAAATCGCGTACCCGCCGAGCGCGAGCGCGAGTCCGATCAGCGCGAGCGCGCCGAACAAGCGCGTCGGCGCATCGCGGCGCAGGATCAGCGCGAGGAGCGCGAGCAGCAGCGGGAACACGCCGAGATAGCCGACTTCGACGCGTTCCCAAGGTCCCCACGCGTTCTGCGGTCCGCGTCCGAAAAAGCCCGGCACGAACAGCCCAATCAACTGCGCGGGTGGAAACGAATACTGCGCGGCTTGCTCGTATGGAAACGCAGCGCGTTCGGTATGTTGCGCGAATTCGATGCTGGGCAGGAGCGCGGGAGCGGAGAGTCCGAAGGCGACGAGCGCGAGGAGGATAAGCAAGGATGAAGGATGAAGAATGAAGGATGAAGATCGTTTTGTTTCATCCTTGATCCTTCTGCCTTCTGCCTTGAACAGATGATACCCTGCGAATAATATGAGAGTGACAACGATAAACAGAAACGACTGAATGTGTCCGGCGAAAAACGCGACGGCGAGCAAAACTCCGGCAATCGCCGCGAATCCGGCGCGGCGATCTGTCACCGCGCGGCGGTAGAACAACAGGATCAGCGGCAGCCACGACACGACGGCGATCAAGTTCAAATTGCCAAAATGGGTGATGAACAAATCGGAGAATTCAAACGCAAGCGCGCCGGCGAGCGCGGCGGGAATCGAAATTCGCAATTCAAAATTCGACGTTCTAAATTCGGTAGCCATCGAATTTTGAATTTCGAATTTTGAGTTTTGAACTCTCCAACGCCCAAACCGCAAAAACGCGTACATTCCCGCACCTGCGATGAAAAAATGCAGGATGGAAAGATATTCCATGTCGCGGAAAGTGAGCGGAGAGGAAAGCAAAAACGTGAGGAGGTTGAGCGGATAAGAAATACCGGACTGGATGTCGCCGACGAAGGGCGCACCGGCAAAGAGGTATGGATTCCACAGCGGCATCACGCCGCGCCGCCACCACTCGGCGGCGAACGTGTATGTCGGGTACAAAAACTGCGCGAGGTCGCCGCCGCCTGCCGGTTGCCACACTTGCCCGGCGAGCAATCGCCAAAAGAAACCCGCCGTCGCCGCGCCGAGGACGCCGATGGCGAGCACATCGCGCCACGCGTCATTTGCGCGACGCCGCGCCAACGCGATGCCGAACGCGCAGAGCCAGACGATCGCGGCGAGAAGTAGGATCATCGAAGATTATCCAAGACCCGAAGGGTTTTTCGAAACCCTCCGGGTCTGTGTGCGATCACTTTTCCAAAGCGAACGTGCGCGTTTGATTGCCGATTTTCCAGAGCAAGCGCAAGCCGGAATCGTCGGTCGCGATTTGATAGATCAATTCGGCTTCAATCTTTTTGCCCGGCGCAATGCCCACGTCGGTCAACAAATTCGGAATCGTTACCGTCTTGGGATTTGTTTCATACGCCAAGCCGCCGTCGCCTTTGGCTTGAAAAGCCGTGGGCGAGACGGCGATGGCAGCGCCGGTCTTCTTCGTGTTCGTGATTTGCACCGTCACCAAAATGAATTGTTGATCGGCGGGCAGCGGCGCGCCCCCCTGAACTTTGAGCGGACGTTGCACATTGATCACCGTCAATTCCAAACCGTTGTCCATCGCGCCGGCGCGGCGGAGCGGTACGGGCGCGTTCTTGTCTAGCGTTGGCGTCGCGGAGGGCTGACCGAAAGGTAAACTCGCGCCCCTGGTCACTTTGTCCACACCGCCTGCGCCCCAGACGAGTCCGCTGAACAAGCCCGACATGCCGCAACACGCGATCAGCACGAGCGCGAGACAGCCAACGATCAGCATGGGCGGCACGCCGCGTGGCGCGCCGGAATAGTCGCCGGTGGAAACGACGTTACGGTAACGCGATTCTCTCGAAAATGACACGATTACTCTCCATCGGCGCGCCGTTTGCGTCAACGACCTGGACGCGCGCGCCCGTTGCTAAATTATACATTCCGATTTCGATTTGATATTCGCCGCGCGACAAATTCGATGGCAGCAGCAAACGATATTCATCCACAATCACTTCGCCGTTCTGCCAACGCGATGTCGGAAAGGTGCCGCGCCCCGGACGCGTATCGTCTTGCGCCCACACGGGCGATTGCGTCGCCGGATTGACCGCGCCGATCAAATGCGCGAACACGGTGTAATCTTCGCGTGTTTCCGCGAGACAACTCCAGTACACCGTCAAGACGATGGCGTCCCCATCGCGCGCGCTGTCGTACCCGATCAGTTCGATGGCGTCGCCCAGGCGCGCGTTCACGATTTTTTGCGGCGACACGCGCGCCGCGCCTTCGACGCGGACGAGCGTCGCGTACGGTTTGCCGGTGTAATCGCCGATTGTTTCCAGCGCGCGCGCGGCAGGAAAGATTTTGCCCAGTCGCGCGACAGAGCGCGGATCGTCGCGCGTCACGATGCCGTACGTCGCCGCGACGCCCGGCGGCGGCACGACGAGCACGCGGCGTCCGTCGAAACTGCGCGCGTCGCGCCACGCGAGTCCGAATTGGATCGTGTAATAATCTTTGTCGACCGGCGATAGGTAGATCACTTCGGACGCGGGGCGGTCGCGCAATTTTTCCGCGAGCGTGAGATAGCCCGCGTCGAACGAATCGAACAAACCGGTGCGCGCGCCCCAGATCGCAAGGTAATCGCGCGCGGTCGAAAACGTGCTAAATGCGAAACCGGTGAACAGTAAACAGTAAACAGCAAACAGTAAAGCGCGTGGCGCGGCGCGCGCTTTTTCGATAATCGTTGCGAACCCGGACGCGACGATCAGCGCAATCGCCGGAGTGACGCCGATGCTGCGCCCAAAGTGCGGCGCGAAATCAGTCAGCACGCTTGGCAAGATCATCACGACGAGCCAGAGTAGCAAAAAGCGCGACTCGCGGCGACGAATCCGCGCGAGGCACGCGAGCACGCCGACGATGAAACCCAGCGCGAGAAACGGATCGAGCGCGGGGCGACCGGGCAAATTGCTGCGCGGGTTGTCGTCGCCGCGCAAGAAAAACATCCCCGCGACCTTGAGCGCGTTATCGACGAGCGTCGGCGCGTCGAGCGCGGTAACCGCGCCGGGTCGCTCGAAAAACTGCTCCGGGTGCGTTGCCAAGTATAACCCAAGCGGCGAAAAAACCAAAACTGCGGCGATGACCAAAATGATCAGCCCGCGTCCGTTTTGCGCCCAGAATCCTCGGTCGAGCAAAATTTCCAACGCGATGAACGCGGCGAAGAGAATCGGCGTGAAAAGCGCGGCTTTGTACGTGTACAACGTCGCGGCGAGGAAGACGCCGGAGAGAACGAAAAGTGATGCGTGACACCTGCACTTGCGTGCGGTGCAAGTGTGCGTGATGCGTGATCGGGACGCGCTGTTCGCACCGCTCGCCACTCGCCGCTCGTCACTTGCCAGTGCGCGCCACAGAAATGCGAGCGCGAGCGTCAGCATCAACGGCGTGAAAATCGGCTCCATGCCGAGTCGGCTAAAGTTGATGTGCCAGTACAAAATTGCGAGCGCGAACGCGGCGAGGAGACTCACCCCCACCCCAGCCCTCCCCCGTTTCACAGGGGAGGGGGTCACCCGCTCCGCAGGGGAGGGAGAGAATAGTGCGCGCGCGAGCGCGTACAGCGCGGCAATCGTCGCGATGCCGGCGAGCGCGGAGACGAGGCGCAGCGCCCAGGGCGTCTCGCCGAAGAGCGTGAACGACAGCGCGGCGACGTAGATTGCCATCGGCTCTTCGGTCATGTCTTCGGTGAAAAAGATCGGGCGCTCGATGCCGACGCGGACGCGATGCGCCATCGTCGCGTTGAACGCTTCGTCGTAGTGCAAACCCGGCGGCAGTTGATCGAGTTGGTAGACGCGCAGCAACGCGGCGAGCAAAAGGATCGCGGCGAGAGTGAGAATTTCTTGCCAGGGTTTTCTTATTTCAAAGCGCATCACGAATCTCAGAATCCGGTGGGAAAAGGAATAATCAGGTCACGCGGGTGACTGGGCACATAGAACCCAAAGTAAAACACCAAGTCAGTCGCGATGACAACGAGCAACAACGCTAACGCCAAGCGCGAGTGACCGCGCTCAGCGAGCCAGCTCAGCGGTATCGCAATCAGCCAGCAGATTGCTGGGATCGAGGCAACATAGTGCGAAGAAGATGGCGCGCCGGTCACCAAAATACCACCCAGCACGACGGTTAGGAGAATCCATAGCGCGGGTACCCAATGCTGTTTGAAGATCGCCCACAGCAAGCCGGTGACGAAAAGTATCGCCGCCACCCCAATGACGAAAGGTACACCCGGTCCGTAAAATCCGGTCACGTCGGGCACCGCGACAAACGCGCCAACCGAATTCCACACTTGGCGCCACGCATAGCCGACCAGATCGAATGTGCCGCGCGTTTCGATTTCGATATTCGTCGGCGACCACGCGAAGACGACGCTCGCGCGCTCAAAGTATGGTACGGGATCCAAGAGCGCGAAAATGACGATCGGACTGGCGACGCAGACGGCGGTCAGCATGAGTTTGCCAACCTGAACGACAAGGCGATCGGTATCGCGTTCTTGTCGCCACAACCACCAAATCAGGAAGGCGAGCAGAAAGCCCCCGACTTTGCTTCCGTGATAAAAGTACTGCGATAATCCGAGCGCCAGTCCTGCCAAAACCGCGCCGCCGCTCCAACGATTTTTCCAGCCCCAGGCAAAAGCGAGCAGCATCAGCGGGATCCACAGGGTATCCCAGATGTTGTTCAAGCCCAAGCGCGACCAATGGATATGATAATGGTAGGTTGTCATGATCGCCGCGGCGAGCAAAGCCGTCCGCCGATCTTGCAGGATTGCGACTGTGCCATAGGTTGCCAAAATCGCCAACGCGCCAGCCAGCGCGCTGGTAATTCGGGCACCGGTGATCGAGTTGCCAACGAGCGCCAGCGCAAGTCTCTGCAGGTAGAAGAAAAGTGTGGGTTGCGAAGCAGGACCAGTGCGAAATGGATTCGCCGTCAACTCGGAACTGGGAAACACCTGTCGCAACGCGAAATCTGCCGCGCCCATCTCGTCGACGTGCAGACCCCCCGGCACTTGTTCCAAAAAGGTAACGCGCAACAACAGCGCCGCGAGCATCAGACCCAGCGCGCCGATCTCCACTTTCGTGATCCGGAACGACGGTCGCGCCGGCGGCATGAGCGCGATGATGATCGTCACCACGCAGATGAACCACGCGCCCAGTTGCCAGCCACGAACGACGATTTCGCGTGCGTACACGTAACCGATCAAACTCGTGGTCAAGATGCAAGCCATCGCAATTACGACGCGCATCGCCTGGGTTTCGTCGGTCACATAATTCCGCCAGAGTTCGCGCGCGCGCGTCCGGATGGTGCGAGTCGCGCCGCTTGCGCCGGCGCGTTCGTCTCTGTGATCATCAAAAAGCATCACAATGGCGACGACGAACGCCGCCAGTGCAACTAAGGGCGGTTCCCCGTGAGTGAGAAAAGCCCACCACATCAATCCACCCCCGATGCAGAGGTATCCCAGCAGGAGGATCAGCATTTCGAATGCGGTTCGATTTTTGATGCGCGCACGGCGCGGGCGGGATGATTCTGTGTTCATAACTTTGGTTATGGCGACACAATGTAGAGAGTCGCGATCACGTGACCATCGGTTGATGTGTGAAATTCGCGGGTTTCACCTCGCGGCAAACCTTGCTTGAGCAAGCCCAACTCGTAACTGCGTTCCGGTATAACGATGAACACACTTCCACGATCAGAACGACTCACCTCGGCGAGCAGAGACGGTGTGATCGGATCAAGAATGTCGATGGCTTGCGCGTCCGGGACGAGAAAGGGCAGTGTAGCAAAACCCCAGTACATAAACGGCGCGCCCACGAAATAGAAATCGTGATCCGACTTGAACTCATTCAACGCGGGCGCCAGCATCGTGGCGGCTTCGGCGCGCGTGCTGCCGTAGATACGCAGCGGCGTGTAATCGAACCAATAGATTTTCACGTTGATCGCGCCAAAGAGAATCAGCGCGCCGATTAGTAATTTGATGGTTGGGAAATCGGCGATTGCGTGTTTTGCCAATTTCAAAATTTGGAAGATCGCCAGTGTGATGAAGAAACAAACGGGAACCGTCAGCGTCACCATGCGCATACTCGACGGCGCATTCTCGGTCAAGACGCCGCCGAGGATCATCGCGCTCCACCACCACGCAACCATCGGAAATAACCGGCGATCCGCATGAGGTTTGAGCGCGCTCACTGTCCCGTAGCCCAAACCCAGCAGAAAGAGCGCGCCGAAGATTGGATCGAGCAGCGGCTGCGGCAAACCGTACCAGACGGTTTGGTCGGAGTACAAATTGAACGCCAGAGCGGCGCGGCGAAACTGATCGAACAGCACGTGCCAAATCGAAGTGTTGAATCGGCGCGCTTGTTCGACCAGCCAGCCGCTTTGGATGATCCCCATTTGATTGATACGCGCGTTGTATTCGTCGGCGAAAAAGAAGGCGAACTGCATAATCGGCGCGCCGACGATCAAAAATGCCCCGAGCGCGCTGGCGAGTCCCCTTCGATAGTCGCGCCAGAAACGCGCCCGGTCGTGCGCCAAGTAGTAAAGAAGCAATGTCACGATCAAAACCGGCGTCAAGCGCGCGCCTTGGTACCCGTACAACGATATTCCACACACCACTCCCAGCAAAGCCCAATCGAGCGAGTCGCGGCGCGCCTTCGCGCGGTAAAAAAGGAATACTGCCAGACTGACCAAAAGTGGATCGGCGATATTGTTTAGTCCGACGCGCGAATAGTGAATGTGAAAATGATAAACGGCGAGCAAGGCGGCGGTACACAAACCGAAGAACACGCCTTTCAGACGCGTCACCGTCCAAAAGACAACCGGTAGCGTGAGGATGCCGATCAAAGCCCACGGCGCCCGCACGCCAACTTGGGTTGCTCCGAAGAGGCGTACGCCCAGACTACTATAGAAAAAACCCAACGTCGGCTGCGACATAAACCCGGTGGCAAATGGCGAGCCGAGGGTTCCTGCGATGACGCGCCGCGCCTCCAATCCAAACGATGCCTCATCTCCGGCAAGCGCAAAAGGCACAGTCCCAAGATCCCAAACGCGCAAGACAAAAGCGATCATCGTCAATCCGATCACCAATCCACGCACGCGCCAAGATGACTGCCACCCGGCAGAATTGCTATGCGTTCGACGCGCCGATGGCATGACCGCGACCAAATACGCCCCAATTGCCAACAACCATAGTGCGAATAGGTCGGCGTAATTTGCGTTGAGCGGCATTTGGGGCAACCTGAACAAAACGTACCCCGTCAAGCCGATTCCGATGGCGAGGAGAGTGACGCGCCAAACGACCGTTTGATTTTTGAGAAGATGGCTGATGGAAGGATGATTCATCTCATCGCACTACCACGCGCACCATACCCAGGATCACGCGATCATCTTCGAGTCGCTTGCCGTTTTCGTCGAACGCCGGGACGCGCGCGAGCGTCGCCGGATCGTACATTCCGATTTCGATCAGGTAATCGCCAGGCGGGATGCCGGGTGGGATGAGCAAGCCGTACCGATCATCAATCGTTTCGCCGACGCGCCACGTCGTCGTCGCGCGCGAGCCGCCCGCTGGTTCGCCGTCCATCTGCGCCCACACCGGTGATTGCGTCGCGGGATTCGGCGCGCCGATGACGTGCGCGAAGACTTTGTACGGCGTCTTGATCGGCGCGGCGGTTTGCCAACGCAGCGTCAGTAGCAACGCTTGCCCCGGCGCAATTTCCGCGCGGTCGAGCGCATAGCCGATCAGCCGGATGCTCTCGCCGAGCGTCGCGCGCACATCGCGGCGGATGGCGGGCTGCGCGCTCGGCATCACGTACAGACTCAACGCCGCGTCCACAAAACCGCGCGTGTACGTCTTGAACGCGTGCGCGCCGAGCCAACGTTCCAAATAGCCGGTCGGATCGTACTCCGCCGGATTGCCGAACATGACGAGCCACACGCGCGCGTGTTGCCGCGCGACACTTTCGACTTGGGCGCGCATCGGTGGGTCTTCCAGCGACGCGCCGCCGTCGGGCAAGAAGAACGCGGGCAGATTGCGCGGCGCGTAGTACTGATAAAGCGGCTTTTGCAGCGGATTGTTGAGAACGAGCGCGTCACCGGGTTGCGCGTTCGCAGAAATGTACGCCATCATTTTGCCGTACTTGCCCTTGGCGTACGCGTCGTTGAAATAATGCTCCTCAAGCGCGAACGCGTTGAACAAAATCAAAATGCCGATGATGCCGATCGCAAAACGCCGGTTGCGCCGCAGCAGATCGTCCAGACCAAACGCGACCAACACGATGAACCCCGGCAGCGCGACCAGCACGTAGCGTTCGAAGAAAAATGGCATGATCGGATTGACGACGTACGCGATGACGACCGGCGTGAAAAAGTACAGCGGCGCGAGCCACGCGTCCTTCGACTCCGCTTCGCTCCGCTCAGGACGCGTCACTGCAATCGCGCCGAGCGCGGCGACGAGCAGAAACACGCCTGCCGCGATTTGCGCGAGCGGCGTGTCGATGGTCAAGCCCACGCCGAACGCGAGAAACGTTTTGCCGAAGATCATTTCGATCCCGTACCAGCCCCACTCGTCAAAGCGCGCGCTTGCCTTGCCGCGTAAGAACGACGTTTGAACGGCGAGCCAGGGGACGTACGCAATCGCCAACGCGATTTGAACTGCGCCCCAGCGCAGCAGCGCGGCGCGATTTTTGTACAGACGCGCGAACGCGAAAATGTTTTGCGCGGCGAGAACAAAAAACGCGGAATAGTGCGTGTACAACGCGAGCAAAGTGGTAATGAAGTACAGCGGCGTAGCGTGCGCGTGATCGCGCGTCGAAATGCAACGCGCAGCAAAGTACGCAGACGCCAACGCCAGCACCGCGACCAATTCGTACATCCGCGTCTCTTGGCTGTAATAAATCAGCAGCGGCGAAATCGCCGCGAAGATCGCGGCAAACCACGCGACACGCGCGCGCGGCGCTAGTCGCTGCGCGAAAACGAAAAGGAGCGGAACGGCAAGCGCGCCGATCAGCGCAGAGAGCGCGCGCGTCGCAAACGCGCTCGCGCCGCCGAGTTGGAGCCAGAAAAAAAGCAAGAGAGGATAAAACGGCGGATGCGTGTCGGACGCGCCCGCAATGACGACATTGAGCGGTTGTTGACTGAGGAAAATACTGAACCCCTCGTCGCCCCAAATGTCTTGCGCGTCCAGGCGGTACAGCCGGAGTGCGAGCGCGAGCAGAATCAGCAGACCGAGCGCGGTGTTTTTCCAGCGAACCTTCATGTCTCGGATTATAGCCGGAATGCCGTCGCGCCGCAAAAATACAGGCGCGTGCTTGAACAAGCGCGCGCCCGCGACGTACTAAATTCGTTTGTGCGGAGAATTGTCCTACAACTTCGCCGGAAACTTGAAATAGTCGCTGATGCGCGTCATCTTTTCCCAGTCCTCGACTTGTTTCACTTCGTCCATGTTCATCGTTTCTTCCAGGATCGCCAACGCCTGATCGTACGAACGCGTCTGCGCGTGGTTGAGTTCGTCCCACAGTAGAACCGACTTGTCGCCGGTCTTGAACGCCAACAATTCGCGTTCCATCTCCAACCAGCGCGGCAAAATGCATTCGAACATGATCTTGGGCGGCAGCGCGCCGACGTGGACGGGCTGAATCCCTTTTTGATTGACGAGGGCTGGCACTTCGACCACGACATCGTCGCCGATGCCTTCCAGTGCGCCGTGATTCGGCACGTTGACTTGAAAGTACCCTTCGTTGTTGTTCGTCAAGCCGTCCATGATCGGAACGATCTGCTCGCGCGTCTTTTCGGTACCGACCGCTTTCACCAGATCGGTTTTGGGATCATTCGCCCACGCGGTCATTTCCGCGATGCGTTTCTCCAACTTCGCCACGTGTACCGGTCGCGCGATGTGCGTGTCGGGTCCGCCGTACGGCTCGCCGAACCAGTGTTTTTTCGTTTTAATGTCGGTGTGGTACCACCAACCGCAATGGCGCACCGTATCGCCAATCGGGAACAAGCCGTACAGGTGATACTGGTGCGCCGCGCCGCGCGACATTTGCGCGTCGTGCGTGCGTGCGGCGAGATGCGTCCGCCAATATTCTTCGCCTTTCGTCGCGATCCATTCGTCGATCAACGGATAGGCGTTTTTGTCTTCGTAGATGAAATGCGTCAGCCAGATATTGTGATTGAGTCCCGGCGCTTGCCAGGTCACGCGGTCGGGATCGATGCCGATGGTTTGCGCGATCTCGCGATAATGATAATGCCCGTGACACAACCCGCAAACTTTGATCCCGGTTTCGCGCGTCATCAACGTACAACCGTCGAAGACCGGATTGCCGGATTGAATCAGCCACGCATTGGGACAAATTTTTTCCATGTCTTGCGCCACGTCCAACATCAAACGAAATTGATGATAGCGCCCAAAGTGATTGGCGACGTGGTAATAGCCGTACTTTTCTGCGGCGCGATCGCGCATCTTGGCTTCGACGACGTGACCCAGGACGTACGCGGTGTTGATGACGAAATCCGCGCCTTGCAGCGACGCTTGCCGGTCGGTCGTCTTGTCGAACGTCAGCGCGGCACCGATCTGCTGCGCGTACCGCGTGCCAAGTTTGTAGATCATGTTCAAGCGTTCTTCGTCAATATCCATGAAGGATATGTGACTGCCCGCCAATCCTTTCGTCAGGCACAAGTCTTTGACCAAGCCGAGCGAAAACGTTGCGCTGCCCGCTCCGATCACGCTGATCTTTAGTGCTTTCGACATTGCCTCTCCTTTTCTGTCACTCTGCCAACGCCAAGCAGTTACCCTGGCGCGATGGCTTGCCTCACCTGATTCAACCCGGCGACTGCCGCGCCATTCAAGAACCTCACATCGCTGCCCATCGGGATATAACGAAATCCTTGTTGGACGCGCTGCGCCGCCAAGTCCGGCGCGCCGGTATCGATGCCGGGAATCTTGCCGGTGTTACGACACGCCTGCACGACGCGCTCCAACGCGCGCGCGTGTTCGTCGCGTTTCGGAATTTCGCGCGGGTGGAAGCCGAGCGACAACGCCAAATCTTGCGGACCGATCATGCAGCCGTCGATGCCCGGCACCGCCATGATCGCTTCGGCATTTTCCACCGCGAGCGCGCTTTCGATCTGCACCGCGACGAAAAGTTCGTCGTTGATCTGATCCGTATAATCGTTGCCGTACGCGAGCGCGCGTCCAAAGCCGAACGAACGCTCCGCGACCGGCGGATAGCGGCACGCTTTCGCGACGGCTTGCGCTTGCTCGACGGTGTCCACCATCGGAATAATAATGCCGAGCGCGCCCGCGTCGAGCATTTGTCCGATCAGAGTGAAACTGTTGTACGCGACGCGCGCGAACGGCATCGCCGGTCCGGCGCAGACCGCTTGCAAACCTTGGATCAGCGAATCCGCGCCCCACGAGCCGTGCTGACCGTCGATCATCACAAAGTCAACGCCGCAGTGGCTCAGAAACTCGGCGGCGACCGGCGAACCGAGTTTCGCGGAATAGCCGAGCGCCGGTTCACCGCGCAACATTTTTTGTTTGGCGAGATTGGTTTTCATTGAATCCCTTTTTTGAATTACTTTCCAGCAGTTACACTGCCCGCAAGTTCTTTTGCCCACGAAGGACACGAAGGTTCACGAAGGTTTTCTTTTCGTGTCCCTTCGTGCTCTTCGTGGATTGATTCGATCTTTGTCACGCTGCTGGAATTAGCCCGCTTTCGGTATCTCAAAATTCCCCAGTTTCTCCAACATCATCACCAGCGCGGAATGATCCAACTCCGCGCCGCCATTTCCCATTGCCGCGTTCATCAACTCGGCGACGCCCGCGCTCGTCGGCAGCGCCAAGCCCAACTCGCGCGCAGTGTGCAACACGATGGACATATCTTTGCGATGCAATTTCATTTTGAACCCAGGTTGAAAATTGCGCTGCAACATGCGATTGCCATGCAGATCAAGAATCCGGCTCTGCGCGAATCCGCCAAGCAACG
The DNA here is from genome assembly GCA_020723345.1 of Candidatus Aquidulcis sp. GTDB lineage: Bacteria > Chloroflexota > Anaerolineae > UBA4142 > UBA4142 > VGOB01. The sequence continues at coordinate 72,233 of DYJA01000005.1, read as the reverse complement.
CCTCGCGCACTTTGGCGGGATCCACTCCGGCTTTTGCCGCGAGCAACAACGCTTCGCTCACCGCGGCAATCGTGACCGCGACGACGACCTGGTTCGCCGCTTTCGTCACCTGTCCCGCGCCGGCTTCGCCGACGTGGACGATGTTCTTGCCCATCTTTTCAAAGATCGGCTTGGCGCGCGCGAACGCGGCAGCTGAACCGCCGACCATGATCGAAAGCGTCGCATTCTGCGCGCCGACCTGCCCACCCGATACCGGCGCGTCCAAACCATCCGCGCCTTTCTGGCGCACGGCGTCCGTCACGCGCCGCGCGACCGATGGCAAGATCGTGCTCATGTCGATGAACAAACTGCCGGGGCGCAACCCTTCCAGCACGCCGTTCTTGCCCAAAACAACTTCTGAGACATCCGGCGAATCGGGCAGCATCGTGACGACGACATCGCTTTGCTCCGCGACTTGCTTAGGCGATGTGCCGGCGTGCGCGCCTGCCGCGACGATTTCTTGCTGAACCTCCGGCGTGCGATCCAAAACCGTCAGCGCGTACCCCGCCTTGATCAAATGTTGCGACATGGGCTTGCCCATGATCCCCAAGCCGATGAATCCGATGCATTCCATGGTATTCTCCTTTGAGAAGAGGATGCTGATTAACACTGATGCACACTGATCGGAAAAGAATAATCTGTGTTTATCTGTGTAAATCTGTGTCCAATTTCATTTTCATTCTACACTGTCAATCCGTACTCTTTGACCCATGCGAGCGATTGTTCCGTCGTTCCTTCTGGGATGTACTCCAATCCAACGAAACCCGCGTAGCCGACGCGATCAAAATGATTCAGCAGAAAGCGATAGTTGATCTCGCCTGTCCCCGGTTGATGGCGACCGGGGTTATCGGCGATTTGCACATGTCCGATGCGCGCGAGATTTTTCTGGAACGTCGCGGCGAGTTCGCCTTCGGTGCGCTGCGCGTGGTACACGTCGTACTGCACCTTGAGATTCGGCGACGCGACCTGCTCCTGCGCGGCGAACGCGGCGCGTGGACTCGCGAGCATAAAGTTCGGCACGTCGTACGGATTGAGCATTTCGATCAGGAGCAAAAGAGCGTGCTTGCCGAGTTCGCTTGCGGCATAACGCAAGTTTTCAATCATCACACGTTGTTGATCGGCAAGCGGAATCTTCTCATCGCGTTTTCCGACCAAACAATTCAACTGTTTGACTTTGAGAATCTTGGCAACCTCAATCGCGCGCGCAACACCTTGACGAAATTCGCCGCTGCGATCCGGGAACACGGCGATTCCGCGATCACCCGCGCCCCAATTTCCCGCGGGTAAGTTGAACAGCACCTGGGTCAAGCCGTTCTTTTCCAACGCGGCTGCCAGCGCGCTGATGTCGTGCTCGTACGGAAAAAGATACTCGACGTACCGAAAGCCCGACGCGCGCGCGCGCGCGAAACGATCCAGAAACGGGCTGTCGGTGTACAGCATCGTCAGATTCGCGGCAAGTTTCGGCATAACCATCTCCCCCGAGAAATATTTTCGTCCACGAAGCGCACGAAGGGACACGAAGAAAAAATCTTCGCGGTTCTTCGTGTCCTTCGTGGACACTTTTATTCTATTCCAGCGCGATGACGCGCAGCGGAATTGCCTCTAGCCCTTCGACGACGCGCCGGTGGAGTATCATTCGAATGCTCCTTTGCCAAAGGCATTGTCCTTGAATACGTATTCACGAACGATTATAGCGAAACTCAAATACGTTGTCAAAAATGGCGCAGACGCAATCCAAGATCGAAAACCCAATTGCCTTTTCATACTTTTGATCCCTTTTTGACAAGAGAGGCAAAGCCAAAGTATAATGTTGCTGAATACGTATTCAGTTAGGATTAGATTTAGACGCTCTTGGGAGAGAAACGGCAATCGCATGGCAGTCTATCGGATCAACTGGAGGGCAATGATGCTACGAAAAAAAACATCTTCAAATGATGTGGCGCGCATCGCCAGAGTGTCGCAATCCACCGTGTCGCGCGTGTTTAGCGACAGCGATGCGGTGAGGCAGAAGACGCGCGACAAGGTTCTGGCGGCGGCGCGCAAATTGGGGTACGCGCCGAACGCGCTCGCGCGCAGTCTGATCACGCGGCGCACCGACATCGTCGGCATTGTCATGGCGGACATGACCAATCCGTTCTACCCGACCGTCCTGGAAAAACTCACCCAGCGTTTGCAGTCGACCGGTCGACGCGCGCTGCTGTTCAACGTCACTCCCGATCGCGACGTGGACGACACACTGCCTCTGTTGCTGCAATATCAAGTCGACGCGATCATCATCACCTCCGCGACCATTTCCTCCGAGATGACGAACGAATGCGCCCGCCGCGGAACGCCGGTGATCTTGTTCAATCGTTACGTGCCCGGCGCGGAGATGAGCGCGGTCAGTTGCGATAATGTCGCCGGGGGACGCCTCGTCGCCGATTTGTTTTTGAACGCCGGTCACACGCGCCTCGCCTACATCGCCGGACGAAAAAACACTTCGACGAACCTGGATCGCGAAAAAGGATTTGGCGAACGATTGCGCGAGCGCGGTTGTCCGGATTGGCTGTACGAACCGGGCGAGTACACGTACGAATCCGGTTTTGCGGCGGCGCAGCGATTACTGGCGCGCAACGATCCGCCCGACGCGATTTTCTGCGCGAACGACATTATGGCGATGGGCGCGCTCGATGCCGCGCGCGAACTGGCGATCAAGATTCCGGATGCGCTCTCGATCATCGGCTTTGACGACATTCCCGCCGCCGGGTGGCCCGCCTATCGCCTCACGACGATTCAACAACCGGTGGATCAAATGATCGAAGCCACGCTCGAGATGCTGGACGCGCGGATCAAAGACCCCGACCTCGCGCCGGTGCATCGTTGGATTCCGGGCGCGTTGATTAAACGCTGTTCCGCGAAAATTCGCGACGCGGAGACAACGAGCCATGCCAAATGAGCGCGCGCTTTGCGCGTCGACAATGCCAGGATCACGCGCCCGGTTCCGCGCGACGATTTAATCGCTCCGATTTTTCACGTCAAAGGATGGACTGAATAGATCGGCATGACAAAAATCACAACCCAAGCAACACCCGACGAATCCGTTTGCGTTGACACGATCACTCAGCCCGCCGTCGCCATCGCGGAGGCGCCTGGTCGGCGCGCGCAGAGACGCATCAGAGCCATTCGGATTGGCGGCGCGACTTTTTCTTCCTTGCGCCATCGCGATTATCGCTATCTGTTTGTCGGCACCGTGTTCATGAGCGCCGGGCAGTGGCTCCAACAAGTCACGCTCGGCTGGCTGCTCTACGATATGACCGGTTCGTCGGTACTCTTGGGTGCGCTCAATGGTCTCCGCACTTTGCCCTTTCTCGTGTCCGCGCCAGCAGCAGGCGTCGCCGCCGACCGGATGGATCGGCGTGGGCTATTGCTCAGCACCCAAGTGCTGCTGATGATCACGGCTTTTATCATGGGTGCCTTGGTGGTAACAGAACGCGCAGAGGTTTGGCATCTGTTCGTGTTCACGCTGAGCACGGGTCTCGCTTGGTCGTTCAACCAGCCGGTGCGGCAAGCGCTCCTGCCCAGCGTCGTTCCCAGAGAAGACTTGATGAACGCCGTCGCGCTCAATTCGATGGGTTTCAATGTGACAAAATTGTTTGCGCCGACGCTGGGCGGTCTTTTGATCGCGTGGTTCGGCGGCGGCGGAAATTTTTTCGTGCAAGGCGCAACCTATGTCGGCGTGCTCGCGATGATCTATATGATGCGCGTCGACGCGGCGCCCGCGTCGGTACGCGAGTCTTCCGCGCTCGGAGATCTCAAAGTAGGATTAAAGTATGTCGCGTCCAATTCACTCATATTGAGTTTGGTCTTGGTGAGTTTGATTTCGACGATTTTCGCGATGCCGTACAACACGTTGATGCCGGTTTTTCAAAAGGACGTTCTGGGCGTGGGTCCCGAAGGTCTTGGCATGTTGCTGGCTGCGCCCGGCGTCGGCGCGGTTGGCGCGACGTTCTTGCTGGCGTCGCTTGCCAAACAATTGCGCCATCGTGGATTGCTTCTTTTAGGCGCGCTAATCTTGTTGGGGATTTTTCTCATTACGTTTTCGCAAACAAATTCGCTGATCTCGGCGATGCTGGCTCTCGCCGGGGTCGGATGTTTCCAGATGTGCTTTATGAGTCTCTCGATGACGATGTTGCAGATACTCGTGCCGGACGAGTTGCGCGGGCGCGTGTTGAGCATCTATTTCTTGGACCGGGGCTTGATGCCAGCCGGCGCGCTTTTGGCGGGCGTCATGTCGTCCATTGTAGGCGCGCCAACGACAGTCGCGTTGATGGGACTGGTCGTGATTCTGCTCGCGCTGCTGGCATTCTGGGCGGTGCCGCAAATTCGGCATGCGGAAATTTGAGAACGCCCCCCGAATGAATTCTCGACCAGGCGCGGGAGAGGCTTGACCAGTCGAAAAAATAAATCGTTCGTTAAACTCAAAGTCTAACGCGTTCTTTATGCCCGATTGGGCAAAGCGATAGTATAATCAAGCGAAGAATGTGCAGAATGCTTGCGGAACGATGCGATATCCTGATGGCGGTTGGCTTTTGTTGCTGCGCGCAAAATCATCGCGCGCGCTTGGCATTGGGGTGATGATTTCCGATTCGATCAAAAATCAAGAAACTCATCGCTGGCAATGCGGCGATGAGTTTTTCTTTTGCTTCAGGAGAGATAACGATGAGTGAACTACAGACCCGGGTCGACCATTCTGCAATCCGCGTCAATCAAGCGATGATCGTTTCAGTGCTGATCCTCGCCTTCATCGTCAACGCGCCGTGGTTAGTGGCGCTGGTTGGCTTGGTGCTGCTCGGCGGGGCGGCGTTGCGTCAACCCGGCTTTGGATTGATCTATACCGGTTTTCTCGAACCGCGCGGACTCGTCAAGCCGGAGGTGCTCGTGGACAACCCGCAGCCGCATGTGTTCGCGCAAGGGCTGGGCGGCGCGGTGCTGGCGATTGCGGCTGGGGCATTCGCGCTGAATAGCGCGGTCGTCGGTTGGGCTTTGGCGTGGCTCGTCATCGCGCTTGCCGCGCTCAATCTGTTCGTCGGTTTTTGTGCGGGCTGTTTTGTGTACTATTGGCTCAGTCGTTTGCACGCGCCCGGCTTTAACGCGCAGCCGCCCGCCGGCACATTTCCGGGTCTGCGTCCGTCGCACAAGGCGGGATGATGGATCTGCTCATTCGTTCCGGCATCGCGATTCTGATCATAACAGTGGGCGTGGGGTTGTACCTGGCGCTCAACGCGTTGCGCTTGATGATCCTGCGCCGCGCGAATCGTCAGCGAGTCAACCTGGGTTTGGATGATTTTCGCGTCGGCGCTCCAGCGATCTTGTACTTTACGACACCCGACTGCGCACCTTGTCGCACCATCCAGCGCCCCGCGCTTGAAGAATTACACTCGCAGTTTGGCGACCGTTTACAGATCATCCAGATAGACGCGTCCGAAAGAATGGACCTCGCAAATCAGTGGGGTGTCCTCAGCGTGCCGACGACGTTTGTCATCGACGCGCGCGGGCAGCCGCGTCACGTCAACAACGGCGTCGCGTCGGCAGCGCAACTCCGTCGGCAATTGGGCGAATTTGCCGGCTTGAGTGTGCCGAGCACACCGCCAAATCAAGCAGCCGCAAACAAACTTGCGACACACCGCACTTGAATCCCAAATCATGAAATCCCGTCGGTTATTTTTACCGGCGGGATTTTGTCCTCCGCGCTTGATCGATCAACGAATTCCAGATGCGGGTCGCGCGCGCCACTTGGCGCGCCTGCCCATCCGCCAAATGGCGGTTTCGCGCGGCGCAAAAATCTGGTAGGATGAGATCACAGATCGGCATCTAGGGAGATTCGACAATGAGCCGCAATGCCCAATACATTCCCGCCTTGCGCTTTAATTTCCTGACTCCGCTCTACGATCCACTCTTACGGTGGGTGATGCGCGAAGTTTCATTCAAGCGCCGCTTGATCGAACAGGCGCGCCTCGCGCCCGAGTCGCTGGTGCTCGATCTCGGCTGCGGCACCGGGACGCTGACAATCCTCGTCAAAGAGATGCACCCCGACGTTCAAGTGATCGGAGTCGACGGAGACGAGCGCGCGCTGGCAATTGCGCGCGCCAAAGCGGCGCGGCGCGCAGTCAACATCGAATTCGATTGGGGCATGGCGCAGCGACTTTCATACGCGAAGAATTCCTTCGACCGCGTGCTGTCGAGTTTGATGATGCATCACTTGACGACGGAGGACAAAGTGCGCGCGCTCAAGGAGGCGCATCGCGTATTACGTCCGGGCGGGCAATTGCTGATCATCGATTTTGGCAAGCCGCATAACAGGTGGGCATGGATGATTTCGCGCGTGACGCGGCGATTGGAAAGAACCGCTGATCTGATCCAAGGAGTGCTGCCCGACCTGATTCGTCGCGCGGGCTTTTGTGACGTCCAAATCGCAGCGCAGTTCATGAGCGTTTTTGGAACGCTCACGTTGTATCGCGGCGGCAAGCCGGAGGTTTGAACCATGATGAAGGAAACAACCCTGGACATTGCAAATTGGAAATCGGTCCTCGACGCGCAGTGCATCGAACATTGCTTGATGCAAGTGCGCGGCGTGCATCACGCCGCAGCCAACTTTATGAGCGGCACGGCGACGGTGCATTACGACGAAACCCAAGTCTCTATCGCCGACGTGAAAAAGATGCTCGACGAGCATGGATTCGAGTGCATGCAATCCATGCCGCGCCATCTCGTCAAGGATGCCGATCCGCCTGCCGCAACCATGGCGATGGATCACGCCGCGCACATCGCGCACGCCGGACACGCGCCTTCGACTTCCGCTGCGACTCGCTCTGCTCGCTCGGCGTCGACTCAGGATGCACAGATGAAACATCCCGAACACGCGGCGCATGGCGAAACGGAAATGATGGCGCACGAGATGGGACACGGCGCGGGCATGACGATGGACGCGATGGTGCGCGACATGCAAAATCGTTTTCTCGTCGCGCTCGTCTTTGCGATTCCGATTTTTCTCTACTCGCCGCTCTTCACCGATTTCTTCAAAATTGTTTTGCCCGTGCCGTTCGGATGGAACACGAAAATTTTTTCATTCCTCCTCGCGACGCCGCCGATTCTGTACAGCGGCTGGATTTTCTACGTCGGCGCGTGGCGCGCGCTGAAAAATGGCGCGCTGAATATGGCAGTGCTCGTCGCGCTTTCGGTGCTGGCGGGCTATTTGTTCAGCATCGCCGCGACGTTCCTGTTTGAAAGCGAAGTATTTTACGAAGCGTCCGCGCTGCTGCTTGTGTTCGTCTTGCTCGGTCACTGGCTCGAAATGCGCGCGCGGGCGGGCGCGTCGCAAGCGATTCAAGCGCTGCTCAATCTCGCGCCGCCGAAAGCCATCGTGATTCGCGACGGCGCGGAAATCGAAATTCCAACCGCCACTGTGCAACGCGATGACATCGTGTTGATTCGTCCGGGAAACAAAATTCCCGTCGATGGCGTGGTGATCGAAGGCGCGTCGGCGGTAGACGAATCGATGATCACCGGCGAGTCGCTCCCCGTGTCGAAAAAAATCGGCGACGCGGTCATCGGCGCGACGATCAACAAAACGGGCACCTTCAAATTTAGAGCGACCAAGGTGGGCGCGGAGACCGCGCTCGCGCAAATCGTGAAACTCGTACAGGCAGCGCAAAACTCCAAAGCGCCCGCGCAGCGATTGGCGGACCGCGCGGCGCAGTGGCTCGTCGCCGCGGCAATCGGGTTTGGTTTGCTCACCTTCGTCGCGTGGTTTTTCTTGGGCGCGCGGTTTGTGCCGACCGGCACGACGCCGTTCGTGTTCGCGCTGACGCTCGCGATCACCGTCGTCGTGATCGCGTGTCCCGACGCGCTCGGACTCGCCACGCCGACGGCGGTCATGGTTGGCACCGGACTCGGCGCGCAGAACGGCATCTTGTTCAAGAACGCCACCGCGCTCGAGCAAACGTCGAAGGTGAGCGCGATCATTTTCGACAAGACCGGCACGTTGACGCGCGGACAGCCCGAAGTGGTGGAAATTCTGGAAGTTGGAGATTGGAAATTGGATGTTGGCAAGTCGAACATCCAACTTCCGGCTTCTAACCTCCAATTTCTAACTCTTGTCGCGTCGGTTGAACAGGCATCGGAGCATCCGCTCGCGCAAGCAATCGTGAACAAGGCAAAGGCGCAGAATCTCGCGCTGGTCGCGCCGCAAAATTTCGACGCGATCCCAGGTCACGGCGCCAAGGCGACGGTCGACGGCAAAACGATTCTCGTCGGCAATCGCAAACTGATGCGCGATCATAACGTCGCGCTCGACGGCGCGCAGCCGTCCGCCGAATCGCTCGAAGGCGCGGGACGCACCGTCGTCTACGCGGCGATGGACGGCAAGTTGGCGGGCTTGATCGCAATCGCCGACGCGCCGCGCGACACCGCAAAGGCGACCGTCGCCAAATTGCGCGCGCTGAACATTCAGGTCGCGATGTTGACCGGCGATAATCGCGCGACCGCTGAACGCATCGCGCGAGAACTGGGTATCGAAACAGTGTTCGCCGAAGTGTTGCCCGGACAAAAAGCCGACAAAGTGAAAGAGTTGCAAGCGCAAGGCAACGCTTCGGCTCCGCTCAGGGTCGCGATGGTCGGCGACGGCGTCAACGACGCGCCCGCGCTCGCGCAAGCGGACGTCGGCATCGCAATCGGCGCGGGCACCGATGTCGCGATGGAAACCGCCGACGTCGTTTTGATGAAGAGCGATCCGTTCGACGTCGTCAAAGCGATTGCGCTGTCGCAGGCGACCGTCGCGAAGATGACGCAAAATTTGTGGTGGGCGGCGGGCTACAACACGCTTGCATTTCCGCTCGCGGCAGGCGTGTTCTATCCCGCGTTCGGCTTGATGCTCCGTCCCGAAATCGGCGCAATTGCGATGAGCGGCAGTTCGCTGATCGTCGCGGTGAACGCGCTGCTGCTCAAGTACGTCCGGTTGACTGAATGATCGCCGCGCCAAATGGCGCGGCGCAATCGCGTCCAATGGCGGTGGCGCGACGCGACGATGCAGATTATACTGAATCACAAAACAGTGACACGCGATCTTCATTCAATCTTCACAACGACGCGTTAGAATGTTCGCAGAAATCGAGAATGCGGGAGGCGAAAATGAAAAACACAAATTGGGTGCTCGGCATCGTCCTCATCGTCGTGCTGGCGGTTGCGCTGCTCGGCGGTGTGGGAATGATGGGATTGGGCGGATTTGGTATGATGGGACCTGGAATGATGAGCGGCTATGGCGGAATGATGGGCGGCTGGAGTTACAATCCCATCGGCGCGATTGCCTCGCTCGTCACCTGGGCGCTCGTCCTCGGCGGCATCGCGCTGCTCGTCGTCTGGGTCGCGCGCGACGCGGGCGGCGTAACCAGCGCGACGCGTCCCGATTCGGCAATCGAGATCTTGAAAACGCGGTACGCGCGCGGCGAAATCACGAAAGAGCAATTCGACGAAATGAAAAAAGTTTTGGAGGTGTAAAATGATGGGCGGATTCGGTTTCGGTGGTATGGCGTTCGGCGGATTGCTGATGATCGCGTTCTGGGTTTTGATCATCGGCGGCGCGGTGTGGCTGGTCGCCACCGCCGCGCGCAATAATCAGGGCGCGGCGGCAACGCCAACGCCAGGGCAAACGCCCTTGGCGATTTTGCAGACGCGCTATGCCAAGGGCGAAGTCACCAAAGAGCAATTCGAGCAAGCGCGTCGCGATCTGGGCGCGTAAATGGAATATGCTGCACGCAAACTCGCCGCGTTCAGTCCGAACGCGGCGAGTTTGCGTTTCGTTGACGAGTGTGTTAAGATTTGCGCCAAAGGTGATCCGATGAAAAATACCGAGCCACTCATCCGTGTCGTTCTCGCCGACGATCACGCCGTTGTCCGCAAAGGGATCCGCGAGTTCTTGGAGGAGGACGCCGCGATTCGCGTCGTCGCGGAGGCGAACGACGGCGAACAAGCGCTCGCGCTCATCGCGCGCGAGCAGCCCGAAGTCGCGGTGCTCGATATTCAGATGCCGCGCATGAATGGACTGGACGCCGCGCGCCGCGTGAAAAAAGAATTTCCAAACACGCGCGTGTTGATGCTCACCGCGTACGAAGACGAGCCGTACATCTTCGCCGCGTTGCAGGCAGGCGCGAGCGGCTATCTTTTGAAAACCGCGAGTTCCGACGAAATCTGCCGCGCGGTGCGCGCGATCGCGGCGGGCGAATCCGCTTTGTCGCCGTCGGTCGCGAAAAAATTAGTGCAGCGCGCGGCGGGAGGTGAAACGGCGCGCGATGAAATTGTCGAGCCGTTGACCGAACGCGAACTCGAAGTGTTACGTCTCGCGGCAAAAGGGATGGGTAACAAACAAATCGGCGTCGAACTGAACATCAGCGACCGCACCGTGCAAGGTCATCTTGCGAATATCTATTCCAAGTTGAATATGACCACGCGCACCGAAGCGGTATTGTACGCGGTGAGACAAAAATGGATTGTGCTGGAGTAACAGTATTCAGTGTTCAGTATTCAGATATTGCCCAACTGAACACTGAACACTGAACACTGAACACTATGTTCCGCGATCTCCGTACTCAACTCCTCCTCTGGATCATTCTGCCGCTGGCGATCATCTTGATCGGCGTGGCGTGGCTGGGCGTGACGAGTCATCAAAACGCGATGCGCGAAATGGTCGCCGAGCGCGACGGCGCGGTTGCGCGCGTGGCAGCCGCGCAGTGGGCGGACGCGTTGACGATGCGCGCGCGCTTGCTGCCCACGCTCGATCCAACCGTCCCCGCGCAATGCGATACGAGTTGCGCCGCGTTCGACGGTGGAATCGCGCTCTTCGATTCCACGGGCAACCTGGTCAGCGCGCAGCCGACAAGGGAGATTTGGCAAACTCGCCGCGCCCAAATTGTTCCGCTACTCTCCTCGAAAAATATTTCCTTTTCGCTCCCATTCGTCGAAAACGGCATAACGCGCGTCCTCGTCGCCGCGTCGACGCAGCGCGGCGCGCTGATCGGCGCATTCGCGCCGCCGCCACTCGCGAACCTGGGTTTCGGCGGACACGGCGTCGCGTATCTCGTCGACGCGCGCGGCGAAATCATCGCGCACCCGGACGCGGCGCGCGTGGGCGTTGACATGTCCAAGCACGCCGGTATCCTCGAAGTGATGCGCGGCGAAAGCGGCGCGACGTTTCATCACGCGGCGGACGGCGCGGAACTCGTCGTCGGTTACGCGCCGATTGCGCCGACGGGCTGGGGCTTGCTGGTCGAAGAGCCGTGGGCGGAGATCGTCGCGCCGATGTTTCAGTACTCGATCTTGCTGCCGCTGGTGCTGTTGCTCGCGGCGATTGTCGCGCTCGGCGCGGTCTATTTCGGCGTCCGCAATATCGTTCGCCCATTGCAGAATCTCGCGCAAGCCGCGAATCGCATCGCGTTCGGCGACTATCACGCGGCGGAACAAAGCGTGGGCGGCGTCGGCGAGATCGAGGAACTGCGCGCGACGCTGGACAGTATGGCGCGGCAGGTGAGCGCGGCGCAAAACGCGATGCAGAATTACATCACCGCGATGACACGCGGACAAGAGGACGAGCGGATGCGGCTCGCGCGCGAACTGCACGACGACACGATCCAATCCCTGATCGCGTTGCAACAGCGAATCGAAATGGTGGAAAAGGCATTCGCGAAAGAACCGTCGAGCGCAGCGGGAAAACTCAGGGAACTCAGGGAACTCGTGGGAACTACGCTCGGCTCGGTGCGACAATTTGTGCGCGACCTACGCCCCACTTATTTGGAAGACCTGGGTTTGATTCCCGCACTCGAAATGTTGGCGCGCGAATCGAACGCGCAATTTCAGACGCAGGGCACGGCAGCGCGGCTCGACGGGGAACGCGAACTGGCGCTCTTTCGGATCGTACAAGAGGCGTTGCGAAACGTCGCCAAGCACGCGCACGCGCAGCACAGCGCGGTCACGCTCGCGTTCGATGCGGACACCGTCACCGCAACCGTCGAGGACGACGGCGTGGGTTTTGCCGCGCCCGATGCGCCGACCGCGTACGCGCGCGCGGGGCATTTTGGATTGATGGGAATGCAAGAACGCGCGCAGTTGTTCGGCGGGAATGTGTACGTGAAATCGGAACACGGCAAGGGGACGAAGGTGGTGGCGTTTGTGCCGATTAGTTCGATCGCGCAATAGTTGGTGTCGAACCTCGTTTATCCAACCGCCCAACCGACTATCGTTTTGCCTCTTCCGTCGTGACGCGCACCAACAACACCGGCGCGCGCGATTGCGCGAGCACTTTCGGCGTGACGCTGCCCGACCAGAACGCGTTGACCGCGGTGCGCCCGTGCGTCGCGAGCACGACCAAGTCCGCCGCCACGCGCTTTTCCGCGTCCAGAATCGCCGGTGCGATTTCGCCGCGCGCGACTTCCGCGGTCGTCTGCACATTTTCCGCCGACAACTTGCGCGCCGCGTTTTGCAAATACTCGACCGCGCCGCGCTGCGCGAGTTCCAAAATCTCCGCCATCGCGTTCGGCAAGAGCGCGCCCGCGCCCGCGCGTTCGGCGGAAAGCGTGCCGGTCGTCGGAACGACGGTGACGAGGTGCAGTGCCGCGCCCGTCGCGCGCGCGACTTGGGTTGCGACCGGCAGCGCGGGTTCGTGATGCGGCGTGCCGTCGAGCGGCAGCAAAATCTTTCGGCAGACGTAATCATCCGTCCGCGCGATTTTCTCCGGCTTGATGAACAGCACCGGCGTCGTGCCGCCCGCGACGACTTGCTGCGCGATGTTGCTGATCAAGCGCTCGCGCCAGCCGCCGCTGCCGTGCGCGCACAGCACGACCAAATCGTTTTCGTATTCGACGGCGTGATCCGTGATCGTGTGCGCGACGTCGGCTTGTTTGACGGTGTGAACGTGCGTCGTCACGCGCACATTCGGGCGCGCGAGCCGCGCGGCGATTTCGCTCAGGTACACTTCGGCTTCGCGCGGGTCGGCGAGGTGTCGTTCGCCGTGAATCGTCGCGGGCGCGTCCTGTTCGATTGCGTGCAAGAGCATGATCGCCGCGCCAAACTTTTCCGCAAAGAAACGTGTCATCGGCAAAACGGATTCGGCAAGGTGCGACCCATCGAGCGGGACGAGGAATCGTTTGAACATATCAATTGCCTCCGCCGAAAATCGTCTGGTACAACAAAAACAAATTCAGCGCGACGATCAGCGCGGCGACGATGCTCGCAATGATCGTCGTGATGCGATGATTGACGAGCACGCCCATGATTTCTTTGCGCGAGGTGAAATAGACGAGCGGGATCACCGCGAACGGCAAACCGAAACTCAAGACGACTTGGCTAATCACGAGCGTGCGCGTCGGATCGAGTCCGATTGCGATGACGACGAGTGACGGCAGCATCGTGACCAATCGCCGAATCCACGGCGCGATGTGTCGCCGCAAAAATCCCTGCATGATCACCTGTCCCGCCATCGTGCCGACGGTGGACGACGACAAGCCGGACGCGAGCAGCGAAATTGCAAAGATCCAACTCGACGCGCCGCCCAGCAGCGGCGCGAGCGTACGATGCGCTTCTTCGATTGTGCCGACATCGGTCAGCCCTTGCGCGTAAAAAGTCGCCGCCGCCATGATCAACATCGCCATGTTGATGAAACCCGCCGAGCCCATCGCGATCGCGACGTCGAGTCGTTCAAAGCGAAAGAGGCGGCGCAGCAATTTCGGATCGCGCGTGACGATGCGTCCTTGTGTGAGCGACGAGTGCAGAAAAATGACGTGCGGCATTACCGTCGCGCCCAAGATGCCGCTGGCGAGCAAAACACTTTCGACGCCGCGAAACTGTGGAACGACGGCATGGTACGCGATTTGTCCCCAGTCCGGCTTGACGAGAAAAATTTCGGCGACGTAACAGACCGCGATCACGCCGACGAACGCGGTGATGACCGCTTCGAGCGGGCGAAAGCCGTAGCGTTCCAGACCCAGGATGACGAACGTGAGAATCGCGGTGAGAATACCGGCGGCGAGGAGCGGAATGTTGAACAGCAGATAAAACCCGAGCGCCGCGCCGAGAAATTCTGCGAGGTCGGTCGCCATCGCGACGAGTTCCATCAACACCCACATCGCGATCACAACCCATTTTGGAAAATGTTCGCGGCATTGTTCGGCGAGATTCAGCCCGGTCGCGATGCCCAATTTCGCCGAGAGTGCCTGGATCAACATCGCCATCAAGTTGCTGGCGAGGATGACCCACAGCAGCATGTAGCCGAACTGCGCGCCGCCGGAAATGTTCGTCGCGAAATTGCCCGGATCCATGTACGCGACTGACGCGACGAACGCGGGACCCAAAAACGGCAAGACGCGCGCGACGATCCCTTTTTTGCTTTTGCCCTCCAAAACCTCTATCGCGATCGCGGCGGTATCCGCGCGCGTGGGTTGTGCGGGACTTGGACTGGAGAAAGATTGCGCGGCGATTTCGATTGGTTCTGCCATGTGCTTTGCTTCCTCACGCGAACTCTGAAAAAATTGGCTCACCTCGATTTTGAGGCGAGCCAATCATCAGCATCCTCACGGCGATATTGTAACACGCGTAGGACAATTTTGAAAATTGTCCTACTTGATCGCGGTTGCACCGTCGAGCGATTTGTGTCAGCGCGCCGCGTAGGACAATTTTGAAAATTGTCCTACTTGATCAGCAATCCTGTGACATAGAGCATCAACATCCCGGTCGTCACCCCGGCAAAAAGCGTGAGCGGCAGCGGATGTTTAGCGGTTTCCTTCTGGATCAATTTCGCGATTTCGTACGCGACCTCAAAGACCGCGCCCGCGCCAATCGCCAAAAAGACGACCGCGAGCGGCTGCGAAAAACTCAAGCCGCCGACCCACGCGCCGACAATCGCCGGGACGCCGCCGATGAGTCCCAGCCCGGCGAGATAGGAGAGCGCGGGCTTGTCGCGCAAGACCGGCGCGATGATCCCCAATCCTTCCGTGATGTTTTGGATGATAAAGCCGATCACGAGAAACGTGCCGAGTGCCGCCGCGCCGACGCTGTACGCCGCGCCAATCGCCAACCCTTCACCCAGGTTGTGCAAACCGATCCCGATCGCGATCATCAGCGCGAGCGTCAAACGCTGCGCGCTTTCGCCGCGCCCGACGCCGATTTGACGGCGCGTGATCGCGTCGAGCAGCATGAACGTCGCGACGACGCCGATGCCGACAAGTCCGACGCCCTGGAACGCGCCGCCCAATTCCCCGGCGATTTCCAACGCCTCGCTCGTCGCGTCGATGCCGAGATAGATCAAGAGACCCGCAGTGAGCGCCATCAGAAACATCAGCGCGCGCGCGCCCAATCGTTTGAGCGCGGGGAGCCATAACATACCCAGGAGTACCGGGATCACGCCCACGTACAAACCGATCAGCGTGAAACTCAAGAGCGTACCGCCGGTCGGCGTCGCGGTTTCCGCCGCGACCGGAATTTCGGTCCGAAACGCGATTGCGTTGGACGAAAGGAGCGCGATGTTGTACGCGGCGGCGTGCGTCCAAGGATATTTCAAAGTGACGACGGCTTCGCCGAGGCGCGGCATCACGTTGCTTGGCGACGCGCTGAACTGCCACACTGCGTCGTTGATGACGACTTGCGCGATGGTGATTTCTTGCGGACTCGTGTTCCGCACGCGCAACTCGATCACGCCGGGGCGCAAGATCGTCCGCTCGAATTGCAACGCCTCGACCGGCGCGGCTGGCTCGACGTGCAGTCCCGCGCCGTTCGTGAACAGAAAGAGCGCGATCACACCGATCAGCAAGATGATCGGTACGCCCAACCACAACCATGTCTTATTGCCAGCTGTTTGAGTTTGAATTATCGTTTCCATTGTGTACTCCTCAACTATTGCACTATTGCACTACCTCAAACACGCCCGTCCAACCCAGTTCGGCAAACTCGGTTTTGTGCGCGTGAAACATGTACTTGCCGGGAAATTTGTAGCGAAATTCCAGGATGCCGCGCTGCGCCTGCATTTGCGCGACCGTGTCCGTGAACTCGGCGGGCGTCAAACTCGTGCCGGTGGGATAGTAGTTGAAAAAGTTGGCATGGAGATGGAACGAATTGATCTGATCGAACTCGAGCAGATTGACGAGATAGACGCGCGCCAACTCGCCGACCTTGATTTTGATCGGATGCTTGTCGTAGTGGAACGGGATAAAATTGACCGCGTAGACATCGTTCTCGCCGTCGAAATCGAGATCGGTGCCGGTCATCACCATCACGAATTCGCGATCGGCTTGAGGGCGACCGGCTTGTGGATCGATGATGAACGCGCCGTACAGTCCGCGCGCGATGTGTTCAGCCAGCGGAAACGCGTGGCAGTGATAGAGATGCAAACCGAATGGCTCGGCATCGAATTCATAAACGAACTTGCCGCCCGGCTGAATCAACTCGTACACGCCATCCATGTCGCCCGGATGGATGCCGTGAAAGTGGATCGTGTGCGGATGACGCGTCGCGTTCGTAAAATTGATCCGGATGCGATCGCCTTCCGTGCAGCGAAAAGTTGGACCCGGTATGCGACCGTTGTACGTCCACGCGTCGTACCGAATGCCCGGCATCACTTCGATGCTTTTTTCCGATGCAAGCACGTCGTACTCGCGCAAAGTTTGCCCGTTCGGCAGCGTGCTGACTTTGCCGTAGTCGAAATCGGTGAGGAGGGCGGTCGGATTGAAACCGTTCGCGGCGTGATCCACGTCGCCGACGTACCCCGGCATGATCAGTCCTTCCATGTAGCCGTGTTGGGTTTGCGGCGCGGGTTGCGCGTGCGACTGATCCGCGGCGTACGGAGTAGGCGTAGTCGTTGGACTGCACGCCGCCAGCGCGCTGGTACCTGCGACGGCGAGCGCGCCGCCTAATCCGAATTTGATGAAATCTCGCCGGGAGAGATTATTTGGCTTTCCAGACAGTATGTTCTTGTCTTTGTTTTCCATAGTTGGCTCCAGTCATCAGAGTTTGCGCCCAACGTCAGGCGCTTGTTGTTTTGATCTTGCGCGTTTTCTTTTTCTGAATTTGCTTTGGCGCGGTCAAATGTCGAGCAACCCAAATGTGCCGCGCCAATTTGCCATCCAAAATGCGCGCCGCGCCATTTTCCAAGCGCACGCGCAAAGGACCCTCGAAGGGTTCGCGTTCGAGCACGGTCACGCGCGCGTTCGGCACGAGACCCAGGTCGGAGAAATGGCGGAGGTGTTCCGGGTTTTGTTCGGTGATGCGGCGCACGACGACTGAATTGCCGATTGGCACATCGGCAAGCGCGGTGTGCGAGGTCGCACCCAAAATGCCTGCCTTTGTCGGGATCGGATCGCCGTGCGGGTCTTCGGTTGGATCGCCCAAAAAATCGGCGATGTGGTCTTCGAGATTGTCGGACAAGACGTGCTCCAGTTTGTGCGCTTCGTCATGCACCTCGTCCCACGACATGCCGAGCGCCTCGTGCAGGAACGCTTCGACGAGGCGATGGTGGCGCACGATCTCCAGCGCGATTTTTTCGCCCGCCGGAGAGAGTTCGACGCCGCGGTACGGCGAGTGGCGCGCGAGTTTGAGCGCGGCGAGTTTCTTGATCATGTTCGTCGCGGACGCCGCGGCGACGCCCATTTCCGCCGCGAGCGCGGTCGTCGTGACGACGCCCGCCGCGCAGCGAATTTGGTAGATCGCTTTCAAATAATCCTGAACGGCTGAACTGAGCGGGGCGTTTTTGTTTTTCATACCGAAACCGTAATTTAGTGATGGCTAAATTATAAATCCTTGTCCGCACTTTGTCAAGGGGTGTCCGACGTGGGGTCGGGCTTTGTCATTGTCATTAAACTGGGGGCATTTCAATTTGAGGACGGAACCAACCGGCGAAGCAGGTTTTCTGCGCGGTAGCCGTCGATTTTCAATCGAGGGCGTCTCTTTACTAAACTTGGGCTTTTGCGTATAATACCGCCGTGCCTCAGAAACGTGACTATTATGAATTGCTCGGCGTGAATCGCAACGCGAGCGAAGACGACATCAAGAAATCGTTTCGCCGCCTTGCCAAGCAGTATCATCCCGACGCCAACCCCGACGATCCGAACGCCGCCGAAAAATTCAAAGAGATCGGCGAAGCGTACCAGGTGCTGTCCGATCCGGAAAAACGGCAGCTGTACGATCGCTACGGTCACAACCCGCCGCAGGGTTTTGGCGATTTCACCGGCTTTGGCGGCTTTGCCGACATCTTTGAAGAATTTTTCGGGATGGGCGGCGCGCGCGCGGCGGCGCGGCGCGGTCCGCAGCCCGGCGCGCACCTCAAATACAGTTTGGCGATTTCGTTCGAAGAAGCGGTCTTTGGCGTCGAAAAAGATTTAGAGATTCCGCGTCTCGAAACGTGTTCGCATTGTCGCGGCAGCGGCGCGGAACCCGGCACCACGCCGATTCGTTGTCCGCAGTGCGGCGGCGCCGGCGAAGTACGCCGCGCGACGCAATCGATTTTTGGTTCGTTCGTCAACGTGACGACGTGCCCGCGCTGCGAAGGCGAAGGCGAAGTTGTCTCGACGCCGTGCGCGATGTGCAAAGGGCAAAAGCGAATCCAAGTCACGCGCAAATTGCGCGTCAGCGTGCCAGCCGGTATCGACGAGGGGATGCAAATCCGTCTCGCGGGCGAAGGTGAACACGGTCTGCGCGGTGGACCACCCGGCAACCTCTACGTCGTCGTCAGTATCAAAAAGCACCCGCTCTTTCAGCGCGATAGCAACGATTTGCTGATGGATTTGCCGATCAACATTACGCAAGCCGCGCTCGGCGACAAGATCGAGGTGCCGACGCTGAACGGCGACGTGTCGTTCACGGTGCCACCGGGCACGCAGCACGGACAAACGTTTCGGATCAAAGACGCGG
Source organism: Candidatus Aquidulcis sp. (assembly GCA_020723345.1). Classification (GTDB taxonomy): domain Bacteria; phylum Chloroflexota; class Anaerolineae; order UBA4142; family UBA4142; genus VGOB01. The sequence goes on along the minus strand of DYJA01000005.1, from coordinate 53,276 downwards.
GCGTGCCGTACTTGCGCCGCAACGGGCGCGGTGATTTGATCGTCACGATTCAAGTCGTCGTGCCGAAAAAATTGACCGAGCCGCAAAAAGCGTTGTTGCGCGAACTCGCGCGTTCGTTGGGCAAAGAACCGATTGCGCCCAAAGGCGTGCTCGATAAAATGAAGGATGCGTTCAAATAACGTGAGACGTGATGCGTGAGACGTGAAAGAAAGTTCACGTATCACGCATCACGCATCATTTTTGCTATGAATTGGATAGAACTGAGCGTCCAAACCGACGCCGAAGGCGCGGAAGCCGCCGCCGCGTTGTTGAACGAAATGGTCGAAACTGGCGCGGCGATTGAACAAACAATTTTACCAGAGCCAGGCGAAAAATTCGATCCGGCGCGGGCGTATAGCGTTCGCGCTTTTTTTTCATCCGATCAGCGCGAGCAGTTGCAGCGCGCGCAGGAAAGTTTGTGGCACCTCGCGCAACTTCGTCCGATGGCTGAGCCGCGCGTGCGCGAACTCGCCGAAGAGGATTGGGCGGAGGCGTGGAAAAAATATTACACGATTCTCCACCTCGGCAAGCATCTCGTCATCAAACCCTCCTGGCTGGAGTACGCGCCGCGCGCCGACGATATTGTGATCGAACTCGATCCGGGCATGGCGTTCGGCACCGGACTGCATCCGACGACGCGTTTGTGTATGCTCGCGCTGGAGCAATATCAAACCGGCGCGCCGCGCGCGCTCGACGTCGGCACTGGCTCCGGCATTCTCGCGATCACCTCCGCGAAACTGGGCGCGCGTGAAATTCTCGCGCGCGATACGGATCCGGTCGCCGTCGAGACCGCAACGCGCAACGTCGCGATCAATCGCGCGGAAAATATCGTACGCGTCGAGCGCGGCTCGCTTGACGCGTCGTGTAACCAATTCGATCTGATCTGCATCAATATCCTTGCCGAAGTGATCGTCGAACTTGCGCCCGCGCTCGCGATGGCGCTGCGTCCCGGCGGCATCGTCATCGCGTCCGGCATTCTGGATTTCAAGTCCGACGATGTTGCCGACGCGCTGAACGCGGTGGGGATCGCCATCGTCGAAAAAAAGCAAGAAGAGGATTGGGTCGCGCTGATTGGGACGATGAAAGATGAAAGGGAACCTAACACCCGATCCCTGATCCCCGATCCCTGATCCCTATGCATAGATTTTTCGTTTCCCCCCAAGCCATTCGCGACAACCGCGTCGTGATGCGCGGCACCGTCGTTCATCAGATTCGTGACGTGCTGCGGATGAATCCCGGCGACGAGTTCGTCCTGCTCGACAATTCCGGTTTTGCCTATCGCGCCGAAATCGTCACGATCGATCGCGATGTGTTGCGCGGACGCGTCGTCGAAAAATGGAAATTGGAAACCGAGCCGACCACGCGCGTCACGTTGTATCAAGGTCTGCTCAAGGGGCAGAAATTCGATTGGGTGCTGCAAAAGGGCACCGAAATCGGGATTGCCGCGTTCGTGCCGGTGCTCGCCGCGCGCTGCCTCGTCGGCAGTCTGGACGACGTGAGCGCGGCGCGGATGGAACGCTGGCAGCGCATCGTCGTCGAAGCGGCGGAGCAAGCCGGGCGCGCCGCGCTGCCGCACATCGGCGCGGCGATGCTGTTTGCGAACGCGTGCGAGTACGCCGCGCGCGGCGGCTTGTCGCTGATTCCCTGGGAAGGTGAACGCGCGCGCGGTTTGCGCGACGCGCTGCAAGATATTCCCAAATCGAAAGAGATCAACTTGTTCATCGGACCCGAAGGCGGTTTTGCGGAAGAAGAGATCGCGACTGCGCGCGATCACACCGTTGTTCCGGTATCGCTGGGTCCGCGCATTTTGCGCGCGGAGACGGCGGGCTTGGCTGCCGCCGCGGCGATTTTGTACGAGTTAGGAGATTTGGGGTAAAGTGAGGAGGGACAAATGCCACAAGGTCGGACGATATACGTTTGCCGCGAGTGCCATCGCGTCGATCAGCGTCCTTTGACGTGTCATCCCGACGCGTTGGTGCAATGCGATGCCGGCGCGCCGGGTGACGAGCGCAGCCAGCCGCTGTTCGATGCACGCGGCAATTTGGTGACGCGCGCGCCCAAATGGTGGGTGGAGGCGTGCATCGCGTCAAAAAAAGTGGGCGCCAACCGTGAAAAGAAATAACATGTCGAACGTGGCGCTCTGCGCTTATTTCATCGAGGTGAGACCATGACTGAAAATCTTATCATCATCGGCTCGGGTCCGGCGGGGCTGAGCGCGGCGACCTACGCGGCGCGCGGCAATCTGAAACCACTCGTGTTCACCGGGCAAGAAATCGGCGGGCAAATCGCGTTGACGAACGAAGTGGAAAACTATCCGGGCTTTCCCGATGGGATCACCGGTCCCGAACTCGTGCAGTTGATGCAAAAGCAAGCCGAAAAATTTGGCGCGCGCGTTGAGATGGACACGGTGACCGAAGTAAATCTAAAGACACACCCGTTTCAACTCAAAACGCAGAACGGCGCGGAGTACGCCGCCAACGCGCTGATTATCGCGACCGGCGCGTCGCCGCGTCGACTGAATGTGCCGGGCGAGCGCGAATTGACCGGGCGCGGCGTCTCGTACTGCGCGACGTGCGATGGCTTTTTCTTTCGCAACAAAGAGATCGCCGTCGTCGGCGGCGGCGACAGCGCGCTGCAGGAAGGTTTGTTCCTGACCAAGTTTGCGAGCAAGGTTCACGTCATCCATCGCCGCGATCAACTGCGCGCGCAGAAAATCCTACAAGACCGCGCGCGCGAAAATGGCAAGATCAATTTCGTTTGGAATTCGGTCGTCAAAGAAATCAAGGGGAACGGCAAAGTCGATACGCTCGTGCTGGAGAACACGCAGACGCGCGCGACCTCGGGACTGCCGGTGCAAGGTATTTTCGTTTACGTCGGTCACATTCCGAACACGGGTTTGTTCAAGGGGCAGTTGGACATGGACGAAGAGGGTTATCTCAACGTGGACGCGCGTTTGCGCACAAACGTCCCCGGCGTATTCGCCGCGGGCGAAGCGCACGATCGCGTTTTCCGGCAGGCGGTCGTCAGCGCGGGCTACGGGACGATGGCGGAGTTGGAAGCGGAAAAGTGGCTCGCGGAGTGGGAGCATGAACATAAGTGAGTAGTGAACGGTGAATAGTAATGTGCGAGGGAATGATGGCGCGTAAAACACCGACTGTAGCAACGCAACGAAATTATTCCGTTCTCGACGTACAATCCGCGAAACGCGCTGCGCTTGCTTGGCTTGAGCAAGCGCAATTGCAGAAAGCGGTTGGGTTTGGTTTGCCTGAGGTGGATGACCGCTATCATGTCTGGCGCGTGCCTTTGTTGAACAAATCCAATCACGAGCGGATCGGCGAAGTCGTGATTGACGCGCGCACATCACTTATTTCCGAGAACAAATCCACTGCGCCCGCTGTCCTGGAGGCCCGCTTGCTCGGACGGAATGGTACAGCCGAAAAGAAATATTCGCCGCGCAATGGCAGTTATTCGCTTTCGGCGCTACGCAATACGATCGCGCTTGGAGACTCGGAGGAAATTCTGCAAGAGTTGCCCGCTGGTAGCGTTGATTTGGTTTTCACTTCACCGCCGTACTACAATGCGCGACCCGAGTACACCGATTATGTGACCTACGAGGAATATCTGCTCAAACTCCGCAAAATCATCCAGAATGTTCATCGCGTTCTTGCCGAAGGACGATTCTTCGTAATGAACATTTCGCCTGTGCTCGTACGGCGCGCAAATCGAAATGAAGCGTCGCAACGAATTGCGGTGCCATTTGACGTACACCGTCTCTTTGTCGAAGAAGGTTATGATTTTATTGACGACATCATCTGGGTCAAGCCCGAAGGCGCGGGCTGGGCAACCGGACGCGGCCGACGGTTTGCGGCTGATCGGAATGCGCTGCAATACAAGCCGGTGCCTGTTACCGAATACATCCTAGTCTATCGCAAACATACCGACAAATTGATTGACTGGAATATTCGCGCACATCCCAAGCCAGAATGCGTCAAGTCCTCGCGGATTGGCGATGGTTATGAGCACACTAACATTTGGCGAATCAAGCCCGCGCACGACAAGCGTCATCCCGCGATCTTCCCGTTGGAATTGGCTGAAAAAGTAATTGCGTACTATTCATTCGAGGGAGACGTCGTCTTGGATCCGTTCGCAGGTATCGGAACTGTTGGAAAGGCGGCGACAAAACTCAAGCGCCGTTTTGTTCTCATTGAGCAAGACTCCAACTATGTTGATATCATTCGGACCGAAGCCAAGACGTGGCTTGGGGAAAATGCGGCTCAGGTGTTCACAATCAACTGCGCGCCGATTCAAGTCCAAGATATTCTCTTGTGAATAAGGAGACACCATGCCCAAAAAGACAAAGCCGTCCGAGGTTACGAATCTCAGCCAATTGATGTCACCTGCAACGCTGAAATTGCTTTCTGCCAGCGGCAGTGATTTCGTTCAGCAAATCGGTATGGATGTCGTGCGGGGCGTGGTGTTGGATGTGTTGACCGGGCGGAATCTCCGCGACTCAACCGAGGTTCTGACGCGACGTCGAATTGCCGCGCTAAATCTCGCGTTGGTCAATTTGTTTCTGCAAGGTTCAACCGCCTCTGATGATTTTGTCAATCGTTTGCCTGGTTTTGCAACGGAGATTCTTACACGCAAACATTTGACCAAAACGGAACGGTGGATCGCGCAATGGGCGCTCGGTCTAACGGACAAAGCGTTTCAAAACGTGCTGCGCGATAATCCGAACGCTCTCGCTGAATACCGTGACCGGTACGTTGAAGCATGTCGTGATGTTATTGCTAATCACAAGCGTAACCATGGAGAGTTGTCGGGTACGCTGAAAATGGATTCCGGAGTTAGGGCGGAAATCAACTGGTTGTTTCTGACTTATTTGCTCAATGCAGTTGGCGCGGAAACGCTCGCTGTGCGTGGTTCGGAAAAATCGGCATACGGGAAACTCTTTGAGAAATTAATTCTGGGGTCGTTATTGCATATCTTGGGATTCAAATTTGTAACATCCGAGCAACCAGAACAACCGAATCGTGTCTTCTGGCTTGCATCGCGCAATGAAAAACGAGAAAGCGATGCGACCTTGTTGTATGAAGCAGGCAAGGGTGTAAGATTCGATATTGGTTTCATCGGGAGAGGTAATCCCGAAATCTCTTTGGATAAGGTAACTCGGTTCGAGCGCGAAATATCAATGGGACGTTCACAATGGTTTATGGCGACGATTGTCATCGTAGATCGTATTGGCGTCAAAAGTCGGATTGAAGAATCGGCGCGGGATGTGAATGGTACCATCGTTCAGATGAGTGCGGGCTATTGGCCCCAACAAGTCGTTCGTGAACTGAATCGTACACTCGGTTTCAAGCACGAATTGCTTGACATGGAACATGGTGCCATTGAGAATTATCTCAAGCGCAAGTTAAACGCAGTGCCTCTTGGAAAATTTATTGAATCGAAAAGTGTTCAGGTATCGCGGCGGCTCGCTGAGTCAAAACAGGAATATCTCATCTGACACCTGAGAGAGGTCCCCACGTGAAACTGCCGAACTATGAAAACGCGATCGTCCCACAAGCGAAAGTTACGCAGTTTGCCGATGCCCTCGCGCGTCACGCCGCAGAAAATGAGGTCGCCAAAAGTGAGCAAGTTCGATTTGGCACGCGATACGTAATCGATGGTATAATACACGCGCCTGACGGCAGAACACCGAACGTTCGCTCGGTGTGGTTTATCGAGCAGGGAGAGCCGATTCCAAGATTCGTGACTGCTTATCCGCTGCCCAGGAGGAACCGATGATTCGTGAACTCGAAAGTATCGTCCTGACCCAGGATGTGCCTGAATACAACCTCAAGCGCGACGATGTTGGAACCGTCGTTTTGATTCATCGCGGCGGAGAGGGCTATGAAGTGGAATTTGTCGCGCTAGACGGAGAAACGATTGCCGTTGTGACGTTGGAGGCATCTCAAGTTCGTCCAATTCGCCATCGCGAAGTGGCGCACGCCCGCGCGCTTGAAGCGTATGCCACCGCATAAATGACAAGATCCTTCGCGTCTCACAAGCCCGGAGGATCTATTCGATTTAGCGAGCATCACCATGAAACCCTACCTCATCATCAACCCGGCATCCGCCTCCGGCAAAATGCGCGAACGCTGGCAAGCGATTCAAGCGACGCTGCGCGCGGAAAATTTCGCGTTCGATTGCGCGTTCACGGAACGCCCGTTGCACGCGGTTGAATTGACGCGCGCCGCGCTCGCCGCGCGATGCGATCTCATCGTCGCCGTCGGCGGCGATGGAACGCTGAACGAAGTCGTCAACGGGATGGTTACACAAGACGGCGCGGCGGTCAATCCGAACGCCGCGCTCGGTCTGATCACCAGCGGCACGGGCGGCGATTTTGCGCGCACCGCCGGTATCCCGCGCGATCCAATCGCGGCGGCGCAACGGCTCGCGCGCGCGACGCAAACGCGCCCGCTCGACGTCGGCGAACTCGCGTACGCGCGCGACGGCAAACCGACGCGCCGATTTTTCGTGAATGTTGCCGGGATGGGTTTTGACGCCGAGGTGATCGAGCGCACCGAGTCCGGCGGCAAGCGCGGCGGTGGCACGATTCCGTACTACAGCGCGCTCGTCACGACGATTTGGAAATATCGGAATAAACAAGTCGCGGTGCAGATGGACGATCAGCGCGTCGCGGGTATGCTGAACGCGGTCGTCGTGTGCAACGGAAAATATTTTGGCGGCGGAATGCAGATCAGTCCGAACTCTTCATTGGACGACGGCTTGTTCCACGTGATCATTCTCGGCGATCTGGGGCGATTTGAAGTTGTGATGAACACGCCGCGCCTGTACAACGGCACGATCCTCGAACATCCCAAAGTGTCCGAGTATCGCGCGAAAATCGTCGCCGTCGAGCCAAAGCAAAGAATGTTGATCGAAGCAGACGGCGAATTTATCGGGCCCGGACCCGCGACGTTTCGCATCCATCCCGGCGCGCTGCGGTTGCGCGTGTGAGAGCAGAGGGGTGAAGAAGGCGGACAGAGGGGATAAGAAGGCGTAGAAGGCATGCGAAGGCAGAGAAGGCGAAGACGCGTCCGCCCTCTATGCCCTTTATGCCTTCTGTTCCTTCTTCGCTCTCTCAAGCCCTCTTATGCCTTCTTATCCCCTCTCACCTCTTTCAGATTTCCAATGTTGCCTCGAATTATTCTCAAGTCCGGCAAAGACAAACCGCTCCTCGCGCGCCATCCCTGGATTTTCTCCGGCGCGATTGCGCGCGTCGAAAACGCGAGCGACGGCGACACAGTTGACATTTGCGATTCCGCCGGACGATTCATCGCGCGCGGCTATTACAATTCCAAATCGCAAATCGCCGCGCGCGTGTGGACGTTTGACGACGAGCCGATTGACCGCGCGTTTCTGCAAGCGCGACTGCAACGCGCGCTGACCGCGCGCGCGCCGCTGATCGATCCGGCGACGACGAACGCGTACCGCGTCGTGAACGCGGAAAGCGATTTTCTGCCCGGCTTGATCATAGATCGTTACGCCGATTTTAGCGTGATGCAGTTCTTGACGCTGGGAGTCGAGCAGAGAAAAGTAGAACTCGTGGAACTCGTCGCGGAATTGTTGGCGCCGCGCGGCATCTACGAGCGGAGCGATGTGGATGTGCGCGAGAAAGAGGGACTCGCGTCGTTCGTCGGCGTTCTGCGCGGCGAGGAACCGCCGGACTTGATCGAAATTCGCGAAAACCAGTTGCGTTTCCTGGTTGACGTGAAACGCGGGCACAAGACCGGATTCTATTTAGATCAGCGCGAGAATCGCGCGCGCGTCGCGCGAGACCTGTCAGGTCGACTTTTGCACCTTTCCAAGTGAATACCCCAGTAGCCGAAAAACGAACCTGCGACGCTCGAAAATCTCCGTTCGCGGGCAATACGAAATCATTCCGCACTCACAGGGGCGTGAGTCGGATGAGTCACTGCTCAGAGTTTCCAAAAGTTAGGATGCGCAGAGCGCGTCCACCTATCGCTCAGGTCGGCCTCGCGGTAGTTGATGACGAGGCGTTGCCGACCAAAGGTTTCGATGCGATGGGGCGCACAGTAACTATAGTACTGTTCTTTCTCACCCTTGTAGTGAATCGTGATGGGTTGAAAGACCAAAGGTTTACCGTGCTTCACCGCCGCCTGATGTTCGGCTTTCAGATGTTCGGCAAATTCATCCAAGCGTTGTAACCCGTTGCGCCGCAGGACTTGGTCGTTACTCGCCAACGTGCCCACAGAGTCCAGGTGCAAGGTCTCGTCCAGGTACTGGCAGAACCCCGGTTGCGTATACCAGTTGTCAAACGTGACGGGGAGTGGGTGAGCCGGTTTGGTCTGAACCCAGTTCTGGAGCAGTTGCTCGGCGATGAGAAGTTTGCTTTGGTAGAGCGTCGCCACTTCAGGTTGGGCCTGATGCCGTCGCCAGATCCCTTGCAAGTAGTTGCGCCATTTGTGCGGGGCGGTGGTCTTGAGCGTCTGTTTGCTCTCCTTCAGCGGGAAGCCAGCGGCGCGGAGACCCTTTTCCAACGCGTCGACATCCGTGGGCTTCCAGAGTTGAAAGCGCATCGGATAATCCGTGTCATCATCGCTAGAGTGCAACGTGACCAGATCGTGCGCCCAGACATAGTGACCACTGTCGGGGTCTTTCAGATTCGCAATCTGGTCAAAGTGCTCGCCGCTATGCGCCAGCAAGGTATCATCGACGCTGAGCACGCCTTTGCGCTTGATCTGCGTGCCCGGTAAATCGCGCAACACCGCTAACCGCGCTTGATTCAAGTCTGCGAGCGAGAAGGGACTCTGGGTGAGCAGGCGATTGAGACTGCTCTGGTTGCGACTCTCGTTCACGAAGAGACGATTGATGCCGTCGACCGTCTTGTTCTCGGACACAATCAAACCACTGATGTATCGTTCAAATTCAACGAACGCCTCCGGGGAAAAGACTTGCTGAAAGTACGGCGCGTAGTGTTGCACCAACTCGGGAAATTCGACCAGCGGAATCATCGGACACCTCCTGCCTGAACATCGGCACTCTGATTGTACACCGTTTTCCGCTGGTGCGGCAGTGAGCTACTTGGAATTATTCACTTGGGAAAGTGCTGCAAAAGTCGACCTCACAGGTCTGGCGTTTTCCTTTTTCTCCTCATCCACCGCGCCGCCAAAACCACAATCCCCACTAATTCGATCACGCCGACCATCACCGCGACGCGCTCCGGTCGCCACGCCGACGACGACCAGGCGAGCATTTTCGCCGCGCACGGTTCGACGCGGTCTTCCTCTGCGCCCGCGCGATACGTCGCGCGTCCGTTTGCCAACGCCGATTGCCAACCGCGCTGCGCGTATTTCAGCAGCGCGCGTTTGAGTTGCGCTTCGTCGTCGTTCGCGGACGCGGTTTCCAGCGGTTTCAGATTTTGCGCGAGCGGATCGAGTTGCGCGGTGAACGCGCGGCACGCCGGAGACAAGTCGACGCCTTCGCGATAATGCGTCGTGCGCGTGAGCCATTCGTCGGCTTCGTCCCAATCAATGTCGGTTGGCGAAAGCGCGGCGCGCACGAGCGACCACTCGGCGCGGTCGGGCAGGGTCTGCGCGAGCGCGCGCATTTGATCGCGCAGTTGCAGCGGCGACTGGTGCGGCACCGCCAGCGTGAGCAAAATATTCGCGCCGTCGTTGGCGATATTCGCGTCCGCGCCTGCCGCGCGCAGCGTCGAGACGACGCCGCTCAATTCGTTCTGCGTCTCGTCGCGCAAAAGCGGCGCGAGCGCGAACGTCAGCGTTCGCGTTTGCGCGGCGGTCGTGACTTGGACGCGCGTGACGTAGAACAACGGCGGCGTGAACATCGCCATGAATTTGTCGCCGAGCGCGGCGCGCGCTTTGGTAATCGCCGTACTCGTGTCGGTCTGATCGAGCAACGCGTTTGCCCACGCGAGGTTCAGCGCGCGGCGCTGCGCGGTCAGTCGCTCCGATGTAAATAAAGGTCCCGCGCCGTTCGGCGCGAGCGCGGACGCTTTGTCGTAGTACGTCGCGGCATCGGCGAACGCGTTGCGTGTCTGCGCGTCGAGTCCGAGATAAAAGTAATCTTCCGCGAGTTGCTTGCGCGCGTTCGCGTCGTTCTGCAGCATTTCCCACTGCGCGACGGCGAGTTGCACGTACGCGACGTTGCGCGGACCGGTTGCCGCGCCCGCGCGCGCTTCGTACAGCGCGGCGAGCGCGCTCCGCGCCGCGCGATTGTTCGGATCGAGACGCACGGCGGTTTCGAGTTCGGCGACGGCTTGCCCGTAAAAACTGTCGCGGCGCGGCGAATCCAGTTGCGCGAGTTGCCGCAGGAGATTGCCGAGCGCGAGCCGCGCGTTCGCGTTGTTCGGGTTGGTTTGCGCGTCGCGGCGTTTCGTCAGCAGATCGTTCCAGAGCGACATCCGCAGAAAAGTGAGCGTCGGATTCGCGGCGGGTTCTTTCGTCGCAAAGAGCCAGGTCAAACTCTGCCCGTCGAAATTTGGATTCGGCGGATCGTACGCGACGATTTGTTCGAGCGCGGTTGCGCCGGGAAAATTCAGCGTCAGACGCGCGCTGCCGATGCTGCCTTTCCAACTCAACGCGGGAAAAAGCCCGTACGTGAATCGCGGCAGCGCGCCATCGCCCAGGTCTTGCTGAAAATCGTAGCGCACGGTTTTCTTTTCGTCGCCCGCAATTGTCAGCGTGAAGGTGTACCAATCCACCGCGCGCGTCGTGCTGCCGATTTTTAGATCGGCGCGACCGGGATTGAGCGTTTTCACTTTGACGCCGTCGACGCTGACGACGAACGGGTCGAACCGCGCGGGCTCGAACGCGTACGGATCGCCTGACCAGGTTGGAAAGCCGACGGCGACCTGCAAATCGTTCATTCGATCTGTGTTGTGAAGTTTGAAGGTCGAGTTGCCGCTGATGATCGTGCGCCCTTGAATTTCGCTAATGTCCGCGTCGAGCGTGAGCGCGGTCAGTTCAATCGGCGTGTCGCGCTGGAGCGGCGCGAGCGCGATGGGAACGTTGATGGGCGTGGGTGCTTGGGCGTCCGTGGCGGAGGTTAAGAAGAAAAAGAGTGCGAGCGCGAGGAGAAATGTGCCGCAGAGCAAAACGCGTGGACGGGTTGGAGAAAATTTCATCAACATTCAGAAACTCGTTTTCGCGCCTTCGGCGGAAAACGGGTTTCGCCATATTCAACTGAACAAGCGCGTCGAATGTTGCGCCGCTTTGCCGACGGGGATGACGAGAGTGACGAGCGTGCCTTTGCCCGGCTTGGAATTGATCGTGAGCGTCGCGTTGGCGATCTCGGCGCGTTCTTTCATATTCAGCAAACCCAGGTTGCCGCGCTGCGCGAACGATTCTTCGACGTTTGCTAGATCGAAACCGCGTCCATCATCGCGCACGCTCAAGGTCAGCGCGTCTTCCTGCCTCTGCGCCGTGATCCAAATATTTTTCGGTTGCGCGTGTTTCTTGGCGTTGCCGACGGCTTCCTGAACGATGGAGAAGAGCGCGGCTTCGACCTTGGGTTGGAAACGCATGGTCAGCGCGTCAATATCCAGGTGGAGTTGCAAACCGTCGGTCTCGCTCTGCCGATCGACGTAGATTTCGAGCGCGACGCGCAGCCCTTGCGTCTCCAGCGCGACCGGACGCAGATCGAACAGCATATTGCGGACTTGGTGGAGCGCTTGCGTCGACAAGCGTTCGAGTTCGCCGAGTTCGGTTTCGATGCGGTCGGGCTGCCGCGCGATCACTTGCTTGAGGAATTTCAAGCCCATGATGATCGCCGACAAAAGTTGTGAAGGTCCGTCGTGCAGTTCGCGCGCGAGTTCGCGGCGCACTTGTTCTTCGACGGCGAGCAGGCGGTCGCGTTCGGCGACGACTTGCTGGTACAACCGCGCGTTTTCGATCACGACGGCGGCTTGCGCGGCGAACGCCATCAGCAAATCTTGATCTTGCTCGTTGAATTGTTCGCGTGATTTTTTGTTGATGATCTCGATGACGCCAATCGGTTTGCTTTTGTACATCAGCGGCGCGGCGACCATCGCGGCGGTGTGAAAACGCAGCGCCTCGTCAATCCGAATCAAGTGGCGCGGATCCATGCTGGTATCGTGAACGATGACCGGCTGTCCGCGCGAAAAAACCCAGCCGGCGATTCCTTCGTCGCTCCTGATCCGTTTTTGCCGCAGGGCTTTGCCGCCGCCGCCCTGCACGACTTGAAAGACCAATTCTTTCGTCGCGTCGTCGTACAAGAGGAGCGAACCGGCGGATGCCTTCATCACGTCCACCGCGCTGGACAGAATCAGCGCGAGCAGGCGATTGAGTTGCAACTCGGAGGAAAAGATCAGCGCGACTTCTTGCAGCGCTTCGAGCGCGGCGATCCGTTGTTCCAGGTATGCCACCTGGGACTGGGATTCATCGCTTGGATTCGATTGGACGCGCGTGGCTGGAGACATGGGACGCAAACTCGGCAAACAGATTTGGGCGACGGGATTACGCGCTCGGAATCTTGCGCGGACGCGGCGCGAGCAGTTTGCGAATGTAAGGAATTTGGAGCCGCGTCGCGTTTTCTCCGGCTTGAATGATCTCATGCGCTTTGTCGTACTGGCGAACGTGATAGCGCGCGACGTCCGGTTGGATCACGACGTCCACGGGGCGCATGCGCGAGCGAATGATTGCGCCCTCCATAATTTCGCGCTCGTTCAGCATAATGTCGACGAGGGAGGATTTGTCTTTGGCGATCTGACCACGCTGCCAGCGCATGCGCTCTTGCAGAGTTGGGATCACGTTCGACGTGATGATAATGTTCATGCCGCGATCCGCCAAGATTTGACCTGGGACAGGGTTGACCGCGCCGCCATCGATCAGCAGACGACCATCGTGGCGCGCGGGTTCGAGAAATCCGCCCATACTCATCGTCGCGCGCAGCGCTTCGGGCAGCGGACCGCGTTCGAGGACGATTTCTTCGCCGGAAACCAGATCCGCCGCGACGACGGCGAGGGGCGTTTCAAGTTCCTCGAAGGTCAAGCCCGGCAGCAATTGCTGGAGTTGTTTCAAAAACATATTGCCCTTGATCAATCCCCAGCGCGGCGGAAAAGAAAAATCCCAATTGCGAAAGCCGGTGAAAAAGTTGTATTCATTCTGCACGCGGCGCGCGAACTCTGCCATTTCCTCGACGGAGCGTCCGGCGGCGTGCAGCGCGCCGAAGAGCGCGCCCGCGCTGGTGCCGGCGATCATATCCACCGGAATGTTTTCCTCGCGCAGCACTTTGAGCACGCCGATGTGCGCCATGCCGCGCGCGTTGCCGCTGGAGAGCGCCAAGCCCACTTGGCGGCGCGCCAGCCGCCGCGCCAATTGGTGGATTGCCGTCACGTCGTCGTCGGCGTACAGATGGTTGGGCACAAGCCGGTGCGCGGGCTGCGCGAACGCCGCGCCCAATGCCACGCGCAGATCGGCTTGGTCGAGCGCCTTGCGCGTCAGGGGAACTTCGTCAGGCACCGCCCAGAGGACGACCCAGTAGTATTGTTTGATCAGTTGGCTGATGTGTTCCGGCAGCTCTTCGGCATTCAGCGCGCGCTCGGTGTGGGTGAGATAGACGTGACCGTCGCGCAGCGCCGCGCGGTCGAGTTCGTGACTCTGATCGTTCAGATCGAGCAACAGCACGTCCTCGCCGGAGACCTGCGCGAGATGTTGCGCGAGCAGCGGCGTCGCATCGCCGATGGAGGCGATCACGGTCAGTTGCTTGGTTTGAATCGGCGAACGCAGCGAGAGCCGCAGACGTTGGTGGAGTTCGCGGATGATCGTGCGCGCCATTTCGGGATAGCGCGCCATCAACGGCGTCAGATCGTCGTGGGACAACATGAGCAGTTCCGCGTCGATGACGACGTACACGCTCGCCGAGTGATTCCCGCCGAACAGCGCCGCGCCCTCGCCGAAAAAATCGCCCGGACCTAAATAGAGGATAAAGCGTTCTTCTTCTTCATACTGCGAGATGATTTTGACCAACCCGCTGCGGATGATGTACATTTCGTTGCCCGGCTCGCCCGCCAGGAAAACGGAGGCGCCTTTATGAACGTGCTTGCGTTGCAGGCGTCCCGCGAGAACGTCTAATGCTTGATCATCCAGACTGCTGAAAAAGGGAATCGAACGGAGATGCTCTCTCATCTACGATGTGTCTCCCGGAAGGGTGGACTGGTAGTTCATTCGAAATCCTGTGTCGTTCGTAGTATGCGCTTCAAGCGCATTGACCGCTGGAAGCGATTACTACGAACCCGCGACTAGACTTGCGGTCTTTTGCGTGGATTGGGCGCAAGACGCTGCCGGATTGCCTGAATCTGGGCGTGTGCGGCTTCCTCGCCGCGCTTGATGATCTCCAGCGCCTTGTCGTACTCCATTGTTCCATAACGCGCGATATCCGGCTGAATCAATATATCGACGGGTCCCATGCGCGATTTGATGATCTCGCTCTCCATGATTTCCATCGCGCCGCTGACGATGCCGATCATGTTCGGCAGTTTGCCTTCGCGCTTGAGTTCGCGGCGATGGAGACGATCTTCCAAACTCGGAATCACGTTGCTCGCCAAAATGATGCTGATGCCTTTGTCCGCCAAAAGTTGCGTCGGCACCGGATTGACCGACCCGCCGTCGATCAGGAAACGCCCGGCAATTGGCGCGGGTTCAAAGACGCCGATCACGCTCATACTCGCGCGCACCGCCTCGGCGACGGGTCCGTGATCGAACACAATCTCTTCGCCGGAAATCAGGTCGGCAGCGATAATATACAACGGGATGTTCAATTGGTCAAACGTCTTGTCCAACGTCCAATGGCGCAAATAGTTCAAAACGACGTTGCCTTTGATCAAGCCGGTGCGCGGCGGCAGACGAAAATCCCAGTATTGAAAGCCGCTGACAAAATTATACTGCTTTTGCACATTCACGGCGAATTCGATCATTTCGTTGATCGATCTGCCCGCGGCGTACATCGCGCCAAAGACCGAGCCCGCGCTCGTCCCCGCGAGCATGTCAATCGGAATGCCTTCCGCTTCCAACACTTTGAGCACGCCGATGTGCGCCATGCCGCGCGCGTTGCCCGACGAGAGCGCCAAGCCGACCAAGCGTTGCGAAATGCGCCGCGCGAGCCGCTGAATCGATTGCGCCTGCGCGTCGACGCGCCAAAAACCTTTCGGCGCAACCGTCTTGATCCACGGTGGTTCTCTTCCACCGACTTGGACAGTCACGTCCGCGAGTTCGATCGCTTTGAGCGTCAACGGCGTTTCGTACGGCGCGACCGCGAGAAGCACCCAATAATATTGCTGCACCAATTGACTGAGCCGGTCGGCGAGCGTCTCCGGTTCCAAAATATCTGCGCCGCGCACGAGCGTCACGTTGCCTTGGCGCAGCGAGGCGGGATCGAGACTGATGTTTGCCAAGCCACCGAGATCGAGGATACTGACCGCTTCGCCGGTCACTTGCGCCAGGTTGCGCGCGAGCGTCGGCGTCGCCGCGCCCAGCGCGGTCACGATGTTGAACTCTTCGCGCAGGATCGGCGACGTATTCGAGCGCGTCAAGCGGCGACCCAGTTCCTGCGACATCATCAGCGCGATCTGCGGATGAATCTCCAGCAACTCGTCGAAATCATTTTTCCGCAGCACCAACAGATCGGCGTCAATCACGACGCGCGCGGTGGCGGAACGCCGTTCGCCCAACAGCAGCGCCATTTCGCCGAAAAAGTTGCCGGGACCCAGATAGCCGAAAATCTTTTCCTGATTGCCGCGCTCGGCGACGACTTTGACTTGTCCGCTTTCGATGATGTACATGCAATCGCCCGGCTCGTCTTCCAAAAAGACCGCCGCGCTTTTGTGGTAATGCTCGCGTTGCAAACGCCGCGAGATCGCCTCCAGGACGTTGTCGTCCAGTCCGGCGAAAAATGGAATATTGCGTAGACCGTGTTTCATGCCGTCGTTATCCCAACCGATCCAATTCCGCGCGCGTGCGCGCGCGTTCGAATTCCGCGCCGAGTTGCGTGAACACGCTCAATGCTTGCTCCAAAGTTGCGCGGGCATGATCGGGCTTGCCTTCGTCGCGGTGAATCAACGCGAGTTGATATTGCGACTTTGCCAGTTCAAATCGATTTTTTGACGCGCCTAACACCGCGATGCTGCGTTGTAGATATTCTTCCGCCGTCGCGCGCTCCGCGCGTCGATGCGCGATCTTGCCCAGCGTTCGCAACGCGTTGCCTTCGTAGAGCCGCCGCCCCATTTCCGTCGCGATTGCCAGCGCCTGTTCCGCGGCGGCTTGCGCGGCATCCAACTCGGCGAGACCCAGGTACGCTTCGCCGAGGAGCCACTGCGCTTCGGCGATTCGCTCTTTCGAGCCGGTTTCGGTGGCAAGATCGCGGCAGCGCGTCAAAAGCGAAACCGCCGTCGCATCTTCGTTCTGCAAAATTCTGACGTGCGCCAGATTTGCCAAAGCCAAGCAGACGATATTGTTGTGCTTGATTTTTTCGGCGATCCGCAACGCGCGTTCGCCCGGCTCGATGGCGCGCGCAAAATCGCCTTTCTCCCGGTAGAGTTCGCAGAGGTTGTTGTTGAGCCGCGCGATGCCCTCAATATCGCCTATTTTTTGTTTGATGTCAAGTGAACGCTCCAGGTGCAAGCGCGCGTTTTCCCATTCGCCTTGCTCCCACTCCATCGTTGCCATGTTGTTATACGATTGTCCCATCCCCTGAAGATCGCCGATGCGTTCGCGCAGGCGCAGTCCTCTTTCGGCGTACGCGCGTGCGCGATCCCAATCGTCTTTGCGACGGAAGAGCGCGACCAAGCGATTGTACACCGAAGCCATCTCGTTGTAATGCTCCGTGCCCTCGACGATTTGCAGCGTTCGCATCGCCCAATCGAATGCTTGATCGAATTCGCCCAAGCGATAACGTACCCAGCCGATGTCGTTGAAAATGCGAATCCGTTCCACCGATTTTAGATCCGGGTCGGGTTCGATTTCTTTCAACGCGTTCTCCAGCCAGCGCAGCGCCTCCGCGTAATCGCCGCGCCGTTCGCCCACGCGCCCGATGCAGCGCATCGCCTCCGCGCTTGCGCGCGTCGTTTCCAGCGACTTGCCGGCGGCGCGCACCATTTCGAGCGCGATGAGATACGACGTCGTCGCGCCGGCGTAATCGCCGGAAAACGTCTGCACCGAACCCAAGCCGGTGTACGTTTCGATCTTTTGCTGCGCGGTGGGATGCGTCTTGGTCAAAAATTCGGCGGCGCGTTGATAGTGTTGCAGCGCTTGCGCGTTCGCGAAATGCGCCGCCGCGTGTTTCCCCGCGCGAATCGCGTACGGCAGCGCGCGATCCAAATCTTGACTCGCGGCGTAGTGAAACGCCAGCGCTTCGAGTTGATCTTCCAGCCGGTCGCGGAAGAGCGTTTCGATGCTCGCCGCGATCTTGTGATGGAGATATTCGCGACGCCGCACGAGCAAACTGTGGTACACCGTTTCTTGAATCAAAATGTGATTGAACTGAAAATGCGCGTCGCCGTTCGGCGCGAGCCGGGTGACGAGTTGGCGTTCTTCCAATTCCTGCACGTCCTCCGGCAGATCGCGCACGCCTTCGACGACTTGCTCGAGCAGCCGATACCCAAAATCGCGTCCGACGACCGCCGCGCATTGAATCGCTTGCCGCGCGCTTTCGCCCAAGTGATCGACGCGTGTCATGATCAATCCTTGCAGCGTCGTCGGCACTTGCAGATTATCGATGTCGGCGTCGGGAGTCATTTCCCAGCGCGCTGCGCCGCGCCGGATGATCCCGCGGTCGATCAACATGCGAATGATCTCTTCGAGATAAAACGGGTTGCCTTCGGCGCGCTGCGGAATCGTATGGCGCAGCGTTTCGGGCAATTCGTGAATCGTCAGCAAAAGATCGACGAGCGCGATACTGTCCGCGTGCGAGAGCGGCGACAGTGGAACGTGCAGAAAATGCGACGCGTACATTTCGCCGCCGAGTTTCAAGAGTTTGGGCGCGGCGGTGCCTTCCGCCGGACGCGAGATGCAGTAAATCAGCAGCGGCACGTCCTCGACGCTGCTCAAGAGGAATGTCAGCAAATCGAGCGAAATGTGATCGATCCAATGCGCGTCTTCGAGAATCAAAACGAGCGGCTTGCCCTGCGCCAGCGCGGTGAGCACTTGGCGAATCGCGATGAAGGTTTGTTGCTGCAATTGCGGCGGCGCAAGATGGCGAATGCGCGTCGCCATTTCTTTTTCAAAGATCCGTATCGAAAGAAGATGTTCGAGATACGGAATGACTTGGAGCGATTCTCCGGCAGGGAGCAGATCCTGGACGACGCGCTCGACTTTTTCGCGTGCGATTTCTTCCGAATCGTCGTCCGCGATCCCGAACAACGTTTTGATAATTTGCAGAAATGCGCCGTACGCCGGTTGACCGTAGGCAAGGCACGCGCCTTCGAGCACGGTTGCCCATTTGTTGGCGAGGTACCCTTTGAGTTCGCTCGTCAGACGCGATTTGCCGATGCCCGCGTTGCCGGTCACCAGCACGATGCGCCCGCGTCGATGCGTGGCGAGATCGTCCACGGCGCGGCGCACGCGCGCGAATTCTTCCTCGCGACCGATCATCGGCGCGCTCAAGCCGGGCACACCGCGCACGCGTCCGGCGACTTGGCGCGGCGCAAGCGCTTCAAAGATCTCCACCGGCTCGACGCGATTCTTGACGCGCAGCGCGCCGAGATCGCGGAACTCGAAGAGCGGCTTGGTCGGTTCGTACACCGCGCGGCTGACGAGGATGGTGCCGGGTTCGGCGGCGCTTTGCAACCGCGACGCGACGTTCACCGTGTCGCCAAGCGCGGTGTACTCCATGTGTAGATCGGAACCGACGTTACCGACGACGACGGTCCCGGTGTGCAAACCGATCCGGACGCGCAGCGCGATGCCCAAGCGCGGTTCGAGATCGGCGTTGATCCGTTTGAGCGCATCTTGCATGCCCAACGCGGCGCGCACCGCGCGCGCCGGATCGTCTTCGTGCGCGATCGGCGCGCCAAAGAGTGCCATAATCCCGTCGCCCAGAACTTTGTCGATCGTTCCTTCGTGTTTGTAGATTTCGGCGGTGAATGCTTTGAGCGTGCTATCGATGAAATCGTAGACTTGTTCCGGGTCGAGTTTTTCGGCGATGGTGGTAAAGCCGGTGATGTCGGAGAAAAGGACGGTGACATTGCGGCGCTCGCCTTCGATCTGTTTGCCGACGCTGGAGATTTTTTGCGCGAGCGCGTCAGGGATCGGCGCGGCGGTGTGAGCGCGCGAATCAGTTGGCGCGATGCGCGCCGCCGTCGCGTCCAGTTTTGCGCCGCAGTTGCCGCAGAATTTGAAATTCGCCGGATTTTCAAATCCGCACTGCGGACAGACGGGGACGAGCGGCGCGGCGCACTGACCGCACACGTTCACGTTGGGAGGATTGGCGTGACCACATTTGGGACATCGATTGGGCATTGGGCTCATGGTGTCCTGAAATCGGAATGGGTCGGGGAATCGGGTTTCTCGATTTCGATTCGATTATACTACAGGTAAGCGGAAACACGAAAAGGCAACCCGAATGGGGGGTTGCCTTTCGCTGCGATGAGTTGTTCCCACGGTTTGTGGTTACTTGACGAAGAAGATAAAGTTGAGATTGCCGCGACCGTTGTTGCGTTTGACCTGGGTCTGTGCGCCGTACGCAGCCGTGACCGTTGGTTTGCTGGCTTGCGCGCCGTCGACCCAGACGCGCATCACGTGTCTTTCGCCACGTTCTCTGACGGCGGTGATCAGCGGCACGTTAGGTCCCGGCGTCGTGCAGCCACCTTGTTGCTGATTGCCGTACCGCGCATCTTCAGGCACGGTTACACGGATGCTCGAAACGGGAGCGGCATTCACGAGTAACCATTTGCCCTCGACGCAGAGTTTCGGATCTTCGTCATCCATCGCGGCGCCGACGATGGTGAGCATCGACGCGAAAAGCAACACGGCGAGTGGGAGCACAACTAATAGTTTTTTCATCTTGACCTCTTGCTCCGATTTGGAGTTGTGTCCCAAGCCATAATGATAACACGGGGAAATCAAAAACCCGTCTTCACGTCCGCATGGCGGAATAGACGGGCTTGGAAACATCTATTCCACTTCGGCGGCTGGGCGATCATGGCGCAATCGACTTGCGCTTTAGACCCTTAGCTTTGCGTCGCCTTCTTTCGGAGGGTTTGCCTTTGTCGGGTGGTCCAAAGTTGTACTTTTGATTTCCGCTGCCATCCTAACATAGGTACTATAGTACCTCAATAGTACAATAGTACCGGCGAATGGGATGTGCTTCCTACTTATCCCCCGGCGGTCCTGGGTCGCCGCCGCGGCTGGCACGTCGGGCAAAAATGTGTGCCGCGTTGACCGACGACAATTTTTTGGATCGGCGTACCGCAGCGACGACACGGGCGTTCTTCCTGATCGAACGCGCGCAAACTGTTTGTAAAGCCGCCGCTCGCGCCGTTCACGCGTTTGTACATCACGTCGATGCTCGTCCCGCCGACAGCAATCGCGCGCGTCAGCACCTGCCGGATCGCGCGATACAAACGTCCGCGTTCCGCGCGCGTCAGCATTTCGGTTTGGTGGAGCGGGTGCAGGCGCGCGTACCACAACGATTCGTCCGCGTAAATGTTGCCGATGCCGGCGAGAAACGTTTGATCGAGGAGCAAGGGTTTCAAATTGCCGCGCCGTTTTGCGATGCGCGCGTGAAATTCGCGCGTGGAAATCTCCAGCGGTTCGGGACCCAGTTTCGCGATGACCTGCTCCGGATCATCGACTAGCCACATCCGTCCGAATTTGCGCGTGTCGCGAAAGCGCAATTCGTACCCGTCGTCGAGTTGCAAGCAGACGTGCATGTGTTTGTCGCGCGACGCGGCGCGCGGATCGAGATGAAAGCCGCCGGTCATACGGAGGTGAACGAGGAGGTAGCGCGTTGTAGGGATGTTCAATTGAGCGCCCCTACCGCGCAAACGAAAAATCAGAAACTTGCCGCGCCGCGTGATCGCGGCGATTTTGTGCGCGCGAATCTCGCGCGCGAATTTGCGCGCGTCGGGTGTGGCGATAGTCCGTTTCCAGCGCACGGTCGCGCCGACAATCGCGCGACCGACCAAAAGCGGACGCAAATCGCGCACGACGGTTTCGACTTCGGGGAGTTCGGGCATCGGCTTGCTCTATTTGTCGAGCCAGACCTGGCGCAATGAGAGGAGCGAGCCAGTTGAGGAAGGCGCAAAATCCTTGACGTACGGCTGCATCACGCGGTACTCAAAGCCGGAGTACAACCAGACCCAGGGCGCGGCATCGGTAAGCCGCTTTTGAATTTGATCGTAAATCGGTTTGCGCTTTTCCGGATCGGTCGTCGCGCGACCTTGCTCGAACAAGCGGTCGAGTTCGGCGTCGCGAAAGTTGGCGATGCGATTCTTGTCGCCGGTGCTTTGCCAGTACGGCGCGAGCATCACATCCGGATCGGGATAGCCGCCGGGCGACGCGAGCGCGGCGTCGAAATCGGCTTTGTACCAGCGGTCGCCGTACACGCCGGGTTCTAAGATTTCGAGATCGGTTTCGACTCCGGCTTTACGCAATTGGGCTTGGATATTTTGCGCCTCCGCCGCGAGAATTGGATCGTCGTTTGGAAGCGTCAATTTGAAACGGAGACCGGTCGCGCGCCCGGCTTCGGTCAACAACTGCCTTGCCTTCGCCCAATCTTTTTGATAGCAAAATAGATCGCTCGCGTTCGCGCGATAGTACGGCGCGGTGACAGGACCCGTTATCTCGCCTTCGCCGAGCGCGGCAAGGTCCAAAACTTCTTGGCGATCGATCGCGCACGCGATTGCCTGGCGCACGCGCGCATCGCTGAACGCGCGGCGACTGGAATTCAACATCAAGGCGTGGTAGCCAAGCGCGGACGCGCGCGCAATCGTCAAGGGGCTGTTGCCCGCGCCCGCGCGCACGGCGACGCGCAGATCGCTGATCAAACCAAGATCGAACTGCTTGGCGCGCAAGCCCGCGAGCACTGCGGTATCGTCCGCGACCGTACGAAACTCGACGCCGTCGAGACGCGGCAAGCCGGGCATCCAGAAATCTTTGTTCGCGGCAAGCGTCAGCGCGCGTCCCGGATCCCAGCGGACGAGTTTGAACATGCCGGTGCCACCGGATTCTTTGTTGAACGCGCCGCCGCCCGTCACAAATTTTTTGGAAACGATTGCCGCGTTCGGCTGCGCCATCGCCGCGAGGAGCGCCGCGTTTGCGCGCTTGAGCCGGAGGGTGACGGTGTTCGCGTCGGTCGCTTCGATCTTGTCAATGTCGGCGAAAAAGACGCGCAGCGCGGCGAGTGTCTTGTCGTCCAAGATTCGCTCGAATGAATATTTCACGTCGTCGGCGGTGAGCGTTTCGCCGTTGTGAAAGCGGACATTTTTGCGAAGCGTGATCGTCAATGTCTTGCCGTCGTCCGACCATTTCCACGCCTCGGCAAGGTTCGGCGCGATTTTCAGATCTTTGTCGAACGTGAAGAGCGGGTCGTACAGCAATTCGATGGCGCGCAGGGAAGCAGGCGTGTTTTGTTTGTGCGGATCCAATCCGTTCACATCTTCTGCGCGCGCGATGATCAATGTGCTGCCGCGTTTGGGCGTCGGGGTCGGTACGGGTGTCGCGGTGACGACAACTGTCGCCGGGACTTGGACGGTTTCTCGGACAGTCACCGCGACTGTTTCCCGAACGATGATCGGCGTGGGCGTTCCGGGCGACGCGCACGCGACGAGGATAAATCCGAAAAGAACCAGAGTCGCAACTAGCGATAAACGACGATTCATGTACATTCCTCTGCTGCGAGGGGATTTGTAAATCGAAAAAGACTTGCAAAGTTGTCGGAAACTTTGCAAGTCTAAAAGGTTTAGTACTGTCCGCCGCGTCGTTCGCCACCGCGACCGCCGCCGCGTCGACCGCCGCCGCGAAAGCCGCCGCCACCTCCGCCGCCGGGTCCGCGATCTTCACGCGGGCGCGCGATACTGACTTTGAGCGGACGCCCGCCCATGTCGTGATTGTTCAGCATCTGAATTGCTTTTTCGGCGTCAGCTTGGGAGGTCATTTCCACAAAGCCAAATCCCTTTGACCGCCCCGTCGCGCGGTCCGTAATCAACGCAACCTCTTTGACTTCACCGGCTTGGGCGAACAAACCGCGCAGGTCATCTTCGGTAACGTTGTAAGGAAGATTGCCGACGTACAGTTTCGATTCCATTCTCTTCTTCTCCTTGAAGGCGGAAAAATGCCCGCACCGGTGAGGGGGGCGATTTGTTCCGAAAACAGTGTTCCGACGACTAGTAGTTTATCACGATTTCCCAGGTTCGTCAAACATGACACGGACAAGGATACGGACTGGAAACGGATAAACGGATAATGGCTTGGCAAAACTTGCAAACCTTCGATAAAATATGGTCAATAGGAAAATTGAGGAAATGGATAAACGAATTAGCGGAACGCGGTGGGGCGTGGTATAATCAACGCACGATGGAAGTAATGACAAAAGACCCAAGTCGCCGAAATCTTTCAAGTCTGCAACCAACTTTCTTTGTTCGCGATGTTCCGGTCTACGGCGATCTCATTCTCGCGCCGATGGACGGCTATTCGGATCTGCCGTTTCGCGCGCTCTGCCGCGAACTCGGCGCGGCGATGTCGTACACCGAGTTCGTCAGCGTGGATGGGCTGTCCCGGCGCGGCGAGCACGACGAAATCACCCGGCGCAAACTCCAATTCGATCCGCGCGAACGTCCGATGGTTTTCCAGATTTACGGTCACGACGAAGACCTGCTCGTCGAAAGCGCGCGGCGATTGCAGGATTTGGGTCCCGATATTATCGACTTGAATTTGGGCTGCTACGTCCGCAAGATCGCCGAGCGCGGCGCGGGGTCCGGGATGCTGCGCGATCCGGCGAAAATCGCGCGGTTGATCGCGCGGTTGACGCGCGCGCTGCGCGTGCCGGTCACGGCGAAGATTCGGCTGGGTTGGGACGAACGGACGCGCAATTACTTGGAGGTCGCGCGGATTCTGGAGGAGAGCGGCGCGAGTTTGATCGCCGTCCACGCACGAACAAAGTCGCAAGGATACACCGGCATCGCGGATTGGAACGCGATCGTCGAAGTGAAGCAGGCAGTCAAGATTCCGGTCGTCGGCAACGGGGACGTGAAAACGGTCGCGGACATCGCGCGCATCAAAGCGCAAACCGGCTGCGACGGCGTGATGATCGGACGCGCGGCGGTCGGCAATCCGTGGATTTTCGCGCGCCAAGATCGCGATCGGATCGCGCCTGCGGAAAAAATCGCGCTGCTGCGGCGACACCTCGCGCGGCATTTAGAGTTTTACGGCGCGCACAATGGCTTGATTCTCTTTCGCAAACACGCGTACCGGTACGTGCAAGGCGGGCATGGCGCGGCGGCGCTCCGGCACGCGTTGATGCGGTGCGATGAGGTGCGCGAGTTTGAGCGAATGTTGGATGAGTACGCCGCGTCGTTGGAGATTTCTGGCTAGGGGCGCGGTGTTACCGTGGAGGAATTGTTTCCGTGTTGGAACACGGTTTCAGCGCGTCGTCCGTCGGACAACTCGATTGAAAAAGTGTACTCGCCGGGTGAAGCGCTGGGATGCATGTAGAGAATGATACAATTTCCCCCGCACGAGTGCCACGTCTGCACGCCGGTCGGAGTCTTGTAACTAGTCCTCTTTTGATCCTCCGTCAGCGCGGTGAGCGGGAATCCACTCACGCAGAATGTGTACGGAATATTGGGAGACGCGCTGAGCGGATCTCCCGAAAGAGCCAGCGCGCCGGGTGGATGGCGGCGATCAAAGCGGATTGACGGAGCCGTCGGCGTTGGCGATACGGTGGCGCGCGCGGTTTGGACTGCGCCGCAGTAGGGTGGAAACTGCTCGCGCCGATATGCTTCGAACTTGGCGTAGAAATTGCTGAGCGAAATTCCAAAGGCGGATTGAAATGCAGACTGCCACGTTGCGCCCTTGCTTTGCTCATCCCAGAATTGGAGCAAGGCGCGCTCGCCGCCATAGTCCGCGATCAACCTCTCGACCGCGAGATAACCCAACGAATAAGGCGCGCCGGTATCCTCCACTTCGGCGGTCGTCAACTGTTCCATCGAACTGAGTGAGTTGAGTAATCCTCTGGTCTGAATGATCTTGTCGGAACGGGCTTGGGACAGATGGGCTTGCCCCAGGTTTGCCATGACGCGGTACGATTCGAATTCAGCCGCGCCTTCGATGAGCCAGAGGGGACCTTTGCTGCCGACGCGCCCGGCGCGCGCATCTTGCGCCAAATGAAAATATTCGTGAATCAGCGCGCGGGTCTTGGCTTCGCGCGGTCTGGTTTTCCAGCGATCAGAAACCCAGAGCCAGATCGCGCCTGAACTGGCGGCGGCGCTCCAGGTATAATTTTCAAAGCGTCGCCGCAGGTCTTTGGATCGATCGCTTTCTATCGATAGGCGGTTGTTGCGTGCCATCTCTGTAATCAGTGTATTCAGATCGGTGTACGCAAAAACGGTGACAGGGCCCACATCGCCGAAACTCCGCCGCCCGAGCGCGACGCCATTTTGAATCAGGTCGCGCTCACTCTGCGCCACGCTGTCGTCGAATTTAAAAGTCACGCCGGTGGGTGTCAGCAAAAAGGTCGGCGTTGGCGATGGGGTTGGCGCGCGCGTTGGGAGCGTCGTCGGAAAGCGGGTGATGGTCCGGGTAGGGATTGTGGTCGGAGGCAAAGTTGCAGTGGGGGGCGCAGTTACGGTTGGGGTTGGAGTGTCTGTTGACGTGGGCGTAGCAGTGAGAGGCGGGGTCGCGGTTGCGCCCAAAGTGATTCGCACATAGCCCGAACCGAGCGCGCCCGCCAAGACCAACGCAAGACACGCGCAAACGAGCAAGGTGAAGGTGACGACAATGCAGGCGACCGTCAAGCATTTGCCCGTTCCGGTCTGGAAGGGCTCTGGAGGAGAAGTTGGCAGCGGAGCGGTATGGTTCGATGCCATCAATGATATTGTACCGTGACCCACGCAAATGTCAAACTTGAACGCACCTCGACGCGCGCCGGTCGAAGATTCCGCATTCCACGAAATTTCTTGACGAACCGTCTCATTCGTGATACAATCGCTTCACTGAGAAGCCGCACCACTCCGATTCGCGTCACCCTAAAATCCTCGCAACCTTTTGCTATTTCCCCAGCAAGGAGGTGATGTTATCGCGTTGAGTATCGTTATGCTTTGACGTACTTGTGCGATCAAATTCAAAGGAGGAGAAGTATGTACGCACGCAAACTGATTGTGTTTGCTCTGCTCGTTCTGCTGGCTGTCCTCATCGCTTGCGCTCCTGCGCCAACCCCTGCGCCGGCTGCCAAAAAAGGCGGCAAAGTCACGATGGCAGTGTGGCAATCGCCCATCACTCTCAATTCCAACCTCGGCACCCAAACGGTGATGGACGAAGTGAACGTCTTCATCGTCGAGGGTTTCACCAAAGTGATGCCCGACGGCGCGCGCGTCCCGAACCTTGCCAAAGAAGTGCCCACCGTTCAGAATGGCGGCGTCAAGGATGACGGCAAAACGATCACTTACAAACTGAAGGAAGGCATCAAGTGGTCGGATGGTCAACCACTGACCTGCGCCGATTTCCAATTCACCTTGCAAGCGATCATGACGCCCGGTGTCGGCGTGGTCTCGACGACCGGTTACGACAAGCTTGCTTCGGTGGATTGTCCCGATCCCAATACGGTTGTCCTCAAGTTCAAAGAATTCTACGCGCCGTACCTCACCATGTTCGACAACTTTATTCTGCCCAAGCACGCGACCGGTGACCCCAAGGATATGAAGAACTGGGCGTACAATCGCAAACCCATCGGCACCGGCCCCTTCAAGTTGGACGAATGGGTTGCCGATTCGTACATTACCCTCTCGCGCAATCCCAATTTCCGCGAAAAGGACAAGCCGTACCTCGATCAGGTCGTGATCCGCATCGTCCCATCATCCGAAGTCGCGATGCAATTGCTCGCCAGCGGCGAAGTGGATATCGTTTGGAACAACACCGAAGCGGACATGCCACAGTTGGAGAAGATGGCGGGGGTGAAAATCTCCGACCCGATGCAGATCGGCGGCGAGCGGTTGTTCTTGAACATGGCGGAGAACAAAGATCCCTCCGATCCAAAGAAGCCGCATCTCATCTTGAACGATGTCAAAGTGCGCCAAGCCATCGAGTACGGCATCAACAAGCAGCGCATCATTGACAAATTGCTCTTCGGCAAAGCCAAGCCCGGCACCAACGAAATCAATGCGGGCTTTTTCCAGTGCGCCGATTTCAAGCCGCGCGGCTATGACGTCGCGCAAGCCAAGAAACTCTTGGATGAAGCGGGCTGGGTGCCTGGTCCCGACGGCATCCGCGTCGCGAAAGGCGCGAAGGTCGCGCCCGACGGCACGCGCCTCCGCTTGAAATACTCGACGACCTCCGGCAACAAATTGCGCGAAGATTCGCAGGTGCTGATCGTCGAGGATATGAAGGCGATTGGCGTCGAGTTGTACATCGAGAACGCGCCGTCGTCAGTCGTCATCGGCACGTGGGACGCCAACTCGCCGCGCCGCCACGGAAATTTCGACATCATCATGTACACGACGAATGCCGGCATTGATCCGCACAGCCAGATGACGAACCTGTTCGCCTCGTGGATGATTCCGCACGAAGGGAACAAAGGCGGGTTGAACTACACGCGCTTTGCTGATCCCAAGGTGGATGAACTGTTGCAGTCCGCCGCCAAGGAACCCGATATGAGCAAGCGGCGCGACCTGTACTGTCAGATCGCGAAGATCGGTCAAGAGGCAACCAACATGATCTACCTCTATCAACGCCTCGACCTCGATTCGTATCGCGATCGCTTGCTCGGCTGGGTCCCGAACGCGTGGGACAACAACGGCTGGAACGCGGAAGAGTGGTCACTCAAGTAGTCTGCTAGTCGTTTAGTCGGATAGTCACGTAGTCGCGCCTGAGCAAAGACTACAAGACTATCCGACTATTTGACCATGTGACTATATGACGAATTACATTATCCGCCGCATCATCCAGGCGATTCCGCTCCTGCTGATCATCAGTCTGACCGTTTTCGTGCTGATGAATCTTATCCCTGGCGGACCGATGGCGGCATACGAAAACAATCCCAATATTTCGCCGGAGGATTTGGCGCGGCTGAAAAAGGAATTGGGTCTGGACGCGCCGATTCACGAGCGCTACGTCAATTGGTTGTTTGCGGTCGTCCGCGGCGATTGGGGCATCTCGGAGATCACCCGCCGCCCTGCGCTCGTCGAGATCACGGAGAAATTGCCGAACACGCTGTACCTTTCGCTCACCGCATTCTTTTTCGCGCTGCTGATTTCGGTTCCCATCGGCATCTTATCGGCGGTGCGGCAATACTCCTGGTTCGATCACGCGATGACGACGATCGCGTTCGTCGGTCAAGCCATGCCGATTTTTTGGTTCGGCTTGATCCTCATCATCATTTTCAACGTGATGATCAAAAGCCCAATTACCGGCGGACCGCTCCTGCCGGGGGGCGGCATGTTCACTATCGGCGCGCCCTTTGCGATTGAAGATCGGATCCGGCACTTGATCTTGCCCGCCACCGCGCTGATCTTTTTCAGTCTCGGCAATCACATTCGCTACATGCGCGCGGGTATGCTCGACGTGCTGCATCAAGATTACATCCGCACTGCATTCGCCAAAGGTCTGCGCGAGCGCGCGGTGCTGGCGAAGCACGCATTCAAAAACGCGGTGCAGCCGCTCGTCACGATCATCGGCTTGGAGATTCCCGGCTTGTTCGCCGGCGCGGTCATCACCGAAACGATCTTTTCTTGGCCCGGGATGGGGCGCTTGTTCTTCAACTCGATCGAGCGCGGCGATTACGCGGTGATGATGGGCACGTTGATGATGAGCGCGACGCTGATCGTTCTGTTTGGACTCATTACTGACATCGTGTACGCGTTTTTGGATCCGCGTATCAGGTTTGATTAGTCATGTCTCAAACCACACTCACCTCACCCGCTCTCGCCTTGGACTGGTCGACGCGCATGCGCCCGCAGGAATCTATGCGCGCCAAAGTCTGGCGCCGGTTTCGCAAGCACAGACTCGCGCTCGCCGGACTAGGCGTCATTACCGTTTTTGTTGCCTTGTGCATCGGCGTTCCCTGGATCGCCAACTACGACGCGGGGAAAACCAATCTCGATATTATGCGGGAAGAACCCTCGCTGGCGCATATCTTCGGCACCGACGAACTGGGGCGCGATCTGTTCGTGCGCTTGTGGGACGGCGGACGCGTTTCGATTCTGATCGGCGTGGCGACGATGTTGATGGCGATCACGATTGGCACGACCATCGGCGCGGTGGCGGGTTTTTACGGCGGGCGCGTGGACAATCTCTTGATGCGCTTCACCGATTATATGCTCGCGATCCCGCAATTGTTCCTGCTCCTGATTTTCGCGCAATTGCTCCGCAGCACGAACAACCCCACGCTCAGCGGCGGACCGATGCCGATCATCATTATCATCGGCGTTCTGGTTTGGCCCCCCATCGCGCGTTTGGTGCGCGGACAGTTCTTGTCGCTCAAGGCAAAGGAATTCGTCGAAGCCGCGCGGATGTCCGGCACGCGCAACTATCGCATCATCCTCCGCCACGTCTTGCCGAACGCGGCAAGTCCGATCATCGTCGCGGCGACGTTGCGCGTCGGCGCGGCAATCATCACCGAATCCACGCTTTCATTCCTGGGTTTCGGCGTCCAACCGCCGACGGCGACGTGGGGCAACATGCTGAAAAACGCGCAGGCGCAAATGACCTACGCGCCGTGGACGGCGATTTTTCCCGGACTCGCGATCCTTTTTACGGTCCTCTCACTCAACTACATCGGCGACGGGTTGCGCGACGCGCTCGACCCGCATCACGTGGAATGACACATAACTATACATAAATTCAACAGGTAGACAGGTTTTCTCTTGTCTACCTGTTTTTTTTTCGCAAAAACAATTGACAAATCTGAAATTTTGGTGTATATTTTCAAAGTAAATATTAAGTTTAATATTTAATTTCGGAGATAAGATGGAAAACGGAACAGAAACACTATCGCCAAACCAGCTCCGGCACTTGATTGCCCGGCGTATCCGCGCCGAAATTCTGGCGAATACGCTCAAACCGGGCGAGTGGTTGCGGCAAGAGCAACTGGCGCAAAAATATGGCGTGAGCCATACTCCGGTGCGCGAGGCACTCCAAGACCTCGTCGGTGACGGTCTGGTTGAGCATGTCCCCTATCGCGGCACCCGCGTCGTCGAGTTCACGCTTGCCGATCTCCTCGATCTCTACACCGTCCGCGCCGTCGCCGAAGGGCTTGCCGCGCGCTACGCGGCGCGAAATGTTACCCCTGAAGAATTGCAGGAACTGGAGCACGCCTTCCAGCAATTGAAGAACACTCCGATTAACGTCAATGTTGACGAACACCGCAAATTGCATCGCCAGTTTCATCAACTGATCCACTCGTTCAGCCGTCACGCCTATCTCATCCGTTCGCTTAATCAAATGTGGAATACGTTTCCAACGCTGATGCTCTCCAACTTTGAGCAGACGGCTAATCGACCGATTGGACGTGGCGATGTCGCCGTCGCGGAACATCGCGCGATTGTGGACGCGATCAAAGCGCACGACGGTGAAGCGGCTGAACGTTCGATGCAACAACACATCCAAGCCACTGCACAGAGCATTGCCGCTGTCGTTGAACACAACAGAAGGAAGGAGGACTGAACCGAGCAACGATTATTCTGGATCCGCCAATCTCGTTTTGATACGAGAGTCAAAAACCAATTCCAGGGAGGAAAGAAGATGAACGCCAAGTTTTTCACTTGGATATTACTTGTCGTCATGGCGACGATGATTCTGGCTGGTTGTGCCGGCGCTACCCCAACCGCCGCGCCTGCTCAGCCCACTCAGCCTGCGGCGACCAAAGCGCCAGCCACCACAGCCCCGGCGGCAACGCAACCCGCCGCGGCCAAGGCACCTGAACCAACCAAAGCCGGTGCTCCAACCACCGCGCCAACTTCTGCCGCTGGCACGCCCAAACGTGGCGGCAAGATCACTATCGCCGTGTGGCAAGCGCCGACCACGCTCAATCCTCTGCTCAACACCCAAACCGTGGGAAACGACGTCAACTCGTTCATTATCGAAGGATTGACTCAAGTTTTGCCGGATGGCACCCGCGTCGGCTCGCTCGCCATTGAACCGCCGACAACCAAAAATGGCGGCGTTTCGGCTGACGGCAAAACGATCACCTACAAACTCAAACCGAACGTCAAGTTTTCGGATGGCAGTCCCTTCAACTGCGAAGATGTCAAATATACTTTTCAAGTTCGCATGACCAAAGGCGTGGGAATCGGCAGCACCACCGGCTATTCGCTGATTGATACCGTCGAATGTCCTGACCCGCTCACCGTCGTCGTCAAGTACAAAGAATACTATGCGGCGTACTATACGCTCTTTGGAGAGCTCCTACCTCGCTCCGCAGGCGATCCAAAAGATATTCAGAAATGGGCATATAACCGCAAGCCGATCGGCACTGGTCCTTTCAAACTAACCGAATTTGTCGCGGATGCTCACATCACACTATCTCGCAACGAATATTATCACGAAGCGGGCAAGCCCTATTTGGATCAAATTGTGGTTCGCATGGTCCCCTCCGCTGATGTGGCAACCCAGTTGCTCTTGAGCGGCGAGGTGGATGTGCTGTGGAATCCCAAACTCGACCAGATGCCTATCTTTGACAAAACGCCGGGGGTCAAGTACACCGCGCCTCCCCGCGGCGGCGGCGAAACCGTCTTCTTCAACATTTCAGAAAACAAAGACCCTGCCGATCCCACCAAACCACATCTGATCCTCAGCGATCAGCGCGTTCGCATGGCAATCGCCGTGGGCGTCAACTGGCGCCGCATTACCGATGAATTGTACTTTGGCAAAGCCAAAGTGAGCACCAGCGCGCTGGAAGGTGAATGGAAATGCAGCCCCACCATTCCCGAGTACGAATACAATCCAGAAAAAGCCAAACAATTGTTGACTGACGCGGGCTGGGTGCCCGGACCGGATGGGATTCGGGTCGCCAAGGGGGCCAAAGTCGCGCCGGATGGCACGCGCCTGCGCCTGCAATTCAGCACGACCACCGGCGACGATCCGCGCGAAAAGACGCAACTGATGGTCATCGAGGATATGCGCAAAGCGGGAATGGAAATCTATGTCCAAAACGGTCCCTCGGCGTATGTCATTGGAAATTGGGATGCCGGTTCGCCGCGCGTGCGGGGCAACTTTGATATTCTGATGCACAGCGCGTACACCTCCAGCGATCCTCAGGGTTATATGGAACGCTTTTGGGCGTCGTGGCAAATTGCCTCACCGAACAACAAGGGCGGCTTGAACGAGCCCCGCTTTACCGATCCCAAGTACGACGCGATGCTGAAGCAAGCCGCATCCGAAATTGACCAATCGAAACGCAAGGCAATTTTCTGCGAATTAGCGCAAATCTTGCACGACCAAGTTCCGATGGTCTACACGTACCAAGCCCTGCGCCTCTTTGCCTACCGCGACCGCATCCAGGGTTGGGGTCCCGGCAACGCGTGGGAAAACCTCGGATACAACTCCGCCGATTGGTGGGTTGCAAAGTAGTTCGATAGTTTGGTAGTTGCATCGTTGGATAGTTGCATCGTTGCAACTATCCAACTAACAAACTAACAAACTATCCAACTATCCAACTATCCAACTATCCAACGGAAAAGATATGTCCAACGCTTACATTCTTTCCGATATGACCTGGCTCGAAGCCAAAGATGCTTTTGCCAAAGCCGAACTCGCCATCGTACCGATTGGCGCGTTTGAACAGCACGGTCCTTTTATGACTTTTGAAGTGGACACCGTGCGCGCGTACGGCTTCGGCAAACTCCTCGCCGAACGGCTTTATCCACGTGTCATTCTTGCCCCGCCGATCACGTTCGGCATTTCGCATCATCACATGAAATTTCCCGGAACGATCACGCTCGAACACGACACTTTTCACGCCGTCATCCGCGATATCGTCCGCAGTCTGATGGCGCATGGGATGAATCAATTTTTCTTGGTCAACGGTCATGGTGGCAACAACCCTGCGCTCGAGGAGATGATCGTGCGCTTGCGCCACGAACTGGGAATCAAGATTGCCGTGTCACATCCGACGACGATGGGAAATGAAGTCACGAAGAATCGCCCCAAGGCGGCGCTGGGAATTCACTGCGGCGAAGGCGAAACATCGCAAGCGATGTATCTCGCGCCGCACGTCGTCCACCCGGAACGCATCGTTCCCGGTGCAGTGCGCGGCTATCCGTACAAAAATCTCAGCAAATCCAGCGGCATCGTCTACCCATCAACTTGGGATGAACTCACGGAGAACGGCGCACTCGGCGATGCGACCGAAGCGAGCGCCGAACTGGGAAAGCAAATCATCGACGCCGCACTCCTCAAAGCGAGCGAATTTCTCGTCGATTTCATGGACAAGAACGCGAAAACCTAGCCACGAAAGAACACAATGTCCAACGCCTACATTCTTTCCGATATGACCTGGCTCGAAGCCAAAGAGGCATTCGTCAAAGCTGAACTCGCCGTCATTCCCGTTGGTTCGTTTGAGCAACACGCGCCATATATGACGTTTGAAGTTGATTCAGCGCGTGCGTACGGCTTTGCCAAATTGCTCGGCGAAAAACTTTACCCACGCGTGATTGTTGCTCCGCCGATTACGTTTGGCATTTCGCATCATCACATGAAATTTCCCGGAACGATCACACTGGAACACGACACGTTCTTTGCTGTCATCCGCGATGTCGTCCGCAGTCTGATGAAACACGGCATCAAGCAATTCTTCTTGACGAACGGCCACGGTGGCAACAATCCATCACTCGAAGTGATGATCGTGCGCTTGCGCCACGAACTGGGAATCAAGGTTGCCTATGCTTTTATTTCGGCAACGGGCGGTGAGGTCACCCGGAATCGTTCAAAGACAGTATCCGTAGACGGGCATTGCGGCGAAGGGGAAACATCGCAAGCGATGTATCTCGCACCGCACGTCGTTCGCCCAGAACGAATCGTGCCCGGCACAGTCAAGGGTTATCCCTACAAGCACCTCGGCAGATCGACCGGTATTGCCTACCCATCGAACTGGGAAGAACTCACGGAAAATGGCGCGCTGGGCGATGCAACCGCAGCTAGCGCCGAACTCGGCAAGCAAGTCATTGACGCCGCGCAGATCAAAACATCCGAGTTCCTGGTAGATTTTATGGACAAGAATGCATGCAAATAGTTGCGGATTGGTGGCAAGTCATACACGCATCCGCCCAGACAATCAGGTGAGCGAAAAGTTATGAGCCGCTACATTTTACGACGACTTTTACAAGCGATTCCGCTACTCTTGTTGATCAGCATCGCCGTTTTTGCGTTGATGCAGTTCATCCCCGGTGGTCCGCTTGCCGTCTACTCCGACAATCCCGATGTGAGTGCCGAAGACCTAGAGCGTTTACAGGAAGAGCTCGGACTCAACGTGCCCAAGTATCAACAGTACCTGAACTGGCTCGCTGCGGTCTTGCGCGGCGATTGGGGCTTGTCCCTGGTGTCACGCCGCCCCGCGCTTACCGAGATCACCGAGCGTCTGCCCAACACGCTGTATCTTTCGCTGACGGCCTTTTTCATCGCGCTCTGTATCTCGATTCCAATTGGAATCATTTCGGCTGTCAAGCAATACTCCTGGTTCGATCACCTCATGACGACAATTGCGTTCCTGGGACATTCCGTTCCCGTCTTTTGGTTTGGCTTGATTCTCATCATCGTCTTCAACGTCACGATCAAGAACCCATTCACCGGCGGACCGCTGTTGCCCGGCGGCGGGATGTATACCATCGGCGAGGATTTTTCCATCCAGGATCGTCTGGTGCATTTGATTATGCCCGCCAGCGTACTGATCTTGAATCGCCTGAGCGCGCAAGTGCGATACACGCGCGCGGGGATGCTCGACGTTCTGCATCAAGACTATGTGCGCACGGCGCGCGCCAAGGGTTTGAACGAACCAAGTGTGATCCTGCGCCACGCGGTGAAGAACGGCATCCTACCGCTGGTAACACTCATTGGTCTAGAAATTCCCGGTTTGTTCAACGGCGCGCTCTTGACTGAAACCGTTTTCTCCTGGCCCGGGATGGGACGCCTTTTCTTTACCTCCATCGAACGCGCGGATTATTCGGTGATGATGGGCGTGTTTATGATGTGCGCAACCCTCGTGCTCATCTTCGGCTTGGTCACCGACATTGTCTACGCTTTTCTCGATCCACGCATTCGGTTCGACTAGAGAGAACATATGACCACTACTGCTACTACGATTGGACAAGTTGACTGGGAAGCGCGCCGCGGCAAACAAGAATCCATGCTCGCGATGACGTGGCGGCGTTTTCGGCGGCACAAACCCGCGATGATGGGTCTGGGCATCATTTCGATCATCATCCTGGGTTGCGTTTTCGCGCCGTTAATTTTGGGATTTGATCAATACAATCTTCCGCTCGCCGTCCGTCGTCAGCCACCGTCGCTAGAGCATCCTTTCGGCACGGATGAACTGGGACGTGATTTGCTGATGCGCATCTGGGTTGGCGGGCGCGTGTCGCTCTCGATTGGCGTTTCGGCAATGCTGGTTTCGATTCTGATCGGAACCATCGTCGGTTCGACGGCAGGATTTTACGGCGGCTGGACTGATAATATCTTGATGCGGTTCAGCGATTTCCTGCTTTCGATTCCACATCTGTTCGCGCTGTTGCTCGCTGCGCAAATTGTGCGCACGATGAACATTCCTGAACTCAGCGGCGGTCCTTTGCCGATTATCATCATCATCGGCATACTGTCCTGGATGGGTGCGTCGCGCATGGTGCGCGGACAATTTCTCGCGCTCAAGGTCAAGGAATTTATTGACGCCGCGCGAGTGTCGGGCGCAAGAAATTCGCGCATCATGTTTCGCCACATCTTGCCAAACGCGGTCAGTCCCATCATCGTCTCGGCAACTCTGCACATCGGCAACGCGATCATCACCGAATCAACGCTGAGCTTTCTGGGGTTTGGCGTGCAACCGCCAATGCCGTCGTGGGGGAATATGCTCAAGACCGCGCAATCGCAAATGACGTATGCGCCCTGGGTCGCGATCTTTCCCGGCTTGATGATTCTGCTCACCGTCATTTCGATCAACTACATCGGCGACGGCTTGCGCGACGCGCTTGACCCGCGTCACGTCGGATAATTTCAATTTTTGGTTACGGGTGGCGCTATCGGTGCCACCCGTTTTTTGTTTTTCCAACCCATTGACTTTTGCCTCGGCTTGTGGTATTATCCTGATAGAATATATTATATCTAAGAATATCCCGCGAATGCCTCAAACCAATGCGCTTGCTCAAACCCAACTCCGGCGTGTCGTCGCTGAACGATTGCGCGCCGAGATTCACGCCGGTGAACTCAAACCCGGCGAATGGCTGCGTCAAGAGCAATTGGCGCAAAAGTTCGGCGTGAGCCAGATGCCGGTGCGCGAAGCGCTCCAAGATCTCGTCAGCGAAGGGCTGGTCGAGCACGTGCCCTATCGCGGCATCCGTGTCATCGAGTTCGGCGTCACCGATCTGTTGGACCTCTACGCCAGTCGCGCCTTTCAGGAAGGTTTGGCGGCGCGTTACGCCGCGCGAAATATCACCCCCGAACAGTTAGCGGAACTGAAACGCCTGAGCGACGACATCGAGCGGCGGCGCGTTCAGAAGGATTGGATGGAATACCGCGCGCTCAATCGGCGGTTTCATCAAATGATCTATACCGCCAGCGGGCACGCCTATTTGATCCGAACGTTGGATCAGATGTGGAACGCCTTCCCGACGATGATGCTGGGAAATTTCCCGGCGACCGCCGGCAAGCCCATCCCGCAACGCGGCGCATCGGACAAACAAGAGCACCTGGGGATCATCGGCGCGCTGCAAGCCCACGATTGCGAACGCGCCGAACGCCTCATGCGCGCGCACGTCGAAGAAAGTGGACGCCGCATTGTCGCGGTCCTGAAAGCGGAAAAATAGTTTCTGTCGATTCTGTCCAAATTTACTCAAGGAGGAGAGAACATGCGCAAACCGATTCTGTTTTTGCTCGCGCTCGTCGCGTTGTTGGTTCTGGTGGCTTGTGCCGCGCCGGAACCGACCAAAGCGCCGGTCGCCGCCCCCAAAGCGACCGAAGTCCCCAAGCCAACGGCTGCCGCGCCGCAGCCCACCACCGCGCCTGCTGCCGACGCGCCCAAACGCGGCGGCAAACTCACGATGGCGATCTGGCAATCGCCAACCACGCTCAACCCGTTGCTTGGCACGCAAACGGTGATGAACGAAGTGTTGATCTACATCCTCGATGGAATGTTGCGTGACCAACCCGACGGCTCGCGCGCGCCTAACCTGGCAAAAGAAGTTCCCACGATCCAAAACGGCGGCGTGAGCGCGGACGGCAAGACGATCACGTACAAACTCAAGGAAGGCGTTCTCTGGTCGGATGGCGCGCCGTTCACGTGCGAAGATGTCCAATTCACCTGGCAAGCCAGAATGACTCCGGGCGTTGGCGTTGCGTCAACCGCTGGGTTTTCCGACGTAGAAACGGTCGAGTGTCCCAATCCGACGACGGCGATCATCAAGTACAAGAATTTCTACGCAGGATATCTGAATCTCTTTGGCACGATCATTCCCAAGAGCGCCGGCGATCCCAAGAATATGAAGACTTGGGCGTACAATCGCAAGCCGATTGGCACGGGACCTTTCAAAGTCCAAGAATGGATCGCAGACGATCACATCACGCTCGTCCGCAACGAAAACTATCGCGAGAAGGACAAACCCTATCTCGATCAGATCGTCGTCCGCATCGTGCCGAACGTAGATGTCGGCTTGCAATTGATCGCGAGCGGCGAGATTGACATGCTGTGGAGCATCACGCTGGACACGACGCCGCAATTGGACAAAATGCCGGGCGTCAAGTACAGCGCGCCGCCGCGTGATGGGGGCGAACGGATCTTTATGAATATGGCGGAGAACAAAGACCCCGCCGATCCGACCAAGCCGCATCTGATTCTCGGCGATGTCAAAGTGCGCCAAGCGCTCGCGCTCGCGATCAACAAGCAACGCATCATTGACCAACTGCTGTCCGGCAAGGTCGCGCCGCTGCCGGGCGAATTGAACAATGGCTACTTTGCCTGCACCGACATCAAACCGGTTCCGTACGATGTTGCCCAAGCCAAGAAGTTGCTCGATGAGGCGGGCTGGATTGCCGGCGCCGATGGCATCCGCGTCTCCAAAGGCGCCAAGTACGCGCCCGATGGCACGCGCCTGCGTCTGAAATATTCCACGACCTCCGGCAACAAACTGCGTGAAGACGCGCAGACGTTGGTGATGCAAGATTTCAAAGCGGTCGGCGTCGAAGCGTACGTCGAAAACGCGCCCTCGTCCGTCGTCATCGGAACCTGGGAAGCCAACTCGCCGCGTCGGCACGGCAACTTTGATCTCGTCGAGTACAGCACCAGCGTGGACTCGTTGGAACCCATCGGCGGGCTGATCAACACGTTTGCCACTTCATCGCTTCCGTCGGAAAAGAACAAGGGCGGACAGAATGTCTCGCGCTTTTCCGATCCCAAAGTGGATGAATTGCTCAAACAAGCTCAGACGGAGCCGGATCCTGCCAAGCGCAAGACGATGTATTGCCAGGTCGCTCAAAGCGTCCACAACGCCTACCCGGCGATCTATCTCTACCAAGCGGGGAACGCGTATGCCTACCGCGACCGCTTGCAGGGTTGGATCGCGAACGGCAATAACAGTATGGGCTGGAACGCGCAGAATTGGTGGCTCAAATAAAGGATGAAGGATGAAGGCGGAAGGATGAAAACAAGATTGTCATTGCGAGGACGGTTTTCGTCTGAAGCAATCCCCAAATAGCGGGCTGGACGCCTATGGCGGCTTTGCAAAAACCGCTCGCAATGACATTCCTCCTTCATACTTCCGCCTTCATACTCGAATTATGACGCGCTACATTCTCCGACGGTTGCTCCAAGCGATTCCGCTGTTGCTCGCGATCAGTATCGCCGTGTTCGCGCTGATGCAAGCGATTCCCGGCGGACCGCTCGCCGCGTACGAAAACAATCCCAACATCATGCCCGAAGATTTGGAGCGCTTGAAAGATGAATTAGGATTGAACGTGCCGGTGCATCTACAGTACTTCAACTGGCTCACCGCCCTCTTGCGCGGCGACTGGGGCACCTCCCTCGTCACGCAACGCCCCACGCTCGTCGAGATCGGCGAACGCTTGCCGAACACGCTGTACCTGTCCATCATCGCGTTCGTCATCGCGCTCGCGATTTCGATTCCGATCGGTATCATCTCCGCCGTGCGGCAGTACTCGTGGTTCGATCACGTGATGACGACGATCGCGTTTATGGGTCATTCGATCCCGGTCTTTTGGTTCGGCTTGATCCTGATCATCATTTTCAATGTGACGATCAAGAACCCGTTCACCGGCGGACCGCTTTTGCCCGGCGGCGGAATGTACACGATTGGCGCGACCGCGTCGCTGGAAGATCGCTTGACGCATCTGATTCTCCCGGCGAGTCTGCTGGTGATCCACAATCTCAGCGGACACGTCCGGTATATGCGCGCCGGAATGTTGGACGTGCTGTTGCAAGATTACATCCGCACCGCGCACGCCAAAGGACTGAAAGAGCGCGCGGTGATCCTCAAGCACGCGCTCAAGAACGCGGTCTTGCCGCTCGTCACGATCATCGGCTTGGAAATTCCCGGCTTGTTCAACGGCGCGTTGTTGACCGAAGTTATTTTCTCGTGGCCCGGAATGGGGCGGCTGTTTTTCAACTCCATCGAGCGCGCCGACTATGCGGTGATGATGGGCGTGCTGATGATGAGCGCGACGCTGATCATCGCGTTTGGCTTGATCACCGACGTTGTGTACGCGTTCCTCGATCCGCGGATTCGGTTTGAATAGATGGCTACACTCAATCGCCAAGAAACAATGCGCGCGCTGGTCTGGCGGCGCTTTCGCAAACACAAGCCCGCGATGTTCAGCGCGGCAGTTCTCGCGCTCATCGTCATCGGTTGCGTCTTCGTCCCGCTGGTTCTCGGTTACGATCCATACAACGCGCCAGTGGAGCTGCGCCGCCAGCCGCCCGCGCTCACGCACCTTTTCGGGACGGATGAACTGGGGCGCGATTTGATGATGCGAATCTGGGTCGGTGGACGCGTCTCGCTCGTCATCGGCGTCGCCGCTGTGTTCATCGCGATCACGATTGGGACGCTCGTCGGCGCGGTCGCCGGATTCTACGGCGGCAAGATTGATAACGTGCTGATGCGCTTTAACGATTTTATGCTTTCCATTCCCAACCTGTTCATCCTGCTGATCGTCGCGCAACTCTTGCGGTCGCTCAACTTGCCGGAGATCAGCGGCGGTCCCGTGCCGATCATCGTCATCATCGGCGCGCTCTCGTGGATGGGCGCGGCGCGCTTGGTGCGCGGGCAATTCTTGTCGCTCAAAGCAAAAGAATTTGTGGATGCCGCGCGCATCGCCGGAGCGAAAAACAATCGGATTATGTGGCGGCACATTCTGCCGAACGCCGCGAGTCCGATCATCGTCTCCGCGACATTGCGCGTGGGCAACGCGATTCTCACCGAATCCACGCTCAGCTTTCTCGGCTTTGGGATTCAGCCGCCGATGCCGACCTGGGGCAACATGCTCAAGAACGCGCAATCGCAAATGGTCATCGCGCCGTGGATCGCGATTTTTCCCGGCTTGTTCATCTTCATCACCGTCGTCGCGATCAATTATCTCGGCGATGGCTTGCGCGACGCGCTCGATCCGCGCCACGTCGAGTAGTCAACGGACGTTGCTCCGCTGCGCAAGGAGGCGACTGGAAACCGACACTACAACCAGATTCGTCATAGATTCGTTTATTCGTTACGGATTCGTTGACGCACTCAAGGAGGAGCAATGAAGACCGTTCACTTGAAATCAATTGGGCTTGTTGCGCTCGTGTTGCTGATCGGGTTGTGGTTGGCGGCGACGCTTGTGTCAACGCCAACGGTCGTCGACGCCGCCCGCAAGCCGACCAAGACGCCCACCCTGACTCCGGTTCCGCAACGGTTATTGTGTCCGACCGCGACGATATTGGAGCAACTCGTCACCTGCATCATCAACCAAGGTCCGTACAGCGACGGCGCGGGTTACGTCGAACCCACCACGCAGCAAAAATCCGATTGGCAAACCGTCGTCAACTCGATGATGAACGGCAATTGCGATTTCGCGCTGCCCGCCAGTCTCGCGCCGGTGATGACGATCAAAACATTCACCGACAGCGGCAACGGTCGGAACTATTGCGTGCTTTACGAAACTGCCGATGTCAACGCCAACGGCAAAGTCGACAAGGGCTGGGGCACCTTCATCACGTACAACGCGTCGACCAAGGCGCTGATCATTCATAGCCCGCATCCGGTTTACGACATGACGACCGAGAACGAAGCGATCGGCGTCTTCAAAGGAACCAGCGCGCGCGCGTTTCTTTTGATGGGCGATCATCGCAACGCGTCCAGCGTCTCGGCGTGCCAGAGTGGGTACTACATTTCTGATCCGGCGCACGATGTCCGCGACGTGTTCAATCCCACGACCGTCCAAATCAAGTCGTACTTTGGGAGCAATCCCTATTGGACGATCCAATTTCACGGAATGGCGGCGGACAGTTGTTCGACGCACGTCTACATGTCGAACGGCTTTAGCGCGCTGCCGCCGGCGGGCACCAAGATTTGGCAGTTGCACGACGCGATGCACGCCAACCATCCAACCTGGTCGATCGATCTCGCCGGTCAGGGATCGTGCTCGCTCAACGCGACGACGAGCACGACCGGTCGTATCGTCAACGGCGTGTCGATCACGAACGCGTGCAACACCGCGGCGACGAACAACACCGGCTATTTCATCCACATCGAACAAGATCCAAACTATCGCACCGCGAGCGATTGGATTCCGGCGATCAACACCGTTTGGCCCTAACCCAGCCAACGCGTAGACAATGCAACATGTCGATAAGTAGACAGGTGAATTTCTTGTTCACCTGTCTACTTGTCTACTTGTTCGTTTGCTTGTATACTCGCTCGCGAAACGGAGTCTTATGAATTGGGATCACACTATCCGAGAAGTCACAACCACTTTGCAAGATCTCCTGCGCTTCGATACGACGAATCCGCCGGGCAATGAAACGCCGTGTATCGAATACATCGCGCGTAAATTGAAACGCGACGGAATCGAGTCGGTCGTGCTGGAATCTGCGCCCGGACGCGGCAACGTGGTCGCGCGCTTGAAAGGCGATGGATCGCTGCCGCCGCTTTTGCTGATGGGACACGTCGATGTCGTTCCGGCGGAAGCGGACAAATGGCAGCGCGCGCCCTTCTCCGGCGATCTCGTCGACGGTATCGTCTGGGGACGCGGCGCGATTGATATGAAGCAAATGGTCACGATGGCGTTACTGACTTTTCTGCTCGTCAAGCGCGACGCTTCGCGCATTCCGCTCAAACGCGATTTGATTTTCATGGCGAACGCCGATGAAGAGACCGGCGGACGCATGGGCGCGGCGTGGATGGTGAAAAATCATCCCGACCTGATCCGCGCCGAGTACGCGATCAACGAAGGCGGCGCGACGAGCATCGTGCTGGGCGATCAAGTCTTTTACGTTTGTTCGACTGCCGAAAAAGGGAGCGCGCGTTTTACGCTCCGTTCCCACGGCGAACCCGGGCACGCGTCGCAGCCGAACAAGAACAACGCGCTGCTGCCACTTTCGCGCGCGGTCGCGAATTTGATCGAAACGCCGCTGCCGCTGCGCGTTTGCAAATCCGCGCAAGCGCACATCGAAGCGATGGCACGCGGTGTGGACGGCGAACTGCGCGCGCACGTTTTAGGCTTGCTCGATCCGGCGCAGCACGAACGCGCGCTCGCCGCGCTGCCGCTCGCCGACGCGCAAAAGCGCCGCCTCTCCGCCGCGCTGCACAACACCGCCGTGCCGACGATCCTCAAAGCCGGGAGTAAGATCAACGTCATTCCCGGCGAAGCCGAATGTCAGGTGGATTGCCGCATCTTGCCCGGCACGACGCGCGAATCGCTGGAACAAGAGTTGCGCGCGGGCATCGGCAACAACGTCGACATTGAATTCGGTCCAATCTATCCCGCGCTCGAATCTGATCCCAACTCGCCGCTGTTTGAGACGATCC
Source organism: Candidatus Aquidulcis sp. (assembly GCA_020723345.1). GTDB lineage: Bacteria > Chloroflexota > Anaerolineae > UBA4142 > UBA4142 > VGOB01. Next base: position 9,829 of record DYJA01000005.1, on the reverse strand, counting down.
GTCACGCGGTCGAGGAACACGAAAAAGGCGCGCGGCTCGTGCCCGGTTTGATCACCGGCGGCACGGACGCGAAAAGCGTGACCCAGTTGGGCACCAAGGTTCTGGGTTTCGTGCCGATGCGCTACGAAGGTCCGGCGATGACCGGGCTGGGACACAATCACAACGAGCGCGTCAGCGTCGCGAATTTGGAATTTGGGACGCGCGTGTTGTACGACGTGGTGACGCGGTTTTGTGGGAAAGCGTGAAACGTGATGCGTGATGCGTGAATCGCCAGTTCACGGATCATTGTTTGTGCTTGATGAGATAGGGGGCGCAAGTGAGACGTGTAAAAGAAACCAAAGCGGAGTTGCTAGTCGCGCCGGTTGCTATACCTGCCACCGTCGCAACAAAACGAAGCGAACGGCGGGCGAATCAACTCGACGGCAAAACGTGGACGAAATATTCGATCAGTATTTGGAGCGACATCAAAAAGTCAAAAGAGGAAATGGAGTTGGGACATCCCGCGATGTTCCCACTTCAACTCGCGCAACGGTTGATCGAATGTTTCACCGCGCCGGGAGATTCCACAATTCTCGATCCGTTCGTCGGCGTGGGGACGACGGTTATCGCGGCGGATCGCCTCAACAAAACGGGAATCGGAATTGATGTTGCGCCAGATTTCGTGACGGTTGCCGAAACGCGATTGGGGCAGCGCGAGTTGTTCAGTACGCAAGCGCGCACGAGCAAGGTTTACTGCGACGACGCGCGCAACTTGCTCAAGTACGTGTCGCCCAATTCGGTAGACTTGGTTATCACGTCGCCGCCGTACTGGGATGTGTTGCTGCAAAAACGCACCGCCGATTACAAAGAGATTCGGCATTATGGAGACGCCAAACTCGATCTAGGGAAAATCGCGGATTATGACGAATTCTTGAACGCGCTGGCAGAGATTTTCCGTCCCGTACTGCACGCGCTCAAGCCGCGCAAATACTGCGCCGTCGTCGTGATGGACTTGCGGAAAAAAGACAAGTTCTATCCATTCCATTCTGATCTCGCGCGCAAGATGGAGGAGATTGGTTTCATCTTTGACGATCTGATTATTTGGGATCGCCGCCACGAGTACAACAACATGCGCCCGCTTGGTTATCCGTACGTGTTTCGGATCAACAAGGCGCACGAGTATATTTCGATTTTTCAGAAACCGAGGACACGCGATTGAAGTATAGTACAATCGAAAGACACTTGAGATTGGAAATGGTCTTACGATGATAGATTCCCAATTACCCTTGACGGTAGCAGAATACTTTGCAGGAATTGGCTTGGTTCGGATGGGGTTAGAACCGCGCGGTTGGCGCGTCGCATTTGCCAACGACATCTCCGAAAAGAAATTTGAAATGTACCGCGCGTTCTTTCCTGACGCGGGCACGCACTATCTGGTCCGAGATATTTTTGAATTAGAGCCCGGCTCTGTGCCAACAACCACTTTGGCTACTTGTTCCTTCCCATGCATTGATTTGTCTCTCGCGGGCAATATGAATGGCATCAGCGGAAAGCACTCTAGCGCATTCTGGGGATTTGTCAGAATCCTCAAGACGCAAAGCGAATCTATGCCGCCGCTTATCCTCGTCGAAAATGTGCCCGGATGGCTATATTCAAACAAAGGCGCAGACTTTCGGCTTACGGTTCAAGCACTCAACGAACTCGGGTATGCTTGCGATGTTTTTACGCTGAACGCGCAGAGTTTCACGCCGCAAAGTCGCCCGCGAGTTTTTCTTGTCGGTTCCAGATTTGGAGATTCTAAGCAAAGTCTGCCATCCATACTGAGCCGTCCAAAATCGTTGTTATCAGATCATCTTCGAACAAGTCTGTTAGTCAACACTGACTTGAATTGGCTCTACGTTGAATTGCCCAAGCCGCCGCCGTTGCGTGTCAGCGGCTTATCTGAAATCGTTGAACGGTTGGACGACGCGGATGATAGATGGTGGTCGGAAGAAGAAGTCAAACGTCATTTGCAAATGATGGATTCTTCTCACCGCGAACGCGTGGAGCAACTCATCCACGAGAACAAAATCACCTACCGTACTTTTTTCCGTCGCCGCCGCGTAGAAGCGCAAAGAGCCGAAGTGCGCGACGATGACTTGTCGGGATGCCTTCGCACCGCGGTTGGCGGAAGCGGAAAGCAATTCCTGATTCAAGCGGGGATGGGGAACATCAAAATGCGCGCGATGACACCGCGAGAATACGCGCGCCTTCAAGGCGTCCCCGATGATTACCTAATCACTGTAAACGGCGTGCAAGCGCTCACGGGTTTCGGCGACGCTGTATGCGTGCCTGCCATTACGTGGATTGCCGCGCACGCGCTAAACCCATTGGTTGAAAAGTACTCGCGTCAATTCGCGTTGGCTTGATCGAAAATGGTTGACAACCTGAAACCTGCCGACCGCCGAAAGACGATGCAAGCCGTCAAGGGAAAAGACACGCGCCTTGAACGACGGCTATTTTCGATCCTCGCGGCAATGCGCTTGAAAGGATGGAAAAAGAACGCCGCTGATGTTGTTGGCAAGCCCGATGTGGTCTTTCCGATCCGCCGGTTGGCTATTTTTGTTGATGGTTGTTTCTGGCACGGTTGTCCGCATTGTCGTCGCAAGTTGCCTGCGACGAACCGAAAATATTGGCGACGAAAAATCGAACGCAATATCGCGCTTGCCCGGTCAACCAACCGCAAATTGCGCGACGATGGATGGACTGTGATCCGGATTTGGGAACACGCGTTGCAAAACCCCAAAGACTCGGTACGAATCAAAACAAGACTTGACGCTGTTGTGAAGGAGAGCGAACGCAATGAGCGCAAAAGCAGAAAAGGTTCGAGCCGCAAGTCGCCAAATTCTTGAGGATTGGCTATCATCCTGCACGCGGCGCGGAACAATCTCCAGAAATACTATCGCTGGCGGCATTGTCGTTCTTGACCACTTGCGACGGCAATGCCCTGTTCTAAAGCGCGACGTTATTTCCGCAGCAGGTGAACTCAAAGGCGCGCGCTCAGGTTTGAAGAAAATTCTCGAAACCTACAAAATCCCAAGCACGTACTTGAAGGAAGCGACCACGCGCCAAGTGCATCAAGATGGGCAACGCCTTTTCGAGCGACTCGATTGGGGCAGAAAATTTTCCGGGCTAACCGCGCGAGAACGCGACCGCGTGTTGCTGGGTTTGATTGAGATGCTGGCAGGTCACGCGCGCGATTGGGTCAAGCGACAGAACTTGGCGGTAGATGTTGATCCAAGCCAAACGCCCGCCGTTTGGGTGCGAATGATTATGGAGAAAGCCAGACAGTATTCGGGCGGAGTCGTCGAACAACACCTTGTCGGCGCAAAGCTGGCGAGACGTTTCAAGAACGTCGCTGTCCCAAATTTCCCGGCGCACGCCGCAGATCGCCAAACAGGAAGAACCGGCGACTTTGCATTGTCCAAGTTCATTTATCACGTCACCGCGACGCCGTCAAGGGGCGTGATGCAAAAATGCGCCGACAACTTGAAAGCGGGGTTCCATCCGATACTTTTGGTTCCACGCAAACAAGAAGATCGCGCGCGAGAACTGGCGTACGAAACAGGAATCGGCAAATTGCTGACAATCGTTTCACTCGAAGAATTCGTCTCGGTGAATATAATCGAGATGGCAATTGAGGAGAACAGGGAATTCTTTGGAGTGCTGAAAGAGATAATCGAAATCTACAACAAAAGACTCGCGGAAGTCGAAACAGACCTATCCCTGCAGATAGAAATACGATAATCACTCATTGACGGAGTAACCAATGGGCCTCACCTCTCTCGACAAAACCCTCATCGCGGAGTCCTGGACTTCCGCCGATCTGTACGCCAACTTGGAAACCCTCTGCGACTTTGGCAGTCGGTTCGCCGGAACGCCGAGCGAGGCGCAGGCGCGCGATTTCATCGCGGAAAAGTTCCGCGCCTACGGCTTGAGCGACGTGCGCTTCGATCCGTTCGAATACCTGGGCTGGTGGCGCGGCAAATGCGCGCTCAACGTCGTCGCGCCGCGCGCGCAAACCTTCGACGCGATCGCGCTCGTCTATTCGCCGTCCACTCCGGCGGGCGGCTTGCGCGCGCCCATCGTCGACGTCGGCATGGGCACGGAGAAAGAGTACGCGCGCAAAAGAGGCGCGCTGAAAGGCAAAATCGTTTTGTGTTCCAGCGCGAACCCGGAAGACGGTCGCGCGCCGCATCGTCGCGAAAAGTACGGCTGGGCAGTCGACGCGGGCGCAGTCGGTTTTGTGTACACGCGACATTTGCCGGGCGGCTTGCCGGAGACCGGCTCGCTACGCGCCGGACGCCTCGGCGAAATCCCGGCAGTCGCGGTGTCGTACGAAACCGGCGCCGCGCTCAAACGTCTCGCGGACGCACAGCGGGGCGAGACGGTTGTCGCGCTCGACGTGCAGAACGAAGCGCGTCCGACAACCGCGTGGCACGTCGTCGGCGAAGTGCCGGGACAGACGAGTGAGTTGATCGTCGTCGGCGCGCATTACGACGGGCACGACATCGCGCAAGGCGCGAGCGACGACGCGACCGGCACGTGTCTCGTGCTCGAACTCGCGCGCCTGTTCGCGCCGCTCAAAGGTCAACTGCGCCGGACGATTCGCTTGATGGCGTTCGCGTGCGAAGAGTTGGGCGTGCTCGGTTCGACGGAGTACGTAAAAGCGCGTCGCGGCGAAATGAAAAACATCGCGCTGATGATCAATCTCGATGGCGCGGTCGGCGGTGGGCGCAAGGGTTTCACGTACAGCGGCTTGGAAGATGTCGAAACGCTGCTCAAAAAAATCGCGAGAGAAACCGGCTATGCGCTGAAACTGAGCGAAAGAGTCGTCACCGCGTCGGACAACTTTCCATTTTTCATGGAAGGCGTCCCGGCGATCATGATGACGGCAAAAGACAATGATCGCGCGCTCGGGCGCGGTTTCGGTCACACCGCGATGGACACACTTGACAAGGTGAACGAGCGCGACCTGAAAGAATGCGCGATGGTCGCCGCGCGCGCGCTGCTGCGTCTCGCCGCCAGCCCGGATTCGATTGGACGGCATCGCGAACCGGAGGAGATCAAGGAAATCTTGATCGCGCAAGAACTCGAAGAAGCGCTGCGCGCGCAAAACAAGTGGCCGTTTGCGTAGGCGTCAACGCATCAACGAATCACAAACGAATAAACGAATGGGGAGCAAGCGCGCGGGAGGTGGAAAATGACAACGTCAAGTTACGAGAATTATCCAATTCGGATCGTCGTTCTATCCGTCGCCGTCGCCATCTCGATCTACGCGATTGGAACATTCATCTTGAGTGGGTTCGGCGTCCTCGTCGCGGCGCTGTATGTGTTGTATTGTCTCGGAATTGAAATTGCGATTCTCAAAGGGAGTTGCGTTCACTGCTACTATTACGGCAAGGTTTGCGCCTTGGGCAGAGGCAAACTGTGCGCGCTGTTTTTCAAGAAAGGTGATCCGCAAAATTTCCTCCAGCGCCAAGTGTCGTGGAAAGAAATTCTGCCCGACATGCTGGTCGCGCTCGTTCCACTACTGGGTGGAATCGCGCTGATGATCAAAGAATTTTCCTGGGGCGTCGTGGGCGCGATGATAATTCTCGTCACACTCTCTTTCGGCGGCAACGCGCTCGTGCGCGGCTCGTTCGCGTGTAAAAATTGCAAGCAGCGCGAAATCGGATGCCCGGCGGAAAAATTGTTTAGCCAATCGCGCGCCGCGTGATAATATCGCATGGAGATCGCACAAAAAGAAAATCACAATGCCCAATAAAGAATACTCGATGATCCATATCGCTCCAACCGTCAGTGCCATCTTGCGGATTCCCGCGCCTGCTCAAGCGCAGGCAAGTCCGATGCAAGAAATTTGCGCGAGTTTCGCGAATATCAACAAGGTCGCGATTATTGCGCCGGACGCGTTTGGGATGTTTGCATGGAATCTTTGGAAAAGCGAGATGCCATATCTATCCTCGTTGCATACTCGAAATAGTTTGGTTCTGCGCTCGGTCATGCCGTCGATCACACCCGTCAACTTCGCCACGATGATCACCGGCACGGATCAGGGTGGGCATGGCATTCACACGTTCAACGACAATTTTGCTTGCGAAACACTTTTCGATGTCGTGCGTAAAGCGAACGGAAAAAGCGCGGGCGTCGGATTGGACGATTGCACCGGCTGCAAATTACTGGGACGTTTCGCGGACATTTGCGGCAGCGCAGGACTTGAATCAGATGACGGCGTGGCGGACAAGATCATCGAAATCGCCGACAAAGATCAGCCGAAATTCCTGATCGCCCAATTCGGCAAAGTGGATTTTTACTTTCACAAATATGGACCATCGTCGCCGGAGGTCGTACCGATGTTGAAGGCGACGGACACACGATTGAAGCGATTGGTCGATCACTTGACACCCCTGGACTATGGCGTCATCATTCTCGCCGATCACGGTCAGCATGACGCGATCGACCCTGCGCCAGGAGAGCACAAAGGGACGCATGGAACAGATTCGCCCGAAGACTGTTTAGTTCCGTGTACCTGGGTTTGAGACGGGAGATTGCAATGTGCCAATTCTGCATCCAACACGGCGAAGGGAAAAAGTGGTACCTCTTGATGAGAAACTATTCCGATGAACTCTTGCGCCAAGAGTTTTCCGCCGGGCAAAAAGAAATGTTTGACGCGCCGACGCGCGCTGAAGCGATTGTTCGCATGTTCGGCGCGGTCGTCATGCCGGCGATTACGGGCGTCGCCAAACCGGAGAATGAAAACGCGCCTGCGCGTCCGCAACTCGGCGAAGCCGAAATCGTCGCGCGCCGCCAGTCGCGCGATTTTGGGCAGGTGCTGCCGATCGAAGATGTCGAGCAGGTGATCGATCTCGCGGATTCGATTACGCGCATGCCGTGCGCGTGTCGGTTTGAAACGACCGGCAAGACCGATCAGCGGTACTGCTTCGGTTTCGGCGTCGACCGCTGGGGCGTGCTCGGAAAATATCCCGATGCCGCATCGTCGCTCGAAACGCTGACGAAGGACGCAGCGAAGAAAATCTTTCGCGCGTACGACGACGAGGGTTTGATTCACAGCGTTTGGACGCACGGCACGCCGTACGTGTGGGGCTTGTGCAACTGCGATCATGATTGTATGGCGTATCGCGGTTACATCGAGCGCGGCGGTCCCGCCGCGTTCTTCCGCGCGGAATACATTTGCCAGGTGAATGACGATGTGTGCACCGGCTGCAAAAATTGTATGAGCCAATGCCAATTCGGCGCGCAGTTCTACTCGTCCGCGCTCGGCAAAGTGTACATCGATCCAACGCGTTGTTTCGGCTGCGGAGTCTGCCGCGCCGCGTGCCAGCACGACGCGATCACGCTGCTCGCGCGCCAAGCACACCCGGACGCGGCAAACATCTGGCTGAAACGTGAAACGTGATGTGTGATACGTGACCTTCACGTATCACGCATCACGTCTTGAGGAGTCTTAATGTCCAACGCGCTTGTTCTCTCCGAAATGACCTGGCAAGACGCGCAGGACGCGCTCGCGCGCGCCGAACTTGCAATCATCCCGACCGGCTCGTTCGAGCAGCACGGTCCGCACATGACGTTTGAGGTCGACACCGCGCGCGCGTACGCGTTCGGCAAGTTGCTCGCAGAGCGATTGCACCCGCGTGTCATTCTCGCGCCGCCGATTGCTTTCGGCGTGTCGTTTCATCACTTGAAATTTCCCGGCACGATCACGCTGCGCCACGAAACGTTCATGGCGATCATTTACGACATCGTGACGAGTCTGCGCGAGCACGGGATCGAACAATTCTTTCTGGTGAACGGACACGGCGGCAACAAATCGTCGCTCGACATTATGACGGTGCGCTTGCGGCACGAACTCGGCGTCAGCGTCGCGTGTTCGAGTTTCACTTTGCTCTCGACCGACGCGCGCAAGTCGTTCGTCAAATCGGAAATGACGGGGCACGCATGCGAAGGCGAAACGTCGCAGGCGCTGTTTCTTGCGCCGCACGTCGTCAAGCGCAAACGGATCGCGCGCGGCGCGACCAAGGGCTATCCGTACAAATTCCTCGGCAAAGGCAACAACAGCAGTATCGTCGTGCCGTACACGTTCGACGAGATCACCGACAACGGCGCGCTCGGCGACGCGACGCTCGCGACCGAAGAGCGCGGCAAGGCGATCATCGACGAAGCGCTGAACAAGGCGGTCGAGTTTCTCATCGATTTCATGGACAAGAACAAGGCGAACGGGCGCGGACCGAAACGCGTCGGCGATTTGTCGCAAATACAAGACTGAAAAGGGGGCATGGTTCAAAAACTCTGAAAAGTTAGATTGACACTTTTGCACAACGGTTCGGAAATTTTTCGGCAACCAAGTGCCTCGAAGTGGCTATTTTGAGCATAAAACTGTGGATTCTTGACTCTTATGTCCAGTTCGCCAAGTCTTCTGTCCTGGAAAAGTGTCAAGCTAACTTGAACCATGCCGAAAAGGGATAAGAGGGGATGACGAATATTTTCGAGTTAAAACAACGCGCGATCAAAAACATCGACGACGCGCGCGACGAACTGATCCAACTCAGCGCGACGATTCACGCGAACCCCGAACTCGCGTTCCAAGAATTCAAGTCGGCGGCGATGTTGTGCGACGCGCTCGAACGACATGGATTGAAAGTCGAACGCGGCATCGGCGGATTGGAGACCGCGTTTCGCGCCGAGGCGCGCGGTACGGGTGACGGCGCAACAGTCGCGCTGCTCGCGGAGTACGACGCGCTGCCGGAAATCGGGCACGCGTGCGGGCACAACATCATCGGCACCGCGGCGATTGGTGCGGGGATCGCGCTGCGCGCGCTGGCGAACGATCTACCGGGACGTGTGCTCGTCATCGGCACTCCGGCGGAAGAAGGTGGCGGCGGCAAAATCATCTTGCTGAAGAACGGCGCGTTCGAAGGTGTGGACGCGGCGATGATGGTGCATCCCGCCGCGCGCACGATGGTGACGCGCGGCTCGCTCGCCACATCGCGCGTCACGCTCGAATTTTTCGGCAAGGCGTCGCACGCGGCGTCTTCGCCGGAAGATGGCATCAACGCGCTCGAAGCGCTGCTCGCCGCGTTTCACAACGTCAACGCGATGCGCTTGCACTTGAAGGCGGATGCGCGCGTGCACGGCATCATCACGCACGGCGGCGTCGCGATCAACATCGTGCCGGAATACGCGGCGGGCAAGTTCAGCGTGCGCGGCGCGACGCGCGCGTACGTCACCCAGATCACAGAACGCGTGATTCAATGCGCGCAAGCCGGCGCAGTTGCCACCGGAGCGCAATTCAAGTACACTGTGGACGACGGACTTGCCGAGATCATTCCCAATCGCGCGATCGCGCGCGCGTTCGCGGAAAACTGGCGCGCGCTTGGCGTCGAGGTACACGAGCCGCGCCCGAACGAACGGATGGGTTCGACCGACATGGGCGACGTGAGCCACGCGCTCCCCGCGCTGCATCCGTACATCGAGATCGTGCCCGACGGCACGCCGGGGCACTCGGTCGAGATGCGCGCGGCGTCGAATTCGCCGGTCGGGCACGCGGGATTGTTGAACGCGGCGAAAGGTCTCGCCATGACGACGATTGATTTGCTGTGCGACGCGAATTTGATGCGGGAAGCCAAGCGCGAATTCGTTGCGGCGGCGAAATGAAGGGTAAAATCGAAACTGGCTATCGGACCGTTTCAGAAATAGGACACAGATCGACGCAGATGAACACAGATAATTCAAAAAACCTGGTTACTACTCAGCCATGACCGAACTTGAATCGAATTTGTATTGCAAAGCACAC
>DYJA01000077.1 GCA_020723345.1 Candidatus Aquidulcis sp. | reverse complement strand
ATCGCGGCGTAAAGGCAGAAGGATGAAAACCAGGTTGTCATTGCGAGGGCGAATTTTGCCCGAAGCAATCCAAGTCGCGAAGTGGAGATTGCTTCGCAGAAGACGCTCGCAATGACAGTCGTCCTTCATCCTTCAATGAGAAAAACGAACATGACTCGAACACCCAAAATCGTCCTCATCGGCGCGGGCAGCGCGATTTTTGGACTCAACACGCTCGCGACAATCATTCGCTCTGGGCGATTGCGCGGCGCGGAAATATGGCTCGTAGACATTAACGCGCCCGGCCTGGCGACGATGACGAAACTTGCCGAGCGAATGAACGCGGCCTGGGGCGCGCAGATGCAAATCCACGCGTCCACCGATGGCCGCGCGGCATTGCCGAACGCGGATTTCGTCGTCGTGTCCGTCCAGGTCGGTCCGCGCGAAGAGGTGTGGGAAAAAGATTGGCGGATCCCTCTCAAGCACGGCGTCCGCCAACCGTACGCGGAAAATTCGGGACCCGGCGCGTTCGCGCACACCGCGCGCAATCAACCGTTGATGCTCGCAATCGCACGCGATATGGAAGAACTTGCTCCGCACGCGTGGTATCTCAACTTCACCAATCCGATGATTCGATTGACCTGGGCGATCAGTCGCTACAGCAAGATCAAAGTCGTCGGTTTGTGCCACCAATTGTTGTGGGCGTACGCGATGGCGATGACGATTCTCGCCGATCGGTACGGCGTGCCAATCCCAGAAAATTTCAACGTCCACACCGACGCGGCGAATATGCCGCGTTTTATGCCGGTCGCGCTCGCGGCGCACAAACATCTCGACATCAAAGCGGCGGGCATCAATCACTTTTCGTGGGTGTACGACATTCGTGATCGCGCGACCGGTGAAGACTTGTATCCGCTTTTGCGCGCGCGTTGGCTCAAGCACTATCGCAAAGACTTTGAGCCGCTCACGCGCACGCTCTTTGAAATTTTCGGCATGATGCCGACGCCGGGCGATAGTCACGTCTGCGAGTACTTGCCCTGGGTTCACGATCCGATCAACAAGCCGTGGGAAAAGTACGATTTGAAACTGCAAAGTTGGGATGGCAATCGCAAACGCCGCGCCGAGCGTTGGGCAACCGCAGAAGCCATCGCCTCCGGCGCGCGTCCGGTGGACGAATTGAAAAACGCAATCAGCGAAGGCGTCGTCGAAATCATCGAAGCGATTACGTTCAACGACAATTGGTATCATCACCAGGTCAACGTACCGAATCATGGCTGCATTCCCAATTTGCCCGACGACGCGATTGTCGAAGTGCCGGGCATCGTGACCGGCATCGGGATTCGCGGCTTGAATATGCCGCCGCTGCCCGCGCCGATTGCCGAACTGTGTCGCCGCGAACTCGCGTACAGTTCCGCCGTGATCGACGCGTGCTACACCGGCGACAAAGACGCGGCGCTGCGCGTACTCTTGCTCGATCCGATGATCAACGACATTGACACCGCGCGCGCGATCCTGAACGATTTTCTGACCGAGTTCGCAGAATACCTGCCGCAATTCGCGCGATGAACGAGCACGCGCCTCTTTCCGAAATCGAAACCTGGTCGCGGCAATTGCGAGAAATCGCGTCCAAGCCGTTGAAGGATTGCGAAAACTTTCCAACGATTGCGCGGCGATACGAAGCGTGGTGGGCACACGATGTACTCGACCGCCCGCTCTTCATCGCGTCCGCCGACAAAAACCCGGCGCGTCCGTTGCGTCGTCGGCTGGAACTGCTCGATCAACCGGACGCGTGGTTCGACGCCAAGATGCAAGACATGCTGCAATTGCATCGCGTCGGCGACAAACTACCAACACTGCGCGTCGATTTCGGTCCCGTCGCGATGGGCGGCTTGTTCGGCGGGCGCGTCGAATTCAAAGAAGATACGACGTGGACGCACGCGAGCATCAACGACGATTGGTCGAATGAACCGGCGTGGACAATCGAAGAAGAAAACGCGTGGTGGAAATTGATGTGCGCGCGTTTGGAGCAAGCCGCCGCGCACGCGCCCGGCAAGTACGTGATCACGATGCCCGCGCTCGGCGGCTCGGCGGATGTCTTGCTCAATTTGCGCGGCGCGTCGTCGTTGTGTCTTGACGTGATCGAAAAGCCGGATCGAATCACTACCGCGCTCGACAAAATTTACCACGGCTGGCGTCACGCGTTCGCGGATTGTTATCGGCGGACGGTCGCGCGCGGCGCGGGCGTGATGCGCTGGGCAAACCTGTGGTCGAACGCGCCGTACTTTGTGACCGAGTGCGATTTCAATTTCATGATCAGCCCGCGTCAATTCGAAAAACTTTTCTTGCCGGACATTGCGCGCGTGGCAAAAACGGCGGGACGTTCGCTCTTTCATCTCGACGGACCGAACGCGACGCGACACATCGACGCGCTGCTCGCCGTACCGGACATTCAGGCGATTCAGTACGTGCCCGGCGCAGGCGCGCCGTCTGCGCTCGAATGGGTCGAGATGTTTCGCAAGATTCAGCGCGCGGGCAAATCATTGCAAATCATCTGCCCGCCGGAACAAGTGCTACCGTTGTGTGATGAACTGGAACCGGCAGGGCTGGCATTCTGGCTCGAACTCACACTGCCGCCTAACGAACTCGATCAACTGTACGATCAATTCTGTCGTCGTTACGCCAAAAACTGACCCAGCCATTTGTCATTTGTCATTTATCGCTTATTATAGTTCGTAATGTCCAACTCAACTCGGTCGAAATTAACAACGTCACGCACCCAAACTCGCCGCGCGACGATGGTCTTGTACTCGGTCGCGGTCTTTTTCTTTTGGGGCGCGCAATATATCTATCTGCCGACGCTGCCGACGTACTTGCAAACCAAGGTCAACGATCTCTCACTCGTCGGATTCGTCCTTTCGATGTTCGGCTTGTGGCAGGCGCTCATTCGTTTGCCGCTCGGCATCGCGTCCGATTGGTTCGGATGGCGCAAGCCCTTTCTCGTCGTCGGCTTGGCGCTTTCCGGGGTCGGCGCGTTGGTGATGGCGTCGACAGATCAGGTGGTCGGTTTGGCAATCGGTCGCTCCATCACCGGCGTATCGGCGGGAGCATGGGTCGTGCTGGTCGTCGCGTTCAGCACGCTCTTTCCACCTGAAGAAGTTATTCGCGCGAGCGCACTGCTTACCCTCGTCAATACGGCAGGGCGAATCTTTATGACCGCCATCGCCGGTTGGCTGATCGATCTCGGCGGCGTGGCTCTGCCATTTTTCGTCGCGGCGGGACTCGCGCTCGTTTCAGTCCTCTGCATTCTGCCGATTGACGATCCGCGTCGCCCGCCCAAAGCGCCCAGCATTTCCATGCTCGCGCGATTGCTCACGCGGCGCGACGTGATGCTACCGACCTGGCTCAACACCGTGTCGCAGTACGCGCTCTGGGTGACGAGTTTCGGTTTTCTCACCGTGCTTGCGAAACAACTCGGCGCGAGCAACGTCGTGCAGAGCGCGGTCGTGACAACCCATCTCACGTTCGTTGTGATCGGCAATTTTATCGCGTCGTCACAGACCCAGCGCTTCGGCGCGCGGCGATTGATCTATGGGAGTTTCGCGCTGCTGTTCGTCGGGATGATGGTCGCCGCGTTCGCGTCGACGCTCGCGCTTTTATTCGCCGCGCCGGTCATCATCGGCTTGTCGATCGGGATCGGTTATCCGGTGATGATGGGCATCAGCATCGAGCGCGTCGACCATTCTGAACGCGCGATGGCGATGGGTTTGCACCAAGCGATTTACGCGATTGGCATGTTCGCCGGACCCGCCATCAGCGGGATCGTCGCCGCGCGCATCGGACTGCAACCGATGTTCGGCGTGACGGCGTGCGCGTGTCTCGCGCTGGGATGGAGCGGGACGCGATTGATCAAGAATAGAGACTAGCGATTTGTCCTGAGCGAAGTCGAAGGATTGGAGATTGATGCCGACGCCACAGGTTCTACAGAATGAAAACGCGACGCGCGCGCTCAAGCGCGGTTTCGATCAAATCGCAAACTTGCTCGCGCTCACACTCGGTCCGACGCAAGGCGCGATTCTTTCCGCGAAAGACACCGGGGCTGCGCCCGAAATTCTGACCGACGCGGCGACTGTCGCGCGGCGCATCATCGCGCTGCCCGACCGCGCCGAAGATGTCGGCGCGATGCTCGCGCGCAATCTGGTGTGGCGTCAGCACGTTCGCGCGGGCGATGGCGGCGCGACGGCAGTCGTGCTCGCGCAAGCGATTTTGCGCCACGCGCGCGCGTACATCGCGGCAGGCGGCAACGCGATGATGTTGCGGCGTGGGATCGAGCGCGCGGCACGCGCGGCAGTTGACGCGCTGACGACGATGGCGCGTCCGGCGCGCACGGAAGAACTTGCCCACGTCGCGGAAACGCTCACCGGCGATCCGAAACTGAGCGCGCTGCTCGCCGAAATTTTTACGAAACTGGGTCCCGACGCGCACGTCACCATCGAAGATTATCTCGCGCCGTACCTCGAACGCCAGTATTACGAAGGCGGTCGTTTCGTCGGACGACTCGTTTCGCCGTACTTGATCACCGATTCCGCGACGCGCCGCGCGAACATCGCCGATTGCCACATCGCGCTGTACGCCGGAACCGTTTCCGGCATAGACGACATCGAGCCGTTGTTGAAGATCGTCGCCGAAACATCGTGGCACCAGGTCGCGCTGATCGCCAAAGAAATTTCGGGAACCGCGTTGATGACGCTCGTCCTGAATCATCGGCACGGCAAATTGAAAATCCTTGCCGCCGAACTTCGCGAGAAAGATTCGAAACGCACAAACGATTTCCAAGACCTCGCCGTGCTGACCGGCGCGACGATCTTGTCGCCCGAAACCGGTCGCCCACTCGCAAAAATCGAACCGTCCGATCTCGGTGCCGCGCCGCGCGTCGAAGCGGACGCAGACGAGTTGATCGTCGTCGCAGGCGAAGGCGATCCGGAAGCGGTGAAAAAGCACGCAGACACGCTACGCGCGCGCATCGAAACACTGCCCGCAGACGACGATGAGACCAGAGACTTGAAATTTCGCCTCGCGCGATTGAACGGACAAATCGCGAAACTGCTGATCGGCGCGCACACCGCAGCGGAACGCGGCGTCATCCATCAGCAAGCCGAGAAAGCGATTCGCGCGTTGCCGCTCGCGCTGCGCAAAGGCGTCGCGCCCGGCGGCGGCGTCGCGTTTCTCAATTGCATCCCGGCGGTGCGCGCGGTTCAAGCGACCGGCGACGAAGCATTCGGCGTCCAAGTCGTCGCGCGCGCGCTCGCAGAGCCGTTCAAGCGCATCGTCCAAAACGCCGGGCTCGACGCGCCGGCGTCGCTCATCGCCGAAGCGCAAAGGCGCGGCGTGAACTTCGGATGTGACGCGATGACCGGGCAAATCGTCGCGATGGACGACGCGGGCATTCTCGATTCCGTCGGCGTTTTGCGCGAGGCGCTCCAAACCGCCGTCAGCGGCGCGGTGATGGCGTTGACGACGGAGACGATTGTGCTGCACGCGAATCCGCAGACGAGTTATGAGCCGTAGAGCTGAAACCAGGCAATCAGGCAATCAGTAATCGGTCAACTAGTCAAGCGGGATGCGTGGGCACATAGACCCTGACTGACTGATCGCCTGATTGACCAATTGACCGATCATTGCATTTCAAACAAAGGAGATACTCATGAAATTTTTTCTCGACAGCGCAAAAGTAGACGAAGTCAAGTACGCGCTCGACATGTGGAACATTGACGGCGTGACGAGCAATCCGCGCCACGTTCGCAACAGCGGCAAGCCGTTTCTCACCGCGATCGACGAGATCGGCAATTTGCTCGCCGGAACCGATAAGACGCTTTCGGTCGAAGTGAATCCGCACCACACGGATCCCAAAGCGATGTTTGAGGAAGGCGCGAAAATCGCGGCGATGTGTCCAAATTTCGTCATCAAGATTCCCGCCACCGAAGCCGGGTTCAAAGCGCTGTGGATGCTGCGCGAGAAAAATATTCGCGTGAATCTCACGCTCGTCTTCTCCGCCGCTCAGGCGCTCCAAGCCGCGCGGCTCGGCGCGACGTACATGTCAGTTTTTGTCGGTTGGAAAGAATCCAACGGCGAAGAGATTTCGCATCTCGTCGGCGAGATCACGCGCATTTATCGCAATTACGATTTCAAGACGGAGGTGCTCGTCGCCGCGATTCGCAACGCGCGCCAAATCGTCGAAGCCGGAGTCGCGGGCGCGGACATCGTGACCGCCGGGTTCGACGTGTACAAAGACGCGTTCGATCATCCGTACACGGCGAAGGGGCTGAAATTGTTCAGCGAGAATTGGGACGCGACGCCGTACCAGTAAACAGTGACAGTGAGCAGTATTCGGTGTTCGGTATTCAGTCTTCGGAGGAGCATCACTTGGTGATGGCACAGAGAGAAATCGCGCCGGAGTTGGTATTGGTAGCGCGCGTTGAAGGTACCGATCATTGTGAGGCACCCGTCGACCATTGACGGCAAATCGCCGGCGAAGATTGGATACCAGATGTCAATTCGAATCATGACCTATAACATTCTGAACGGCGGAGGCAGACGCGCGCACCTCATTCTTCAAGTTCTTCAAACCGCGCAACCGGATGTGGTGGTACTTCAAGAAGTCTTCAATGAGATGCTGGTTCGTGATCTAGCCCAGGCACTCAACATGGATTGGCGATTCGTCAGAGGGAATTCCAAAAGGCATTTGGCTCTTTTGAGTCGTCTTTCGATTCTGTCGTGTCGGAGTTACCACCCATTTCCTCCAATACATCGCGCTGTTTTGGAAGCGGAGATGGAATACTCCTTCGAAAAACGTTTCCGATTGTTTGGCGTACACTTGTTAGCATCACTTGATCCGTTATCAGAACTTTGGCGAGTGTGGGAAACACAGACGATCATCAAGCGGGTCCGCCAACATGCAACGGAGCCCTGTCTTATCGTCGGCGATTTCAATACGATTGCGCCTGGCGACAAAATCCTTAACGGGAAAATGCCGACAATACTCAAACTTGCTATATTTCTGCAGGGGCGTCGCGTGTACCGTCTCGCTATTCGAGAAATACTGTCAGCCGGATTTATAGATTGCTTCCGTTTTCTGCAACCTGAAGAGGACGGCTTTACACTGCCGACCCCAGCGCCAAATACGCGACTCGACTATATCTTTGCGAATGAATCCATGAGAATGCACTTGCAAAAATGCTTTGTGCTACGAGAACCTGCGGCAGTTCTCGCGGCTTCCGATCATTATCCATTGGTTGCCGAGTTCGAGCTTTGATCCAACCATCGACTCGATAGGCAAGTAACATTATGCTATCGACACTCTTGTTTTTTTTCATCTGTATACTCCAAACCGCGCTCATCTACTATCAGCATTTCTCGCCGTTCGAGTGCGAGAGCAATTTGCGCGCGGTGCTGTGGGGCGCAAAACCCGCGCCGCGCTACTGGGCAGTCCTCGCGTTGGACGCGCTGACCGGATTGCTCGTCGCGCTGTTGGTGTTGGGAGTGCTGCCTCAAGCCATAGATGACGAGCCAGTCGTGCGTGTACTGCGATTTGTTCCGACGTGGAGCGCCATCTCACTGCTCGCCGCCGCTTTGCATAGCCACATCAACAACACTGTGATTCGCTTTCCGAACTACGGTTTGATGGCGCGGCGCACGCTCATCGAACTTGGTCTTGGTGCGCTCGTCGTGGCGGCAACCTTGCTCGCGATCGCGTTGGCAATTGAGCCGCATATTTTTGCAATCGAACCACATATTCCAGTTGCATTCGATTTGTGGCTTGGCGCGTTCAATCGAACGCCGCTAGTGTTCGTCGCCGCGTATCTGCTTGCGATAGGTGTGTTTCTCATTCGCGCGTTCGCGTTCTGTCTCCGCGTGATCCCAATCATCGGATCGTTTTTGCACGCGGCAGTTTCGCTGTACGCGCTCGTGTGGGCAATTGAGCAATATCATCACCAATTTTTCATCTATGGTCGCCTCGTGACATTTATTAACCCGCGCGGTGGACTCGAAGGAATTGAAGGGATCGTGATCGCGCTTGGCGCGCTTGCGCTCATCGCGCTGATCGCCGCGTGGAAATTGCCGGGCGCGGCGAAACACGCAGACGCGGTAGAACCACCGGAGTTGGTTAGCGAACCTTGCGAAGGTTTCAGAACCTTCGCAAGGATGACTGATACCGGCGCGACATTTGAATCCACGCGGATCCGCGTCGAGGTGACGCGCGCGCCGTTCGGCGTCATCGTCAAAGACGCGCAAGGCAAAACGCTGTGGCAACTCGCCGAGAACGGACTGACGCGCGATCTGCTCTTGCAGAGAATCATTTCGATTCCGTTGTTGTACACCGGCAACACGATGAAAATGCGATGGGGGGCAATCAGGCGATCAGTCAATCAGGTGACGAATATCGAGGCAGAAGATCACGCATTACGCATCACGTTTCACGACGCCGTTTTGCGCCTCACGTTTCACACCGACGACATTCTCCGTATCGAATTCGATCACGGTTCACGCATCACGCATCACGCATCACGCATCACGCCTCACACGTCAATCGCGTTCACTACCCCTGATGACGCGCACATCCTCGGTCTCGGACAACGCTTCAACAAGATCGATCAGCGCGGCGAGGAGACATACTTTTTCGTCGAAGAAGGCGGCGTGGGGTACGAGTGGATGAAAACGCGCGCGCCGCTGTTGTATCCAATCGCCAAACACTGGTTCGGCGCGCGCGGCTCGTTCCCAAACGGCGAGCAGTGCACCGGTTTCCCGGTTCCCTTCGCGCTGATCGCGCGCGAGCGCGGCGCGAGTGTGGGACTGTTTTGGAACACGTACAAACCGTCGTGGTTTGCATCGAACATCACGCATCACGCATCACGCATCACGGTTCTGGATAACAAACTCGATCTGTTCGTGTGCGCGGGACCGACTCCGCTCGACGCGATTCGACAGTACACGTCGCTCACCGGTCGCAGCGAGACGCCGCCCGCGTGGGCGTTCTTGCCATGGAAAACAAACACCGGCGCAGTCGTCGAGGACGATGTGCGAACCGATATTCGCAAGTTCCGCGAACTCGGAATTCCGCTCGCGCAAGTCGGGATCGAACACTGGCAGGAAATTCGCGGCTCGTACGAATTCTCCAAAGCGTGGTGGCGCAACATTGACGATCTGATCAAGACCGCGCGCGCCAACGGCTATCGCGTCCACGTCTGGCACTTTCCGTATATGAACGCCGGATCGGCGACGCATCGCGAAGGTGTCCGCCACGGCTATTTTATTCGCAATCGATTGGGCTTGCCGTACCAGCAACGAATTTTTCACGGCATCGCAACCGTTGTGGATTACACAAATCCGCGCGCGTCCGCGTGGCACGAAAAAATTGTCGCGCGCGCGTTCCACGAACGCGGCATTCAAGGTGTGATGACCGATTACGCCGAATCTATTCCACCCGATTCGGTTTTCTACAACGGGCAGAGCGGACTCGCGATGCGAAACGCGTATCCCGTGATGTACGTTCGCGCGATGCAGCGCGCGGCGCAAAGCGTCCTCGGCGACGATCACTTGCTTTATCCGCGCGCGGGGTACGCCGGCACGCAACGTTTCGTCGCCGCGCAGTGGCCCGGCGATCAGGACACCGATTGGGACGACGGCGACGGCTTGCCCGCCGCCGTGCGCGCGATGATCAACGCGTCGATCTGCGGATTCCCAGTTCACGGCTCCGATGTCGGCGGGTGGTACGATTGGTTCGCGCCGATCACGACGAAAGAATTGTACATGCGCTGGGCGGAAGTTGGCGCGTACTCGCCGTTGATGCGCGCGCACGGCGGTCCGATCGGTCGCAACCGCGAGCCGTGGAAATTCGACGACGAGACGGTGGAGATTTATCGCGCGTTGTCGGAAGAGCACGTCAAACTATTTCCGTACTTTTATTCACTGTCGAAACAAGCGACGCGCGACGGCACGCCGATCATTCGTCATCCCGCGCTGATCTGGAGCGATTGCGCCGAGTTGTACGAAATCGAAGACGCGTGGATGATCGGCGACGCGCTCTACGTCGCGCCGATTGTGCGACAAGGACAAACGCAGCGCAAAGTGATTCTGCCGCCGGGCGCGTGGTGGTCGCTCAGCGAGAACACACCCGTGCGCGGACTTGCGCGCATCGTCGCCGACGCGCCGTTCGGTCGCACGCCGGTTTTCTTGCGACGCGGTTTCATCGTGCCGCGCTTTGTGCGCGCGTTCGACACATTCGACAACGTAACCACCGCGCGCGTCGGTCGCCTCGACGATGCCATCGAAGCATGGCTCTATCCCGATCCCAACATTCGCGCGTCGTTTGAGTTGTTCGGCGGAACAAAAATATCAGAAGGCGAGCAACCCAGCAATCGAAAAATCGCGTGGAGGATTTTCAAATAGCGTTTCTGTCATTTCGAGCCGCGTCCTGAGCGCAGCAACGGTTTTTGTTGCGGAGTCGAAGGATTGCGGCGAGAAATCTCATCATAACTCGGAATCACGAGATTTCTCGCTCCGCTCGAAATGACATAGTGGAATCCGAAATCCTAAATTCGAGGAGGTTGAATGAAACACGGTATTTTGATGCACGAACCGACGGATGATGTCGGCGTCGCCGTTCGCGATTTGAAGAACGGCGAGGAGGTCGGCGCGGTGACGCTCGAAGGTCAACCCGTCGGCACGGTGAAAATGGTGAACGATGTGCCGCTTGGTCACAAAGTCGCGATGAAAGATATCGCGGCGGGCAAGGATGTGATCAAGTACAATCGCGTGATCGGCGCCGCGTCGCAAGCCGCGCCGCGCGGCTCGCACGTGCACACGCACAATCTCAAAACGAAAAGGTGGAAAGTATGATCAAGCCACAAGACCTCAAACTGACGGGCTATCGTCGTCCCGATGGACGCTTTGGCACGCGCAACCACGTTCTGATCATTCCGGTGGACGACATTTCGAACGCGGCGGCGGAAGGCGTCGCGCGTCTCATCAAAGGGACAATGGTGTTGTCGCATCCGTACGGTCGTCTGCAATTCGGCGAAGATTTGGAATTGACGTTTCGCACGCTCGCGGGGCAAGGTCGCAGCCCGAACTGCGCGGCGGCAGTCGTCATCGGCATCGAGCCGAACTGGACCGATCGCATCGTCAAAGAGATCGCCAAGACTGGCAAACCCGCCGCGGGTTTCAGCATCGAACGCGCGGGCGATCTCAAAACGATCGAAGCCGCGTCGCGCAAAGCGAAAGAGTTCGTGCAGTACGCGACCGAACTGCCGCGCGAACCGTTCACCGTCAAGCAATTGACGATGAGCACCAAATGCGGCGAATCGGACACAACGTCCGGTCTCGCCGCGAATCCAACCGTCGGACGCGTGTTTGAACGACTCGCGGACGCGGGCGCGACTTTGATCTTCGGCGAGACAACCGAAGTGACCGGCGGCGAAGACATCATCATGGAAAAATGCGTTACGCCGGAAATTGCCGCGCAGTTCAAAGCCGCGTTTGACGATTACCAGAATCTCATCGAGAGTCAGGGCGTGTCGCTGATGGGCTCGCAACCAACCGAAGGAAACATTCGCGGCGGCTTGACGACGATCGAAGAAAAAGCGTTGGGCAATATTCAAAAAGCCGGACGCTGCAAAATCGTTGATTTCTTAAAGCCCGCCGAAGAACCGCACAAACCTGGGTTGAGTTTCATGGACTCGTCCAGCGCGGCGGCAGAAATGGTGACGCTGTGCGCCGCTGCCGGTTCAGTCGTGCATTACTTTCCGACCGGGCAAGGCAACGTCATCGGTAACCCGGTGATCCCGGTGATCAAGTTGTCCGGGAACCCGCTCACTGTTGCGACGATGAGCGAGCACATTGACGTCGATCTCACCGGCTTGCTGCGCGTCGAAATCAATCTCGATCAAGCCGCCGATCTCGCGCTGCAAGTTTTGGAGCACACGATCAACGGTCGCTTTTCCGCCGCGGAAGCGTTGCGCCACGATGAGTTTGTGTTGACGAAACTGTATCGTAGTGCGTAGCGCGTGTTGCGTGATACGTGATGCGTGATACGTGAGTTGTCACGCATCACGTTTCGCGCTCACATCGAGGTGATGTATGCCAAGTGAAAACACACTGGACTATCGCCAGTTCTACGACATAGAATCCTATCTGTTCAACACAGTGCGAAATCGGTTTTCACAACAAGGTTACTTGAGTGCCTTCGATTTCTTTTGCATTGTGATTTGGAAGGCGAATCGCGCCAAGTCGAAGATCGCCAAACGATTACTTTCAGCATCTCGTTGTGAGACCCTCGAAGAAGCAGTTCGACAACTCACAAAGGAAATTGCTACTTGCTCAACTGCCAAAGAAAGATTCAAATGTCTATTGGGCGAGGAATGGGGATTGCGTCTACCAATGGCGACAGCAATTTTGACTGTGCTATATCCTGACGAATTCACCATCTATGATTGGCGCGTTTGTGAGCAACTGGATAGTTTCCGAGACTTGGTGAACATGAGCGATCTCGACAAGGTATGGGAACAGTACTCGCTACTTGTTTCTATGGTTCGTTCCTCGACTCCATCAGAGAGTGTTTCATTGCGGGACAAAGATCGCTATCTGTTTGGCAAGTCATTTTGCGAACAACTTGAGCGCGACATCAAGAAAAAATTTCGTGATGAACAACTACCAGATCCCCTACGGCAAAACGAAGATCAAGTTTAGTGTCCCTAATTCGTTTCAGATTCAGGTGCTCGCGCCCGCGCCGATTGCGCCGGTTGCGGACGCGACGCGCGCAGTGGTTGACGCACTCGATCATCCACTCGGCGATTTTCGTTTTGAAGACTTGGCGCGCGCCAGATCGGTTGTGATCGCGATTAACGACAAGACGCGTCCGGTGCCGCTGGCACTGTTGTTGCCGCCACTTTTGCAAAAACTCGCGCGTGTCGGTATTCCCGATTCCGCGATTACGCTGATGATCGGCGTGGGCACACACGCGCCGATGCCCCGCGCGGAATTCGGCGCGGTCGTTCCCGCTGGGATTCTCGCACGCTATCGCGTCGTCAGCCACGATTGCGACGACGCCGCGCTCAACATCTTTCTCGGCGAAACAAAGCGCAGGACGCGCGTGCTGTGCAACCGCGAGTACGCGCGCGCCGATTTGCGGATCGCGCTCGGCGATATCGAGCCGCACCAGTTTATGGGGTTCTCGGGCGGCGTGAAATCGGCGGCAGTCGGCGTGACCGCGCGCGAAACGATCGCGCAGAACCACGCGTTGATGATGGAGCCGAACGCGTATCAAGGTCGGTACGACGATAATCCCGCGCGGCAAGATTGCGAGGAGATCGGCAAAATTATCGGCGTGCATTGCGCGCTCAATTCGGTGATTGACGAGCACAAGCAAATCGTCGGCGTGTTCGCAGGCGATCCGGTCGCGGTGATGCGCGTCGGCGCGCCGCTCGCGCTCGACGTGTACCGCGTGAATGTCACCGCACCGTTCGATCTGATGATCGTGTCCGCGGGCGGACATCCCAAAGACATCAACGTCTATCAGGCGCAAAAAGCGGTGGGACATTCGATTCCCGTGACGAAGCCCGGCGGCACGATCGTCTGGGTCGCCGCGTGTCCCGAAGGCGCGGGGAGCAAACTGTACGAAGAGTACGTCGCGCAGTTTTCGTCGCACGAAGCGGTGATCGAGCATTTCAAAAGCGCGCCGTTTCAGTTGGGCAAGCACAAAGCGTGGCAAATCGCGCGCGACGCGACGCAGGCGCGTTTGCTGATGGTCACCGAGTTGCCGCCCGATCTCGCGCGCAAACTGTTGTTGCCGCGCGTCGAATCGCTAAATGCCGCGCTCGCGATCGCGCTGCGCGATTTGCCGCGCGACGCGCGCGTGGGTATAATGCCGGTGGGGAATGTGACGGTGCCTGTGTTGCGTGATGCGTGATGCGTGAACTCGCGTCTCACACATCACGTAGCACGTTTCCCAATCGGAAAACAACTATGGACACTACCTTCCTCCGCAACCCTCACCTTGACGGCGACGCGTTTTTCTGGCACGCAGGAAAAACCGGCGCGCTATTAATCCACGGCTTTACCGCGACGACCGCCGAAGTCCGCTTGCTCGGCGAGTACTTGCATGCGCGCGGTTACACCGTTTCCGCGCCGCTGCTCCCCAGTCACGGCACAACGCCTGACGAATTGAATCGCTGCAAATGGCAGGATTGGACGCGCGCGGTGAACGACGCGTACGCGCAACTTGCCGCGCAGTGCGCGCGCGTCTTCGTCTGCGGCGAATCCATGGGCGCGCTCCTCACACTATTCCTCGCAAGCGAACATCCTGAGATCGTCAGCATCGTTTGTTACGCGCCCGCGCTGATCACTGCGCTAATGTGGCGGGCGCGCTTGCTCGCGCCGTTCGTGCCGTACGCGAATAAAGTGCCGCGCGCGCCATCCGATGCGGACGCGCGTTGGAAGGGCTACGCCGTCAATCCGTTGCGCGCCGTCGTGCAGTTGGGCAAACTCCAGCAAGAAGTACGGCGCCGCTTGCCGCGCATTCAGCAGCCGATTCTCGTGATCCAAGGTCGGCTCGATCAAGCGATTGATCCGCGCAGTGGGCAAGTCCTCCTCGCCGAAATCGCGTCGCGCGACAAAGAACTGCGCTGGTTCGAACACTCGACGCATTGCGTCATTCTGGATCGCGAGTGGGAGTGCGCAGCGGAGCTGACGACAAAGTTTATGGAGCGCCACAAGCAGCAGGGGAGAATCCTGAGCGAAGTCGAATGATCTCCCCTGCGCCTCTGCCCCTCTGCTCCCCTGCAAATTCGTCAAAGGAGACGCCAATGCAGCGACACTTTCGCTGGCACGACTACCTCGCCATCAACATCTATTACCTCGGACTCGCGACGCTGTCAAACACGATGGCGCCGCTCGTCATTCCGCTGCTCGTCGAGCAATTCGTCGGCGAGGCGCAAAAAGCATCGTACTATGGGACGATGCGTTTGTGGGCGCTGATGCTCGCGCTCCTGGCGCAGGCGTTCTGGGGTATCTTGTCGGACCGCAACGCGTCGCGCTGGGGACGCCGCCGTCCGTTCATTCTTGGCGGCACACTCGCCGATCTCGTTTTTATCGCGGCGATTGGTTTTTCCGCCGGGCTGAACGGAATGATGGGATTCTGGTTTTTGTTCGCGATGTACTTGCTTCTCCAAGTTGCGTCGAACGCCGCGCAAGCCGCGCAACAAGGACTCATTCCCGATCTCGTTCCCGAAAATCAGCGCGGACGATTCTCCGCGATCAAAGCCGTGTTCGAAGTGCCGCTCCCTGTGATCATCGTTTCGTTCACCGTCGGACGATTGATTGGCGCGGGAAATATGTGGGGCGGCATTCTTGCGATGAGCGCGGTGCTCGTTGTGAGTATGCTCATCGCGCTGTTCGTCCGCGAAGAACGATTGCAAGAAACGGTTGCGCCGCTCGACTGGCAGCCGTTCGCGCGACTCGTCGCGATGACCGCGCTCTTCGCGAGCATCATCCTGGGTCTCGGTGAAGCGATCAAACTTGGCGGCGCGCTTTTGATCGGCGTCAAAGATGTGACGACTTTGTTCCTCGCGTTCGGCGGCGCGGGTTTCGTCGCGATGGCGATTGCGGTCGCGCTCGGCGTGTGGGTCAGCGTGCGCCTCAGCATCGGCGCCGCGGCGCGCGCGAATCCCGCGTTCACGTGGTGGGTCGTCAATCGGCTCGCGTACCTGGTCAGCGTCGTCAATCTTTCGACGTTCACGGTGTACTTTTTGCAGGGACGCCTCGGACTCGTGCGCGAGCAAGCCGCCGGTCCCGCCGCGAATCTACTCTTGGTTCTCGGTATTTTCATTTTGATTTTCGCGCTTTTGGCTGGCTGGCTCGCGGATCG
Source organism: Candidatus Aquidulcis sp. (assembly GCA_020723345.1). Classification (GTDB taxonomy): domain Bacteria; phylum Chloroflexota; class Anaerolineae; order UBA4142; family UBA4142; genus VGOB01. Next base: position 13,218 of record DYJA01000077.1, on the reverse strand, counting down.
TTTTGGGCACAAACGGATCGTCGCGCTCGCGGGCATCGTCGCCGCGTTCGGCGTCGCGATTGCGATCGCTACTCCCGATCTCACCGTGATTTCCATCGGCGGAGCGTTCATCGGCGCGGCAACAGGAATGTTTTACACCGCAAATTGGGCGCTCGGTACGTCGCTTGTCCCGAAAGCCGAAGCGGGACGCTATCTTGGGATTTCGAATCTCGCCGGTGCCGGCGCGGGCGCGGTCGGCGCGTACATCGGCGGACCGATCGCCGACTTTTTCACCGTGAACGTTCCCAGCGTCCCAGGTCTCGGTTACGTTTTGCTCTTTGCGATTTACGGCGTAATGTTTTTGTTTTCGGTGCTCGCGCTCGCGCGCGTAAAGTAGACGGAAACCGAAATTGGGTGTATCCTTTTGTCAGCGAACATTGTCTCATGAGAGGAGGAATTATGCCACCAACACAGTCCGCAAACGCGTTATCGTTTTTCGAAGAGCACTATGACCGGATTTACCGCTACGTCGTGGGGGTGGTGCATGATTCTACGGAGGCGGAGGATCTGACGCAGGAAACTTTCTTGCGCGCCTACCGGCAGCGGGATTCTTTGCGCGAGCCGGGCGCGCTCCTCGCTTGGCTGTACCGGATCGCCACACACGCCCCCTCGATCGATTGCGTCAGCGCGTGCGCCGCGCGCCGCGCGAATCAGAAAGCGCGGTCGAAGAAATAGACCTGCCTGATTCCGACGCGCCTTCGCTTGAAAAAACCATCGAACAAGAAGAAATGAGCGCGTGCGTGCAGCAGTACATCGCCGCGTTGCCCGACTCTTACCGCGCGGTTATCCTTTTGCACAATCTACATGGATTGACTGGCGCGCAAATCGCGGAAACGCTCGACTTGCCGCTAGCGACGGTGAAGATTCGGTTGCATCGCGCCCGCAGCCGACTGCAAGCCACCTTGAAAGCCAAGTGCGCGTTCTCCTATGACGAGCGCAACGTTCTCGTCTGCGAACCGAAAAGATGACTCGCGCATCGCGTTTTCCTCCAACGCCTCCAATGCGGAGGCGTTTTTGTTTTGGGTGTATCCTTTTCCCGCGCTATTTCGTCTCTTTGGTAGAAGCATTCCCACCCTTGCGAAGGTTGACCTCGCTGTCATGTTGGTCGTCGATTCAACCTTCGCAAGGTTGAGCCGCTACTCACCGAAGGAGGAAACGATTCATGCTAAGCGACAAAGAGCAAGAACTGATCGCCGTGGGCGCGTCGATCGCGTCAGGGTGCCAGCCCTGCACGCGGTATCATTTTCGCGCGGCGCGCATCGCCGGAGCGAATGACGAAGAAATCCGCCAAGCGGTGAGCGCTGCGTTGTGCGTGCGACGCAACGCGACCGAGGTCATGGCGCGGCTTGGCAATCAGCCGGATGAAACAAAGCCAGAAATCGTCTGCTGCGAAAGCGAATCGCCAATCCGCGAATTAGTCTCGATCAGCGCCGCGTACGCGGTCAACTGCGTCAGCCACCTCGAAACACATTTGACTGCCGCGCGACAACATGGTGTGCCGGACGATCAAATCCTGGCTGCATTGAAAATCGCCTGCGCGGTCAAGGACATGGCGGGCAAAAAAGCCCAAGCCGCCGCTTACAAAGCGTTCGGACGCAGTGAACCAGTGGCGGCATCAAAGCCGCCGTGCGTGTTTGACCGAAATAACGGAATGGTTTCCGCGCAAATCATCGCACAGGGCGCTTGCGCGGAAACCTTCCACACGCGAAAGGAGAAATCCGACAATGGAAAAAATCATCAGCGAATTCAAGGTGAGCGAAACCGAAGACGGGTTTCGGGTTGACATCAAAGGGAACGAAGAAGCGCTTCGCCAGATGCTGAACTGGTTTGGCGCCTGCGATTCCTTCAAAGCGGGCGCGCCGGCTAGCCGCAGTTTCTGCTTTGACCCTGACCCTTCGTTCCTCAGGGCAGGTTTTTGGAGCAAGTTTGGCAGCTGGTGCGGCGCGTGGGGAAACGCGAAAGAGAAAAGCCAACGCGCATGACACGCGCACATTTTATCCGACTGGTCAAACCATGTAGGAGGTGAAAAGAATGAATGTACATGCAATCCACTCAGAAACACCTGGTGGAACACAAATGGCTCACGCGAGATCTGCGGCGCGCATCAACGGAATTTCCATCGGAGCACTCGGCGGCGTGGTCGGCACGTTTGTCATGGACCTCGTCCTTATGGGAACGTTATCGGCGGCAGGAATGCCAGCCCTCACATGTTTTTCAATCGTTGGAGACACGGTGGCGCGTTTCTTTTCGATCCTCGGCGTTGAGATGGCAGGCGGTATTTCTGCGGGCGTGGCGACGCACTACGTGGTTGGTCCGGTGGTCGGCGCGATCTTTGGCGCAGCCGTGGCGCGGGTTGCTGCTCTTCGAGTGGATACTTTGAACAAGAGTGTCGTACTCGCCGTGCTGTACGTCGAGATCCTGAGTCAGTCGATACTTGCGACGACGCCTATCCTATTGAAGATGACGCCGGATGACACGTTGCAGTGGTTCGGCGTATCCTTCGTGATGCACCTGGTGTACGGCGGCGTACTCGGGACAGTTGTATCTCGCTTTCGGTCGTCATCCCACTCCGCCCGAATTTGACAAACGGGGCGAATTAGATATAATCGGCACTGACCGAACGTTCGGTCAGTGCTTTTCGTTTTTACGCGGAGCCATGCATGTCTCGGAAAAATGCTATCCGTTCGAACACGCCAACCGAAGGACGTGAGCGCATCGTTCAAGCCGCAGCCGCTCTTTTCGCCGAGCGCGGCTACTATGGCGTATCTATCAGCGACGTGGCTCAGTCGGCGGGCTTGGTCAAATCGTCCATCTATCATCATTTCGAAAACAAAGAGGCGTTGTACATCGCCGTCTTGGGCGAGACTTGCGAGCAACTGCGCGTCGAAATGCAAGCGAACGCGCGCGGCGGCAACTGGCGGACACGCTTGCGTTCCGCAGTTCTCACACTCGCGCGTGCGCTCGGTCCGCGCAGTCACGCCTTCGGGCTCATCTTGGAAGGTATCACGCATGCTCCGTCCAACGCCAGACGCAGCGAACAAGCCATTACTGAACTGCGCCGAAAATTGTTTGGCGTCCTCGTCGAGGAGATCAACAACGGTGTTGCCGCAGGCGACCTCAAGCCAGCGGATCCGACTATGACTGCCGCGTGTCTGGTTGGTTTGACCGTTTCCGTTTTCCAAACCGGGTTAGATCAGAGTGAAGAAACGGGTGTGAACTTTGCTCTTGATCTCTTCCTCCAAGGCGCGTTGCGCCGAAAGAAATAGCGCGAGTTGGTTGTAATGTCACTGTACCGCCTTTGGGCAATTTTGCGAAAAGAGTTTCGGCACATTTATCGCGACAAGCGCACCTTGTTCCTCGTGACGCTTTCCCCCGCGATTATGCTCTTTACTTTTGCGTACCTTTTCGCGCTCGAAATGCAAAACGTCCGCGTCGCGGTGTGGGATTCGGACCAGACCGCGCTGTCGCGCCAATTCGTCGCGCGGCTCACCGCCGACGGCAAATTCGTTCGCCACGGCAACTTCGCGGGCTACGACAACATTTATCGCGCGTTGCAGAGCGGCGAGATTCACGTCGCGATCGTCATTCCGCCGAATTTCGAAACGCGTCTGCTCGCAGGGCAACGCGTGTCACTGCAAGCGATCGCGGACGGCAGCGATGCAGTCACCGCGTCTCAAGTCAGCGCGCGCTTGCGCGAGCGCGTCTATAGTTTTAGCCAACAAGTCAACCCCAGCGCCGCGTCGATGATCACCGTCGAAACGCAAGCGTGGTACAACCGCGAACTCGATTCCAAGTATTCGATGGTGCCCGGGCTGCTGCCGATCGTCATGATTCTGCCGTCGCTTGCGATCGCGCTCGCGATCACGCGCGAAAAAGAACTGGGCAGTTTCGAAACGCTCGCGACCACGCCGATCCAAGCCGCCGAATACTTGCTCGGCAAACTGATTCCGTACATCGGCTTTGGCTTGATCAGCGCGCTCGCCGCGATTGCGGTTGCGATTGTCTGGTTTCAAGTCCCGCTGCGCGGCTCGCCGATTGACCTGCTCGTTTTCACCACGCTCTATCTCTTCGCGTCGCTCGGCGAAACGATGTTCCTCGCCAGTTTTCTCACCAGCCAGGGTACCGCGATGCGGATCATTCTGCTCATCTTTTTCATTCCCAGTTTCTTCATGGCGGGCATTATCCTGCCGATTGACACGCGCTCGGGCATCGCACAAGTCGCGTCGTTCTTTCTGCCCGCGACGCAATTCGTCCAGATGACGCGCGGCGTGTTCCTCAAAGCGATGGATCTGCCCGCGCTGTTGACGCAATCGGCGTACTTGCTCGCGCTCGGTTGTGTGCCGACAATTCTGAGTATGCTGGCGTTTCGCAAGCAAGTGGATTATTGAGAAGGGTGAAGAAGGCATAAGACGGCGTAGAGGGCGATAGAAGGCAGAGAGGGCACAGAAGGCAGAGAGGGCACAGAAGGCAAAGACGGCGCGCCTTCTTCGCCATCTCCGCCTTCTATCCCGTCTTCGCCTTCTGCTGCCTTCTACGCCCTCTTCTCCCTTCTATTTTACACATGAAATCAATTTTGAATTTGGCGTGGAAAGAAATAATCCAACTCTGGCGCGACCGCGTGCTGTTGATCTTTCTCATCGTCGCGCCCTTTTCGCAGTTGCTCTTGATCGCGGAGGCGACGGGCAGCGGCGTGCGCGGGATCAAACTCGCGGTGTGGGATCAAGACCAGAGTCAGTTGAGCCAAGACCTGGTTCGCACGCTCGACAATTCCGAAGCGTTCCGGCTCGTCGCGCGTGCGCAGAGTTACGAACAGGTCGAGCAATTGGTCAACGACGGGAACGCAGCGGCGGTGCTGATCATTCCGCCCGATTTTTCGCGCAGCGTGATGCGTCCCGACGCGCGCGCGACGCTCAACGCGATTGTGGACGGGACGAACGTCATCGTCGCGCTCAACATTCTCGGTGACATTCAAGGCGCGGTGAACGATGTGCTGCGCCAACTTCTCGCCGAATCTGGGCTAGCGACGCTCGGCGGCGGGATCGATCTCGTCGTCGAAAACGCGTTCAATCCGACATTGTACATTCGCTGGTCGACGCTCTCCGCGCAACTGCCGTTCATCACGTATCAAGTCGTGCTCGTCGTCGCGGCGGTTGGTTTCGTGCGCGAGCGCGAACTGGGAACGATGGAGCAACTCATCGTCACGCCGATCAGTCGTTTGGAGTTGATGCTGGGCAAAGGATTGATGGCGCTCGTCGTCGGCATCGTCAATTACGTCATCCTGTACATCACACTCACGCAAGGATTTCTCTTGCCGATGCGCGGCGATCTGATTTTGTTCACCGCGTTGGGAATTTTGTTCGTCATTACCGAAATCGGCATCGGTACTTTGATTTCGATTGTCACGCACAGCCAACAGCAAGCGATCTTGATCGTCTTTTTGCTCGCGATCTTGGAAGTGACGTACTCGGGCTATCTCGTGCCGACGGAAAATATGCCCGTGTTCATGCAAGCCGCCGCCGCGGTTTCGCCGCTGCAACATTTCACCGCGATCACGCGCCACGTTTTTCTCAAGGGCTCGACGCTGCCGATGATGCTCGATCACGTCGTGATGCTCGTCGCGCTCACGCTCGTCTGTCTCGGCGCGGCGTCGTTCTTGTTTGCGCGGGCAGAGGTGTAGGACAAATTTACAAATTTGTCCAACGAAATATCTATGGATCAAACCGGACGTATCCAAGCCGAACAACTCACCAAACATTTCCGCAAAACCCAAGCCGTACGCGGCATCAATCTCGACGTCGCGCCGGGCGAAATTTACGGACTGATTGGTCCCGACGGCGCGGGCAAGACGACGACGATTCGAATGCTCGCGGGCGTGATGAAACCGACCGCGGGCACCGCGCGCGTCAGCGGCTTCGACACGCATCGCCAAGCGGAAAAACTGCGCCACCAAATCGGCTATATGGCGCAGCGGTTCAGTTTGTACGGCGATTTGTCGGTGCGCGAGAACATGGATTTTTACGCGGACATTTTCGGCGTGCGCGGCGCGGAACGCGAACCGCAGATTCAACGTTTGCTGCGCTTCGCGCGGCTGGAAGAATTTCAGGATCGCAACGCGGACGCGCTGTCGGGCGGGATGAAAAAGAAACTGGGACTCGCATGCGCGCTGATTCATCGCCCCAAAGTTTTGTTTCTCGACGAGCCGACGAACGGCGTCGATCCGATTTCGCGCCGCGAGTTCTGGGACATTCTGAGCGACTTGCACATCGCGGGCGTGACGATTTTCATCAGCACCGCGTATATGGACGAAGCGGAGCGTTGTTCGCGCGTCGGCTTGATGTACCAAGGCGCGATCATTCGGCAGGGCGCGCCTGCGGATTTGCGGCAACTCGTGCGCGGCGATCTGATCGCCATCGTCGCGCACGAACTCGCGGCAACCGAACACGTCGTCGCGTCAATGACCGGCGTGTCCGAAGTGCAAGCGTACGGAGATCGGCTGCACGTTTTCGTTGACGACGCCGCGCTACGTCTGCCCGAAATCGAAAGCGCGCTGCGCGCGGCAAGTATTCGCGTCACACAAATTCGTCCGACCGCGCCGCATTTGCAGGAGGCGTTTATTTCGTTGGTGACACATCAACGACCGCCGACGGCTGACCGCTGACCGCCGCCAATTCTTTCGCGCGGTCTGTGGTCAGCGGTCTGCGGTCGTAAAAGGAGAAACCATGGCGTACAAATTCGAGAGACTCGAAGTCTGGCAACTGTCAATGGATTACTCTGATATGATGTACGCGATCATTGCCAAGTTGCCGCACTCGGAAAATGACAATTTGAAAAGTCAATTGAGGCGCGCGGCAACGAGCGTCACTCTTAACATCGCTGAAGGATCCACGACCGCGAGCGATGCAGATCAAGCGCGTTTCATTGGAATGGCAATCCGCTCCTTGATTGAAACAGTCGCCTGCCAACACCACATCAATCGTCGCAAGTACTTGCCAGACCCTACACCTTTGCGCGAAGCATACCAATTCAGCGAGAAACTCTTCGCAAAACTCCAAGCGCTTCGTTCATCGCTTACAGGAGAACGCAAAACGCGCGAAGAGCAGGAATTATATGAGATTGGTTCTGAACTTCCATTCTAACGAAATCAGAATCTTATTTGGTGCCCTCTCCCTGGCGGTCTGCCGTCGGCGGTCGGCGGTCAATTGGAACGGAGATCAATGAACCCAAACGACGCCATCATTGCCGACAAACTGACCCGCAAGTTTGGAAAATTCGTCGCGGTCGATCATATTTCGTTTTCCGTCGCGCACGGCGAGATTTTTGGATTTCTGGGACCCAATGGTTCGGGCAAGACGACGACGATCAAAATGCTGCTCGGCTTGCTGCACCCGACGAGCGGCGCGGCGTCGGTCTTGGGGTACGACATCGCGCGCCACGCCGCCGCGGTCAAACGCAACGTCGGCTACATGTCGCAGAAATTCAGTTTGTACGGCGATCTGCGCGTCGTCGAGAATCTGAATTTCTACGGACGCGCGTACAAGGTCTGGGGCAAACAACTGATCGAACGACGCCAACGCGTTTTGGAATTGACCGAACTCGTCGGCTGTGAACGCGAACTGACGGCGAACCTCGCGGGCGGCTACAAGCAGCGGCTCGCGCTCGCGACTGCGATCATTCATTGTCCGCAAATCGTCTTTCTCGACGAGCCAACCGCGGGCGTTGATCCAGTCAGTCGCCGCGATTTCTGGCGATTGCTCTATCGGCTCGCGGCAGACGGCACGACGATTTTCGTGACGACGCATTACATGGACGAGGCGGAGCAATGTCATCGGCTTGCGTTCATCCACAACGGAAAAATCGTCGCGACCGGCACGCCGAACGACATCAAGGAAAAACAGATGCACGGTCAGGTCGTCGAAATTGACTGCGACAACCCAGGTCGCGCGATTGAAATTTTGCGCGGGCTCGCAAATCTGGAAGAGGTCGCGCTGTACGGCACGCTCGTTCACGTTGTCGTGCCGGATTGGGCGACACATCGCCATGTAATCGAAACGTCGCTCGACGCGGCGCAAGTGAAAATCAACAGCATGATCGCGATTCCGCCGTCGCTCGAAGACGTGTTTATCGCGCGGGCGCGTTCGTAGTGCGCGATTTATCGCGCCACGGCGCGCTCAAGCGCGCACTACAAGCATGTTGGGTCTATGAATCTGAAAATGAACCTGAAACTCTGGGCGGTTAGAAACCGCAGCAACGAAACCACAAAGCCGACCTTCGTCGGCTGGTCAGCCCGCGCAGGCGGGCTTGGTGCTGTTGTTGCCGCGAATTCGATTCGCCTGGTTTTACTCGCAATGACAATCGCAATTCTCACCGCCTGCCAAGCCGCCAACAGCGCGACTGCGCTGGACAACAGCGTGTGGACGGGATTTCTCGAAGGCAAAACGCTCGACGTGTCGGCGGAAGTCGGCGGACGCGTTACAAACATCGCGGTCGAAGAGGGCGATGTCGTCAAGCAAGGTCAGCCGCTTGCGACGATTGACGATGAGTTCATTCGACTGCGCGTCGAAATCGCGGATGCAAATGTCGCGGCGGCGCAAGCGCAACTCGATTTGTTGCAAGCAGGCGCGCGTTCTGAAGACATTCGCAAAGCCAACGCGCGCGTCGAGCAGACCCAAGCCGCACTCGTTGCCGCGACGCAAGCCGTGACCGACACCGAAGCGATTCGCGCGAATCCGCAGACGCTCACGATTTTGCGAACCGACGCGGAGACGCGCGCGATTGCCGCGACGTTCAACTACACTGCGACCGCCAAGCAAGCCGAAGCCGCCGATCTCGAAAGTCGTTTGTGGGCGGACATCAACAAGCAATTGGGCGAAGGCGTGGACATTCGATTGCCGACTGGCACGACACTCCACTTCGATTCGCCGCAGAATCGCCGCGTGTACGCGCAAGGCGAATGGAATCGCGCAAGCACAACCGCGTGGCAAGCGTGGGCAAGTTTGGACGTCGCGCACGCGAACGCGCTGTCCGCGTACGCGAGCTGGAAAGACTTGAACGATCAACTTGCGAATCCGATCGCGCTCGACGCGCGCGTGAATCAGGCGCGCGCTGCGCGCGACCGCGCGGCGGCGAATGTGCTCGTCGCGCAAGCCGCGCTCCAATCGTTGCGCGACGGCGCGAGTCCCGCGCAAATCCAAACCGCGCGCGCCGCGCTCGATCAAGCGCGTGCCGCGCGCGCCGCGCTCGACCCAGAGTTGGCGCGCTATCAAATCGCCGCGCCGCGCGAGGGCGTCGTCACGCGCGTCGCGTATCGCGTCGGCGAAGTCGTCCCCGCCGCGACTCCGCTCGTTCGATTGAGCGTCGCGGGCGATTTGAAACTGCGCGTCTTTGTGCCGATGACGCAGGTGGAGCGAATCCGGCTGGGCGAAAGCGCGACCGTGATTGTGAACGAATTGAGCAATCGGCAAGTGAGCGGCACGATTACGAACATCGCCGAGCGCGCCGAATTCGCAGGACGCGCCGCGCAAACCGACGATGACCGCAACGCGCAACTGGTCGCTATCGAAATTACGTTGAAGGACGCGGACGAACAAGTGAAAGCCGGAATGCCCGCAAGTCTCGTCATCGGCGCGATTCCATCGAGCGGGATCAAGTTGCCGTCGCTGCTCGGCAACGCGGAAGCGCCGAAATATTCCGGCACGCTCGAAACGAAACAGACGCGCGTCGCGTCAGAAATCGGCGCGCGCGCGGTCGCGGTGCGCGTCAATCGCGGCAGCGCGGTAAACGTCGGCGACGTGTTGATCGAACTGGACGACGCGACGATCAAGAATATGCTAAACGAAGCGGAAGCCGCCGCGCGCGCCGCGCAAGCGAATCTCGATCAGGTAAACGAAAAAGCGCGACCGGGGACGCTCGCGCTGGCAGACGCGGGAGTCGCGCAAGCCGACGCCGATCTCACTGCCGCGAACGCCGCGCTGGCTGATGCGAATCGCGCACTGTCGACGCCGCAGGAATTTTTGACGCAACTGCACATTTGGGAAGGCAAGGCGCTTGCCGCGCAAGGCGATGTCAAGCGCGCCGAAGCGACGCTCAACTCGATCAAGAATCAACTCGACGGCGCGCAAGCGGACCAATCGAACACGGGCAAGACGCGGTATCAAATGATGCTGCGGCAAAAAGATGGCGCGGAAGCCGCGCTCTCCGCCGCGCAAGCGACCGCGCAAGGAAACGAGCGCGTGCTCGCGTTGTATCGCGCGCTGATCGCAAATCCGTTGGAACTGATCGCCGCGAAAAATTCTGCCGCAAACCAGGTCAAGATCGCGGAAGCGGGCAAGCAAATCGCGCAAGCCGATCTCGACATCGCAAAACGCGGCGCGCAAAAAGAAGCGGTCGCGCTTGCGGAAGCGAAACTACGCGCCGCGCAAGCAAACCAAAAAATCGCGCAGGCGCAAGCGAAACGGTACGCGATCACAAGTCCGGTGGCGGGAATAATCGTCGGCAAAAGCGTCGAGCCGGGCGAAACCGTTCGCGTCGGCGCGCCGCTGTTGACCATCGCCGACACCAGCGAACTCGAAATGACGGTCTACGTGCCGATCCGAAATATCGGCGCGGTCAAAGTCGGGCAGAGCGTCAAATTCACTTTGCCCAGTTTGCCAGGAAAGACATTTTCGGGTAAAGTAGCGTACGTCGCATCGGAAGCGGAATTCAAACCGGCGAATTTGTACAACACACAAGAACGATCCGAGATCGTCTTTGCGGTGCGCGTGACAATTCCAAACGCGAGCGGCGAATTGAAAGCCGGCTTGCCGGGCGACGTGGGGTTCTAGCGAATGCGTGATGCGTGATGCCATCTACGAACCGCTACGAGGAGAAGAGATGACGACAAAAATTGATTATACGCTGAATGAATGGTGGGCGTTGCAAGAGTTACCGCTGTTGGTCGGCGTCGCGGTGTTGTACGCGTCGTCGAGCAACACCGGCGGAATGATGCGCGAGATCATCGCGAGCGCGACGGCGGTGGCGAACGCGGGGCAGATGTTTCCCGATAATGAACTGATTCAATCGTTGATGGCGCCGGATGAAGATTCCAAAATCTTGAAACCGCTCCCGCCGATCACGTCGGGCGCGTCGAAAAAAGAACGCGCCGAACAATTGAAAAAAGAAATGCTCGCCAAATGTCAGCGCGCCGCGAACGTGCTCGACGCCAAAGCGACCGCGCACGAAATTCGCGATTACAAAATGTGGGTAATGGCAATCGGCGGCGAAGTCGCCGCGGCGGTCAAGGAGGGCGGCGTCTTCGGCATCGGCGCGAAAACGATCACCGATGAGGAAATCGCGCTGCTCCAAGACATCGCGCAAGCGTTGCGCTATAATTCGTACAAAGCGCCGACGCGCTGATTTTCGATTTGACACGACGCGGCTTTGCCATATAATAGCGACGACGCCGACGTAGCTCAGTGGTAGAGCAGGGGACTCATAAGCCCTTGGTCACTAGTTCAAGTCTAGTCGTCGGCACTCGCAAGCGATTCTCGATTCGAGGATCGCTTTTTTGTTTGGGGCGCGCAATCGGCTAGACTTTTTCGGACTTGGGTTGTATACTTGGCGCATCAACATCGCGTAGGGCAAATTTGGAAATTTGCCCTACTTTCGCAGAGGAGAAAATCATGAAAGCGCTCTTCATCGGCGGGACCGGCACGATCAGTTCCGCGTGTTCGCAGCTCGCGCTCGAACGCGGCATCGAATTGTACTTGTTGAATCGCGGCACGTCGGTGCGCCCGGTGCCGGAAGGCGCGCGCGTTTTGCGCGGCGACATTCGCAACGCGGACGAAGCCAAGCGCGCGTTGCAGGATCATCAATTCGACGCCGTGGTCGATTGGATCGTCTATACGCCCGACCAGGTCCAAGCCGACATCGATTTATTTCGCGGTCGCACCGCGCAATACATCTTCATCAGTTCGGCGGCGGTCTATCAAAAGCCACCCGCGCAGCTGCCCGTCACCGAATCCACGCCGATTGATAATCCGTACTGGGATTACGCGCGCGGCAAAATCGCGTGCGAGAACGCGCTGCGGCAAGCGTATCGCGACGAAAAATTTCCGATGACGATTGTGCGCCCGTCGCACACGTACGATCAAACGAAAATTCCGCTGCAAGGCGGCTACACTCAGGTCAATCGAATGCGGCAGGGCAAGCCGGTGATCGTTCACGGCGACGGCACGTCGTTGTGGACGCTGATGCATCATCGCGATTTTGCCAAAGCGTTTGTGGGGCTGCTCGGCAACGTGCACGCGATTGGCGACGCGTTCCACATCACGTCGGACGAAATTCTGACGTGGAACCAAATCTACGAAATCATCGCGCGCGCGGCAGACGCGCAAGCGCGGCTCGTCCACGTCCCATCCGAGGTGATCGCGGCGTACGATCCGGCGTGGGGCGCAGGGCTGCTCGGCGACAAAGCGCACAGCATGATTTTCGACAACACCAAGATCAAGCGCGCCGTGCCTGATTTCGTCGCGGCGATTCCGTTTGCGCGCGGCGCGCAAGAAATCATGGCTTGGTTCGACGGCGATCCGGCGCGGAAAGTCGTGGACGCGCGGCTGGATCAACTGATGGACACGATCGTCGTGGCGCAGAAGGCAGCGTTGCCAAGGTAGGGGCGAAGCATTTGCCGCGATACATTCGTCGTGCGAGTCGTTTTCCAAATTGAAAGTGGTTTCCGTGAGGCAACCAGGTTGGGCAAATGCTTCGCCCTTACGCAACGTTCACACGCGCCGCACCGTTGCTTTCCGGCGAAATGCGTTGTATACTTGGTTTGCGCGTGAGGATGAGCGCGCATTGGGAGATGGAAACATGAACGAACAAAAATGGACGGTACGCGATCCAAATATTTTGGGTGGCACGCCTGTATTTGCAGGCACGCGTGTGCCCGCACAAACACTCATTGATTATCTCGAAGGTGGACACTCGCTGGAAGATTTCCTAGACGATTTTCCGACAGTTGACCGCGAGCAAGCTATCGGCATCCTCGAATTGTTGAAGCAAGTTGTGATGGCGCAACCCGCATGAGAATACTTCTTGACGAATGTTTGCCGCGCAAATTGAAGAACGATCTGCCCGGGCATGATGTTTCAAGGGTGCAACTCTCAAACTGTGAGCACGGATGTTCGATTCAGATTGCCAGTGGCA